>CALUST010000001.1 GCA_944323505.1 uncultured Bacteroidales bacterium
AGAAGTATGAAGGAAAAGTTTTTCATTTTCTGCGTATAAAATCATGCAAAGTTAACGATTATTGTGATACGATGGTTCTTCTTTTCTGGAAATCCACAGATATATGCCGCTGACGCGCCATTTATACTGTTGCGCCTCGGCAATTGCAAGCAAGTTTGCATTGCTCTCGGCTTCTGCGTATATTTTCCGCTATCGCGCCATTTATACTGTTGCGCCTCGGCATAGCAAATACATTTGCTCTGCTCTCGGCTTCTGCGTATATTTGCAGCGGGAAGACCGGCAGGAGTCCGGCGCATCGGCGATCGGATGGGATGTCGCGGCATTGAAATTCAGAGTATGAAGAACATCAGGAACTTTTGTATAATAGCGCACATTGACCACGGCAAGAGCACTCTGGCAGACAGGATGCTCGAGATAACCAATACATTGAGCAGCCGTGATATGGAGGCACAGGTTCTCGACTCGATGGACCTTGAGAAGGAAAAGGGCATCACCATCAAGAGTCATGCGATACAGATGGAGTATGCGGTCGACGGGGAGAAATACATTCTCAACCTGATTGATACTCCGGGACACGTGGACTTTTCCTACGAAGTATCCCGTGCAATCGCATCTTGCGAGGGCGCGCTTCTGGTCGTGGATGCCACGCAGGGCATACAGGCGCAGACAATATCCAACCTCTATCTTGCCATTGAGCACAATCTGGAGATCATCCCTGTGCTCAACAAGATTGACATGGATTCGGCCATGGTTGATGTCGTCTCCGACCAGGTCGTCGATCTTCTCGGATGCAGTCATGACGAGATTCTCTGTGCGTCAGGCAAGACGGGAGAAGGAGTCAAGGAGATACTTGATGCCATTGTCCGGCGCATTCCTGCCCCGCAGGGAGATCCAGACGCTCCTTTGCAGGCATTGATCTTCGATTCGGTGTTCAACTCTTTCCGTGGCATCATAGCGTATTTCAAAGTCAAGAACGGCTCCATCAGGACAGGCGACAAAGTCAAGTTCTTCAATACCGGCAAGGAATATGAGGCAGACGAAGTCGGCGTCCTCAAAATGAAACTCATTCCGAGGGACGAGATACCTTGCGGCAGTGTAGGATACATCATATCCGGCATCAAGACCGCGTCGGAAGTCAAGGTCGGCGACACCATTACCCATGTCGAGACACCTTGCAGCGAGGCGATTGCAGGTTTCGAGGAAGTCAAGCCTATGCTTTTTGCCGGCGTGTATCCCGTCGAAACTGACCAGTATGAAGAGCTCCGCTCGTCTCTGGAGAAACTCCAGCTCAATGACGCCTCCCTTGTCTTTGACCCGGAGTCTTCCCTTGCCCTCGGATTCGGCTTCCGCTGCGGCTTCCTCGGCCTGCTCCATCTTGAAATAGTCCAGGAACGTCTGTTCCGTGAATTCGGGATGGATGTCATCACCACAGTCCCGAACGTCTCATATAAAGTCTATACGACTCAGGGCGCAGTAGTAGATGTCCACAATCCGTCCGGACTTCCCGCTCCTACGCTCATAGACAAGATTGAAGAACCCTATATCCGGGCACAGGTCATATCCAAAGCCGAGTTCTACGGCCCTATCATGAAACTCTGCCTCGACAAAAGAGGAGTTCTTATCAATCAGCATTATATCACGTCAGACAGGCTTGAACTCACATACGAGATGCCGCTGTCGGAGATAGTATTCGACTTCTATGACAAACTCAAGTCGATTTCCAAGGGCTATGCCTCCTTTGATTACCACCTTATCGGCTTCAGAGAGGCAAAACTCGTGAAACTCGACATCCTGCTCAACGGAGAGCCTGCTGACGCCCTGTCGAGCCTCATACATCAGGACCATGCATACGACTTCGGCAGGAAGATATGCGAGAAACTCAAGGAGCTCATCCCTCGCCAGCAGTTCGACATAGCAATCCAGGCAGCCATAGGTGCGAAAATCATAGCAAGAGAGACGGTAAAGGCTGTGCGTAAGGATGTGACTGCAAAATGTTACGGAGGAGATATCACAAGGAAGAGGAAACTCCTTGAAAAACAGAAGCAGGGAAAGAAGAGGATGCGGCAGATAGGCACAGTTGAAGTGCCGCAGAGCGCATTCATGGCAGTCCTCAAACTCGATTAGCAGTATCAAGGATGATGACTGTCGCAATATTGATATCAGTATTCAACCGCAAGGAGCAGACCCTTGCGTGCCTTTCTTCCTGCCGTTCCCAGATTGAGGCAATGAAGGCAGACGGGAAATATTCATTTTCTGTATATCTGACCGAGGATGGCTGTACGGACGGTACGGCAGAGGCCGTCTCGGAACTTTTCCCTGATGTCCATATCATACATGGTGACGGTTCCCTTTATTGGAACAGGGGCATGTGCGCGGCGTGGAATGAGGCAGCAAAAGAGGATCAGGATTTCTATCTGTGGATCAATGACGATATAGTCATGAAAGAAGACGCTTTCTCTGTGCTGACAGACATCTCATCGGCTCTGGGTCATAAGGCAATAGTCATCGGCAGTACAGAAGGCCGGGACGGGAGCATTACGTATGGGGGCAGGACAAAGAAGGGTCGTCTGATAGTCCCGGATGACACGATTCCTGTAGGCTGTGACATCTTCAACGGCAATCTGGTGCTCGTCCCGAGGTATGTCTATAAGAAACTCGGCACTATGGATCCAGTATTCAGCCACAGTTTCGGTGACTTTGACTATGGCATCAGGGCAGAGCGGGCCGGGATTGACTCGGTGGTCGCTCCTGGGATACTTGCTGTCTGTGACAGGAATCCTGGCTTGCCTCCGTGGCGTGATGCCTCGTTCTCCCTGAAACAGAGATATGCCTGCCTGCTCTCTCCGAAAGGACGTCCTTTCAAGGAGCAGTTCATTTATGATTTCAGGAGCGATGGCGCGCTGATGGCGATGCTGCATTTCATCACTGTCAACCTTCGGGTAATATTCCCTGTAAGGAAATAAGAATTAATGGGGCTTTCCTTTCACAAGGAAGCCCCATTCCAAACCTCAATTGTTTTATTGAGGATCTGAGGGGAGTCCAAGTCAGAATTGCACACATTACCCAGAAATCATCACCCTCAGATTGAGACGAATAAGATTCTTAACCGAAGACAAAGATGGTATTTTGACTCCTTTAGTCTGTTGTAGATTTTGTTGTTTTAGTTGTTGTTTTAGTTGTTGTATATCGAAATGCGTGGTTATATAAAGGCTATGAGGCTGCGTACTCTGCCTCTCTCCATGGCTGGTGTGATACTCGGAATCATGCTGGCGGCTGCAGATTACCATGTCCGGTGGGATGTGGTGATATTCACGGTGCTTACTACCCTTTGTCTCCAGTTGCTGTCCAATGTGTTCAACGAACTCGGAGATGCCCTGAGCGGCACTGACGGCAAGGACAGGCAGGGGCCGGAGTATTCTTTGTCTTCAGGTCTTCTGACAGTGAGGGACTTCAAAGTGATGATATGGGTGTATGCGCTTCTGTCCGCAGCCTTCGGACTGGCTCTGATCAAGTGCTCGTTCGGGACATTCTTTTCCATCGAGTCCATACTTCTGATTCTGCTCGGAGCATTCGCGATTTCCGCCGCCATGAGATATACGCTCGGCAAGAATCCCTACGGCTATCGTGGACTCGGAGATATCTATGTGTTCATCTTTTTCGGTCTGGTGGCCGTTCTCGGCTCATATTTCGTCGCGGCTCATGAGATACGCTCGTGGTATCTGCTCCTTCCTGCAGCCAGTATCGGCACATTCAGTGTCGCTGTGCTGAATGTCAATAATATAAGGGATATGGGGACTGATGCGGCAACCAGGGCTACAATACCTGTGAGGATAGGGGAGAAATGGGCTAAAGTCTATCAGACAGCCCTGATTGTGACCGGATGGGCCTGCATGATTGCCTATGCGTGGTCAAGGATATCCAATCCGTGGCACTATCTCTTCGTCCTGACCCTGCCACTGTTCATAATCCATCTCATCGGTGTGTGGAAGGGGCATGGGAAAAGCCTTGACAGGATGCTGCCGCTGCTTGTGGTTTCAGTATTTCTCTTTGCCATGCTCGGAGGGCTCGGATTTATCGCGTTCCTGTATACATCCGGCATATCCCGAATGTGAAGGCTCTGTGCCTGACATCTGTGAATCCGCAGTCCGAAAGCATCTTCATGAATACATCCGGCTTCGGGAATCTGAGTACAGATGCCGGCAGATATTCGTATGCGGCCCTGTCTCCTGATACCATACCTCCGATTGCCGGCAGGATGTGCAGGAAATACAGTTTGTAGAGTGACAGCAGTATCGGTGATGACGGTACTGAGAGTTCCAGTATGACAGCCTTGCCACCAGGCTTGAGCACTCGGAGCATTTCCGAGAGCCCCCTTTCAAGATGCTCGAAATTTCGCACTCCGAATGCGACTGACACCCTGTCGAATGTCCCGTCATCGAACGGCAGTTCCTCGCAGTCTCCCTGGATCATGTCCGTCATGGTGGACAGCCCTGCAGCCTTGACTTTTTCCCTGCCTATCCTCAGCATTTCCTCGGAGAGGTCTATCCCTGTGACGGAACTGCCGGGAGCGGCAGCCTTTGCAATGGCTATTGCGAAGTCTCCTGTACCGCTTGCGACATCGAGGATTCTGGCGGTCTGGCCAGGCACAATTATCTCCCTGACGGCTTTTTTCCTCCATATACGGTCTATATCCAGCGACAGGATGTGGTTCAGCCTGTCGTACTCAGGGGCTATATTGTCAAACAGTCTTCTGATTTTTTCCTTTTTCGGCATGGTTCTCTGTCTTATCTGGATTCATATTCCCGGACTTTGCCGGTGTCCCGAATATGTTGCATTTCTCGGGTACTGGGTCATATCCGCTTCCTCCCCACGGATGGCACCGTCCTATTCTCCTGACAGTCAGAAATAAACCCTTTATCGGGCCGTGCCTTCTGAAAGATTCGAGTGCGTATGCCGAACACGTCGGGGTAAATCTGCATGACGGGGGTTTGAGGGGTGATATGCACACCTGGTAGAATCTGATGAGCAATATGAATGGAAATGCCAGTACGGATTTCAGGATTCTCAGAACCTTATCTGTGCCCATTGTCCTCCGTCCTCCCGGCTGAATTGTTGATTCTTGAAATGGCTTGTCCTACCGAATCGTATATCTCACTGAATGCACAGCATTCCCTTGTGTTGTAGACGAACATTATGTCAGTCGGGGAATGGGTGGAAAGCAGCGATTTCTGCAGTCTGAAACTTTCCCGGATCCTGCGTTTCAGCAGGTTGCGTCTGACGGCGCGTCTGAACAGTTTTTTTGGCACCGAGACCAGGATTCTGTCGCATCCGGCACCGTTGTCAGCGAGAAAACAGTACCTCAGACATCCTGCTGAGGCGAACCGCCCGTTGTCAAGCAGTCTTGAGATGTCCTTTTTCCCGCAGATACGTTCTTTCTTGCCGAATGTCTTCAGAAGCCGGGTGTCCATCATCTGCCTTTCTCCAGATAGATCTCGATGGCTTTGGCTACAGACGGCGCCTCGGCGGTAGGCGCTGAAATCTCTATCTCAAGCCCAGCTTCGGACATGGCTTTGATGACTGACTTTCCGTATGATACGAACTTGATGCCCTCCTGTCTGAAGTCCGGGAAATTCTCGAAAAGAGATTTCACATCGGCAGGGTTGTACAGCACGACCATGTCATACGAGTGCATGTCCATTGATTTGAGATCCTGCGATACGGATTTCACGAATACCGCGCTGTCGCACTCGATGCCGTTCTCCCTGAAGATGCCTGAAATGTCATTGTTGGCGGAGTCGGACATGGCAATGAGGAATTTCTCGTCCTTGTGCTTGCTGCCGATCTGCGCTATTATGGATGCCGGGGAGCCGTCCCCGAAGAATATTTTTCTTTTTCTGTAGACTATATGTTTCTGAAGATACATTGCCACCGCTTCTGAGGCGCAGAAATATTTCATGGTCTCAGGAATCTTGATCCTGAGTTCTTCGCAGAGTTTGAAGAAGGCGTCGATTGTCGATCTTGCGGAGAATACAATGGCTGTATGGTCAAGAATATTTATTTTCTGTGCCCGGAATTCTCTTGAAGAAAGCGGCTCTATCTTGAAAAAGGGTATAAATTCGAAATTAACTCCGTATTTCTCAGCGATGGAAGCATACGGGGATGTAGCCTTCGGTGGCTGTTGGGAGATAAGGATATTCTTGATAGTCATCGTTTTGTAAACTGTGTAGCCTATATTCGGGCTGTTAGCGTATCAGTGCCGGAGCCACTAATATGGCCATCGGCAAAATTTCAAGGCTGCAAAGATACAAAATTGCTGAAAATAGAGAGCAGGAGTTTCTAAAAATCTGCACTTTCCTGAAAAGGAACAGAAGCCATACGGCTCCTGATATCCAAGTGACGGCCATGCCTCTCACATCGGTGCCGCAGCCTGCAACCCACATGACAGCGGCTGTTGCCATCGACAGCAGGACGGCGGATATGAAGAATGAGAAAAACGAGTCATTCCCGGCTTTCCAGACCTTGTGGTTCATCCTTGACGGCCGCATTATCCTGCAAAGGAGCATCCTGACTGACAGGAACAGCAGGAATGCCCCTGTCGTGAAGAGGAAGTCAGGCAAGTCTCCGTATCTGTCCATGAAAGGGAGGTGCCACAGCCCGTATCCGGACACGAGGGCGGCGTATGCCGGAATGAGAATAATGGCGAGACGGTCTCTGACCATCTTGCTCTTGACATTGTATTCTATGTTGAGATTTTCTTTCCAGCGGAGCATGCAGCCTGCAATCATAGGCAGGATGCCAAGTATCTGTCTCATATATAATATGGAGACAATGGCAGTCAGTGCAATCACTGTGTCGGAGACTGTGTTGGAGTCAGAGTCGTCCGGCGTGGCGTCATGCATTGCCGGGGCATTGTCCGGGACCAGCGAGCCTGAGACGAATGCGCTGTCTGCCGGCAGCCTTCCGTCAGTCCGTCCAAGGCCGTCTGCCGGAGGTGTCATGCCAGTAGAGTCTGCCATGACAAAGGCCGTGTCAGCCGGGCTGCAGGTCATTTCAACTGTACTGTCTTTCATCAGTTCCCGCGTTTGGCTTTATACCCCATCCCGTTGAGCAGGGCGGTGACCTTGTCCCGGAAGTCTCCCTGAATCGTTATCTCACCGTTTTTTGCAGTGCCTCCGACCCCGCATCTGACTTTCAGTTCCTTGCCGAGCGCGGCCAGATCCTCTTCCTTGCCCTTGAATCCGGTGACAAGAGTGACCTGTTTGCCTCCTCTGTTGCGCCTGTCTATCGTCACTGTCAGACGCTGTGCAGACGGGTCAGGTGTCTCGGGGCTCTCATCAGCCTCCTCCTCATATCTGAAGTCCGGATTTGTGGAATACACCACCCCGAGCCGTTTTTTCCAGTCGTTGTCCGCCATAAGAATCGATTAATTTTTGCAAATATAGTCATTATGTTCTTATCTTTGCCTTTTTGTGAATCTAAGGGAATATGGATAACTGGAAATTCAATCTGTGGAGCAGAATCTCAGCCGCATTCGTACTGGCTGTCTCGGCGGTCACATATCTTATGACGATGGAGCCTACCGCGTCGTTCTGGGACTGCGGCGAATTCATAGCATCATCATACAAGCTTGAAGTCGGGCATCCCCCGGGAAACCCGGTATTCCAGCTTATTGCCAGATTCTTCACGATGTTCACGGACAATATGCACGCGGCAGTCGCCGTGAATGCCATGAGCGCATTGTGTTCGGCTCTGACAATCATGTTCCTGTATCTTACCATAGTCTTTCTTGTCAAGAGGGCGGTCAGACCGGACGAAGACGGGACCTGGCCTGTCTCAAGGGCTGTTGCAATCTACGGCTCCGGCATAGTCGGTGCCCTTGCATACTGCTTCTCCGACACATTCTGGTTCTCGGCTGTGGAGGGCGAGGTGTATGCCATGTCATCATTGTTCACTGCAATGGTGTTCTGGGCCATGACCAAGTGGTATGAACAGGCGGACACCCCGTATGCTAACAGGTGGATAGTGCTGATAGCATTCCTTATCGGTCTGTCCATAGGTGTCCATCTTCTCAACCTGCTTACCATCCCGGCTCTCGTATTTCTCTTCTACTACAGGAAAAGGGAGGACGGGCATTATTCGTTCAAGGAATATGTCAAGATATTCCTCATCTCGTGTGTGATATTGGCGGTCATCCTTTTCGGCATCATCCCGTATCTTCCGAAGACGGCGGCATATTTCGACCTGTTCTTCGTGAACAGGCTGGGGCTTCCGTTCAACAGCGGGGCAGTTTTCTTCATGGTGCTGCTTTTTGCCCTGTGCTTCTGGGGACTGTTCATGACCTTGAGGAAGAAGAAGGTCTTCTGGAACACTGTGCTTCTGTGCTTCACGGCCATAGTGGTCGGATTCTCGATTTTCAGCATTGTCATCATCAGGTCTGCCGCCAAGACGCCTACGAACGAGTATCAGCCGGACAATCCTTTCACTCTCGTAAGGTATCTCGCCAGGGAGCAGTATGGCTCCACCCCTCTGCTGTACGGACAGTATTTCGATGCCCCGTATGACTGGAAGGAAGGGAAATACTGGGCACCGCTTGACGGCAAGTATGTCCATGCCGCGTCTCCGGGAGAGCCTCTGTATCACAGCGAGGGCAAGATGCTTTTCCCGAGGATGTGGAACGGCACAGATGAGAGATATGTGGATTTCTATGAGTCCTACATCCGCAAGGGCCGCCCTGTGGCTGGCGCGGAGCATAACAAGCCAACATTCAGGGACAACATGAGGTTCTTCTTCGACTATCAGATGAACTGGATGTACTGGAGGTATTTCATGTGGAACTTTGCCGGCAGGCAGAACGAGATACACAGCCCGACTCCCGGTGACATATTTATCGGCAACTGGGAGAGCGGCATCGGTTTCATTGACAAGGCCCGTCTTGGCGACCAGAGCGACGCCCCTGCATATCTGAAAGAGAACAAGGGCAAGAACCATTATTATATGCTGCCTCTCCTGCTGGGGATAATCGGGATATTCTTCCAGTTTGCCAGGGACAAGAGAGGCTCATGGGTCACTTTCCTGCTGTTTTTCATGACGGGCATCGCCATCGTGATATATCTCAACCAGCCGCCGTTCCAGGTGAGGGAGAGGGACTATGCCTATGCAGGCTCCTTCTATGCCTTTTCGATATGGATAGGTATGGCGGTGATGGCCATATATACATGGATTGAGAATCTTCTTGCAAGTAAGGAGAAGACTGTGGAGTCCGGCTCGGGCAAATATGTCGCCGCTGCCTCCGCCGTCTCTCTCCTCTGTCTCGGGGTCCCTGTACTGATGGCACAGCAGAACTGGGATGACCATGACAGAAGCCACAGGTATACGGCAGTCGAGATGGCAAGGAACTATCTCAACTCTGTCGGGCCGAACGGTATTCTGATTACTCATGGGGACAATGATACTTTCCCTCTCTGGTATGCCCAGGAGGTGGAAGGGGTCCGGACAGATGTCCGTATATGCAACACTTCCCTGCTTGGTACAGACTGGCATATTGACCAGATGAAGTATGCCTGCAACGAGTCTGCACCGCTCAATCTCCAGATTCCGCCTGAGCAGTATCTGTACGGGACCAACGACTATGTCATCATACATGATACGAGGGAGCAGGCCCTTCCTATCTCTGATGTGATGAGGCTGTTCCGTCATCCTGACGTCAAACTGCTGATGGCAGACGGCTCCAAGATGGACTATCTCATGTCAAGGAAACTGATTCTGCCTGTGAACAAGGAGAATGTGATCAAATACGGGATACTTGACGAGAAATATGCCGATATGATACCTGATGAGATTGTGCTCACGATATCAAAGGACAAGCAGTTCCTTTCAAAGCCGGAGCTGTTCATGCTGGACCTGCTGTCGGACTATCAGTGGGACAGGCCTATAAGCCTGCTCCAGATGGGTGGGGAGATCAATATCGGACTGAAGGAGTATCTGATGTATGACGGATTCTCGTTCAGGTTCGTGCCGATCAGGAACAGTATGAGCCTGTCGAATATAGGCTTCTCGGACCCTGATGACCTGTACCGTAAGATGACGGAGTCTTTCTCATGGGATGCCCTCAAGCGCACCGACTATTTTGCGGACTATCAGAATGTGACGACTTTCTGCGGGATAGTGTCGCAGAGAAGGCTGTTCTACAATGTCGCCGAGGAACTTTATGAGGCGGGGGAGAATGCAAAGGCAGAGGAGATGCTTGACAGATGCCAGGAATGTGTCCCTGAGCAGAACTATCCTCTGGATCTTTCTTATCTGAGGACCGGCAATGAATATGCTGTCGTGCAGATGGTGGATCTGTACTACAGGCTCGGGGCAGATGAGAAGGCGACGGCTCTTGCAAAGAGGTTTGCCGATGAGATGATGGACTCCATAAGGTTCTATGCGCAGTTCTATGACTTTGCCAGGTCTGATTTCGAGGACGGATGCCAGTATGTCTACTATCTGACTGACGTCATGCGTATGGGAGGGGCGACCGAAGAGGCGGATGCCATAGAGAAGACCATGGACAATACAGTGACCGAGGCTGTCGGCTCCGCGTCATAATGCTGAAAAATTTGCAAAGAACGGGATAATTTCCCTATCTTTGCAAACCCTTGGGGAATTAGCTCAGTTGGCTAGAGCGCTTGCATGGCATGCAAGAGGTCACGAGTTCGACTCTCGTATTCTCCACAATCCATATTGTAAATCAAAGAATTATATCTTAAGGGGACGATTAAGGGGACTCTATTCCCTGTCGAATGCCCTCATCGCGGCGGACTTCGCGCTGTCCGCGACGTCAATATACGGGCGCATTGCCTTGTAGTCGTTATGCCCCGTCCACTTCATCACTATCTGCGGGGGTATTCCCATCATCAGGGCGTTGCAGATGAATGTACGCCTGCCTGCGTGTGTCCCTATGAGTTCCCATTTCGGGTGCGTCTCCTCGATGCGCCTGCTGCCTCTGTAGTATGTGACAGTTATCGGTGTGTCAAGGCCGCACATGCGGCAGATGTCCTTCAGGTACACGTTCATCTTCTGGTTGCTGATGACGGGGAGTGCCTTGTCCCCCGGCAGGCTGGCGTACCTGTCGAGAATCGCCCTTGAGTGCCTGTTCAGCTCTATCCTGAGGCTGTCAGCCGTCTTGACCGAGGTCACGGATATGTAGCCCTCATGTACGGATGTCCGGCGGAGGGCGGCAACGTCAGAATAGCGCAGCGAGGTGAAGCAGCAGAAGCAGAACACGTCCCGGACTTTCATGAGCGTGTCCGGGTTGCGGCATCCCTCCGGAGGTGTCCACGCCTCCAGTCTCATCAGCTCGTCCCAAGTCAGGAATATCACGTCCGTTTCGGTGCGCCGGAACTTGGGGGAGAACGCCCTGAACGAGGCGTCATGGAGCAGCCCTCTCCTCTCCGCCCATCCGAGAAACCACTTCAGGAGGGCGATGCTCTTCGCGCATGTGGACTCCCTCAGCCCGCAATCGTCCCTCAGGTAGGAGACGAACATGCGAAGGTTCTCCTCCGTGAAGTCATCGAAGGAGGTGAAGATGCCGGACTCCGCCATCTTCCTGCGCATTGTCCGGTGCTTCTTGTAGGTGCTCTCCGACCATGCGTTGAGTTTCCCGCATTCGTTGATGAACTCCTCGAACGCCGAGTCGGGTGAGTCGGAGAAGTCGTAGACCCTGCCGAGCGCGCTGTTCACCGCTGCCCTCATCTCGTCCTCGGACGGGACGTGCCCCGCCCTGCCGAAGTCCGCGAACGCCTGCTCCACGATGTCTGAGAGCCGCTGTATTGCGCGGTTGATGGTCGCTGCGGGGACATTCCTCCGGCCGTGGCTGGTGTTAATCCTGCACCGCTGGGTCTCCCTGCTCCACTTCCTCGGGTCGATGCGGTATCCCGTGCCGAACGACACTATCCGGCGGCTGGAGTCCCACCTCACGCGGCAGCGGAGCTTGCAGTCGTCCCGCCCTTTCTCCCTGTCGGGCACGAAGGCGCAGATGTGGGGGATGTCCATGGCCTATTCCTCGGCGAGGGCGGCAAGGAACTTCTTGATTGACTTGATGCCGAGATAGCCGCCAAGCCTGCTTCCGGCATCGTCGTCGCCAAAAATCACGTACTGCTTGTACCCCAAATCGGACTTGTAATATGCCCTGTTGTTCCCAGGGTTGTTCAGTTCTATCACCTCGTCCTTGGATGCCGGGGTATAGTCGTACATCGACCGGAGAATCGCGGTCGCCTGGCTCCTGTCGCCGAGGGTGACGGTCATGTAGCCTGCGAACTGGTTGTAGGTGTAGAGGACGAGGCTGTAGGTGGTGTCGTTGGCCTCTGAGACATACCGTGTCAGTGTCTCCCTGCCCGACATTGCCTTTGCGATGTCCACGGGAAGCCTCTTGACTGTAATCTGAGCCGCCGCAGTCGAGCAGACGGCAACAAGTGCGATGATGATTGCTAATTTTCTCATGATATTTGGGCTTTATTCTGACAGTTTCTTTAGTTGTGCCTTGATGACGTCAAGCCTTACGTTCATATCAGCGGATTTGTAGGCGTTGTCCGTCTTTTTGAGGGAATATTCCAGTTCATACTGTGCGCGCTTGAGGATTTCAACGGCTTTTCCCTTGTTTCCGAGGAAAAGTTCCTCGTCTACGTCCTTCAGCAGGTCAGGACTCATCGGGTTCGGCTTCCCCGCCACCATTTCCCTGATTTTTCTGATGTCATCCGTCGCTATCCACAACTTAAAGAAGAGCACCAGTTGTAGAACGGCGAATACGATGATTAAGATTGCGATTAATGTTTCCATAGTTATTTATTTTAAAGATAGGCACATTATTATCCTGTACATTCCGAATATGTCGGTGAATCTTACCGAGAACGGCTGGAACTTCGGGTCGGGATTGATTGAGTGACACTCCACCTCGTCTTCCGAGTGCCCCCTGTGGATTTCCTTTATGACGACGCCGTTGCAGGTGTCGAGTACATAGACTTTTCCCCACTCTATGAACGCCTGTTCGTCGATTTTCTTTATGAGTATCTTGCAACCGGACGGGAATTCGGGAGCCATGCTGTCTCCGGATACGGTTATCGCAAGGTCGGCAGCCTTGACAGGGGAAACAATCCTCTCGCAGTCGGATTCCTTTATTGCCTCCGAGAAGTCGTTGAGCGAACCGCCCTGTGCCGACAGGGGGACTAAAGGTACGGTGTGGAAGAGTTGGTCTGTCTCGTTTATTCCCGCGTTATTCATCGGCAATGATTCCGGATTCTTCAGCATTTCTCCCTCTCCGGTCATCAGCCAGCCAGTGTTGAGGTCGGGATAATTTTTGGCAATGCTTTGAAGTTTTTCAGGGTCTATAGATTTTCTCATCGAAGTAACATACGCCGATGAAACCCCAATTGAGCGACCGAAATCACTCTTAGATACCTTTTTATAATCGAGGTATGCAATAAGTCTCTCTTTTACAGACATATATGATATATGTTAAAGATTTTCTTTAAAATAATGCTTTAAAATCTTGCTTATTTCAAAGCAATGCTATAACTTTGCATAAAGTTTGAAACAAATATAGTAAAATAATTCAACAATGGAAATCAGAATCAACCTACGCGGGACAATGAATTCCCTGAACATAGGGGAAAGCATGGAGGTGGAAAGGAAGCCTCTTAATCCCCTCGGTTTTGCCCCTGACTATGTCCGTAGCCTCGCCACGAAGGTCGGCGACAATGAGGGCAAGTCTTTTACCGTTTCCGCCAAAAAGGGAGAGCGGACAATAACGGTAACTCGCATATCATAGCCATGAACGAGAACACGCGCATAATTGACGTCACGCTCGGTGACCTCGTGGACTTCCTTGAGAGGAAGGGCTACATCATGAGGGAGAGACCTGCCGAGCCGAACCTCGCATACGGGATTGACGGGCTGGCAAAGGCTCTCGGGTGCTCAAGGCCTACTGCCCAGCGGATGAAGTCGTCCGGGCGGTTTAGGGGGGCGATAAAGCAGACGGGGCGCAAGATTGTCGTGGACGTGGACAGGCTTAACAGGATAATGGAGGAGGCAAAGTCATGAAGAAGAACTGGAAACTGAACATTCTCCTCGCGATGGGCGGCATCGCGTTCATCGTGCTGCTGGGCAAGCGGAGCGAGGGGACATCCCTGTGGGCGTTCGCAGCAGTGAAGGCAGCGGCGGTGGCCGTGATATGGGCTGTGTCCCGGGTCATCAGCCGGATGCAGGCAAAGGGGCAGATAACGCTTGACGACGAGAGGGCGTGACCATGGAGGAGGCACTGTGCTGGAGGTGCGGAGGCACCGGAGAGGTCGAGGGCTGGCACGGCATGAGGACATGCCCGGAGTGCGACGGCAGGGGGATGCTCAGGGACGAGGACGGGCTGCGCGAGATGTACGCCGACGACTATGACGCATTGAGAGACCGGGGATGACGGCACCCGGGGATGCTTTCATGATGACTGTTTGACCTTTTGCGCCGTCACGGGACACTGGAGTACCGGCACACCGACATCGGGCTTGCCACCCGTCAAATGGTTGGGCAAAGAGGCAGGATGTGCTCCCGGGTTCGATTCCCGGGGTCCCGCAAGCCGCAGTGATGCGTTAATACTTAGTTTTTTGTTGTTCTTATGGTTATGTGGCAGCCCGGAAAGACGGGCGGGGTGCACAGGCAGGCACGGGGGTTCGAGCCCCCCGGCACCGCAACCCCACGCAAGGTTTAGAGGAGTTCCGCGAGCCGGACAGCTGTGGATACAGAGCCATGCTGACAGCCTGGAAAGCATAGGGACACGACAGGCACGGACGGGTGATGGGATGCCGTAGGAACAGTGTCAGAGATAGTGTAGGCATCCCGCATGGCGCACAGTTGCGAGTGCGGACGGATGGCAGCCGGAAAGACGGCACGCCCTGTTCCTGCAGAAGGACGTCCGGGAGCGAGACCCGGCAGGGCACAAAAAAAGGAGCCGCACGGGGCGGACTCCAAAAACATCATAAAAGCATCTGCAAAGGTATGAGAAAAATTGTTAAAAATGAAGAAGTCGGCAGACTGGCCGAACTGGCTGCGGACTATGTGAAAAAAAATAATGACAAGAGAATTTCCCTGATTCTCGACACGTCCTATTCCGGAGATAAGACACTAACCGTCTCCATCTTGGACGCCCGAACCTGGGAAACTTTGTCTTCTGAGGAGTTTTTCCTTGAGCCGGAACATGCTGCGGCAGCCGAGATGTTCAATGATGTCCTGGAAGAGGCCAATAAACGCAGAGGGGAGGCAGAGAAATGAGCAGCCTGTATCAGAAACTGGTGACCCTGCAGAAGACGGTGCGCGGCCTTGCGCCCGACGCGCAGGGCGGGTCGTCCTCCGCAGGATACCGCTATGTGTCCGGCAGCAAGGTGCTGGACATCGTCCGCCCGAAGATGGACGAGCTGGGGCTCCTGCTCGTGCAGCAGGTGGACAGCATCGAGAACGAGCGGATTGACTACCAGGTGAAGGCGGGTGCCAAGAGCGAGATACTGACGAAGGTGATGATGACCTTCACGTGGATAGACAGCGAGAGCGGGGAGACACTCCCTGTCGGGTTCGGGGCGAACGGGCAGAACGGCTGGGACAAGGGGTTGGGGAGCGCGCTGACTTACGCGGAGCGTTACTTTCTGCTGAAGTTCTTCCACATCGCCACGGACGAGGACGACGTCGACGCGCGCAAGGACGAGGAGGCGTCCCCTGTCGCGAATCCTCTCCCGGGGACTCCCGAGGCAGTATGTTCAGCATCTTCGCAGCCCGTGAGGAAGAGGGTCCTCAAGCCGGGGTCAAAGGGCTGGGAGCACGCCGTGGAGCGTGTGGTCAAGGGCGAGCCCGGTCTGATAGACAAGCTGCGCGAGACCTACGAGTGGGACGAGCAGGTTGACGCGGACTTCGCGGACGCCGTGTTCAACTACAACATCGGCAACAGGGATGACAACGGACAACTTAAGACAGAATGACATGGAAGGAAGAATGACATTGTACCAGCGCGCTGCGGAATGGCAGCGGATTGAGGACGAGCTCTGGGAGAGCGGGGGCGAACTCACCCCCGAACTGGAGGCGGAGATGACGGAGACGAGGGAGAGCCTCGTGCGGAAGGTG
>CALUST010000002.1 GCA_944323505.1 uncultured Bacteroidales bacterium
GTTCTTCAAGCGTAAGATATTCGCGCCTTGTCTCAACAGTATCTATGCGGTCAAGATAGTCATTGATATTCTCTCCCAATATCTTCTCTTTGTAAGCAATTGCGAGAAGTCCTCTGAATGTGGACCAATATCCTGCCGCGGAATTCCTTGAAAGTGTCCTTTCAGGATGGGCAAGCTGTCTTGCTCCAAGAAGATATTCCCTGAAGCCTGAGCACATCCCTGCATTGAGGTCTCCTACCATACAATGACCGCCGACATAATTATAGAAGTGATCATACACTTTTGTCCACTTTTGATCATGGCTGTCCAGCTGATTGCGGAAATATGCAAGAAAATCCATCTTCAATTTGCTCCTGTCAAGAAAATCCAACTTGCCCCGTAATATCGACAACTCCCTTTCCGCACGTATCGCCTCGGCCTGCAGTAGTTTTTCTGTATTTACTGCCTTTTCTGCCCTTGTCTTTGGAGATTTAAGCAAATATATCCCGAGATATTCATGCCTGTGACATTTGTTGGTACTGACATCCCGGATAGGAGGGTAGTAGTCCAGATACAATGTAATCTTCCCTGACGGTAACTCCCTTTTTCTCAATGATACCTTAACGCACTTCATAGCATTATTTCTTAAAATGTGCATCAACTTCCTTCCGGTTTACATAGACAAAGTTTCCTACCTTCATCTTGCTTATCTTGAATTGCGCGATCTTGCCATACACATGACCGCGTGACAGATGGTACTTCTCCATAATCTCCGCAATTGTATAATTTTCTGTCATGAGTTCCGCGTTGGTTCCTCTGGCCTTATCCCAATCATCTTTTGAAATCAAGACTATCTTTCCCTGCCTTTTGCGCGGTATGCAATGATCCTTGCAGAAATCATAAATGGTGTTTGCGGCCAAGCCGGTGATAGACTGCAGTACATCAACAGTATACCAGTCTTTTATACTGTCTATCTTTTTGTTTTCGTATATCTTCTTCACCTTGTTAAGAGGAAAATATGCCTTACCGTTTACAAGAACGGACTTGACTTTCTCTGCTTTCATCCTTTTGTAGAGTCCCGTTTCGGAAATACCGTACTTGGCAAGAACATCCACCTTGCTGATAAGTTCACAGTTCGATGGTACAACATCGACTGGCTTCCGCTGCAAGACAGCGCTCCCCAAACCGGAAGAGGAAAGAATACTTGAAACTTTAACCCGCACAATACGGTTGCTGAACCGGACAGCCTCCAGCCTTCCGTCCGCAATCATCTTATAGACCGTAGGCCGCGACACGCCTATCAAAGTAGCCATGTCAGTTATGCTCAAGTACTCTTGTGACACCAGATTTTTCTTTCTTACCTCTGCAACTTCCTTCTGTTGCACCATAACCCGTTCCGTTCGTTCTCTCTCTTTAGCTGCTCTTTTCATACAACGACTGGAGCAATACTTTTCCCTGGAAGAACCGGATTTAAACACTGCACCGCAATATTGGCATATCTTGGTATAGACCATTGACTCCATAAACATCTCCAGCATTTAGCACAAAAAATTCGTAAAATAATGTTAAAATTTGTAAATTAATGTAAAGTCAAAACTAAACATCGGTAACATAACATCACTTGAACCACACTTGGTTCAAATGTGGTTCAAAAATAGTATAAAAAACGATAGAAAACAAAAGATAATTCAATAATCTCTAGAATAAAATTATTTGGAAATTAATAAATTATCCCTAATTTCCACTACTTGTCAATCGTTGAAAATACTCACTTATTTCCCTATGCAGAAATTCTTGAAGATGTTGCCGAGGACTTCGTCGGTGGAGATTTCGCCGACGATGGTGCCGATGTGGTAGAGGGCTTCGCGGATGTCTTGGGTGAGGAGGTCGGTAGGGAGGGCATCGGCGATGCCTTTCCTTGCGCGGACGAGGGCGTCGCGGGCGTTGGAAAGGGCCTCGAAGTGGCGGGTGTTCGTGATGAGTGTGGCACCGGAGTCAGCCATCAGGTCGTACCTGGCCTCGGCAAGGGATGACCGCAGTTCATCAAGTCCATGTCCTGTCTTGGCAGATATTGGAATCAACTCAACATCGCTGCTTTTGTCCGCTTTTGAACCGTGCTCATACCAGTTGTATTTACCGAATAACTTAATATTGTGGTCGTCAATTAATGAAACAATATTGTTTAGAATGGTAACATATTTGTTATGTTCTTTTTTTGATGAATTTCTTGTCAGAATCCCGGCAAAATCCGCAGACAGTCTGAGCCTGCATCCTGTGTCCGCCGTGTGGCCGGACCATGCCCCGGAATCGGTTGCATTGTGGCACCCGCTGTCCTGACCGTGCCTGTCCGCATCTTCGAGCAGGTCGCATTTGTTGAGGAGCAGGATGAGTCTTTGATGTTTCATGTTGACATTCATCAGTATCTCCTTGACATTCCTTGCCAGTTCCTCATCACTTTTTGTCACGTCCAGCATCCCGAGCACGATGACCGCTTCCTTCAGTTTCCGGAATGTCCGTTCTATCCCGATTCTTTCCACCTCCTCATCTGTTTCCCGGATGCCTGCGGTATCAATGAAACGGAATAGCACCCCTTCAATATTCATGGTCTCTTCCACAGTGTCGCGGGTGGTGCCGTGGACATCCGAGACTATGGCGCGCTCTTCCCCTACGAGAGCGTTCAGCAGAGTGCTTTTCCCTGTATTGGTCGCCCCGACTATGGCTACAGGGACGCCGTTTTTGATGACATTTCCGAGCCTGAATGAGTCGAGCAGGGTGGAAATGTGTCTTATTGTCTCCTTAATGAGCACGTCGAGTTCGTCCCTGTCCGCAAACTGCACATCCTCATCACTGAAATCGAGTTCAAGTTCCATCATCGACACGATGTGCAGCATCTTGTCACGCATCTTTTTCAGTTCCTTTGAGAATCCTCCTTTCAACTGATTGATGGCAACGCGATGGGCTGCCGCGTTCTGTGCGGCTATCAGATCAGCAACGGCTTCCGCCTGGGCCAAGTCCATCTTGCCGTTGACAAAAGCCCTCCGGGTGAACTCTCCGGGCTCTGCTGTCCGCGCACCCGCGTTGACGAGCAGCTGCATCATCTTGTCCGCGATATATCCGGATGCATGGCAGGAAATCTCGACGGAATTTTCCCCCGTATAGGAGTGCGGGGCACGGAAGATACTCACGAGCACATCATCCAGCGGTTTGCCGGATTCGTCGCGTACAGTGCCGAACCGTATGCTGTAGCCGGGCGCGGAGGCTATCGTGCCGGAGCCGGTCCATCCTGCTGAAACCGTCTCCTGTCTCCCGTCTGCGGCGGAACCGTCCATCTTCCGGGTACACACCACCTTGTCCGCAATTTCAAGAGCCTTCGGCCCGCTGACACGGATTACTGTAATTGCTCCTGTCCCCGGGACTGTCGCCGGAGCGCAGATTGTATCGTCAATGCCCACCATAGCCAATAGATTTTTCGTCACGAAAATACAATTTTTGTTTTGTATTAGGAAATAGATTCCGGCAGACATTCAGGTATTTTTGCGGATAGTCGATTTATGAATAAGATATATCGTGATATTTCCGTAAATTTGACCGGCATAAGATATTCGGCGGACATAAAGGCGATATGACAGACCGGACGGTCTTCAGGCAGACAACTATGGCAGACAGGATGACACCGGAACAGAGACATCATTGCATGTCAAGCATCAGAGGCAGGGATACTCGGCCGGAACTGGCCGTGCGGCGGAGCCTGTTTGCGGAAGGCTTCAGATACAGGCTCAATGTCAAGGCCTTGCCTGGGACTCCCGACATAGTCCTGCACCGATACCATACGGTCATTTTCGTCAACGGCTGTTTCTGGCACGGTCACAAGGGCTGCCGTCATTTTGTCCTCCCGAGGACCAACAGACAGTTCTGGGAAGATAAGATCCGCCGGAACCGCCGTCGGGACAACGCCGTCTACGCGAGGCTTGAGGCCCTCGGATGGAAAATCATAGTCGTATGGGAGTGCGAACTCGAAAAGGATGCCGCCGTCCTGAAAGAACTCCCGTCGCGCATCCGTCGCCTCTCGGCTGAATACGACAAGGAGGCCAGTGAGCGCAGGCGCCTCAGAAATATCCGCAAGGAAGAGAAAATGGCTGCTGCTGCACGGCACTCGAGGATTGAAGAAGAGGTTAGTTCAAGATACCGGATACCCCGGTCAGTTGTGAAGGTATCTGAAGAATCCGACTGAGCCTGGAAAAAATTTTTTTTGACTGAAAATCGTAAAAAATGCCTCTGGAATGCGTGGGGGGGTACGATGCCCACGAGCCTTTCTTCGGTCGTAAATAGTATCATGCTCAATAAAATAAGTTCGAGAATTATTTTTCAGATACAATAATTATTTGTAAATTGCGCGCCGTTTTCGGCTATGTTCGGAAACAGGCAAGGCAAGACAATGATAAAACTATTTAGATACATATTCTGTACAGCCCTGATTGTTTTCATGGGGGGGCAGGAATAGCCCTCAAAGCCCAGGTCAGGGAGGAGCAGGCGGACACCGTCACCTTCAGGGATATGTGGTCGGTAAGGACCAATGCCCTGGAATGGCTTCTGACCATTCCGAATATCGGTGTCGAATTTGATGTATCTCCTTCTGTCTATAACCGTGTCACAGTCGGTCTCAATGCCAGATACAACTGGAACACATCCCACAACTACACCACTCCTCTTGTATTCAATGTGTTTGAACTGCGTCCTGAAGTCAGGTACTATTGGCGTCAGACGCAGAAGCGTCCCAAGTCCGAGACAGACACTCTGAGTTTCGGACAATGGTTCAAGCGCAACATCTGGACCACCGCCAGGAAGAACCCGAAGGAATGGCGCGCATATTATATAGGTGCGTATGTCAACGGAGGCACCTATTCTTTCAAATTCGGCAAGGAAGGCCGTCAGGGCCAGATGTACGGACTTGGAGTGTCCGCAGGGTATGCCTTGCCTCTCTATCAGTATGAGAAAAGTGTGATAGACATCGAGTTCGGTTTTGCTCTCGGACTTGCTGTCACGAGGTATGATGCATTCGGGCACAACCAGAACGGCGACTATTATTATAAGATAGATGACAGGAGCCGTGGCTTCCACATGGTCCCGTACCCTGTGATTTCGGAACTCAAGGTGGCGTTTGTCTATCGTCAGAAATCAGTTGAGGACAAATACAAGAAAGTCGACCAGGAGAAGATTCAGGAGAAGATGGATAAGATGGACCAGCGTCAGATGTACAGGGATTCCGTGGAGAAGGCCCGGATACAGAAGAAACTGGACAAGGACAGGCTTGCCGCGGAGAAGGAGGCTCAGAAGGATGAGATGAAGGAGAGCGGGGAGAAACGTCCGCTGTTTGATTTCTTCTCGAAAAAGAAGGCTGGCAAGGAGCAGGACGAAGACGGTGAAGACGTCCCGAAACGGAAGTTCTTTGATTTCTTTTCAAAGAAAAAAGTTATGGAGGAGGAAAGATGAGGACGTATGCGCAGATAATATCGGGCACGGTTGCTTTCCTGCTCATCATCAACTGGACTTCATGCACGTATGTCCCGTTGGACGGTGCTGCTGACATGCCGGACAGTGTCGCTGTCAATTTCAACATAAATTGGGGCGGTATTGCGGAGGCCGACAGGCCTGAGGACATGAACATAGCCATGAGCCGTATCATCAACACGGTGCATTATGTGTGGCGTGTCGACAAGGACGGCAATCTTATCGACGCGACAGTCTCGGGTCCTGCCGATGGAGACGATTCGCAGGACAACACCCAACTTGAGATAACCTCCCTTGCCGCCGGTGCGGTTGAAGACGGGGCAGGTCCCGGTCAGACTGACGGTGCCGGTCAAGGCGATGCCGCAGGGGAGCCGGAGGCGTCAGGGAACTACATCCTGAACGGGGAATATTATCTGATGATATTCAATGACGAGGCCAATTCTTCCTATACCATTGAAAATCTTGACAGATTTGCTGCAGACCCGTCTGTGAGCATGAGGGATCTTTATGCCACTATAGACGAACTCGCGCCTGAGGATATTCCCGCCGATGTGGCAGACTTCAATCCGTCATTCGGCTATATCAAAGAGGCCGGTCCGCTGCTTTTCGATGTGACGAAACAACGGATTGCCCCGACTGTAACGCCTGAAATAGGATTCGATATCAGACGGATGACACAGAGGCTGACATTCAGGGTCAGGATTGACCTTGAAGACGGGGTCACCATCAAGGACGGGACAATCGACGCAGAAATCTCAGGGGTCGCAAGGACAGTCCAGATCATGTCCGGCAGAGTCACCGACTCCACCTACCGGTCATTGTTCACTATGCACAAGGTGGCGGCTGAAGGCACCGTCAATATTTTCGAAGGCACTTTGGATGTGCTCGGTCTCTTCCCTGGCTCCAACCCTGACGACATAGTAGGCTCAGGTATTCTCCAGTTGTCGATTTATGCCACGACGGGGGAGGACATGAGGTTGTTCCATGCAGGAGTCAACATGACGCGGACCATAATGTCGGCAGGACTGCTCAGTGAACTTTATGACGGCAGCGGGTACAGGGCAGAGAAAGGCTCTGCCTTGCTGGAGGTCGGCAGCGTATTGAAGATTGACAAGGACCAGATACTCCCGGGAAGCGGAAACCAGGGTGTCGAGATATGGTTTGACAGTGACAAGAATGATGTTGATGTTGAGATATAGCCGGTCATGAGAGGGATGAGGACATTCATATTGGCAATGATGGGAGCCCTTGTGCTGCTCTCCTGTACGGATGATTCGTACAGGGGCAGTGCCGATATGGCGGGTGTCTCGGACGGGCCTGTGCCAGTGATGGTGGTGGTCGGCAATCCGGACAACATGTTCGTCTCCAAGGGGCATGGCGGCATAGACAACAACACCCAGTCATGGAAAGGCGCCCCGGTATATATATACGGCTTCAACAGGGATCTGAACGTCTCATACACCGCCACAAGCGAAAAGGACAGCTGGAACTGTCTCGTGGACGGCTCAAGGGACAATCCTGGCTCAAAGGCAGGAAAGAAGGCAAGTATAGGGGAACTCGATGCCTATGTGTCATGGGAAGGACCGGAAGAGGTCGTATATTATCCTGCAAGTACCCAGCCATACGATTTCTATGCATATTATCTTGATGATATAGCAGTGCCTGAGGAGAATATCTCCCGGACAGATGATTATGTGAGCATGAAGGTCGAGATTGACGGCAGCCAGGACCTGATGTCAGCCAAGGCAGCCCTGATAGAGGAGCAGCTGGCTTGGGAGGGCTACACAGAGGAAGAGCGGCTGAACATCATCAATTATGCCTACAGCGCCTATACCGCATCGCTGAACATCCCGCCTGTGATATATTTCAAGCACCATCTCACCAGATTGTGCTTTGACGTCTATCCCGGGTTCACGACAGCATCAGGCAAGCGTGTATTCGTGGATGCGATAGAGGTGCGTTCCAGGACGAGAGGCGTATTTACCGTGGCATCGAAGTCTGCCGACGCGATGGGAGTTGATTTCTCTTCGGATGACAGATCTGCGGATCAGTTGCCGTATCTCAATCTGAGAGGTGACGGAGGTTCAAATCTGATTCCGGTAGGCAATCCGGACTTCTACGAGATCAAGGCATACTCCGGTGACCCGATGACCGATGTATATTCAAGGGAGCCGATGAGGGTCGGGGAGAGCCTGCTTGTGGCTCCTGATACAGAATACCGGATGAGGCTGCACCTCAGGGAGCTAATGTCCACAGGCAGCGTGTACGAATATCAGGTGGAGAAGACTCTCACTGCCTCCGGGGGACAATTCCTTCCAGGCAACCAGTACACCATAAGGCTTGCAGTGTATGGTATGGATGCCGTCAATGTCAGTGTGGCTCTTACGCCATGGGGATATGGCGGCAAACTGACTGTCGGCGAGGACGAGCCTCCGACACCGTCGCGGGACTGAAAAGAAACTGTAAAGTATGAATAAATATTTATAACCAATTTATTAACTAAATTTTAACGCAATGAAAAAGTATGCAATTCTGGCAATCGCTGCTATCGGAATGCTGGCAGCATGCTCCAAGAATGAGGTCGCTCCTCAGCAGCCTTCTTCTGATGACAGCCAAAGACAGGCAGTCATGTTCAGTGTAGGTTCTCCGGTTGCAGTTGCCTCCAAGTCCACCGGTACAGTCGGCGGTCTTCAGGGGAACAACAACTGGGCAGGCCAGACTCTCTATGTGTTCGGCTACGAAAGTGATGTCACAGACTTCTCGACAGGAGAGGCAGGCGCATTCATCTGGCATGTCCAGACCACTGCACCGGCAACAGGTGAGAAGGATGTCATTTCAGTCATGAATGCCGATCCTCTCGGAGACGGTTCTGTCGGACAGACTCCTGAGCCATATTACTATGCAAATGGGGATGTCCTCTACGACTTCTACGGCTATCATATCGATGACGCCTATGACGGTGGGGCTGCGCCTGCTCCTGTAGCAGAGGCAGACAGAGTGTATGTTCCTTTCCACATCAACGGAGGACAGGACCTGATGGTGGCAAAGGCTGATCCGGCAATTGATGTTGTCGGCACTGACCTTGAAGCGACACCGGAATATGCCTATAGTGCATACGCTGCCCGTAAAGGCGTACAGCCTACTCTCCAGTTCCGTCATGAACTTGCCCGCTTCACTTTCAAGATCCAGGCAGGGGCAGAAGGCGCTGAAGACTTCCAGGTATCAGCAATCAGACTCCAGTCAAAGACTCACGGAAATCTCGTGGTAGTCGCTCAGCCGGGGGCTGATAATGACAACCTCGGAGTACAGGACGTGACTGGGGATCCAGAGTGGCTCTCTCTCCAGCAGAAAGGTGCTTCAGGCTCACTTGAGCAGCTCGCTCCAAAGGCTCCTCTGGCATTTGGCGAAGATCCTACCGAGATCGGGGAAAGCATCCTTGTCCTTCCTGGCGAGGCAACCTATGACCTTGAAGTGGAAGTCATCCCTACAGATCCTACCATCACCACTCCTATCGACGCCCTCAAGAAGACTCTTGACATCGCCGATGTCACAGGCGGGGATCCGGATGCTACAGCATTTGAGGCCGGCAAGTCATACGAGGTGACCATCAAGGTCCTCGGAATCAACGAAGTCGAGATTTCCGCAGCCCTTACTCCATGGGAAGACGGCGGAAAGACTGAGGTCGACTTTGACGAGCAGCCTACTCCTCGCAACTAAGTGTTTGACAGAACGACGGCTGCGACCCGGACCGGTGTCGCCTGTCCAAAAACTTCTCTGCCGAGAAATGCAGCCGTCGTCTTTAAAATTTGTGGACATTTAAATTCAACATCATGAAAAAGTTATATTTTGCCGGTGCCGCCCTTCTCGTGCTTGCCGGTTGCGCCAAGACAGAGGTCGCTGCCCCTGAGGCCGGTGCTCCTGAGACAGACTGGAACGCAGGAGAGCCTGTCCCGGTGATGATGTCAGCAGCCCCTACCATCAACGTGGTATCCAAGGCTGTATATGACGAGACCACACTTGTGGAGGGAGACTCCATGTCCGGACTTACTGTGGGCATCTACGGTATCGAGACTTCGGCAGATGATGCACACAATCTCATCTGGAATCCCGCTGAAGATGCAACACACATCGGAGACCTTGTCAACAGGTCAGCCGAGGTGGCCGATGACGGGTCCATCTCATTCGATCCTGCTGTCTATTACCCGATTGTGAGTGACAGGTCATTCTCATTCTTCGGATATTATCCTTATTCTGCTGACGCTGTGTCTGAGCAGGATGCCTGCACGGTGACATACGACCTCACCCAGGGCAATGTAGATATTCTCTGGGCTCGTTCCGATGCACGTTCCCTGTCTTCAGGCGGTGCAGGACAGTATGGCTACAATGCTGCATATATCCGCAGACTTCTTGCAGTCAACGAGAATCATGAGTGGCTTCCGAGACTGAACTTCGACCACATGCTCACAGCCTTGAGATTCACAGCTGTGCCTAAGGAGGTCGGCGGTGCTGCTGTACAGATTACAGGATTCGAACTTTATGATGTCGCCACCCAGGTGGCTCTCACTGTGGCATCCACGACACCTGAGGATTGCGGAACAGTGGCTGAGGCTGCAAACGGCACTCTGACAGCCACCGGCGAGGCAGACGCCCCTCTCGCAATCACTCCTGTCCAGGAAGGTGCTCCTGTAGCCACATTCACCCTTCTTCCAGGTGCTTCATACAAGGCCCGCGTGACACTTTCAGTCGATGGCGTGGAGCAGGAGCCTAAGGAGGTTGAAATCGTTACAGACAAGACAGACGCCACATTCAAGGCAGGATACATCTACAATATGGAACTCCGCATCAGCATGCCTCTTGAGGTGACTATCATCAGTACAACTCTCGACCCATGGCAGGAAATCCTCGATGGCGGAAGCATCGAAATCTGATATTGGACGACTTTAATTTACGTGAATCATGAAAAGAAACATTATATTGGGCCTTGCAGCCCTCGCACTTGCCGCCGGTTGTTCCAAGACCGTGGTGAATGCTCCCGAGACTGAGGAGGCATGGGTATATGACGAGTCATTGCCTGTTCCTGTGGCTTTTGCCGCCCCGGGTCTTGACATGACTTTGACCAAGGCGGAAGTTGCCGGTACCATAGAGGGCTCTGTCATGAACGGCCTTGACATAGGCGTGTTCGGACTTGCCTATGATGTCGATGGAAAGACTCCGGCCTGGGATTCTTCTGACAGGTCAACAATCCTGTTGGACAACAAGAAAGTGACTACAGGTGAGGACGGGAGCGTGAAGTTCGAGCCGGCTGTCTATTATCCGACAGACAACGATCTCAACTATTCTTTCTATGCCTACTATCCTCATCGTCCGTACCAGTTGAGCGAGAACCGCTATAGTGTGGAGTATGCGTTGGGCTATACTGATGTGCTCTGGGCTGAAGAGCATGCCAATATCGCAGGAGAATACAAGGGATTCAATGCAAAATACTGCCGTCAGATGAAACTGGTAGGCAGGGATGACCTGCTTCCTGCGCTTGAGTTCAAGCACATGCTGACAGCGTTCCGTTTTGTGGCAAAATCTTCCACAGATCTCGACAACCTCGTGGTACGCAGCCTTACAGTCAAGAACACCTATACCAAGGTATCTCTCGAAGTGGCAGGTCCTGATGCAGGGAATCTGACATTTTCCGAGCCGGGCGACCGCTATCTTCTCAAGACGCCTGGGGACTATAGTACAGGTACTCTTGATGTCGCTCCGACAGCTGCCGGTGCAGAACTCGGCACGTTGATTCTTGGCGATACGGAAGGCGAGATCGAAGTTGAAGTTGTCCTGAGCCTTGACAACGGGACAAGAAACACTGTTACGGCTTCTCTCCGCGGCAGCTTTGCAGCAGGGCACAGATATGTGCTTACCCTGACTGTCCGTAGTCCGGAAGAGGTTGACCTCAGTACAAGTCTTGACCCTTGGATTGATGAGAACGGCGGTGCTGGTTCAACAATCGGATAGAAATGAAATTCTTGCGTAAATTATTGTCAGGCATTTTTTTGCCGTTACTTATGCTGTGCGCCGTCCATCATGAGGCCGACGCACAGCAGGTAGCGGTGAAGACCAATGCGCTCATGTGGGCCGCAATGACCCCCAACATCGGTTTCGAGATAGTTACAGGGGAGCATACGAGTGTCGATCTCGGAGCATTCGGACATGTGAGACCGTACGGTATCGACTCAAGAATCATCGGCCTGCAGCCGGAGTTCCGTTTCTGGTTCAACGGTCGCCCGATGATCAGGGAGTTCATCGGCATCGGTGCCCTGATGACCATTTACGATATCACTTTGAAAAACAATGTCTATGACGGTGACGCCATAGGACTTGGGATAACAGGAGGCTACGTCTTCTCCCTCGGCAAGAGGTGGAATCTCGAGCTTTCCGGCAGTTTCGGTCTTGTATACTTCAACCAGAAGAAGTATTATTCCAACGACAACTATGACGATTATTTCGTCAATGAGGCCGTGATGACCAATGCACAGGGCTACAAGATGTGTCCTGTCGACCTGGGGGTGACATTTACTTATATCATAAAATAGACTTTGCAGATGAAGAGGATTTTTCAGATATTGGCTTTGTCATTGATGCTGGTGGCCGCTCCGGTGCTCTCAGTCCATGCCCAGGACATCAAACTCGTCACAGGTCGTATAATCAACAAGACCACGAGAAAGCCTTTTGATCCCAAGAACATCATAATATACACCTTCAATACGACAGGCGATGCAGAGGATGCCTACAAGGCGCTTACCGAAGGAAACGGTTTCATATTCACCACGAATGTGGTATCTCCTGACGCCAGCGGATATTATGAGGTGCGAGTCGCTGAGACCGGCGCCATCATTGTCAAGGAGGACATGGTGAACAAATGTGCCATGGAGCAGGTCAATTACCGCATGGAGATCAATTTCGAGATTGAGGGCGGTAATGTGCTGGACCAGGCTGTCGTCTCCGGAACCCTGACAGAGCCTACTCCGCTCAAGGAGAGGAACAGGATGAACGGCAACAATCTGGAAGTCGGCAATGTGATACCTCTGCCGGCACATTTCGGGAAGACCAATGCACGCATGATTCTTCAGCCGGTGCTCTACGAAGGCGGCACAGACCGGCTTGTCAAATATCTCAAGCCTCTCGTGTACGACGGGGAGCAGTACAAGCTCACCCAGGAGAGGAGGATGGGCTATGTGGACGGGAGGGACCCGCTTTTCAAGTATGTCAGTCCGACTGTATCCCTTGTGGACTCATCCATGAGGGTCAACTGGGCTGATACCATCAAGGTCGATGATCCCAGCAAGAGTTATTATGTGAGAGGGGTGATGCGCCTTGAGGACTACAACAAGATTTATTATGAGCGGGATATGCAGCTTGCATCCGCCCGTAGCATCAGACCGCTGAAATTTCTCGAATATTCAATTGACCAATACGAACTTGACCCTAACAAATACAGGGAGAGGCCGCGCAGAGAGAGACGGAATACTGCCGGCAACATATCCCTTACCTTCCTTGTCGGGAAGGCCCAGCTGGACGAGAACGATACCTTGAACAGAGTCCAGCTGGACAAACTTAAGACTGACCTGCTGAATATAGTCAACGGGGAAGGTTCCCAGTTGAAGGAATTCCATATCACCGGAGTATCTTCCCCTGACGGGACCTATTCATCCAACCTCAATCTTGCAAAGAACAGGATGAAATATGCCATGGCCCAGATAATCTCCGTCCTGCCGAAATATGTGAGGGACAGGGTATATATGCCGACCAAGGCGGAAGTGGCCCCATGGAGCGACGTGGCAGACCTGCTGGAGGCTGACTCGCTCACACAGGAGGCTGCCGACATCCGCGCAGTCATAGAGAAATACCCAGGAAGCCATGACGCACAAGGACTCAGGATCAGACGGCTTCCGTATTACAAGAAGGTTGTCACTCCGTATCTGCCGAAACTCCGGTCGGTGACCTATGAGTATATGTACGAGATATACAGGGAATTGACCCCGGAGGAGATTCTGGCGAGATACAATACAGACGAAGACTACAGGAGCGGGCGCAAGCAGTTCGCCCTCTACGAGTACTGGCATCTCTTCCAGCTTGTGAAGAACGAGGATGAACTGATCGAACTCTACAAACGGGCTTACAAGGAGTCCGTAGAGGCGCGAGGGACGCCTTGGGCGCTTGCTGCCAACAATCTGGCTGTGGCATACCTTAAGAGGGGGATTGTGGATACGACGATTCTTGCCCCTCTCATCAATACGGGTATCAAGCGTGTCAATATTGAGGAGAAGCGTGCAGACGGCACAGTCAACTCGATAATCAATCCGGAGGCAGTGGTCGCCAACCAGGTCGCCATGTTCCTGAAAGCAAACAATTTCGAACGGGCGAGCGTCCTTTCCCAGATCCTCCCGAACACTCCTAAGAACAAGACCATCAAGTCTTTCACTATGTGCCTCGGAGGATACTACACAGGAGGGGAGACAGATGAGGAAAAGGAGCAGGCCAAGGAAGTGTTCAATACAGTCGCCGGGTCCAGCCCTCTCAACAAGGTGGTGATGTATCTGGCCATGGAGACAAGGGCATACGATATGATGGCGGAGAATGCCATCAGGGATCTGCCTCAGGGAGACGCCCTTACAGACTATCTGTGGGCCATCATCAAGTGCAGGAATGCCAGCCAGAAGAACGCTGCCGGGGATACATTCAGCGGGGCGATGCTGGAGATGGATGCGGAGAACTATCTGGTGTCCGCCTTCTCCAAGGACAAGAAGTTCATCGGACTGGCTGCATCAGACGGTGATATTCTTGAACAGGTGTTCAAGAATGCCAATGAGACCTATGAATTGTCAATGATGTGATGAAGAATATGGATATATCCGGAAGAATCTTGATTTCTGCTGCCGCTCTGCTCATCTCTGTCTGCCTGTCTGCCGGACCGGCTGACGGCAGGGCGGCTGCATCAGCAGCCGTATCCGACACTGTTTCAGCGGCTGTATCCGCTGCAGATACGGCATCAACGGCAGCAGAGGATTCTACAGAGATGTTCAACGCCCTTGACTACAGTCTCCAGAAACGTTATATGGACAGGGGCGAGCCTTTCGTCAAGAGCAGGTTCAGCGACAATACGTTCCTTTCAATCCATGCCGGTACCGAGCAGTATGTGCCGTTCGGGTATTCCACATTTGCATGGGGGGCATCCATGCGCATCTCATACGGCAAATGGTTCGATGCCTACAATGCACTCAGGATCTCCTTGGCTGCGGACGAGCATTTCAACAACCAGGACAAGCAGCGTGTGTGGGGATACGGAATCGATGTCTCGCACATGTTCAACATCAGCAGATATTTCGGGGGCTATAAACCGGGGAGATTCTTCGAGATCTCCACTGTTGAAGGTCTGAAATACAGATATACGACATATAAGGGAGACAGAGGCATCAATGCTGTCGGTATCCATGGCGGGTTCAATCTCAAGATGAATGTCGCACGGAATCTCGATTTCTTCGTGGAGCCGATTGTCACCTGCTATTCAGACGGAGTGGATCATTCCGGCCCGTGGAACTGGAGAATATATGACATCGCATACGGCGGTACTATGGGATTCTCATACAGGTTCCATTCTGACAAAGACATCGAAAGAGGTCCCGACAGTTCAGGAGAGTCATTTGTGTCATTGTCTGCCGGTCCGCAGTTCCAGAATTCGGCCCTTGTCTATGAGAAGATGGGACTGCGTTCGATGGGAGGACACTATGTCATCTCCTACGGCAAGTGGTTCTCCAATGTGTTTGCCCTCCGTGTGTCCGGCTTCTTCTCTCATGACAGATGGATTGAGTATGTCGGCGGGGAACGCAGAAGCACATTGTATTACGGAGCGAGGGTCGAGGGGATGCTCGACATGGTGAGTCTCTGCTCCGGGGGACGGAGACAGCGGCTGTCGGTCCCTGTCATATTCGGCCCTGAAATCGGCGGCATGACCAAGAGGGAACTTGAAAACGACATCAGGAGGGCATATCTCGGACTTTCCGGCGGCCTGCAGGTAAAATACAGGGTGTCGGGCCGGTTCTCGGTATTCGTTGAGCCGCATTTCTCAATTGTGCCGTACAGTGTGGTGGAAGATGTCCTCGATCCGCTCAAGAATGTCGGCACCAATTATTACGACAATACCATCAGTCTCAACTTAGGAGTGGAATTCTCCCTTTAACCGCCGGATACTGAGATACATTTATACAATATCCTGTCAGATGGTCCTGCCAGGATATTGCTTCAGACCTTCTGCAAGACACTTCAACGCCTTCTCCATCTCCGGAATCTCGAGCACATACGCCACGCGCGCATAATTCCGCCCTTTCCCAGGAGTCTTGAAGAACGCCGCCGCCGGAGTCACCATCGTGGTCTCGTTATTGTACCTGAACTCCTCCAGCATCCATCTTGCAAACTTCTCTGTATCATCTACAGGCAGTTCCGCCACAGTATAGAATGCTCCCATAGGAAGCGGCGTGAACACTCCCGGCATCGCATTGAGGGAATTTATCATATAGTCCCTTCTCTTGATGTATTCCTCTTTCACCGCATCGAAATACTCCTGAGGAGTGTCGAGGGCGCCGATGGCGGCAATCTGGCCAAGGACAGGAGGGCAGAGACGGGCCTGCGCATACTTCATCGCGGCTGCCATCACCTCCTTGTTGTGGGATACGATGCATCCTACACGCGCTCCGCACAGATTGTATCTCTTTGACACCGAATCCACGAGAATCACGTTCTGGTCAAGATCCGGGATATTCATTGCAGAGAAATGAGGCTCGTCGGTATAGCAGAACTCCCTGTATACCTCATCTGAAATCAGGAACAGGTCGTGCTTGCGGGCTACCTCACCCAGTGCGAGCATGCTCTCCTTTGAATAGAGGGTGCCTGTCGGGTTGCCCGGGTTGCAGATGAGAATGGCCTTGGTCTTGTCCGTGATGGCTTTCTCGAACTCCGTGATGTCCGGCACCTGGAAGCCTTTCCCGATTTCCGTCGGGATGGTCTTCAGGCTGATCTCGTTCATGAAGGCGAATGTGTTGTAGTTGGTGTAGAACGGTTCGAGCACCAGCACTTCGTCACCGGCGTTGCAGGTAATCTCAAGGGCAAGCAGCACGCTCTCGCTTCCTGCCACCGTCACGATGAGTTCCGGCACCTCTATATCTATGCCGATTTTCTTATAGTATTTTTCGACAAGACCTTTCCTCAGTTCCATCAGACCTGCCGAATTGGAATATGAGACATGGCTGAGGGTATTGTTCCGCACTGCGTCAAGAGCGCATTTCGGAGACTTGATGTCCGGCTGTCCCATGTTCAGGCGATAGACCTTGACTCCCTTTTCAGTAGCGGCATCAGCAAGAGGAATGAGTTTCCTGATGGCTGAGGCAGGCATCATCTGTGCTTTTTCGGAAATTTTTGCCATAACTTACAATTTGAATCCATTATAATGACAATACCCGGACACCGGCCCGGGCAGGTTTGTCCAAACCCCTGCAAAGATATGGAAAAACAGGAAATTTAATGGATGCACGGAGAAAAAATTCTTCATTTTTTGATTATTTTTTACCTTTGTGGGCGTTCTTGACAAAATTAAATCTATCATTTATGGCAGCATTCAGACAAAGAGCATTGGATGAGGCGGCAAGCCATCATGCCGAGCGTTTCTTCGTGGAGGACGGTCCTGTGTCCAAGTATTTCGGACAGAATGTCCTGGACCTCTTCAAGATGAGAAGCTATATGTCAAAACAGGCATACGAGGCCGTTCTTGCGGCAGTCAAATTCGGAGCAAAACTCGACCGCAGCGTCTCCAATGAGATAGCATCAGGCATGAAGGCCTGGGCAATGGAGATGGGCGCGACTCATTATACACATCTTTTCCATCCTCTGACAGATGCCACTGCAGAGAAACATGAGGCCTTCATCGTGGTCAAAGACGGGCAGCCGTTTGAGAGATTCAGCGGAAGCGCGCTTGTCCAGCAGGAGCCTGACGCCTCCAGTTTCCCGAACGGAGGACTGAGAAACACTTTCGAGGCGAGGGGTTATTCGGCATGGGATCCGTCATCCCCGGTATTCATACTTGACGGCACACTTTGTATCCCGTCCGTATTCGTCTCATATACAGGAGAGGCTCTTGACACCAAGGTCCCGAACCTCAAGTCCCTACAGGCACTCAGTGATGCGGCATCTTCTGTCGCACGTCTGTTCGACCCGTCTGTGAAGAGCGTCCATGTCAATCTGGGGCTTGAGCAGGAGTATTTCCTCGTGGATGAGTCACTTTACAACGCAAGGCCGGATCTCGTGCTCTGTGACAGGACAGTGATAGGGCATACATCGGCCAAGGACCAGCAGCTGGAGGACCATTATTTCGGGGCGATACCTTCAAAGGTAAGCGCATTCATGAAAGATTTCGAGACCGAGGCCTATAAACTCGGCATATTGCTGTGCACCAGACACAATGAGGTGGCTCCCAACCAGTTTGAGTGTGCTCCCGTCTATTGTGAGGCCACCAAGGCCATCGACCAGAACATGATGCTCATGATCATCATGCAGAAGGTCGCCGAGAAGCATCATCTCAAGGTGATATTCCATGAGAAACCTTTTGACGGGGTCAACGGGTCCGGGAAGCATTGCAACTGGTCAATGGTCACTGACACTGGCGTCAATCTGCTTTCCCCGGGCAAGACGCCGACCAAGAACCTCCAGTTCCTTTCTTTCTATGCAGCCGTGCTGAAGGCGGTTCATGACCATCATTTCCTGCTGATGACAAGCATAGCCACCCTCAGCAATTCATACAGGCTCGGAGGGAACGAGGCACCTCCTGCCGTCATGTCGGTATTCTCCGGTTCGACGTTGTTCAATATCTTCCAGGCTATAGAGAATATGCAGGATCTGCATGAGGATGCCGTCAACCAGGAGTCGATAAAGATAGTCAACACCATCCCGGACATCTTCCCGGACAATACGGACAGGAACAGGACATCGCCGTTCGCCTTTACAGGCAACAGATTTGAGTTCAGGGCAGTAGGCTCATCCGTAAATGTGGCGTCGGCAGTATATGTCCTCAATTCGATAGTCGCCGAAAGCCTCAATAATTTCAAGGCTGAGGTGGATGCCCTGACTGCAAAAGGGGAGGAGTCCTCAAATGCTGTCATGGCGGTTGTGCGCAAGTTCATCCATGAGTCCAAGAGCATCATGTTCGAGGGCAACGGCTACAGCAAGGAATGGGAGGAAGAGTCGAGGAGGCGCGGGCTTCGTGCTGTCACTAATGTGCCTGAGGCATACGAGGTGTATCACGAGCAGAAGACTGTCGACCTTTTCTCCAGGCTCGGTGTGCTTGCACCGAACGAAGTGGAGGCCCGCTTCGAGGTGCTGAATGAGACTTATGTCAAGAAACTCCAGATAGAGGCGAGGGTGATAGGGGATATCTGCCTCAATCATGTGCTCCCGGCCGCCATAAGGTATCAGAATATCCTCATAGAGAACGTAAAAGGGGTGAAGGACATATTCGGGGATGAATATAAGGAGCTCTGTGCATCCGAGGTGGCCACCCTCAGGAACATATCATCGTTCATAAACAGGATGACGTCTGATGTGGAGGCTCTGGTCGAGGCCCGCAAGCATGCCAACAGGATTGTGGACATCGCCGAGAGGGCAAAGGTGTACTCGCACGACGTGAAGGATCTCATGGACAAGGTACGCTACAGTGCCGACCATCTTGAGATGCTGGTTGATGACGAGATGTGGCCTCTTCCTAAATACCGGGAACTTCTTTTCATCTGACGCACGTGCCCGGTTTGTTCAACAATCAACAATAAAAAGGAAAGACAGGAGACAGGATGTATATAAGCAGTATAGCAGCAGACGACATTGACCGGCTTGACCAGGCGGCTTTCCCGGGTGCAATCCATGTGATAGAGAATGTCGGGTCGGACTTCAACAATGCGATAAAATATCTCAGGGCGCAGAAAATCATAGGATTCGATACGGAGACAAGACCGTGCTTCTCTGCCTCGCAGCCGAGATATGGGGTCGCATTGCTCCAGTTGTCCGGGCCTGACAGGGCATATCTGTTCAGAATCAACAAGATGGGGATGCACAGAAGGCTTTGCAACCTGCTTTCAAACGAGAAGGTCATCAAGGTCGGAGCCGCTGTCACGGATGACATACGCGGGCTGCAGAAATACAGCGGATTCACTCCTGCCGCATTCGTGGATCTCCAGAAGATAGTCGGCGACTACGGTATCAGGGACAGGAGCGTGAAGAAGATGACTGCCATCATTCTCGGGTTCCGCATATCGAAGGCCCAGCAGCTCTCAAACTGGGAGGCAGAGACATTGTCCGAGTCACAGATAAAGTATGCCGCCACTGATGCGTGGGTATGCCGTGAGATGTACCTGAAACTGATGAGGTCGGAGCCGGTGGTTCCGGAGACAGACATAACCGAATGAACATGACAAAGATAGTATTGAAAAGAGGTAGGGACGAGTCCCTGAGAAGGTTCCATCCATGGGTGTTTTCGGGAGCAGTCGCGCAGATACACGGCAATCCTGCAGAAGGGGATATTGTGGGGGTATATTCTTCCGACGGGCAGTTTCTTGCGTCAGGACATTATCAGGTCGGCTCTATTGCGGTCAGGATACTGAGTTTCGACTCGGACGTGCTTCATCCGGATTTCTGGAAGACAATGATATCCAGGGCGCTTCAGGAAAGGGTCGCCCTCGGTCTTCACAAGGAGGGGAGCGATACCACGTGCTACAGACTGGTCCATGGTGAGGGGGACAATCTTCCTGGACTCATTATCGACTGGTATGACGGTGTGTGTGTGATGCAGGCCCATTCAGTCGGCATGTTCCGGGCACGGCTGCAGATAGCGGAGGCTTTGAAGTCGGTGTACGGTGATTCCTTGAAGGCTGTATATGACAAGAGTTCGGGCACAGCCCCGTTCAAGGCGGGACTGGATCTTGTTGACGGCTATATCTACAGGAAAGAGGGCTTCAATGACGATGACCAGATGGTCATGGAGAACGGGCACAGGTTCATTGTCAACTGGACAGAAGGGCAGAAGACCGGTTTTTTCCTCGACCAGAGGGAGAACCGCAACCTTGTCGGGCGGTATGCCGCAGGCAGGAACGTGCTTAATCTTTTCTGCTATACGGGGGGATTCTCTGTCTATGCCCTTGCCGGAGGCGCGTCCCATGTGGATTCCGTGGACAGTTCGCGAAAGGCTGTGGATATGCTTGACAGGAACATCGCTCTGAACGGCTTTGACCAGTCGGTTCATACGGGAATGTGCTGCGATGCCATGGATATGCTCAAGACTGTCCCTGAAGGCAGATATGATATGATGATTGTCGATCCTCCTGCCTTTGCCAAGCACAGGGGGGCATTGCACAACGCCCTCAGGGCATATCAGCGGCTTAATGCTGCCGCCATTTCAAGGATAGCGCCAGGTGGGCTGATATTCACCTACAGTTGTTCCCAGGTTGTGGACAAGGAGGCATTTGCCCTGGCTGTGTTCTCTGCGGCAGCACAGACCGGGCGTAGTGTCCGTATCCTCGACAGGCTCAATCAGCCTGCAGATCATCCGGTGAATATCTATCACCCCGAGGGAGAGTATCTTAAAGGTCTCCTTCTGTATGTGGAATAGCGGGATGAATATCTTTGGCACACGTTTTGTATAATAATCTGACGTGTGTTTTGAAATAAATTATTATGGTCACAGAAATTAAATCCGGCAATTGTTTGGATTTAAAGAAAAAATGTCTACCTTTGCAGTCCGTTTGGACAAAGCGTTGACAAGGTGCTATGGCCGAGTGGTTAGGCAATGGTCTGCAAAACCATGCACAGCAGTTCGATTCTGCTTGGCACCTCGACTTATTGGTTATTAGTTTTAGTGTTATTAATTATGTGGTTAGTATGAG
>CALUST010000003.1 GCA_944323505.1 uncultured Bacteroidales bacterium
AGAAACCAACTGCAACAGTGGAGGAATAAATTATGGGACAGAAAACAAATCCTATCAGCAACAGAATCGGTATCACCCGTGGTTGGGACTCTAACTGGTGTGGTGGTAACTATGCGGAGAAGATAGCAGAGGACTACAAGATCCGCAAATATCTTGAGAACCGTCTTGCCAAGGCAAGCCTTTCCAAGATTGTCATCGAAAGGACTCTGAAACTCATCACTGTGACAATCCACGCTGCAAGACCGGGTGTCATCATCGGAAAAGGCGGTGCAGAAGTGGACAAACTAAAGGAAGAGTTGAAGAAAGTCACCAAGAAGGATGTGCAGATCAACATCTTCGAGGTGAAGAAGCCTGAGGTTGACGCTCATATCGTGGCAGACAACATCGCCCGTCAGATAGAAGGACGTGTCTCATACAGAAGAGCCATCAAGATGGCTGTCGCAACTACCATGAGAGTAGGCGCAGAAGGTATCAAAGTACAGATCAGCGGCCGTCTCGGCGGTGCTGAAATGGCAAGAAGCGAGATGTTCAAAGAGGGACGTACTCCGCTTCACACATTCCGCGCAGACATCGACTACGCACTTGCCGAGGCTCATACCAAGGTCGGCGTGCTCGGAATCAAGGTATGGATCTGCAACGGCGAGGTCTACGGAAAGAGGGATCTCTCTCCTAACGCCGGAGTAGCAGCAGGTTCACAGGCTGCTCACGGGAACAGCAACCGCAGCGGTCGCGGTGACCGTCGTCGCGGAGGCCGTCGCGGAGATCGCAAGGAAAGCAGACAGTAATTTGTACTGTCAGCAGCATATTGAGAGCCGGTCCGGGATTTCCGACCGGCTTTTTTATTATCTTTGTCAGGATGTCTGACAGATGAAGACAAATCTTATTACTATTGATATGAAAAAAATCGTTTTGGCTGCCATGGCAGCCGCAGCCCTGGCAAGTTGTGCCAGAGTGTCTGATGTGACCAGAATCTCGGGAAAGATCACTTCTGCCGGGATTGACGAGGTGAATGTGATAATACCGGATCTCCAGATAGATACACTCGTACCTGTGACGGACGGGAAGTTCTATGTGGAAGTGCCTGCCGATGCCACTGTCCTCGGCAGTGTGTCTGCGGCGAATTTCGGTGTGGAGTTCGTTCCGGACGGGACATCGCTCTCAGTGACCCTTTCAGATGAGCCGACAGTGACTTCAAAGGCCGGCGCGAAGTCTGTACAGGAAAGGATGAACGAATACATGGTGAGAAATGCAGCGATTATGAATGACTTCCAGGCCAAGGTGGAGCAGATAACAGCCGACACGCTTGCCGAAGAGGTCAAGGCCCGGAAGATGGAGGAATGCTATAATGCCTCCCTGGGTGAGTATGTCGACTACAATACCGAGGTGCTTGAAGCCAACAAGGACAATGTGCTGGCGCTCTTCGCCCTCCAGAATGTGGGACGGGAGATGGCCGATGCGCAGCTTGATTCCCTTCTCGGCACGCTGTCTCCTCGTCTGCAGGAGAACGCCTTCGTGCAGTCCCTGAGGAAGAGCATACAGATCCGGGAGAACACGGCGGAGGGCAAGATGTTCACGGACTTCACCATAGAGGATTCGGACGGGAAGACCGTGAGCCTCTCTGACTATGTAGGCAAAGGCAAGTATGTGCTTGTGGATTTCTGGGCATCATGGTGCGGCCCGTGCAAGAGAGAGATTCCGAATCTGAAAGAAGTGTATGCGAAGTACAGGTCAAAAGGACTTGAGATGCTGAGTGTGGCTGTATGGGATGAGCCTCAGGCCACCAAGGACACCGCCAGGGCGTATGGAGTCAACTGGAAGCAGATTATCAATGCACAGAGAGTCCCTACAGACCTCTATGGCATCGAAGGCATTCCTCATATCATCCTCTTCGGACCTGACGGCACCATCCTCAAGAGGGATCTCCGTGGAGAGGCTATCGCCGAAGAGATTGCAAAGCATATCAAGTGACGCAAGTCCCGGGTATTTTGACAGTAAAGGAAAAAATAGCATTGTTCCCGCATTCCCCCGGAGTCTACAGATACTATGACTCCGAGGGGAATGTCATTTATGTGGGCAAGGCAAAGGATCTGCACAAGAGGGTGGCGCAGTATTTCGTCTCACCGGACAGGCTTACCAGGAAGACTGCCGTAATGGTGTCAAAAATCGCCGATGCCCAGTATTCGGTGGTGGATACGGAAGCGGATGCCCTCCTGCTTGAGAACAATCTCATCAAGCAGTACAAGCCGAAGTACAACATCCTTCTCAAGGACTCCAAGACCTATCCGTGGATATGCGTCAGCGCGGACGAGTTTCCAAAGGTGTATCTCACGCGACGTATTGTCAAAGACGGGTCGAGATATTTCGGCCCCTACAGTTCGGTCATGCACGCGCGCAATCTCCTGGAACTCTTCTCCACCCTATATCCGCTCAGGACCTGCAACAACAAGATAACGTCCGATGCTGTCCTCAGGAGAAAATTCAGGCCATGCCTCAATTTCCATATCGGGAAATGCAAGGGCTGCTGCATCGGGGCTGTCTCGCAGAAGGAGTACAACGGTTATATAGAAGATATTGTCCGGCTCCTCAAAGGGGGCGGGAGAGACATGATCAGGCATTACAGGACTCTGATGACGCAGGCGGCGGAGGCTCTCGATTTCGAGGCGGCGAATACCTACAAGGAGAAGATGCTCTCGATAGAGAAGCATTACAGCAAATCCGTCATCATGAACACTGAGATAGGCGATGTGGACGTGTTCTCCCTGGTTTCCGACTCAAGCGAGTCATTCGGCAACTTCATGCGTCTCAGACAGGGGGCGGTGGTCCAGTCTCTCAATCTCGGATTCAAGATGAATATCGAGGAAGAGGAACCGTCCATCCTCGGGATGTTCATAGCGGAGATACAGTCAAAGTTCGGGGCGCTCTCCCGTGAGGTCATCGTGCCTTTCTATCCGGACGTGAAGATAGACGGAGTGGAGTTCCGCATCCCTGTGAGAGGGGACAAGCTGGCTCTTCTGGAACTGAGCGCGAAAAACGCCAAGGAGATGCGTTTCAATGCCCTCAAGCAGAAGGAGCACACAGACCCTGACGAATTCAAGCGCAAAGTCCTGGAGGAACTCAGGGATGCCATAGGCATGAAGGAACTCCCGGTGCACATAGAGTGCTTCGACAACTCCAACATCCAGGGGACGAACCCCGTGGCATCATGTGTCGTATTCCGTGACGGAGTCCCGTCAAAAAAGGACTACAGGCATTTCAACATAAAGACTGTCGTCGGGGCCAACGACTATGCTTCCATGAAGGAAGTCGTCAACCGCCGTTATTCCAGGATGCTTGTGGAGGCTCCCGACGACCTGCCGCAGCTCATTGTCATTGACGGAGGGAAAGGCCAGTTGGCATTTGCCTATGAAGCGTTGAGCGAACTCGGACTCACCGAAAGACTGACGGTGGTCGGACTGGCGAAGAGACTGGAGGAGGTCATAAGGGTAGGAGACCCGTATCCTCTGTTCATAGACCGCAATTCCCAGGCGCTTAAAGTACTGCAGCGCATCAGGGATGAGGCTCACAGGTTCGGCATCACACATCATCGCAACAGGAGGAGCAAGGCACAGGTCGAGTCCGTCCTGCGAGAGATCAAGGGGGTGGGGGAGAAGACGGAGCAACGCCTCATCCTGCACTATGGCAGCGTGGCTAGAATAGCCGCAGCCTCTGTTGACGACCTTGCAGGCATCACCGGACACGAACTTGCCGTCAGAATCCATGAATACCTTACAAAAAATGGCTGAAAACAGACATATCCTCGGATGGTTCGACCTCTTTCTCATAGCAGGAATCATCGCCACTAATATCATCTGGTCCGCAATGTCAGGGACTGTGGACATCATCGGCTCACTTGCCGGGATTGCCGGCGTGCTGTGTGTCGTCCTCGTCGCCAAGGGAAGCATCTGGAACTATGTATTCGGAGTAGTCAACGTGTCTCTGTATGCGTTGATTTCCTGGAAGGCGGACCTGTACGGCGATGCGGCCCTCAATGCCCTGTATTATCTTCCCATGCAGTTCATCGGATGGTGGCAATGGCGCAGGCGTGGGGCGGCGGTCTCGGAAGCCGCTTCCTCATCTCCTGACCATGATGTCAGAGTCAGGGCGCGAAGAATGAGCATGGTGCAGCGCGTTCTCCTGTTTGCGGGCAGTGCCGCCCTTGTTGTTGCCGGAGGCTTCATCCTCAAGGAGTTGGATGATCCTCAGCCTTTCAAGGATTCGGCAACGACAGTCCTCAGCATCATAGCCCAGGCCTTGATGGCGATGGCATTCATGGAGCAATGGATGCTCTGGATAGTCACGAACATCATCAGTGTCGTGATGTGGTGCATCTGCGTGGCCGACGGGGAGCCTCATGCGGAAGTCATGGTCATCATGTGGGTCTTCTATCTGCTCAATTCCCTGAACGGCTTCCGTGTCTGGCTCAGGTTGAGCCGGGCATCATCCTGTAAATGACCCGGTCAGACCCCCGCAGAGCCCCCTTTTTTCAAAAAATCTTTTATTTTTCGTATTTTTTTACTTAATTTGCAGCCCGGTTTGAAAATATACCAGGACTGATTCCTATTGGAAAATATATGTGTATTTAAACATAAACTATTAATTATCTAAAATTTACGATTATGTCAGAGGTTGCAGAAAAAGTAAAGGCAATTATCGTTGACAAACTTGGAGTTGACGAGTCAGAAGTAACAGAGACAGCAAGTTTCCAGAACGATCTCGGTGCAGATTCACTTGATACAGTTGAACTTATCATGGAATTTGAAAAAGCGTTCAACATCACTATCCCTGATGAGGATGCAGGTGAGAAGATCGCTACTGTAGGTGATGCCATCAGCTACATCGAGAACAAACTCAAATAATTGCTTTTAAGAAGTGAAATATAAGGGCGGAGATTCATCTGAGTCTCCGCCCTTGTTGTATTATACGTTCTTGCCGGTGGCCGTGCGTCAGCCTTCCTTAGGCACCGAATACGTCACCTGCATCATCGGCACCCTCCTCTCCGAGAGGCTCTTGTCGGTGTCGGTGTCCGCCTCCGGCCCTCTCAGCCTGCAGGTATAGTACCTGTCCTTGTCCAGCTGGGTCTCGCTGGTGGTAGTGGGCTGTGAGGCATTGCTCATCATCGCGGCCATCATATAGTAATTGTAGTAGTTGCTGTAGTCGTAGTACCCGCCGTATCCATATCCGTATCCGCCGTATCCGTACCCGTACAGATTGTTGTAGTAACTGTTGTACAGCAGGTTCTGCATATATTCGTTCATGGCGGAGTTGTCTGTGGTCTCCGTGACTGTCTCCGTGGCCATGATGAGCAGCCAGATGTCCCTTGTGCTGAAATCAGCATCGTCATCCAGTTTTATGACTTCCTGGACATGATGGGTGATGTCCGGGGCATAGTTCAGCAGAGACCAGTTCACGTCTCCGTGGTTCTCTGTCGATACGCTCGCATCTGTCAGACCGGCATAATACACCGAATTGACATTGTCCCCCTCATCTGAGACCACCTCTGATTTCAGCCTGCACGTAGGACTCAGCATCGTAGGATATATCCTCTTTTCCGACAATGCCGGGTCGTCGAAAGGAAGGATGAGCGACGCCTTGTTTATCACCACTGCGCCGATGTCTATCCCGTGGCTTTCGAAATGCCTGAGCAGCTTGTCATGAATCTCCTTGGCAGATACCACGGGCTTTGGCCCGCCGCCGCCCTCGACAGCCATCTCTGCTCCTGCGCCGCTGACATTGGCAGAAGCATTGTCCGGGTCATATCCCTCGTGTCTGCATACATTCAGGGCATATTGTGCCCCACTTTCGCTGTATGTGAGACTCTGCGCCCCGAAATAGAAGAGGAACGACGTGTCCTTTCTCTCCCCGTCATACTCGGAGGAGAACTTCAGTTCGGCATAGTTGCCGGATACGTAGTAGGACTCCGCCACCTCCAGCTCGAGCCCGAACATGTTGATCCTGCCTCCGTTGCCGACAGGCTCGTCAGCCGTGATCAGGATGCCCGGAAGTTCTGCCGTGTACTTGTCAAGGGAGTCCATTTCTGCGAATTTCTCCGAAAGCACATCAAGATATTTCTGTCCGTATTCCGGCGTGAAGTCAAATGACAGGGAATCCCCGCCTGCGTACTGGAACGGGCGGCAGATGCTTCCTCCGATGACACCGTCCTTCTCCATCCAGTATCCCGAACTTGTGTAGATGTATTTCGAGCCGAGATCCTTGGTCAGTTCATACACCCGGATGTTCTGGATGATCTTGTCCTCGCTCTCCGACGGGAACGAAAGGGTGTCCCTTACTGCCGTGAAGTGGAACTGCAGTATCTCAGGGTCTTTCCCGAAGTCCATCTCCTCCTCCAACGGGATGAGTGTGAATGCGCTCGCCCTTGTGGTCAGGCCTGTCTCAGGGTCGCGCACGGCTCCGACAGTAATCCTGGTGGAACTGAATCCGGAGAGGCTGTCGGAATATTCCGTCCTGATGTCCTCAAGCGGGAACTCCATGGTATATACGTCATACTGCTGGTTGATGGGGATGAAATTCTCTCCGAGGTTGTCATCCACATATACACAAGAAGAAACGCATACGGCAAACGCGTATGCGCACAATATCGGGCTGAAATCAGTCAGTTTTATTCTCATTTTCCTGTTCCTCTGCTCTGCGGCCGTCATACGAGACCGTAGAATCTGTCATAATCGTCGATGTAGGATCCGTCATTGACGGCTTCCGCGTTGTACGGCAGCACAGGCATCCCGGATTTCTCGCAGAAGTCCTTCAGCCCTGCATCCGGCTCCGCAGTGCCCATGATGATGCCGTCGGAATACCGGGCGGCGAGTTCAGCAAGATTTATGCCGTCAGGATGCTCCGGGAGGAATATGTCCTCTTCGGAGATGCCGCTCATCATGATTTTCTCCTTGAAGTCATCGGAGAACCTCTCTGTCGAGATGTCGTTGTACAGCGAGAGCACCACCTTGCTGCCAGAGAATATGGGATCGTCCTTGTATGCCTTTTTCAGGTAGAGCGGCAGAAGATGCGAGATCCACCCGTGGCAATGAATGATGTCCGGAGCCCATCTCAACTTCTTGACAGTCTCAAGCACGCCCCGGGCGAAGAAGATGGCGCGTTCCCCGTTGTCGGCGAAGAAATTGCCCTCCTCGTCCCTGTATATCTGCTTCCTGTGAAAATAGTCCTCATTGTCAATGAAATACACCTGCATCCTTGCAGCGGATATCGATGCCACCTTGATCACAAGAGGGCGGTCCACGTCACTGATGATGATATTCATGCCTGAAAGGCGGATGACCTCATGGAGCTGGTTCTTCCTCTCATTGATACATCCGTATCTCGGCATGAACGACCGTATTTCCTTCTTCCTCTCCTGGATTCCCTGCGGGAGGTATCTCCCGATGCGTGAAATATCCGATTCAGGCAGATATGGGAATATTTCGGAATTGACAAACAGAACTCTTTTGACAGAATCTCCCATATTCATGTTTTTAAAGACAAAATCTCAACAAAGATAATATTTATTTTTGATATTTCACTATCTTTGAGCCGGATTGGGAATATGGATATGGCCAAGGGAGAAAAACGGACAGTACGCAGACGCATCGTCAACGCATATATTTCATCAGTGATAAGCATCAGCCTTGTGCTGCTGCTTGTGGGGATTGCCAGTCTGCTTCTGGTCAACGCCAGATCTGTGTCGGACTATTTCAAGGAGAACATGCAGGTGTCGGTGATGCTCAGGCAGGACGTCTCCGATGAGGAAGCCGCACGCTATCAGACGGAACTTGACAATATGCCGTTCATCAGGAGCAGCGAGTTCGTTTCACGCGAGCAGGGCGCCGAAGAGATGGCGGAACTCCTCGGGGATGACTTCCTCAAGGTGTTCGACACCGCTCCGATACCGGTGTCGATAGATGTCACACTCGATGCGGACTATGTCTCGGCAGACAGCCTGAATGTGGTCAGGACAGCTATCGCGGCATCGCCTCTCGTTGACGAGGTCGTCTATCAGCAGTCCCTTGTGGAGGCGTTGAACTCCAATCTGAGCAAGATCTCATCCGTGCTTGCAGTATTTATCGTGCTGATGCTCTTCATATCGTTCGTGCTCATCAACAACACGGTGAGACTCAGCGTGTTTGACCGCAGGTTCATCATACACACCATGAAGATGGTCGGGGCCACCAGGTCGTTCATCAAGGCGCCGTTCCTCGTCAGGTCCCTGTTCCAGGGCATATTCTCGGCCATTATCGCGATTATCATGCTCCTGGCCATACTTTTTGTGATCCGCAGCGAATTCGTCCAGCTGTTCGAGATATTCAGGCTTGACCTGCTTCTCATAGTCATGGGCATAGTGCTGTTCTTCGGAGTGGCGATATGTATGACGAGCACAGGCCTTGTGGTGAACAGGCTCGTCTCCCTCAATAAGGATGAATTATATTTCTGAAAAATCTCTGATATGGCAGAATACTTAAAGAAAAATATCCGACAGGATGTCCCGGACGACAAGGTCCGTGAAAGGATGGCCATTTCGGCCAAGGGTGTGAGGATAATGCTGGCAGGCCTGATTGTCATGGTCTCCGGATATATCCTCATGACAGGAGGCGGCAGCGATGACCCGGAGGTCTTCAACTATGCCATGTTCGACTTCAGGCGTCTTGTGGCCGCACCGCTTGTCATAATAGCCGGGATTGTCGTGGAGATAGTGGCCATAATGAAAGTCTTCAAGTAGGAGGGGATGCTCATGGAGTGGTACGAGGCAATAATTCTCGGTCTTGTCCAGGGACTGACCGAGTTCCTGCCGGTCAGCAGCAGCGGGCATCTGGTCATAGGCAGGGAACTTCTCGGCATCGGAGGCTCGGGGGACCTTGTATTTGAAGTGACCGTCCATACGGCCACCGTGCTCAGCACAATCGTGGTCTTCAGAAAGCAGATATGGAGTCTCCTGAAGGGGCTTTTCGGATTCAGATACAACGATGAGACCGACTATATCCTGAAGATATGTGTCTCCATGATACCTGTATTCATCATAGGCGTGTTCTTCAAGTCCTATGTCGAAGGTCTTTTCGAGTCTGTGTTCGTGGTCGGTATCGCGCTTGTGATGACGGCGGTCCTGCTGTTCTTCTCGGACATGGCATCCAATCCGCGCGGGCGTATGGCATCCTGCGCTCCTGCCAATACGGCGAGGAACGGGATATCCTACTGGCAGGCCCTTGCAGTGGGCATCGCCCAGGCTTTTGCAGTGATTCCGGGCCTTTCCCGCTCCGGCACCACCATCTCCGTGGGGCTTATCTGCGGGGTGAAGAGGGATGTGATGGCCCAGTTCTCTTTCCTTATGGTCCTCGTGCCGATACTCGGTGAGGCGTTTCTCCAGCTCGTCGGCGGAGAGATGTCCGACTCTTCGATAGGGGCTATGCCTCTGCTTTTCGGCTTTCTTTCCGCATTCGTCTCCGGACTTTTCGCCTGCAAGGTGATGATTGCACTCGTCAAGAAGGCAAGGCTCACATGGTTCGCCCTCTACTGTGCGATAGTCGCCATGCTGATATTCATATTCTCATGACCGGGCAGCGCATCCTCACATATTTCGTGGCAGATGTCCATCTCGGGCTTGACGTCAATGACCCCGCAGACAGGGAGGCCCGCTTTGTAGGCTTTCTCCGTTCCATCCCGGCGGAAAAGACGGAGGCTGTCTATCTCCTCGGGGACATCTGGGACTTCTGGTACGAGTACAGGGATGTCGTCCCCAAAGGCTATGTAAGGGTACTGGCAGCCCTTGTGGCTCTGATGGATGCAGGAGTGGATGTGTATTTCTTCCAGGGCAACCACGATGTCTGGACCTACTCCTATTTTGAGCAGCTCGGCATGAAAAGACTTGTGCAGCCAGCCCTTGTGGAGATAGGAGGGAAGAGGTTCTGTCTTGGACACGGGGACGGACTCGGACCTGTGCCTCGCGGATACAGGATTCTCCGTGGCATCTTCCATTGCAGGCTGCTTCAGATATTGTTCAGCACTCTGCATCCGTGGATTGCATTCAGGATTGGGAATGCCTGGTCCAGGAAGAACAGGCTTGCAAGGCATGAGGAATATGTCTACAAGGGAGCGTCAGAGCCTTTGACCGTATTTGCTGAGGAATTTTCCGCGAAGAACAGGGTGGACTTCTTCATATTCGGCCACTACCATTGCGGCATTCATTCAAGACTCTCATCTGGAGCGGAGATGTACATTCTCAAGGATTGGATGGAATCCTCTCCTTATCTGTATTTTGACGGGATTTCTATCTCAGGAGGGAATTTCCAGAAGAGCGAGAAATAGAGTTCCTCGAATTCCCCGTTTTCCCATTTCTGTACGAGTTCCTCGATGGGCTTGTCCTCCCCGTCGGGGTCATAAGGCTTTTTCAAGTCGGTGCCGAACAGCCTGGCAATTCCCTGCCAGAATCCTGCCGCCATGCCGTTCTTATAGTCACGGATGATGTTGTAGGATGATTTCCCCACTTCCCGGTCTATGAGCCTCATCAGCATCGCCCCTTGGGATACGGTGAGGCTCCGCATGGGCTTCTCGAACACATTGAACAGTTCCTTCTGCATCTGTGAGATGTATTTCTCCCGTTTCCCGCGTTTGAGATGGTCCGCCTCTATCGTACTGTCGACCTCCGCCACCAGTTTCCGTGCCACGAGGGCATACGGGTAGACCTTGCTGAAATTGTGCACGAGCCTGTAGTATTTCCTCCATTCCCGTCCTTTCTGCCTCGGAAGACGTTCATAGACCTTTGCGGCAGGCAGCTGGTCAAGATACATGGTGTCCTTTCCTGACACGATGTACTGCATGTAATTGTCCTCGCCGTCTTTCTCCGTCGCAGGAGGCTGCCGGTCCCCGTCGTCTGTCCCGGGAGCGCCGGCCTCTATCGCCACGACCTTCATCTGCCTGTCCTGCCTTGACATGGCAGACTTTGCCTCCGCACGCACGGCGCAGAGCAAGGCTGCCGTCAGGAGCGGCACGGCAAAAGAGACTATATGGTAAAGAAATCCTTTCATCTTCATCGGGGCAAGACCCGTAACCGACAAAGATAATCAGAAATCGTCAAACTTTTGATTTTTTCTCTTTGTACCTCGACGGCGAAAGCCCGGTGTGCTTCTTGAATGCCGTACTGAAATAACTTGCAGTCGAGAATCCTGTCTTCTCCGCGATTTCGGCAAAGGACAGGTCCGTCTCCTCAATCATCTTCACAGCACGTTCCATACGGATGTTTGTGATGTATTCATTTGCCCCGATGCCCGTGATGGCTTTCAGCTTGTTGTAGAGCAATGCCCTGCTGATGCCGATGCCCTTGCATATCATCGGGATGTCAAGACCGGGATCCCCGAGGTTCTCGTCTATGAACCGGTTAAGCTTTATCAGGAACACCTCTTCTGCGGAACTGATGGTGTTGCCCTCGGTCTTTGACCCCCATGTCTGCAGGTATCTCTGTCTGGTCTCGTCCCTTTGTTTCAATATGTTCAGGACAAGTTCGTACAGGGTCTCCGTCTCGAACGGCTTCGCGAGGAATGCGGTCGCCCCGGCCCTGTAGCCTTCCCGCTGGGTGGCTTCGTCATTCTGTGCGGTCAGCAGGATGACAGGGATGTGGCGGTACTCCTGTGTGTCCCTGATGGCACGGCACAACTCGTATCCGTCCCCGTCAGGCATATTTATGTCGCTCACGACTATGTCAGGGATTATTTTCCTGATGACCTCCAGTGCGGCCTTCCCTCCAGGCACCGTAAGCACATCGGCATATCCAAGGAACTCGCTGCGGATGAATTCGGACAGTTCATCGCTGTCGTCCACAAACAGCATCTTTATCCTTGCTTTCTCCTCCTCGGCAACCCTTTCTTCGGCCATGCCGTCTTCATGCGAAGCCTCTTCCGGTACGGAAGTGGCATAGTCATCCGTGCCTATCAGTTTGTTCAGATACGCCTTAGGCTCCTTGACGATGTTCCCGACGGGGATGTCTGCAGGTATTTCAAACCAGAAAGTCGCCCCTTTGCTGTTTGTGTTGTCGTATGCCCCGATACTTCCTCCGTGAAGTTCCACGAGGATTTTCGCATAGGAAAGCCCTATCCCGCTTCCCGACTTCTCGTTCTCACGCTGATAGAAACGGGTGAACAGTTTCTCAGGGTCTATCCCGTTCAGCCCTGGCCCCTGGTCCGTGACCTCTATCCTGACGCCGGATGTCTCAGTGGCAATGGTGCGGATGATGATGCGGTCTCCTTTCTCGCTGTGTCTCATGGCATTTATCAGCAGGTTGGTGAGCACCGTCTCACATTTCTTCCTGTCAAAATTCATCTTCCCGAGATTCTTGTCGAAATCTGTCCGGATTTCGATTCCGATAGCCCCTCCCTCGTCGACATAGTCTCTGGAGACGTCGGCAATCCACTCATTCAGCATGACGCTTTCTATGGTCAGGCGGTTCTCCTTCACCTCCATCTTCCTCAGATCCAGTACCGTGTTCAGAAGTTCCTTCATCCTCTGCGACTGCCTGTAGGCCATATTCAACTGTGCGTAATTGGTCTCGTCAGGATTCATCTTCCTGAGAATCCTTTTCAACGGGGCGATGACGAGGGTGAGAGGAGTCCTCAGTTCATGACTCACATTTATGAGGAACCGTACCTTTTCTTCCGAAGCCGTCCTTTCCTTCTCTTTCATCTCCAGTTTCATCTTATCCTCTTTCTGCAGCAGGATGGTCCTGAATATCCAGATTCCCAGCGCGCCACATCCGCAGATGCAAATCAGGAGAAACCACCATGTCCTGTACCATGCTGTCTGCACATCTATGACTGCGATTTCCTCAGGTGCCGTCCACCCTCCGTCTCTTGTGCTGCACGAGGCATATACGCTGTATTTCCCCGGAGGGGGCAGCGGCCGCAGCACGAACTCAGGCTCAAATGACTCGAACGGCTCCATCCCAAGACCCGGGATGTCGAATTTGTAGATTTTCTGTCTGAACATATCCTTCTCCTCAGCCATCACGCGCATCGTCAGAGTCTTCGTCCCTGACGGTATCCTGATTGTCTGTCTGCCGTCCGGATGCATTTCAGACCCGTCCATTGTCATCTCGGAAAGCCGCAGTCTCGGCTTTTCATCCGTGTCGATACGGAAGCCGCCGTCTATCCTCAGCAGCCCGGCAGCCCCTCCGAGATATATGTCCCCGCTGCCTGCGAGCAGCCTTGCCTTCCTCATGTATTCGTTTTTGCGGACGCCGTCAGACTCCCCGAACAACGCGAAACTCCCGTCCCGCTTGAGATATGCAAACAGACGCTCCTCCTCACCGATCCAGATGCGGCCACTGTTGTCCTCCTGGATGATTGATATGTTCTGAAGCCCCGGATTGACTGAGGTCTGCACCGCCATGTCCGTCCCGGCCCCCGTCACCTTGTCGAACCCTTTGTCAGACCCGAGCCAGAGAGTCCCGTCCGAGTCCATGAGAGCCGTAGTCAGCATGGTGCTGCCGTCCACCCTGAATATCCTTTCGATGAAATGGCTGCCGCACCGCATCCTGTACACTGATTTGGAGTCATGAAGGTAGATATTGGCTTCGTCCCGTCCCGCCGGCAGGAAATACCCGAGTATCCCCTGTCCGTCAGAAATAGGGATGGTCTCTGTCCTGCCCGTCCCGCTGTCAAGCCTCCTGACTTCCGAACTCAGCAGGAGCAGGCTCCCGTCGTTCTCGTTCAGAAGATTGATGCTCAGTCTGGAATATTTCAACTGTTCGAGCAGCCGCATGTCGTCTATGTGCATCGGGCTCATCGTCCCGCTCACGGGATCGAATACGTACAGACCGTCGGCATACAGGGACACTGCCAGCCTCCCGTCTCCAAAAGATGCGAGAGACACCACTTTCTGTCCGAAAGTCTTCCTGAAATGCCTGAATGTCCTTGTCTCGGGGATGAAGGCGTTTATACCCTCCCCGTCAGTCCCTATCCAGACTGTATCCGAGCCATTTTCCTGATACAGACACAGCACGGTAGGGTTGCTCAGTCCCATGCTCTCTCCAGGCGGGACATCGGTGTAAGTCACCATCCCGGTGCTGCAGATGTTTATCACGCCGTTTCGTGTGGTCCCGGCCCAGACATTCCCGTAGTCATCCACATCGATGCTTGTGATGGTGTTGGCCGGGAGGGACGATATGTCTCCCGGGAGATGTTCGAGAACAGAAATCTCCCCGCTCACGGGATTGAGGATGTTTATCCCGCCCCCGTCTGTCCCCAGCCAGATATCCTGTCCTTTCTCGGTCATGCTAAGGACGATGTTGTTGCTCATCCCTGACTCTGTGTCATAGTGTGCGGCAAGAGTCCCGTCGAGCCTGAAGCCCCAAATCCCCTTGTTGAAGCACGTTATCCAGAGCAGCCCCCTTGAGTCAAGCATCGTCTCGATGACACCCTGCGGGCAGGCGAACGGGGTGCCGGATACGGAGCCGTCCTCCTTGTCGAGCAATATCAGACCCTCCTGCATGTCACTGCACAGGATCTTTCCGTCCGGAAGTGCGGTCATGCAGTTGATGTCAACAGGTCTCCCGCTGTGGCTTATCTCTGTAAAAAGGTCCAGATGCCTTTCCACGTAGTCAAATCTGTAAATCTTCCCCCCCCTCCCGGCGAACCAGATGCAGTCGTTGTCAGGGCAGCAGCTCAATATCGCTCCCTGCTCCTCTCCTGCCGCCTCAAGAGGGGCGAATCTGTCTGTCTCCTTCTCATAGATGGCGACTCCCCGGTTTGATATTGCCCAGAAATTCCCTGCCTTGTCGGATGTGATGTCGAAAATGATTTCACCGGGACCGTTGAGCCTGTACCATTTTGTCTCATTGCCGTCAATCCTGTAGATGCCGTTGCCTGTCCCGGCCCACAGGTATCTGTCCTTTTCCTTGTAGACGCAACTTATGTTCCGGCTGATGCCTCTGTCGATGGTGATCTGTGAGTAGACGTATCTTTCGTTCTTCTCGTGCCCGTCTGTGGCTGCAGACATGTTGCAGAACGGACCCAGGATACATGTCAGGACTGCGATGATCGGCAGTCTGATAGGCGGCAGTTTCATGTTATCAGGTTATTAGTTGCCTACAAATATAATGATTATCCTCTTTCCCCCTTTAAAAAATCACCACTATTTCAAATTTGGCTAAAATCATTTTAAAAATATCTAATGTACGAAAAATAAAAGTTTCAATTATGAGATATATCCAATATTTCAATTTATAAAATCAATCGTAAAAGGGCTGCGGACTTACATCTGTTAACTTTGTAAAGTTTCAAAAACACACATAATTAATAATGTGATCATGATTAAACTATCAAAATTCTTTCTAATTCCTATGCTGCTGACGCTTACGGCGTTCTCTGCTCTTGCGCAGCGGCAGGTGACAGGAACTGTTACCGACAACACCACATACGGGCTGCCCGGCGTGGCTGTTCTTATAAAAGGTACCACCACCGGAGTCATCACTGACCTTGACGGAAAATATGCCATCGAAGTCCCGGATGACAATGCGGTCCTGGTATTCTCCTCTATGGGATTTTCCGATTTCGAGACGACGGTGGGAAGCCGTGCCGTCATCGATGTCGTGATGCAGGAAGATTCCGAGATGCTTGAAGAAGTCGTCGTGGTCGGTATGGGTACCCAGAAGAGGAACACCATTACCGCTGCAGTGGCTACAATGAATGCGGACGAGGTCATGAGCCGTCCGGTCACTGACCTCACCAGCGCGCTTCAGGGAAATATCGCAGGTCTCAACTTCACGTCTGATGCGACGGAAGGCGGAGTCGGCGGTGAGCTCGGTTCCGAGATCCAGTTCAACATCCGTGGTATGGGGTCCATCAACGGCGGTGAGCCATACGTCCTTGTCGACGGGGTAGAGCAGAGCATGCAGAACGTCAACCCGGCCGACATTGCAAGTATCACAGTCCTCAAGGATGCTTCTGCATCTGCCGTCTACGGTGCGCGCGCCGCATACGGAGTGGTTCTCGTGACCACCAAGAGCGGTCAGAGCGGCAAGGCGACTGTCTCCTACAGGGGAACGGTCGGATTCAGTTCTCCTATCAATATGCCTGAGAGCATGAACTCCATCGAGTTCGCCAACTATGTCAACGAATACAGGAAGAATACCGGACAGACCCCTCTGTTCGGAGCATCTGCTCTTGACAAGTTGCAAGGCTTCATCAACAATCCTTATTCCGCAGAATATCCCGGTATCGACATCAACCAGGCAGGTGACGGATGGGCTGCCGCAAATGAGGCACAGTATGCCAACACAGACTGGTTTGACTACTACTTCAAGGACTATTCTCTCCGTCATTCGCACAATCTCAGCGTGTCCGGAGGAACAGACAAGGTCACTTACTATGTGGGTGCAGGATATACATACCAGGGCGGTCTCATGGACCATGTGAAGGATGACCTTTCCAAGTATAACGTCAACACCAAACTTGAGATCAGGGCGAAGGACTGGCTGAAGTTCAACATCAACAACAACCTCACAGTCACCACGGTGAGCAGGCCGCTTGCCAACCAGACCATCTTCTACGGCACCATCGCCAATACTGTCCCTACAAGGGTGACGCAACTTCCTGTGGAAGGGGAATACAACATCCCTAACTGGAATGAGATTATGTACATGAGGGCATCCAACTACCGCCAGAACAGGGTATCCGATGCCATGACTCTCGGAGTCACCATCACCCCTATCGAGAACTGGGACATCATCGCCGAGATGAAGGGCCGTCTCGATGTGGAGAGCAACACATTCTCAATGGGATTCCCTAAGACCACTCTTCCTGACGGGTCGGTCACTACCACTACAGGTACAAGACAGGGTTACCAGTACCCGGGAATGACATGGAAAAACACCAACTGGGGCTCATTCACCAGAGGAAACCTGTTCAACTATTACCTTTCACCGAGCGTATCGACATCCTACACCAACCAGTGGGGAGACCATTATTTCAAGGCAATGGCCGGTTTCCAGGCTGAACTCCAGGAGAATTCCAGCGGATACACCTACAAGGACGGCATGCTGAGCGAGGATATCTTCTCGTTCCAGAACGCCAACGGAGTCATCTATGCCGGTGACACAAGAGATCATTGGGCTACAATGGGATTCTTCGCAAGGGTCAACTGGAACTGGCGCAACATCTACTTCGCCGAGATAAGCGGACGTTATGACGGCTCGTCAAGATTTGCTCCGGGTCATCGCTGGGGTGTGTTCCCGTCGGCTTCCATCGGTTACGATATCGCCAGGACAGACTATTTCAAGGCTCTCAACACTCCATTCTCACAGTTGAAGGTGCGCCTCTCATACGGTCGCCTCGGTAACCAGAACGGAGCAGGACTCTATGATTATATAGGTGTGATGACCCTGAATGCGGCACACCAGAACGCATGGCTCCTCCCGGGAGGCACATCGACGGCTCCTGCCAAAGGAACCATCGCCATGACACCGTCCCAGATAAGCCCTTACATCACTTGGGAGAAGGTGGACAACGCCAACCTCGGTATCGACATGATGCTCCTTGACAACAGGCTCACCCTCACAGCCGATATCTACCAGCGTACCACGCGCGACATGATCGGACCTGCCGAGGCTATCCCTGCCATCGGAGGTATCGCTCCTGGAGACAGGGCCACTGTCAACAACGCCACCCTCCGCAACAGGGGATGGGAACTCTCCGTCAACTGGGCTGACCAGCTCCGCTGCGGATTCTCCTACAGCGTAGGCTTCAACGTATTCGACTACAAGGCAGTCGTCACTGAATACAACAACCCTGAGGGGCTTATCTATAACAACCATACTGGACTTTCGAACAACAAGGGCTACTATGAGGGCATGGATACCGGAGAAATCTGGGGATATGTTGCAGATGACCTCTTCACATCGAATGCAGAGATCAACAACTACCTCAAGGATGTGGACCTCTCGTTCTTCAAACCTGACAACCAGTGGCAAATGGGAGACGTCAAGTATGTGGATTCGAACGGTGACGGCAAGGTGGATCCGGGCAACGGTACCCTTGACGACCACGGCGACCTCCAGATTATCGGTAACGCCACACCGCGCTACTCATTCGGTATCAACCTTGCTGTCGGTTACAAGGGATTCCAGATATCCACACTGCTCCAGGGTGTCGCAAAGCGTGACTTCCCTATGGCAGGAAGTACATATCTCTTCGGAGGAAAGAACTACTTCAAGGATCATCTCGACCATTTCTCTACCGACAACCCTAACGGCTATCTCCCGCGCCTGACCAACGGCGGTTACAGCGGGCAGGCAGACCTTGACTGGCAGGTCAATACAGGATACAACACCACAAGATACCTCCTCAACGCAGCCTATATGCGTATGAAGAACCTCACGGTATCCTATACATTCAGCGACAAGGTGCTTGACAGGCTCAAACTCGGCAACCTCAGAGTGTATGTGTCATGCGATAACGTCTTCACCATCGATGCCCTTCCGAGCGCATTCGACCCTGAGACCCTCAACATCGTCAACACATGGGCCGGCGGTTCACACGAGCAGGCTCCGGCCTTGACATCAGCCCTCAACCAGAACGGTAACGGTAAGGTTTACCCTCTGTCAAGGACTTTCGTATTCGGACTTGACATAACATTTTAATCGGCACTGAGAAATGAAACCATTCAATTTGAAACATATCATAGGTGCGGCTCTTGCCATTGTGCTCTTCTCGGGTTGCTCAGACTTCCTCGACAAGACACCTCTGACCGAGCCGAACAACGAGACCTACCTCTCCAGCGAGAACCAGGTCTACAGCTACATCAACGGTCTCTATATGGCTCTCCCGTCATATCCTCAGTGGGGTATGGGGCCGAGAGGTGAGGACAAGAACAGCGACAACATCCTCTCTTTGGACTACGACCAGAGACTGAACGGGGAGTATACCCAGTTCAGCGGGGATACGGACTGGTCTACAGGCTATGAGAATCTCCGGGATGTCAACTACTTCTTTGCCTACTATATTGTTGCAGAGGAGAATGAGACAGAGAATCTCCGCTCTCTCAGAGGCGAGGCTCATTTCTTCAGGGCATACTGGCACTTCTATCTGCTGAAGAAGTTCGGCGCTGTGCCTGTAATGGACGGTTTCTGGGACGGTAATGCAACCCTTGAAGGCCTGCAGATTCCTCAGAAGTCCCGCAACGAAGTGGCCAGATACATCCTTTCAGACCTTGATGCCGCTATCGGTCTTCTTCATAGCAGGAGCAAATTCAACGGTCTGAGAATCAATAAGGAGGCAGCCCTCACCCTTGCCATGAACGTGGCTCTCTATGAGGGTACCTGGGAGAAATATCATGCGGATGATGACTTTGCGTCAGCTCAGAACGAGTCTGAGTATTTCCTTGGCAAGGTAATAGAATACGGTGACGACCTGTTTGAACTCATGCCTGTGTCTTCAGGTCTGAATACGCAGCAGAATGACCCGTTCGGCGCTCCGAATCCGGAGGATCCGTATGCCCATCTTTTCAACCAGAAAGACTACACTTCTGTCAATGAGGCCCTCCTCTGGAAGAAATACTCTCTTGCGGTCGGTGTACAGCACTTCTACGTGAACTGCATTGCCGGAGGTATCTCGGATTCTAACGATGCAGCAGGCGTGTCCAAGTCTCTCGTGGACAACTATCTCTACACTGACGGCACATTCATCAATCCTGCCGATGAGAAGTTCAAGCAGTTCGACCAGATGTTCGCGGACCGTGACCTTCGTCTGAAGGAGACAGTCATGGGACCTGGGCACAAGTTCAGATCTGCAACCCTGACCAAACCGCTGAAAGTAGGAGACTTTATTGAAGGTGCTGACGAGGGGACAAATCCTGGTGACGAGCCTACAGAGGATCAGAAATTCAACAGTTCTCTCAACCCTCCATATCTCACCAACACCGGTAATGCCCGCAGCCTTACAGGCTTCCACATCGCTATGGGAGTGGATACCACCATGCTCAACGAGAGCACCTGGGATACAGGCTATATCCTCATCCGCTATGCAGAGGCTCTGCTTGCCTATGCCGAGGCTTCCGAAGAACTCAACAAATGTACCGATGATGTGATTGCCAAGACCATCAAACCGTTGAGGGAAAGAGCCGGCGTGACATGGGTGACACCGACGGCAGACCCTAACTTCAAGGACTTCAAGCAAGGAACAACCATCACTCCTATGCTTCAGGAGATCCGTCGCGAACGCCGTTCTGAACTCGCACTCCAGAGTTACAGGCTTGACGACATCCTCAGATGGGCGGCTGCCGGGAACGTCATCAAGGGCCAGAGAGGTCTCGGAGCATACTTCGGTGACGACGGTATCCTTTACAAGTCGTTCAACCACGACAACAAAGATACCCAGGATGCTCTCAAACTCGTCCTCACAAATGAAGACCACTGGATTGACCCTCTCAAGGAAAGGCTTCCGAACGGGTATCAGTTCAACCTTGAGCGTGACTACCTCCTCCCGAAACCACCAGATGATGTCATCATGCTTCATGGCAACCTTGCCCAGAACCCTGGGTGGTAACATATTTCGGACTGTCCTGGGTGCCGTTTGGCCGGCATTCAGGCTGTCCTTATACTGAATCAATAACCAATACAAGTCAAAATGAAAAAAATCATTATTCTGGCGGCAGCGCTTCTTTCTGCTGCCTGCTTCAACAGTTGTAAGGAAGATGAGGTCACGGCTCCACCTATTGCCGAGCCGGTAGACCTGACTATGACAGTGGAGAATACATCCATAGTAATGGGTGATGACCTTGTTGTGACATTTACTGTCGAAGATGATGCAAGCGAGACCTTGAACGAGACGATTGAGATAAATCTGTCTGTGACAGAAAACAATCAGGATGTCTCTACGCTTTTTAAAGATTTTCCTAAGACAGTTTCTTTTGAGAAGGGAGAAAGCGAACTGCAGTTGACAATACCTGTAGGAACAGTTGAAGGTGCTCATAGTGTCACACTCAGCGCAGAGTCTCGCGGTTATACGATAGCAGGCCAGCCGACCTTGTTGTCTGTTGCCGATTACAGGTACGTGACAGTGTCAGTAAAGGACAATACGGCTCTGGAAGTTAAGGAAGGTGCAACATTCGTTCTTGTAGCCTCTCTTGAAGTACCGGCCGAGGAAGAGACAGTGATCAACGTCGCGCCGAAGGCCGGAGAGGAGAATTGGTACAAAGACCTTCCTTCGACTCTTACAATTGCCAAAGATGCGACATCTGTTGAATCGTCTCCTGTGACAATGGTCGAGGATGAGGGATATAATCCTATGGACCTTACATTGGATCTGACGACGACGTCAAAGTTGTATCCTTTGGCAAATGCCTCCCTTGTGATTTCTCGTCTGGACAATAACGAGCCTCTCGGTACACAGGTGATGGATGAGCGTTATCTGTACACGGATCCCGATGAGATGTATGTGTCATCCGGCAATGAGTCGGCCGTCAAAGAGTGGTTGTCAGGTGCTGGACTTGAGGAAAACTATGTTGTCAGGACTGTAGGGGATGCTCATCCCGATCCTCAGGGTCTGGGTCTGAGCAAATGGACTTTCTTCGCTGCATACGAGTTCCATAAGATTAAGAACGGGACTGTATCTGATAAGAAGAGTAATGACAACACTTATACTAATGAATGGTATCCGGCATGCTTTGCTGACCAGAATACGCAGGCTGTAGAAACGGCTGGAGCATGTGATAATGCCAAGTATGCATGGATTACTGACGGAGGATATCTCAGAATGATCACATTACACGAACAATGTTCTTCTGCCAGAGATAAAAAGCAATATGATTGGGGTACTTCGGCGTTCTATGCGAATAAGTTCAACAGCAATAATCAGAACAATCATGGATTTAAGCCTCAGAATGTAAGGATATATCCCGGGATGAGAATAGAAGTCCGTGCACGAATCAGGGGCGAAAAGACAGGAATGCTTCCTGGCATCTGGTTCCAGGGCAATCAGGCTCAGGGAGGAACTGACCCATGGGTTGTATGGCCTGCATACGGGGAGATAGATGTTATGGAGAACAATACAATGACTAATAACAGAAATACCGTAGAGCAGACATTCCATGTAGGCACAATAAAAGACAACGTGCATTATAATCCGACTACCGGAGGTGTGGCTGGATTCAGCGGTATTGATGAATACAATATCTATTGGATGGAATGGGTAGATGAGGAGAATGTGCGTATGGGGATCAACGGGCAGGAGAATCTGGCTATCAGCAAGTCTGAAGTGGAAGGAAAAGGCTGGTCTTGGCCGTTTACGACAACAGTCAACAAAGAAGGTCTCCATATACTCCTTACTATGATGTTTCTTGGGAAACAGGCTCCGACAAATCCTTCCGCTTATGATGGCATTACTTATCTGACTGCAAGAAACACGGAACATGATGTCAAGACTTCTCCAATCCCTCGTATGGAGGTCGATTGGGTGAGGTTCTGGATAGACAATACCTACAATTGTTCATTGTCCCGCAATACAACACTGTTCTATTGATTCAGTCGTGTAATTCCGGCAGAAACAGTTTTCACAAAGACTGTTTCTGCCATTTTATATAATATCGATGCGATTGACATATTTTAAATTTCTTGTGGCGGCAGTTGCCGCATGCTTGATTGAACGGAGTTGATGAATACAATATATTCTGGGTAGAATGGCAGGACGCCAATACCGTGACTATGGGAGTAAATGGAAAGGAAACTATCAAGATTACGAAAGAAGAAGTAGAAGGCAAAGGCTATACTTGGCCGTTTGATTTGACTTTCAATCCGGAAGGATGCTATTTCCTCCTCACTATGATGTATCTCGGGAAAGATGCTCCCGATGCCACCGGATATGAGGGTATTACTCATGATCAGGCAAGGCTTCCGGAGCACAATGCCAAGGGTTCTGTGATTCCGCGTATGGAAATAGACTGGGTAAGATTTTATGTAGATGACAGTTATCTTAGTACGGTCGGAAATTACAAGTTTAACAACAGTATATTTTATTGATTAACCGACGATGGGAGACTTTTTTGTCTCCCTCGAAAATAAAACCAAAATGAAGAGATTTTTATTTGCACTTGTTCCTGCTTTCGTAGCACTCAGCATTACAGGGTGTAAGGAAGATGAGGTCACGGCTCCACCTATTGCCGAGCCGGTAGACCTGACTATGACGGTCAACAGTACAAGCCTTGTGATGGGCGAGACTCTGGAGATCACATTGGCCACCACCAATCCGGACGAGACGGCCAACGAGGACTTCACCATCGACCTGACGGCCATGGACGGCGCTAAAGACCAGTCTTCTGTCCTTTTTGAGAATTTCCCGTCAACAGTGGATTTCGCAAAAGGGGAGTCTTCTGCCAAAGTGACTGTCAATGTCAAGAAAGAGGGTATTACTGGGTCGAATAATGTGACCATCAAGGCGACAAGCCGTGGATATACCATTGCTCCTGATGCGGGTATCAACCTTGTGATAGGAGACTATCATTATGTAACCATGTCCATAGAGAACAATACTGACAATACTGTCAATGAAGGTGCATCGTTTGTTCTTGTTGCCGACTTCGGGCGTGAAGCCACAGAGGACATTGTCATCACAGTCACTCCGAAAGAGGGAGAGGAAAGCAATTATGAAGGTCTTCCGGAGA
>CALUST010000004.1 GCA_944323505.1 uncultured Bacteroidales bacterium
CAGACAATATGGATAGAATCGAAGTATGCAAGCAGAATTACCGGGCCCTGTTCGGCGGTGAAGCCCTTACCGGACAGGGCACAGACCCGGAAATGATGGACATCCTTCAGAAGTTCATCTTCGGCGAGGTATTCCAGACGGGTGAACTGACGCTGAAACAACGCGAAATGATTACCTGCGTCACCCTCGCTACGATGCAGACGCTCCCGCAACTGAAAGCCCATGCGGGTGCGGCGCTCAATGTGGGCGTCACCCCGGAGGAACTGCGCGAAGTTATGTATCTCACCGCCCCGTTCATCGGCTTCCCCAAGATGCTGAATGCCGTGGCGACGGTGAACGAAGTGTTCAAGGAGCGTGGCATCAGCCTGCCGTTGGAAAAGCAAGGCACAGTGACGGAAGAAACACGCCACGAGACGGGCAAGGCCATTCAGGACAGACTCTATCCGGGCGGCATCGCATCGGTGATGGAAGGCGTGCCCGGCAACATGGGCAAGGACGTGGAGCAGTTCCTCACGGACTATTTCTTCGGCGACATCTACAGCCGAGGCGCACTAGACCTGCAGACGCGCGAGTTGCTGGGTTACTGCGTACTGACCACTTTGGAAGCCGAGAGCCAGCTCCATTCGCACTATCACGGCAACATCAACGCAGGTAACTCGCCCGAAACACTGACCGCTGCCGTCATCCAGTGCCTGCCCTACATCGGCTTCCCTGCCGCTATCAAGGCGTTGCGCATCATCAAAGAGGAATATGCCAAGTGACATTATTAAAATAACAGGCTTATGAACAAGATTATGTTAACATTGGCGGCTGTGATGACCATGAATTTTGCCGCCTGCGCCCAAAATAAAGGAGACAGTAATATGCAAAACGAAAGCAAACCCTTAGTCGTGTATTTCTCAGCCACCGGCACGACAGCCAAGGCAGCCAGGACGATTGCGGAGATCACGGGCGGCACCTTGTACGAGATTGTCCCGCAACAAGTCTACACCGCCGATGACCTCGACTGGAACGACAGGCAGTCGCGCAGTTCGGTGGAAATGAACAACCCGCAGGCTCGTCCGGCATTGAAAGACACAAAACTGGATGTCGCCGCCTACGATGTCATCTTCATCGGCTATCCCATCTGGTGGGACCAGGCTCCACGAATCATCAACACATTCATCGAGAGCCATGACCTGAAAGGAAAGACCCTCGTCCCGTTTGCCACATCCGGCGGAAGCGGGATAAGCAACAGCGTGAAAGAATTGAGGAAAGCATATCCCGACCTGGAATGGCAGAATGGCAAACTGCTGAACGGAAGTAACTCGAACGCCATCCAAAATTGGGTCAGTGATGTGATGAAATAAAATCCGCTCCGACAGATTTCCTGGACAAATTCATTTCCAACCGATAAGTTCGTATTGCAAAACTTATCGTATCTTCCCCAAATAGGCGCCCAATAGTTGTTTGATTATCCATTTTATGTCAGATTTATATATTAGGGTCCAATTCTTTCTCGATTTCCTCAATCATAGGCAGACTGCCCCGGAAATCTTTCGGCAAAGCCTGTCCCAATTCATAGTCGGAAATTCCTATCGGTTTCTGAATGTCGCGCAAAGCATATTCGGCTTTGATGCGGTCTTTGGTCTTGCAGAGCAAAAGGCCGATAGTGCGGTTATCACCCTCACGGCAAAGTATGTCATCCACAGCGGAACAGTAGAAGTTGAGCTTACCGATATATTCAGGCATAAACTCTGTGTCTTTCAGTTCAATCACCAGATAGCGGTGCAGGAAAGTATTGTACATCAGAATATCAATGTAATAATCATCCCCCGATACTTCCTATATGGTACTGTCGTCCCATAAAGGCGAAACCTGCACCCATTTCAATGAGAAACTTTTCCACATGGCTGACCAGACCAATCTCCACATCGCGTTCATTGTATTGGTCTGTAAAAGTCAGCATATCGAATATATACGGGTCTTTGAGCATTGCCTTTACATCGCTCGCTTCCGGTGCAGGCAGTGTTTCGGTGAAATTATTTGCCAATGCCCCGTGTTTGCCGTAATGGTCAAGCTTGATAGCCTCCTGTAAATAACGGGTATTCCAGTGGGCGATAATGCATTGCACCATGTACCAATACCTTGCCCGTATGTCCTTTACCTGCTGCATCAGTATCAGATTATGCGTCCAATTCAGATGCTTTACAGGAAGGGTAAAGTTGTATTTGTCTAATTGCGCAATCATTGATTGCGTAATTGGCTTTGAACCTTTGTCCGGTTGCGCAATCGCTGATTGCGTAATTGAGGACACGGCATCCTTTACCATTGTCAGTTCCTGATTGTATTCATTGAAGAACTGCATCATGCACTGCATATTACGCACGGAAAAGCCTTTTATTTCAGGATAGTCGTTTTTCAAATCTACCGCCAGTCGCTGCAAGGTCTTCTTGCCCCAACCGTCGGTGTCCTGACTTTGCTGCAGCATTCCTCCAATATCCCAATACATCCGCAACATCTCCTCATTGGCAGCATAAATCGCACGCTGTTGTGCAAGCAGCACTCTCTGCCTGATCTGACGGAGTAATTTCGCATATCCACGAAAACTATTCGATAATATATCATTTACTTGAGTACTCATATTCTTTTTCTATTTGATTACAAAGGTATATTTTTAATCAGACGGTACATTAAAACGCCCCGATAATATTTCGATAGTTTTACGCAAATCCAAACAAGTCTCACTGTTTTCTGCCTCCTTTCCTGTTTTTCTGTTCGTCCCAAGACAAATCCGAAGACGACCCTCCACCTCCAGCACCGACATGAGCCTGTGCCGGACCTCCGGCGGAAGCGGGATAAACAATAGTGTAAGAGAATTGAGGAAAGCATACCTCGATTTGGAATGGCAGGACGGCAAGCTTCTGAACGGAAGCAGCCGGAATACCATCCAAAACTGGGCAGTGATGTGATGAAATATCTGCCAAAGATTGCAATAGTTCAATCTGTCTTATATTATATGTTTTTAATTGAGCCATAGAGCAACAAAACTTTGAGCCTCAGAGCAACTTCCTGAAATGGCATCCTCTCTACCTTTGCTCCAGAAATCAAATACAAATGACAATGGATAAAAAGACAATCGTAGTGGTAGGAGCCGGACAAGGTCTGGGCAACCACGTGGCTAAGAGATTTGGTAAGGAAGGTTTCCGTGTCGTGTTGATGCGTGGGAAGTCCGTTACGAATATCCCGAACTGCAAGGAAGCGACCTTTCCGCGCAGGACTATTGGGCGAAAGCCTATGAATTGGCAGAGAAGTATAAATAATACAGCAAGATGAAAACAAGAAAATTAAGAGACATAGAAGTATCCGCCATCGGCATGGGCTGCATGGGATTCAGCACAGCATACGGACAGGCTCCGGAAGAAAACGAATCGATCCGCCTGATGCGGAAAACCTGCCTCTTACTGGATTGACCGCTTCACCATACAGGAAATCACCCGCCTGCTCCGGCAGAAAGAACTTTCGCTGACGGAAATCGCGGAACGGATGAATTTCTCTTCCGTGTCTTATTTCAGCCGATATGTACAAAAGCGAATCAATCTGTCGCCATCAGAATACAGGAAAGATTGTTGACGGTATTGCGAAGTTTATAACCTTATCTTTTCCATCTTTTTTCTTTTCCTACTTGCCTGTGGAACACGGCCAACGTGGAGTCGGTACCGACCTTCTCTGTCAGTTCCTTGTATGCGCCGATGGAACGGACACGCTCTTTGTTACCACATATCAATGCTCTGATAGAATGGGCGTTGGAAAACAAGGATGCAATTATAAAGGACAGGAAGAAAGCGAATAGATAGCAATGCATCTGTCGCGACAACTGCCTGAAACTCTATCGTCAACCCTATGGGCGCAGGACAATGGCTGTAGATACAATATCAGGCAAATGCTCAATGCACATTCATCTTCGACATCAGATTGATGACCAGAACACCTGCAATGATCAGAACCATTCCTATGATGGTAAGTGCCAAAAAGATAAAATTTTTCATTACCTGTTCAATTTTAATATACGGCAAAGTTAGGGCTAATGTATGCAGCTGGCTAATGATAATCTTTCCATGAATGGTGTTTTTCGATACAGAATAACTTTCAAGAAATAAAGAAGCATCGTCCTGTCCATGGTTTCAGGATTTGCAACGGCTACTATCAATTGTGAGAGGCATGCCTTGCATAAGGGAGACTTCATCCTGCTTTTCTACGACAGCAACATTTCAGTGGACAGCATCTCCGTCAGATTTCGGTAATTGGGGTATATCTTCCAATCATTGGGGTATGTAGGGAACGGATATCTGATAATATTTTTGTATTGCGATTAATATTTTAACCGACAGAAACAATGAGAGCATTATTCACAAAGACCGCAATCCTGCTGACAGCAGTCTCAGTGGCAGGATGTTGTCCAACGCAGACAGAAACAATACAAAATGATGAATTTATGGAAGAGAAACTGAATCTGACCCAAGAGTGGGACAAGGTGTTCCCTCAGAGCGACAAGGTCATCCACAGCAAGGTGACTTTCCATAACCGCTACGGCGTGACTCTCGCCGCAGACCTGTACATCCCGAAAAATGCAGAAGGAAAGCTGCCGGCAATAGCAATGAGCGGCCCATACGGCGCAGTCAAGGAGCAGGTGTCAGGCCTCTATGCCCAGACATTGGCGGAAAGAGGGTTCCTGACCATCGCATTTGACCCGTCTTTCACAGGAGAAAGCGGAGGAAAACCACGCAGCGTGTCTTCACCGGACATCAACACAGAGGATTTCTGCGCGGCAGTCGACTACCTGTCGACAAGACCGGATGTCGATCCTGAGCGCATCGGCATCCTCGGCGTATGCGGCTTCGGAGGCTTTGCCGTGAATGCTGCAGCCATCGACACCCGCATCAAAGCCACTGTGGCTGTGACGATGTACGACATGACAAGGGTTTCTGCAAAAGGATATTTCGATACCGATGACAACGCCGATGCACGCCATGAGATGAAAAGACGGCTCAATGCCCAGCGTACTGAGGACTACAGGAACGGGACATACGCCCATGCAGGCGGCAATCCTGAGAAGGCTCCGGAAGACGCCCCTCAGTTCCTCAAGGACTATGTGGACTTCTACAAGACAAAGAGAGGGTATCATCCGCGCTCACTGGGCTCAAACGAAGGCTTCAACACCACAGCCGTATTGTCTCTCATCAATATGCCTATCCTGGCTTACGCCGATGAGATACGCAGCGCGGTCCTACTCGTCCATGGAGAGAATGCACATTCCCGTTATTTCAGCGAGGACACATTCAAGAAACTGAAAGGTGACAACAAGGAACTTCTCATCGTCCCGGGGGCAGTGCATACCGACCTGTATGACCGCACCGATGTCATCCCTTTCGACAGAATCGAATCGTTCTACAGAGAGCATCTGAAATGACTCAGGAAGACTTCCTGTAACTTGCGATAGCCCAGCCGACCATGACCGCACCAATAGCGGCAAGGCCGGCTGCATCGTACCAGACATCCAGAGGGGTGCTGCCCTTGATGTAGACGGCACGTATGGCATCGGCATAGTATCTCATAGGGTTGAGATATGTGATGGCCTGCGCCCATTCCGGCATGGATGCTATCGGAGTGAAGATGCCGCTCATCAGCATGAATATCACGGCAAAGAACCAGATGACGAACATGGCCTGCTGGGTGTTGCTGCTGTAGTTCGAAATCAGCAGCCCCAGCCCGGCCATCACTATTATGTCGAGAGTCGTGTACAGATAGAGCCAGAGGGCATTGCCCCTGCAGACAAATCCGAATACAGCCCATGCGAGAAGCAGGCAGGCTGTAAGCACGAAAAACGCCACGGTCCAATACGGGACCATCTTGCAGATGATGAACGCGGACTTGCTCACAGGCGTCACATTCATCTGCTCTATAGTGCCTGTCTCTTTCTCCGAGACTATGTTCATAGCCGGAAGGAAAGCAGTAATCATGGTGATGCCTATGACTATCAGAGCCGGTATCATGAACAGTTTGTAGTCCATGTAACTGTTGAAATAGTATCTCTCCGTGACATCAATCCCGGGCATCCCTGCAGTACCGGAGTCATTTCTTCCACTCATGTACATCCGGATGCAGTTCTGGAGGTATTGCGCACTGATGCTGCCCTTTGTACCGTTGACGGTATTGACCTTGACCCCGACCGGAAGACCGTCGCCAGTCTCCATATCACGGCTGAAATCCGAACCGACGGTAAGTATGGCGTCCGCCTTGTTGTCATCCATGAGCCTCATCGCCTCATCCGGAGAGCCGCACACTGACACAAGCCTGAAATAGCCGGAGGAGATACATTTCTCTATCAGGCGGGACGACTCTTCGCTCCTGCTGCTGTCGACTACGGCGAGATTGATATTCCTGATCTCCATGCTCACGGCAAACGGGAACACGAGCATCATGAGCACAGGGAACATCAGAGACATCCTCGGAAGTCCAGGATCTCTGAAGAATTGTTTGAATTCCTTTTCGAGAAGATATTTCCACATAACTGCCTCCTTACTGTAACCTCGTCCTGAAACTCTTGATGCTCACTGCCAGAAGCAATGCAGCCATGCCCGAGAGTATGGCCAGCTCTCCTGATACAGACGCAAGCCCGTCACCTTGTATCATGACTTTCTTGACAATGATTATGAACCACTTGGCCGGGATGATATCAGAGAACCACTGCAATACGGCAGGCATGCTCTCGCAAGGGAAGATGATGCCGGAGAATATCATCACAGGCATGGTCAGGCCCATACCGCAGATAAGCAATGCCGTCCTCTGATTGGGGGAAATCACAGAAATGAGCAGTCCCAGAGCAAGGGATGTGACCATAAAGACAAGGGCTGCAACAGACAGGAGCAGAAGGCTCCCGTTGACAGGTACCTCCATGACATAGTGTGCCAGCAGCAGAATGCTTGTAAAGTTCACGACTGACAATGCCAGATACGGGATCATCTTGCTCACTATGATCCACAACGGCTTGACCGGGGAGACAAGCAGCAGTTCAAGAGTGCCGGTCTCTTTCTCACGGACTATCGACACTGCCGTCATCATCGAGCATATAAGCATGAGTATCAAACCCATGACACCAGGCACAAAGTTGTAGGAAGACTTCATTGCAGGATTGTACATCAACTGGACTACAGGCGTCATAGACATCTGCTGCCCGCCTGCAAAGGACACGCTGAAATCCGTCTGCTCAGACTGAAGAACCCCTCGGATATAACTTGTTATCATCTGCGCGGTATTGGGATCCGACCCGTCCCCGATGATTCTGGCCGATGCCCGTCCGGACACGATACTGCTTCCGAAATCCCGGTCAAAGCAGACTGCGGCATCTGCCTCATTCCGTCTGAACACGGAGGCTATCCCCGCCGGATTGTACAGTCTGCCGGTAATCCTCAGATACCTGTTGTTGTCAATACGGTCAACGGCACTTCTGACTGCCGGATCCGACAGGTCGCCGCAGAACACCACACGCACGTCATTGACCTCCGTACTAACGGCAAATCCGAACAGAATGATCTGCACGACGGGCATCACCATCGCTATCAGTATGGTGCGCCTGTCCCTGAAGATGTGCCGGAACTCCTTGATGACTGATGCCGCAAACTCTTTCATAGCCCTGGTCTCCTGCCGACTATTATCCTGAACACCTCATCCATATTTTCCGCCCCGTACTCCGCTTTCAGACTGTCGGGAGTGTCAAGTGCGGCTATCCGCCCGTCCACCATCACGGAGACTCGGTCACAGTATTCCGCCTCGTCCATGTAGTGGGTGGTCACAAAGACCGTTGTCCCTTTTTCTGCTGCATCATATATCATCTCCCAGAATGTACGTCTCGTCTCAGGGTCGACCCCGCCTGTCGGCTCGTCAAGGAAAATGATGCCGGGGTCATGAATCATTGCTATGCTGAACGCAAGTTTCTGTTTCCAGCCGAGCGGCAGTGCCCCTGCAAGCCTGTCTCGCTCCGTCTGCATTCCCAGCATATCCAGCATGACATCTGTCTTTCTCCTTATCTCTTTGTCCCTCAACCCGTATATGCCTCCGAACAAACGGATGTTCTCCCTGACGGTCAGGTCCGGGTAAAGAGAGAATTTCTGACACATATAGCCTATGTGCCTCTTGATTTTTTCCTGTCCGGTATTGATATCGTATCCGGCGACAGTCCCCTCTCCGCTTGTGGGACGGCTCAGCCCGCACAGAATCCTCATTGCAGTGGTCTTGCCAGCCCCGTTCGCCCCGAGAAAACCGAATATCTCCCCGTCACGGACATTGAAACTGATATTGTCCACAGCCGTAAAATCCCCGAACTTCTTCGTCAGATGCGCAATTTCAACAGTATTACGTCCCATAGCCCGTCCTCCTTATCTTTTCGAGAGCCACATGAAGCAGTCTTCAATTCCCGGCTCTATCTCTTTCACAATACATCCGCCGAATCCGGCCTCAGTCAGGATTCCGAGGATTTTCTCCCTGTCTGTCTTCGCCGGATCGTATGTCAGATGGTGCGAATCTCCGAATGAGAAACAGCTGATGACACCGTCCGTGTCTCTCAGCACCTTCAGCAGCCGGTACATCCTGTCACCTTTCACCGAAAGGAGCCTGAACGGAAATCCCGAGACAATCTCACGCGGAGTACCGGCACCTATGATGACACCGTCCCTTATCAGAGCCAGCCTGTCACACAATGCAGCCTCATCCATATACGGGGTGGAGACAAATATCGTGACTCCCGAGGCCTTTATCCTCGCCAGCATATTCCAGAAATCTTTGCGGCTGACGGCGTCAACACCTGTAGTCGGCTCATCAAGAAACAGGACGGACGGCCTGTGCACCAAGGCGCAGCAGAGTGCGAGTTTCTGTTTCATGCCCCCGGACAGTTTCCCGGCCCTGCGGTCTCCGAAAGGCTCTATCTGAGAATATATTTCCTTGATATTCTCATAATTGTCCCTTACTGTGGTTCCGAAAAGAGTGGCAAAATATTCAAGATTCTCTCTTACCGTGAGATCCTGATACAGGGAGAATCTTCCGGGCATGTAGCCGATTGTACGTCTGATCAAGGCAAAATCCTCGACTATGTCCAGCCCGCTGACACGTCCGCGGCCGGCATCAGGAAGCATAAGAGTGGTCATTATCCGGAACAATGTGGTCTTGCCCGCCCCGTCAGGTCCTATCAGTCCGAAGATTTCACCGCAACGCACCTGAAGCGAGATGTCACGCAAAGCCTGTACACTGCCGTAACTTTTCGATATTCCCTCTATTTCTATGGCATTCATATCCATTATATCAGCACATACGCATACATTCCGAGACGGAGTCTTCCGTCATTGCGGACAGCAACCTTGACAGCATACACCAAGTCCGCCCTTTCATCCCTGGTCTGGATATTTTTCGGTGTGAATTCCGCCTCATCCGAGATCCACGTCACTGTGCCCTCATACTCGTCCGGATGCTCAGTGCCGTCATCAGGAATGACCCTTACCTTGTCCCCGACATGAAGACCGGCCAGAGCGGCAGAAGAGAAATAGGCTCTGACATAGACATTCTCCATATCCGCAATCTTGAACAGCTGCCGTCCGGTTGTCACCATCTCCCCTTCCTCGGCATATTTTTCGAGGACCGTGCCATCCACAGGTGAGATTATCCTGCATTTCCTCAACATATCCTCGGTCTGCGCAATCTGCACATCAATTGTCGCTATCTCACATTCCACACTTTCATTGTTCTGCCTGTGGCTCTGTTCCGCTGCGGCAATCTGCCCCTGCAGTATCGCGATTTCCGACTCAAGGTCATCCACCTGCTTCTGAGTCCCGGCATCCTTGTCCAGCAGTTCTTTTGCACGTTCCAATTCCGAATTGAGGTTGTCAAGTCTGGAATACTGCGGCTGCATCTGGCACGCCATATCGACCATCTTCACCCTCGCACTCGCCCTTCTGCTCAGGAGTTCCTCTTTCTGGAGACTGACCTGCACGGAATCTATCTGTCCGACCCGCTCCCCCGCCACAAGCCGGTCACCCTCCATTATCGGGAGGCTGACCACCCTGCCGTTGCTCTCCGCAGAGACAATCACTTCAGTCGCATTTATCTGCCCGCAGGCATCATACGGAGGCTCTTTCAGACCGCATCCGACAATAAGGACGGACATGGAGACCGCTATGACAACATTGATGAGACTCTTATTCATTTCCTGTATATTTTAATAGTTATCAATAAAATACATCCGCAGCCACCCGGCTAATATCCGACACAGGTCTTCAGGTCATATATGGCCATCAGCAACTGTATCCTGTGTATAGACTCAGCCACCTTGGCATTGTACTCATCATCAATCCGCGACATCAGATCCGTCATGGTGATGACTCCGTTGCGGTATTGTTCCTCTCCCGATGCACGTATGGACTCCCTGAGGGCTATTATCTGCCTGTCTTTCTCAAGCAGCGACCTCGCCTTGTCGATTGCTCCCATCATCTGCGTGGCATCAAGACCGGTATTGAAGATGAATGTCTCCTTGTCCGACTCGATTTTCCTTATCTGGGCATCCAGTTTGCGCTTTTCGTCCTTTCTGGTGTACAAGGCTCCGATGTCCCAGGACATCCTCAACCCGGCTGTCCAGTACGGCTGGAAAGAATTCTTCAATATGTTGAGTCCCGGTCTTCCGATACCGCCCTGCAATGACAGGCTGAACTGCGGCGAGATTTTGGTGTCCAACTGCCGTATCATAGCCTCCTGCTGCCTGAGTTGAGCATCATAAAGACCTATCTCCGGTCTGGATATGGTGTCCCGCATCATGAAATCAGTATCCGCGTCAGGGACTATGAATTCCTGCCCGTCGAGGCTCATGCCCGTGAGCTTCTCCAGCATCGTCAGATATGCCTGGCGGTCTTTCAGAAGTTCCTCGCGCTGCTGCTCGCAATTGAGGATACTCACCTCTATCATCTCCAGATCTGACCGGTAGGCCGTCCCGCTCTCTATGCAGGCCAGGGCCTGACTGGCATTCCTCTCCAGCCCGTTCCGCAATATCCCGTTCTGCTCCAACTGGCTGTCATAGAGCAGGATGCCGAGAAATATCTTCTCCACCCTCTCATTGATGGCATACAGAGACACTTCCACCTGCTCTTTCTGCACTGCGGAACCGGTCTCAGTGACTTCCCTGCTGCTGCCGGACATACCTCCGTCCCATATCGTCTGACTTATCTCCCCCACAAGCGAATACTGGTCATGAGGAAGATTGAACGAGAACCCGGGAATGTCGAAAGGCATCTCCACGACATCCGACTGGTATGTGGCCTTGCCGGAGATTGTCAGATGCGGCAGCCAGGACTTGGTGATGCTTGCCACATCATAGCGGGCAGCCTCGTCAATGAGATTGAGCTGCCTTATCTGCGGATAGTTTTCCCTGGCCATCGACATACATTGGTCAATCGTGACCTGGGCCTCAGCCGTCAACGGGAACAGAAGGATGACGAATATTGCCGCAACGATATATTCCTGACATTTTTTCATGATCTTACCTCCCGTACAGTCTGTATCTTATCAATTCTATTATTTCAGTCTTCCTCTCCTCAAGGAATCTCCTGGCGTCAGACTCATCCGTGCCGCCGAACAGTCTGCCGGCAACGGGAAAGAACATGAATGCGGACAGATTCAGAGAGGCGATATCCGCAAGCAGATGCATCGGGTCGACCTTGCGTATCGTCCCTTTGTCCATCTCCTCCTGTATCCTGCAGGCATGAAAGGAATATATACGCCGGATGACAGGCATGAAACTCTCCTTGAGCCGCTCAACCAGTTCGGGATTGTGCATGACTGTGTCATAGAGGAAAGTGACAAAGCGAGGATGTCTGACGAAAAAATCAAAATGCGTGGAGATACCTTTCTCCAGCGTCTCCCAGAACGGCTCATCCCTGGACATGACAGGACGGAAAGACTGCATGAGTTCGTTGAGGGTTTTCTCCAGGACCTTCATGAAGATGTGTTCCTTGGTCCTGAAATAATAATGCAGCATCGCATGAGTGACACCTGCCTTTCTGGCTATCATGGTGGTCGTGGCCTGGTTGTAGCCCATATCAAGGAAGAGTTCCTCGGCTGCTTCCATTATGGCCTGCTCTGTGGTATTCTGCCTTGCCCCTCCCCTGCCCGTTTTCAGTTGCCCGGCATCGGCCTCGTGTATTTTCACAGAATTGTCTAACATATTTATTTAACAGCATTGTTAATACATGTGCAAATATAGTTTTTATATCGATATATTGTCGAAAGAAATGCAAAAAAGTAATATGACAATAAAACCATGATAAGAACTTTAATAGATACGGATTTTTCTCCGGATTTGAAACACCCCGCGCCATAATCGGACGACAGGAATGCCATAGCAGATAAAAAGGGCATATCAGGTGTACCTGACATACCCTTGACAAAAATTATGACCGGCCGGCTACGGAAGGCTGACACCCTGCCACAGGAAGCCGGACTGCCATGTGCCTCCGTTCAGGGTCTGTCCCTGAAGGTCGTTGCCGTTAGACGTATGGTCCTTGACGACATTGCCGTTTCCGT
>CALUST010000005.1 GCA_944323505.1 uncultured Bacteroidales bacterium
AATGGCGCGATAGCGGCAAATATACGCAGAAGCCGAGAGCAATGCAAACTCGTTTGCAAATTGCCGAGGCGCAACAGTATAAATGGCGCGATAGCGGCAAATATACTCAGAAGCCGAGAGCAGAGCAAATGTTTTTGCTATGCCGAGGCGTGAACAGTATATGTAGCCGAGGTTGAGAAACCGTGACTGGAAACGGCAAGGGGATGGCTTTTTAATGGAGCCATCCCCTATATCGTAAATCAAGGCAACCTTTGAAGGTCCTGTTCAGGGTTCTCTCCTGCAATCACGAGAAAATGATGAAAGATGAGAGAATCAGGGCAACCACTGCAAGTGCCCCTACCCTTTTGACGGTCTCAAGAAGAAATTCTCTCATAATACAACAACAATTTAACGATTATCAATCAAACAACACCCAATAGATGCCGTATGATACCGGAATGTTGCATTAAATGAGAATTTTTTGCAAAAAAAATTCACCAGTCGCCCCCGAGAGTACGGTAAATATAAATCACGACCCCGTCGGCATAATAAGCCCCAGGAGTCTCACCAGATTCTTCAAGCGAGACGACCGACGTCACAGTGGCGTAGTCTCCCCAGTTCTGACCGTCCCCGAGATCAGTCGCGACAAGAGTGATATTCGATGACGGAATGAGATTGCCTCGGAGTTCAAACCGTCCTTCAGGATCCGAATCTCCTGTCACAGTCCCGAAAAACGAGTCCGTGTACGAGACCCTGATACCTGCCACAGGCTGGTTCATCTCATCGATTACAGTGCCTGTCACTTCAAACCAGGCACCCGTTCCGTCATATCTGCTGTCCTTGCCTCCGCTCAGAGAACATGAGACAAGAGCAAGAGACAACAACAGGACAACTGCGGCAGATACGACACGGCCGGGCATAAAAGACATCTGATTATTCATTATGAATCTTCTCCAATCCTTTGATATAAGAATCAATGGCAGCAGCAGCCTTTCTCCCTGCCCCCATTGCCAGAATCACTGTCGCCGCCCCTGTCACGGCATCTCCGCCGGCAAATACCCCAGGTCTTGAAGTGACGCCGTCCGCATCCGCTACGATACAGCCTCTCCTGTTGGTCTCAAGTCCTGATGTTGTCTTGGATATCAATGGATTAGGAGAAGTACCCAATGCCATTATCACAGAGTCGGCCTCTATCTCGAATTCCGAGCCGGGAACAGGCACAGGAGAACGTCTCCCGCTCTCGTCAGGCTCCCCAAGTTCCATCCTTATGCATCTGATGCCTTTGACCCAGCCTTTCTCGTCTCCCAGTATCTCTACCGGATTGGAAAGCATCATGAACGTTATGCCCTCCTCTTTGGCATGATGCACCTCCTCCCTACGGGCAGGCAGTTCTTTTTCTGTCCTTCTGTACACTATGGAGGTTTCGGCACCGAGGCGCAATGCAGTCCTCGCAGCATCCATAGCCACGTTACCGCCGCCGACCACAACCACCTTGCGCCCTGTGTAGACAGGTGTCCGGTAATCATGCCTGTATGCCTTCATAAGGTTGTTCCTGGTGAGGAATTCATTGGCCGAGAAGACTCCGTTCAGATTCTCACCAGGGATGTTCATGAATCGCGGAAGACCTGCCCCGGATCCGATGAAAACGGCTGAGAATCCCTCTTTCTCCATAAGGGAATCTATCGTGACAGTCCTTCCCACAACGACATCAGTCTCAATCCTGACCCCAAGCGACTTCACCCTCTCTATCTCTGCCGACACAATCCTCTCCTTAGGTAGCCTGAACTCAGGAATCCCGTATTCGAGCACCCCGCCTGCCTTATGCAGGGCTTCAAATATCGTCACTTCATATCCGAGCCGGGCAAGATCGGCTGCACAGGCCAGCCCCGAAGGACCGCTGCCTATCACCGCCACCTTATGCCCGTTGGACGGAGTCCGGACGACAGATGTCTCCCCCTGCTGCAATGTCCAGTCCGCCACAAACCGCTCCAGTTTACCTATTGCGACCGGCTCAGACTTGACCCCAAGGATGCAGCTCCCCTCACATTGTGTCTCCTGCGGACACACTCTGCCGCAGACAGCAGGAAGAGACGAATCCCTTGAAATCACTGATGAAGCCTCCTTGAAGTCCCCTGCAGCGACTGCGGCAATGAACTCCGGTATGGATACATTCACCGGACATGCGGCCACGCAACGCGGATTCTTGCAATGCAGACATCTGGTGGCCTCAAGCATGGCCTCCTTCTCGTCATACCCGTAGCAGACTTCTTCAAAATTCGTCGCCCTCACTTTGGGATCCTGTTCCCGTACAGGCACTCTCGGTATTCTTGCTGCCATCATCTTGTCCTCCCTATCTTACATTCATGCTCATATTCCTCCTCGGCCTCATGCTCCTGTGTGCGGTACATACCCTGCCGCCTCATGGCCTCATCGAAATCCACCTCATATCCGTCAAATTCCGGTCCCTCAACACAGGCAAACCGCGTCTTTCCGCCCACAGTCACCCTGCACGCTCCGCACATCCCGGTCCCGTCCACCATCAAGGTATTGAGGCTCACCGTGATCGGAATCCCGAGCCGTCTGGCGGTCAAAGAAGCGAATTTCATCATTATCATCGGACCTATCGCCACTGCGCGGGTATATCTTCTCCCCTCTTCCATGACAAGTTTCTCAAGCAGGCCTGTGACCATGCCATGAAATCCCTCTGACCCGTCATCAGTGCATATATAGAGGTTGTCACATACCGACTTCATCTCTTCCTTGTATATCAGAAGTCCGGATGTCTTGGCTCCGACAATGACATCGACAGGCACACCGAGAGAATGCAGGTATTTGACCTGAGGATAGACAGGAGCAGTACCGACACCTCCCGCAATGAAAATATAGCGCTCTCCCGCAAGGTCCCCCGCAGTCTTCTCCACGAAGTCAGACGGCTGTCCGAGCGGCCCGACCACATCGCTGAAACGGTCTCCCTCCTCCAACGAGCATATCTCTCCCGTAGAGACACCTATTCTCTGAGTGACTATTGTCACCGTCCCTGCATCCCTGTCATAATCACTGATTGTCAGAGGAATCCTTTCCCCATGATCCTCCGGTATGACTATCAGGAACTGTCCCGGCATGGCCGACGCTGCAAGCCTCGGGGCATACACCTTCATCCGGCAGATAGCCGGAGACAGCATCTCTTTCGATATTACCTCAAACATATCATCCTATTTATCAACACAATACATCCGTCCTCAAAAACAGGACCGACAAATTTAGCAATTCCTGGGCATCTTTCACAAAAATTTATTTGCCGGCAGCAAGCCTGTACCTGATTCCGACGTAGAACCTCGTCCCGATTACCGGTCCCCAGATTGCGCTTGCATCAAAAGACGGCTGGTGCGGTGATACAAGCCCTGTCGCCGGATCACGGCTGCCGAGAATCACATCCTTCTGTCTGAATCCCGTGATATTCTCCGCTCCGGCATAGATTTCTACCGGCCCGATCCATTTCCCGACACTCATATCCAGCCCGGGCCAGACAGGTGTGTATCCATCCGCATACAGAAGGTTCCCGTCCGCATCCTTGTGGCTTCTCATAAAATCATATACCCGGCACGGACCGTTTACTGAAGCATCCAGACTGAATGTCCATCTGCCGCACAAAGTCGAATATCTGGCTAAAAGATGCCCTTGATACCTTTGAGTCATAGGCTTTTCCGTCAGTCCGCGGCCTTCAAGTTCCATCTTGGCGTCAACATAACTGAACCTGGCCTTCAGATGCAGTCTTTCTACGGGCTCAATCCCGATATCAAAGTAAATATTACCGGAATACGACCGCCTCCCGTCCAGATTATAGAAGGAGATGGCATTAAAGACATGCTCATAGTCCACCACCATCTGCCGGGTATAATTTCTGTGGCTATACCCCAGACTGATGACTGTCTCCCGTCTATTGCGCAACTTGAACCTGTACCTGATCTCCCCGCCGAATGTCCATGAGTCTTCGAGTGTATTGGACAGGAAAAGCCCCTTGAATACCTTGCCGGTGCTGAAGACCTGCAGATTGTCCATCAGAGGATCCGCATACTCCAGACTCCTCCTCAGTCCGAGAGTCAGGGTCATCTGCTCCGCCGGGCTGTAGTCCAAGGTAATGTCCGGGACAGCTCTGACCCCGTTGCCGCTGTACCATGTCCCGTCCAACCTTACATCCGCCTTGAATTTGTCCCGGAATGTGAATATATATTCTCCATATATGCCCGCAGTCCAGAGCAAACTGACGTCATCTTGCCTGCACACATCCTGAAAAAGACCTGTCTCAGGGTCAAATGCGTCAGCAGACCGCACCGTCCTGTCCAGCCTGCCGTCCCGTCTTTGCAACCCGGCTGACACTCCTGCCCGGACATCGTGCCCGTCAGCAATCTCATTTTCATATCCGGCCGATGCAGAAACGGCACATCTACCTGCAAGCCACGACGATGCACCGTACCATGAGTCGATACCCCTGTACGACAGCCGCGCCTCTGCCGTTATCCTGCCAGCCCGTGGCCTCGTGAACGGCACTGATGCATTCAGATGCCCTCCGATACCACGTTCTTTCACATCAAGACCCCATGGGCTTGCCATGGCACTGGATGAAGACGGCCACTCGGTATAGGTATCCCTGTCATAACCCTCCTGCCCGCCTTTTCTGCTTTCATGCATGGCAAAAATCCCGAAGTCCAGCCACGTCCCGTCGCCTGCCCTGAATGTCCAGTCATTGGATATGCCGAAATGCAGCCTTACAGGCTCATCCATGAAACTGTCATCATTGAAGTCATACCCTCTTATGTTGCCATACACATCACCTGACACGGCAGATGACCACCCTGGCCCAGCCTCAAAGGCAGACTCAATATTGAGGTCCAATTCAGTGTCACTCCGTGCAGACAGACCGATGCTGACCCCGTTATGCAAAGAGTCCGCCTCTGACGTATCATGAGTCAAGGCTGGATTATCTGCTGCCATCATAACCGGCAGAAACATTGATATGACGCCTACAATCATTTTTCCTTTCATAATTACCCCGTGGAAATTGCAAAAATAGGAAAATCCGTATGTTCTTCGTATCTTTGAAAGATTGAAATATGAAATCCTGATTTAATTTTCCTAAAAAAGCATATAAAAAGATATGAAAGAGTTTCTGAAAATGACACTTGCGGCAATGCTCGGATTCCTTGTGGTCAGCATTGCCATGACCCTGTTTTCTTTCGCATTGCTCGGATCGCTTGCCGCCCTCGGCAGCAGCCAGCCTGTGATGCCACGCTCTGCCGTGCTCCGGCTGGACATGAGCACAATCATGCTCACTGAACAGAACGCCGCCCAAGACCCGCTCGCAATGCTGCAAGGCGAGACAAGATCGCAGTTGGGCATACTCAATGCAATCAGAGCAATTGATGCGGCTGCCGCCGACCCTGCCGTAAAGTACATTTTCATGAAACCGGACATGGCATACGGCGGGATGGCGCAGATAGAAGAGTTCAGACAGGCTCTGGAGAATTTCAGAAGCAGCGGGAAAGCCATCGTCTCCTACATTGAGAACCCGACAAATGCCGGATACTATCTTGCATCTGTATCAGACAAGATATATATGACGTCCTATGAAGGCGGCATGACAATGATTTCCGGAATCTCCTCCCAGCTGATTTTCCTGAAGGACATACTTGACAAGTTGGGTGTCAATGTACAGCTCATCCGCCACGGGAAATACAAATCCGCAGGCGAGATGTATGTCAAGAACAGCATCAGTCCTGAGAACAGGGAGCAGAACCAGCAGCTCGTGAGTTCCATCTGGAACAGTTGGAGCGGACAGATTGCTGCAGCACGCGGCATCACTGCAGACGATTTCAACGGACTGATTGACGATCTGAAACTCAATTTCCCGGAGGACTACCTCGACAACGGTCTTGTGGACGGGCTCCTGACCCAGGATGAGATGAAAGACAAGCTTTGCGACCTCTCTGTCGTGGAGAAATTTGAAGACGTGTCCATGATTTCTCTCCAGGACTATGCAGCCTTGAAGGTTGTCCCTAATCTGAAGGCAAAGGAAAAGATAGCAGTCATCTACGCATCCGGCAATATCATAGACGGAAATGACAAGACCCAGGTGAGCGGAGACAGATTCGCCGCAATAATCTCTGATGTAAGGAGGGACTCCACAGTGAAAGCCGTGGTGTTCAGGGTGAACTCCCCCGGAGGAAGCGTGCTTGCCTCTGAAAAGATCAGGAATGAGATAGAACTTCTCAAAAAGGACAAGCCTGTTGTAGCATCATACGGCAATTACGCGGCTTCCGGCGGATACTGGATATCCAACAGCTGCGACTACATCTTCTCGAATGCCGGGACACTCACAGGCTCTATAGGGGTGTTCAGCATGATACCTGAGTTCAGCGGCACTCTCAAAGACATAGCACACGTCAATGTCACCAGCATAAGTTCCAACGACCACGCGGACATGTACTCAGGCACAAGGCCTCTGAGCATAAGCGAGACAGCCTATATGCAGGCTTCCGTAGAAAGGATATATGACAAGTTCACTTCAATCGTCGCCGAGGGAAGAGGACTTGAGCAGGATTATGTGGACTCCATCGCGCAAGGCAGGGTCTGGTCAGGATGCGATGCTCTTGAGATAGGTCTTACAGACTGCACAGGCACCATCAAAGACGCCCTCATCTATGCCGCAGGTCTTGCAGGGAACGGCATGCCTGATCTTTCGGGATGGCAGATTGTGGAATACCCGAGACCTCTCAACACAATTGAGATGCTCCTTGAGTCACTCGGGGGCGGCAATGCATCAGTATTTGCAGGTACACCTCTCGAAAGTGTGGAAGAGGCATTCTCATCATGGGATGCCGACGAGAGCGGAAAGGTGTACGCAAGGATGCCATACGAAATATCTCTGCGATAGCCATGGACAGATCTGATTTCAGGATTGAAATATGCGCCGGCTCCGTAGAGAGCTGCGCCGTCGCCCAGCAGGGCGGTGCAGACCGCGTGGAACTCTGTGCAGCCCTGCCTGAAGGCGGGACGACACCGTCAATCGGGATGATCCGCCGCGCAAGGGAAGTGACATCAATCGGACTGAATGTCATCATCCGTCCGAGAGGCGGCGATTTCCTGTATACAGACAGTGAGATAAGGCAAATGGAATACGACATCTATGCCGCACAGGATGCAGGGGCGGACGGACTCGTGTTCGGAGCCCTGACAGAGGACGGCGACATGGACGAGAGAGCGATGACCGTGCTGATGACTGCGGCAGGCGACCTTCCTGTGACATTCCACAGGGCATTTGACCACTGCCGGGACCCTTTCGGCACCCTTGACAAGATTATACAGTACGGATGCTGCAGAATCCTGACCTCAGGATGTATGCCGACAGCCCAGGCGGGCACGGGACTGATTGCAGATCTTGTCAAAAGAGCTGCAGGCAGGTTATCCATAATGCCCGGATGCGGCGTCAGTTCAAAGAACATAGCGGCCATAGCCGCTGCCACAGGCGCAAGGGAGTTCCATTTCTCAGCCAAGGCACCAGTCCCGAGTCTGATGAGATTCAGACGGGAAGAAGTCGCAATGGGAAATGAATCCGACCCCTACGCCCGTACAGGCGCAGACATAAACGAAGTGGCATCAGCAGTCAAGGCTCTTCTCGACTGCTGATGCACACATTCAGACATTCTGTCTTCAGATACTTTGAGATACTTTTCTCAGACGGTCTCCAAGTCCGATAGAATACCCTTCGGAGAAGAACACCACCCTGTTGAAAGTATCAGCCACGACCACGAGAGGAAGACGGCCTTCACGTGACAGGCTCATACCCTCCTCCATCATTTTCCTCATGGAGCCGTCTGTGTCAATACCGTATGTGACATTAGACGGCAGGTCATATTTGTCCGGATCGAAACGTTTCCAGTCATTCTCTGTCGCAAAGACTATCAGGATAGGCCTGCCCCATGCCTCCAATGCCTCTGCCGCTGCGGAGATATCCCTCATGGCATGATCTGTCGGCTCATGACCGTAGTCGACAAGAGCGACAGCGAAATATCCCCTGCCTGTCTCGGACAATACGGATTTCCTGGTCTTTTCCGGAATCGCTGCAGCCCCCGGCTCCGGCACCTTGTCATAGAGGGCTTCGGAATTGAAACTGCCTATAACCCTGTATTGTGACGGGTCGTCACGGACATCAAGTTCCACTGTGGTGGTCCGGCCTTTCTCAATAGTGAAATACTGCATATCAGCCAGGACATTGCCGTCTGCCATTCTTGCCCCGCTCGTCAGCACATATATGCCTACCGGAAGTTCCGTACCTTTTGCAAAGACTGATTTCCATGTGGCAGACTCGTCATAATCCATGAGATCAAAACGACCCCCGTCGTATCTTGCCACGGTGAAATGTGAATAATATCCCGGATCGTCGAGAAGAGGTATCGGCTTATAGTCAAGCTTCAACAATCCTGTCTCAGGCATTGATTTCTCTGCCGCATCAAAATCCACGTCATAGACATTGCCTCCGTGGGTATATTTCACGACTCCGGTCACAGGATCCTTGAAAGCGGGAACTCCGGCAGTCCGGCACATCGCCACAAAGAATATGTCCCGCGATGCCTTGTCTGCGACTTTCGCATCCCAGACACGCGCAGGGTTGACATTGACATATCCCATGGAGATCGAGTCCAGCATCTCCAGACTGTCCCGACACCATCTTACAAGAAAGGCAGGATCATCACTGATGGCAGCCATGAAAGACTCCGGGACTGAGGACAGGAGTCTGCTGCGGTACGGAGTAAGGAGTTCCGATGCCACTCTCGGACAATAGATATTGACATCAGATGTCCCTGCAGGAATATTGTCGAGATGATCCTCCAGCACAGATGCAGGTGTGTCCCGCAAGTCCTTTTCCGACACTGAGGCAAGAATGGCGACAGCATCGGCTGTCCGGCCCTTGTCAGCCGCATATTTCAGAAAACTGCATATCTCAGAGTGATTTCCTCGCGATGCGACCAGCATCTCTGCAGGCGTCTTGCCGGCATTAGAGCCGACAAACCTGCCCTTACCGAAGCGGGCCGCCTCCGGGGCATTCCCGGAAATGAATGCAGCCGCCCTGCCGGCATCCATGAACGTGGCAGTATAGGCATTCCTGATTGAATCCTCAACTGCCATCCTCCGTGTATTCTCCTCCCGCTGCTCAGGAGTCACTTCCGGCATTATCGCATTTTCAACAGGAGGCACCGTCTCCATTGACACGTGCTCCGGAAGATTGTCCGAACCATAGGACAGCATAATATCAATATCCTTGTCCTTGCTGAAAGAGACCTTGCGGAAACCGAACCTCTCCCCGTCCGAAGCATAGACGAGCATATCTCCTATGCCTGCCGTAAGGTATGAACGGCCTGCCTCATCAGCAGTCTTTACAGCGACAGGATAGAATTCCGCATAATTGTACAGGCGGTATTCCACCCTCGCCCCAGGGGCAGGAGTCCCGTCATCATATCGCACGGTGACATCCAGCCGTGCGGATTCCGGGGCATAATTACTTATGACATTTATCTCGGTATATCCCGGTGTCCTGGATACGACCTCTTCCGGTCCATCATACCGTCCGAATACCTTTGTATGCATCAGCATACCGCGGCTTGCAGGGGCGTTGAACCAGCCGAGATTCAGCACAGGCTCAGGTTCGCAGGCTCCGAGGAAATACCATTTGCCGTCAGCCCAGGCCTCGACCCAGGCATGATTGTCATCCGTATGCGCCCATCTCGGAGTATATACCTGCCTTGCAGGGATACCCACGGCACGGAGGGCAGCCACAAGAAAAGTGGACTCCTCGCCGCAACGGCCGTATGCAGTCTTCACTGTGGCAAGAGGAGAACTTGTCCTGGAATCGGAAGGCTGGTACACCGCCTTCTCATGACACCAGTGGTTCACTTCAAGTATGGCATCATACATGGGAAGATTCCTGACTCTCGGGGCAAGCTCCTCAAAGAATACTGCCCTGGAAGTATCGAGATTCTCATTATTGACCCTGACAGGAAGGACGAAATGCCTGACTTCCCTCTCTGGCACCTTCCTGCCCCAAGGCATCTCCGACAATGCCTCGTCTGTGAGCCTGCAGTTGTCCAGGAAGTATTCGGGGCTATAGTTGACTATATCGCCGAGTGGCATATAGGCATAAAGAAACTCCATCGCCTCCCGCTCCCGTCCTGTCAGAGACATGGAGTCAAGGGCGACGCCGGCCTTTGCCAGAAGCCCTGCCCTGGAGATGAAATCTTCTTCTACCGATTTGCGGTAGGCCCTGTCAGAAATGAACCCTGACGTACAGGAACTGAGGACCAGCAGTCCTGCAAGGATTGGAATACAGAATCTTTTCATTGGTTGATCATTATCTTGACTACATCCCCGGCTGAGTCCGGGACTTTGATTGAATCATCTATCCTGACACCGAGCACGGCAGAAACATGATGTTCAGGGACGTCTCCGCCCGGACCATCGGCAGCGGGCGGAGCGACCAGGACAAGAGCCGACTCCTTTTCAGGTATACCGTATTTCAGATCGGTGAACAGGTCACTGAGTTTTTTCTTCCCCTTCATCCCCATAGGACGTATCCAGTCCCCGGGCATCCACCGTCTGCAGATAATCGGGAAATCAAGTCTGTCCTTGGCAAAGGCTATGGTACCGGCAGGCTGTCTAAGAGACATGTTGCCGTCATGATGCAGCACGCGGACGGAAAAGGACACCCCGTTGAAGAAATAGTCTCCCTCCCCGCGTATGACAAGCAAGCAGTCAGATGCCGAAAGGACATCAGGATGATTTGCAGATACCGGGTTGGCGGAGCATTGCCGTATCACAAGTTCCGAAGAGGATGTCAGGAGTTCGTATTTCCCAGAAATGAATCTCTTGCCACCGAGGGTATCCGAACGCGAGATGGCGTCCGACACGGACTTCACGACAGAGGAATTGAATCCGTACCTGTCCAGCGCCCTGTAAAGCAGGTATTCCCAATGCGGGATGGAGACAAGTACGGAGACATTGATCCGGCATTCCTCTCCCGGCTGTCTCCCGGAGCAGATGAACTCCCCGGCCTTTGTATGAAAATAGTCATCAGCAATGCCGCAGACCTGGGAGAAATACCCGGTCTCCCTGCTTACAGTCTTGACGAATGAAGGATTGATGGAACTGAATACAGGGAACACGAGATTGCGGATCCTGTTTCTCTTGTATTCAGTCCCGGCATTTGTCCTGTCATCCCGGTATCCGATCCCGCGCGAACGGACGAAGCCCTCAATCTGCCTGCGGGTGAATCCGAGCAGAGGCCTTATGAGGACTGCATCTGTCTTTGTGCGAGAAGGTATGGGGCCTGTCTCATCCATGCCTGTTATCCCCTTGATTCCTGTACCTCTCAGGAGATTGAGGATAACTGTCTCGACATTGTCGTTTGCATTATGGGCCACAGCCACAGCTGCATATCCTTCCGTAGCGGCAAGTTCAGCGAACCAGCCGTATCTCAACTCTCTGGCAGCCATTTCTATGCTCATCCCGGACTGTTCCGCAAATTGCTCAGTGTCGAAATGCGTCTTGTGGATACGGATGCCGTTACGCTCAGCCCATGAGCACACAAGAGCCTCATCGGCATCACTCTCCTCCCCTCTTAGGCGGAAGTTGCAGTGTGCGACAGCAAAATCCTTGAATGTGAGCGAATGCAGGAAGAGTTCTGCCATACACATGGAGTCGATGCCTCCGCTCACAGCCAGAAGCACGGGACCGTCATTCAAGGACGGAATCCCGGAAAGCAGATCTGACAATATGGCATCGAATCTTCTCTGCATCAGTTCATGCCGCTCTTCTATGAATTCTTCGAAGCGAATGTGTAGACGAATCCGAAGGACAGGGACTCCTTGAACTGGATTCTCTGATGTCCCGGAAGTCCGGCCTTGAGTTCTTCAGGAGTCCGGATGATGACGTCATCATCATAGATGAGATTGGTCATTATGGTGAATGAGAAGAATTTGGCCACTTTCCAGTCAATCCTGTTATCCCAGTTCACACGAAGGTTCTGAGGCTTGTCAAGATAGTCCGAGAAGAGCACCACCTGTGAGGAGAATGCGAAATTGTCGTTGATATTGACCTTGAAGTCAACCTTCAGCTGGGCACCGAACTCGAATTTCGCCG
>CALUST010000006.1 GCA_944323505.1 uncultured Bacteroidales bacterium
CCCGAACAGGACAACGGAAGCATTGTTCAATTTCCCGTCATGCAGCAGGTTGAATTTTTCAAGGATGGTCGGCAAATCTTCCCTTATGGTGGCTTCGGGCAAACGGCCACACCGGATACCTCCACGGACCGCACCCAAGATGGCATGTTCGTCGAGGTCGGAGATTTTGAGGTCGGGATTTGTCATAGCCTCCCAACCATATTTTCCGCCCCGTTGCATCAACAGATGCATGTATTTATCCTGCGGCATTACAGTGGTAACATTTTCTATGCGCATGTACGGCCGTCCCTTGTAGCAGAACGGGCGTTCCATTCCCGCATTTTCCACATGTAAAGCGATGACTTTCTTCTCGCTGTCAGGCATGGGGATATAGAAAACCTGGACACTGGCATTTGGCTCCAACCTGCTGACTGCTTCGCCTATGGTTTCCTTGGTTTTGCCGGCAATATCCTGTCCTATGATCTTCCCTTCATCTGTCACCCCGAACAGTACCGTACCTCCTGCACCATTAAGAAAGGCGCAAAGAGTTTCCATACCGCGTTCCAATTGTCCGGTGGTCTTCTTGAACTCAATACTGTCTGTTTCTGTATCAGAGTTTATCAAGTTTCTTATGTCATCTAATGTTTCCAAATTCATTTATAAAACTGGTGGTCTTGATTATTTTGCAAAGTTATAAAAATACGGGGGACGCATGATCTCTCTATGGAATAATCTATTTTCTCGCCCTATCCTTCTCATCGTCCATGTCCATCCTTCGGTTAAGTTTCTCCTGCATACGGTCAAGAAAATAGGTGCGACTTCCGTTCTTGCGCAACTTCATGTCGGAATAGATGCGGTAGCAGTCCTTCGCTTCCACTCCGAAAAGGGCATAGAAGGACGAGGCAAGTTCGCCGACGGTAATCTCGCCGTCGTTGATGCAGCCCATCTCCGCCATGCCGTAAAGGATCTCAACGAGGTCGGAGGCTTTGCCAGTCCAGCGCATGACCGTGGCAGGTGGAGGGATCTCCTGGTTTGAGTCAGGAGGAGAGAACGGCAGTGCAGATGCGGCGATGTGTTTCCGGATCCTGCGGACGAAGGCAATGGCTTTCCGGATATACAGGTGTGGCAGCCCGTCCGTTTCCGGAGTGTGCAGCCTGTGGTGGAACCTCAGTTCCATTTCCGTGTATGCCAATGTGAGGACGGCAAGGTACTGGTCTGATTCGTTCATGCACAACCTGATGATCCTGTCCGTAAAGTCAATGTAAGCCGGACTCAGACTCTCGTGACTGCACGAATCCTCTATCTGACGGAAAAAGTCCGTCTGTGTCAATGCGATATATTCCATCTGTCTTGTGGTTATCAGTTTTACATTTTAGTTTCAGGTGCGCACATGACCTTATTTATGGACAAATGGAGTTCCTTTTATTGGGTATCTGGAAAGTTATTTTAGAAAAATCCTGATATACAAGGATATATCACTCAAAATAATTTTATCAGGCTATATTCCAATGTGTAAAGGCGTAAATTCATTTTATCAATTGCGTAAATCCATTTTACACTTTTGGTGCGATTTTACGGAAGACTGTCTTAACCGTCTCGTCTTTGAATACCTATGTCAAGACACATTTCCAGGCTGTCTTGGGGATGTCACGCTGGTACAGATCTCTGCCGGCCCCGAGCATTACAGGTGCTGTATTTTTGGCAATTATACCAATATTTGTTACCTCAAAGATGATTCATTAACTAATATAAAAAACACCCGATTTTACACTCAAGAATGTAAAGTCGGGTGTTTGTTCTGTAGAACATTGATTCTCAATGTTTATTGCGGTGCGTACGGAACGGGCACCTATACCATATCCGCACACCTGATCCCGTCAAGCGCAGATGAGACGATGCCTCCAGAATATCCTGCACCTTCCCCGCACGGATACAGTCCGCGTATGGTGACATGCTCCAATGTCTCAGGGTCACGAGGGATGCGTACCGGGGAAGACGTCCTCGACTCCACTCCCAGAAGCAGGGCCTCATTGGTATAGTATCCGTGCATCTTCTTGTTCCCAATCTCTGGAAACGCGTATTTCAGCCTCAGCGAAACATGCTCCGGAAGCAGTTCATGAAGCGGGGCGGGCACCGCACCAGGATGATAGGAAGTGGCAGGAAGCCCTGACGACAGTGTCCTGCGGCAGAAATCCATCATCCTCTGTGCAGGAGCCTTTATCGACCCGGTAAAGTCGAACATCCGCCTTTCCACATCCATCTGGAAATGCAGGAGGGAAAGAGCCCCGTACCTGGAATATTCCGGCACATCCTCGGGTTCCACGGAGACGACAACGCCAGAATTGGCCCACTTTGAGTTCCTGGCCGAATTAGACATGCCGTTCAGCACGGTCTCACCAGGACCTGTGGCCGAAGGGACAAGAATGCCGCCGGGACACATGCAGAAAGAGAATACTCCCCTGCCCTCTATCTGGGTGACGAACGAATATTCAGCAGCCGGCATATACGGCTGGTATTTGCCGTGATACTGTATCCTGTTGATCAGAGACTGGGGATGTTCGGCTCGGACACCGAGGGCGAACCCCTTGGCCTGCAAATCCCATCCCTTGTCAGCGAACATCCTGTATATGTCCCTTGCCGAATGCCCTGTGGCAAGAATCACCTTCCGTGCAGTAAATGTCTTTTCAGTACAGGCCGCCTTTTCAGAAGCCACGTCAGAGACTGCGGCCCTGACATCGAACCCTCCGTCAGCCCTCTTCACAATATCCGTGACCCTTGTCCCGAAATGATATTCCCCGCCATGTTCTGTGACACACTTCCTGATATTCTCCACAATTGCCGGGAGACGGTCACTTCCTATATGGGGATGTGCGTCTATCAGAATCGACGGATCGGCCCCGAACGCCACCAGCTGGTGCAGGACCTCACGGATGTCCCCTCTTTTTGAAGACCTGGTAAATAGTTTCCCGTCAGAGAAAGTGCCTGCTCCTCCTTCGCCGAAGCAATAGTTGGAGTCCTCATCCACAATCCCCTCTCTTGAAAGCCTGGCCATGTCGAATTTTCTCGCATGAACATCCTTCCCTCTCTCAAGAACCACAGGACATTTCCCCCGCATCAGCAGATGCAGGGCGGCAAACATTCCTGCCGGACCCGCACCGATGACAATGACAGGTTCAGCGTCCCTGACATCCTGATATTCCGGCACCCTGTACTCATCCGCCGTCTCTCCCTCCCGGTATGCCTCAATCCTGTACCTGTACAGGATATCGCCTCTGGCATCAACCGACCGCCGGACTATCCTGTAGCCGGACACGGCCTTGACAGACACGCCCATCGAACGGGCGGCCGCCGCCACTATCTGTTCTGCCGACGGCTCCTTGCCTATCGGACAGGCTATCTCAATCTCTTTCATCAGAAATCCGCAATTCTTGATACGGGAGCCACATCAAGCCCCGTCCTTTCCCCGTTGAGATAATGAAAATATCCCGCTATCGCTATCATCGCAGCATTATCCGTAGTAAACTTGAACTCAGGGAGATAAGTCTTCCATCCGCGTTTCTTACCTTCCTGTGTCACAGCATCCCTCAGTCCGCTGTTGGCCGATACGCCGCCGCCGATAGTCACCTCCCTGATGCCTGTCTGCTTTGCTGCCTTTATGAGCTTGTCCATCAGTATCTCTATCAGCGTCCGCTGGAAGGCCGCACATATATCCTCCTTGTTCTTTTCCATGAATTGAGGGTCCTCGGCCATCCTGTCCCTGACAAAATACAGCAGCGAGGTCTTGACACCGCTGAAACTGTAGTCCAGTCCAGGAACGTGCGGCTTGGCGAAATGAAAACGCTGCGGGTCACCGAGTTTTGCAAGCCTGTCCACCACAGGACCGCCAGGATAACCCAATCCCATCATCTTCGAGCATTTGTCGAACGCCTCGCCTACCGCATCATCTATCGTCTGCCCCAATATCTCGAAGTCAAGAGGGCTGTTCACCTTGACTATCTGGGAATTGCCGCCTGAGACAAGCAGACAGAGATATGGGAATGACGGATGCACATTCTCCTTGTCGTATTGCTTTATGAAATTGGCGAGCACGTGACCCTGAAGATGATTCACTTCCACGAGAGGCTTGTCCAGAGCCAGAGCAAGACCCTTTGCAAACGACGTCCCGACCAGAAGGGAGCCGAGCAGCCCCGGTCCTCTGGTGAACGCGATTGCCGTGATATCCGAAGCCTTGATGCCTGCCCTGTCAATGGCCTGACTGACCACCGGCACGATATTCAACTGATGCGCCCTGGAGGCGAGTTCGGGAATCACCCCTCCGTATGCCTTGTGAACCTCCTGGCTGGCAAGGACATTGGAAAGCAGATAGCCGTCCCGTATGACTGCCGCAGAAGTGTCATCGCACGATGACTCGATTCCGAGAATTATATCCATATCAAACAGACCTGTATTAATAAGCCGCAAACGGCGTTGCGAACGCGCAAAATTACGATATTTCTCCGATATTTTTATTAATTTTGCTTGTTTAATCGCAAACTCGGACTGCATACGGTAAAAAAGATACTGAAAATACTCTGGCTCACCGCCGTCGCGCTGACTGCCCTCGTCCTTGCCGGGATTCTTGGAATACAGACTCCCCAGGTGCAGACATATCTTGCACAGAAAGTCCTGGACAATTTCGCAGACATGGCAGACGCAGATATCCGGTTCGAGAAGATACATTTCAAGCCGTTCAACACCATCGTCTTGAAGGATGTCGCCATAATTGATGCCGCCCCAGTGGATACGGCAGCGTCCGACACGTTGTTCAAGTCCGAATACATCATCGCAAGGTTCACACTCAGAGGATTGAGAAAGCAGGAGGGGCTCCACATCTGGAGGGCTGTCATCAAAAATGCCGAAATGAACCTCGTGATAGAAGATGAGGTCACCAACCTGCAGAGGATTTTCAGGATAAAGAAAGATCCGGACAGGTCACGGAACAGGGACAAGAACATATTCGACATCCGGAGAGTGGACATCGACGGGATGAGGTTCAGACTCCAGAATTTCAGGAAAGGCCCGATGGACACGCCTCGTGACGTAATCAACTGGGGAGACCTGGACATCCGGAATATACGCATAGCGGCAAGGAACATGAAGTTCAGCAAGGGCATCATGTCAGGCCGGGTGGACGAGTTGTCATTTTCGGAAAAAAGCGGCTATGTCTGCACATCCCTGTCCGGAGAGACAAGAGTCGGTAACGGACAGGCAGTCATTGAGGGCCTGCGCATCCATGACCCGTGGTCAGACATTGACATCCCGTCATTCACGATGTCCTATTCCTGCTCAAAGGACTTCAAGAAATTCATTGACAAGGTACGGCTGGACGGGGAGATAGCCGATAGCCGCCTGGATATGGCCACCCTTGGATATTTTGCGGCAGGACTGAAAGGGAACGGGCTTACGGCAGACATCAGCGGCAAGGTAAGCGGGACTGTCAGCGACTTCACCATTGACGGGATTGAGATAGATGCAGGTGAGGACAATGTGTCAGGGACTTTCTCCGGACGGATTTCCGGCCTGCCCGAGACAGGAAGAATGTTCATCGACATGAATGTCGGCGGCCTCAGGTTCAGCACTGCGGGACTGGAGAATTTCATAGGATGCTGGAGCAGGGGCAGGACGCCGGACCTTGGCAGATATGCCTCAGGGGAGAGGTTCAATGTCCACGGCCGTCTCCGGGGCACCCTCAACAGGATGGATGCTGATATGTCCGTCAATTCCGGCAGCGGCAGCCTCATGGCAGACATGCGCATCGGCAACCTCCTTTCCGACAAGGAATCAATCACATTAGACGGATACCTCAGGACAGACGACCTTGACATCGGCAGGATGACAGGGACAGGCCTCGTCAGGCAATGCACTCTTGAAGCGGGACTTGACGCCAGCCTCGGGAACAGGGACGGAGCCCCGTCCATCACACTTGACTCACTCATAGTCAGCAGGCTCAATGCCAACGGCTACGACTACAGCAACATTGCGGCAAAAGGCACCATAGCCAAGGAGGCATTCGACGGCAAGATAATATGCAACGACCCGAACCTCAATTTCATGTTCCAAGGACAGTTCAATCTGTCGCGTAAGACAAGCAATGCCCTCTATAAGTTCTATATGAACGTTGGGTATGCCGACCTTAACGCCATGAACCTGGACAAGAGGGGCATATCGAGAATCAGATTCCAGACCACGGCCAATTTCAACTGGATCACCAGGCGTGGCGACCTGCTGGGTGACATCGACATCGCTGACATAGTCCTCGAGAACAGAAGCGGGAAATACGACATCGGAGACATAGGCATCACATCCTATTCGGGAGACAACCTCACAAGGATGAGATTCGACTCCGCATTTGCCGACGGACGCTTTTCCGGGACGGGCTCTCTGGCATCCTTTGTCAGGGACCTCAATGCGGTGACTCTGAAGAGAGAACTGCCGGCAATATTCAGGGACACCACAGCCGCATGGTCGGGCAGCAGATACAAGATGTCTTTCAGGACATACGACACTATGGATCTGCTGGCTTTTCTCGCACCGGGGCTGTACGTGGCCGACAGCACCCTGCTCTCGATGTCAATCGACACCTCGGGAGTATTCGAGACGAGTCTAAAATCGCAGAGGATAGCATTCAGGGAGCAATATATCAAGGATATAGACTGCTTCATCGACAACAGGGGCGGCAGCCTGGAAGGCAGGCTCGACAGCGGGACAATAAAGTTCGCCACACTCTCGCTCAAGAACAACAGGCTGGACCTTTTTGCCGACAACAATCACATCGGCATCGGATTCTCCTATGACAATGAAAGCACACTCACCAACAGAGGTGAGTTCTTCGCTACCGGCGACATATCGAGAATCGGGGAGGACATGATGATAGATGTGGACCTGCTTCCTTCCAGCATCTACCTCAACTCCAGGGAATGGAGCATCGCCCCGTCATCCTTCAGCATCAAAGGCAGGGACATAGACGTCGGGAACATCAGTTTCAACAGCGGGGACCAGTCAATAAGAATATACGGCAACACCTCCGAAAGAGAAGAGTCTGTCCTGAACATTGACCTGGACAGATTCGACATCTCTGTCATCAATTCCATCATGAGGAAAGACCTGTCCATTGCCGGGGCGGTCACAGGCAAGGCCTCCATCTTCACCCCGTATGACAGATTCGGGATGGAAATGGACTTCCTCTGCGATTCGGCAAGTATCTCCGGGACAGAACTCGGCACGGTGACACTTGTCAGCGGCCTTGACAATAACACGCGCAATCTTGATTTCAGACTCAGCAATATACTGGACGGCAGATCGGCATTCATGATAGAAGGCAATTACGGCACATCTGCGAAGAAAATCGAAGCGGATGCCGTCCTTGACCGCTTTGACATGTCATGGGCAACACCGTTTGTCGAAAAGATCATCAGCAGGGTTGACGGCTCCGTCTCTGGAAAATTCAGTCTCGACGGACCTCTTGACAGGCTTGCCATAAAAAGCGACGGGGCAAGATTCGATGACACCGGAATCAAGGTTGCGTTCACCAATGTGCCATACCGTCTGAACGGAGGGTTCCACATTGACGAGACGGGGCTTTACTTCGATGACATCCGCGTCTCGGACAACGGGGACGGCCGCGGCGTGGTAAGAGGTGAGATAACCTACGATTTCTTCAAAAACATCAGATTCAACACGGGAATAGATGTGTTCAATATGCAATGCATAGACATTGCGGAAAGCCCGTCAGCGACATTCTACGGGAATGTGAAAGCGACGGGGTCGGTCGGGTTCACAGGACCGGTCAGGTCGCTTCTGATGACAGTCAATGCAGCAACTTCAGGCAACGGGCAGTTCCATGTCCCTCTTTCCTCCGCGACGAACGCAGGAGGCGGGGATCTCCTGACATTCAAGAAACCTGTAGTCATTGAAATCATTGACCCATACGAGAAAATGGTGGAGAGGCTGAAAGAGGAGAAGACATCGTCCGGAGACTTCAGGATGAGGCTGCAGATTGCAGCAGACCAGGACATAGAGGCATTCATCGAGGTGGACAAGGCCTCAGGGAATGTGCTTTCCGGCCGGGGAGAAGGAGTTATCGACCTGGAAATACAGCCGAGCAAGGACATTTTCAACATCACCGGAGACTACACCATCTCGTCCGGAAACTACAGATTCGTGGCATTGGGGCTTGCGTCCAGGGACTTCAGCATACAGGAGGGAAGTTCGGTCAGGTTCAACGGGGACATAATGGAGAGCACGCTGGACATTGATGCCGTCTACAACACGAAAGCATCGCTTTCGACCCTGATTGCAGACACGACATCAGTCGCCAACAGGAGGAATGTCGAATGCGGCATATCCATCACTGACAAGCTCAGCAATCCGAGACTCGGATTCTCCATCAACATCCCTGACCTGGATCCTACTGTACAATCCAGGGTAGAGAGCGCATTGAGTACCGAGGACAAGGTCCAGAAACAGTTCCTCTCGCTCATCATCTCCAACAGTTTCCTGCCTGACGAGCAGTCCGGAGTCGTGAACAACGCCTCGGTGCTGTACTCCAATGTCGCTGAGATAATGTCCAACCAACTGAACAATATCTTCCAGAAACTGGACATCCCTCTTGACCTCGGACTGAACTACCAGCCGAACGAGAAAGGCAACGACATATTCGATGTGGCCGTCTCGACCCAGCTGTTCAACAACAGGGTCATAGTCAACGGCAATATCGGCAACAGGCAGTATAATTCGGGCAATTCCAACAGTGATGTGGTCGGGGATCTGGACATAGAGATAAAACTGACCAGGTCGGGAGCCTTGCGTCTGAACCTGTTCTCCCACTCTGCCGACGAATACACCAACTACCTTGACAACTCACAGAGGAACGGGGTCGGCATCACATACCAGAAAGAATTCGACAGGATTGACACTTTCTTCAAGAATCTGTTCACGAGCCGTAAAAAGAGAGAAGAGGCGGAGCGACAGGAGTTCATGGAAAGAAGAAGGCAGAAAAAGAATGTCATAATCATACAACCTGACAAAGATGACAGCAAATAGCACAGACAGCAGCAAAGGGGCGTTGTACCTGATACCCTCACCGCTGGGAGAAAATATGCCTGACGAGGTCATACCGGGGCCTGTCCTGGACAATCTCCGTCACTTCACGACCTTTGTCGTCGAGGAGACCAGGACCGCAAGACGGTATCTGTCAAAAGCCGGGCTGAAAGGCTCTATACAAAGTCTTGAATTCCACGAACTGAATGAGCACACGCCAGAGTCTGAAATCGAGGGCTATCTCAGACTTTTCGACAACGGCAATGATGTGGCCCTCATCTCGGAGGCAGGTCTTCCGGCCGTGGCAGACCCGGGGGCGCAACTCGTGGCACTGGCCCACAGGCACGGGATCAGGGTGATTCCGTCGGTCGGACCGTCATCACTGATGCTTGCCCTGATGGCATCCGGACTGAACGGACAGTCATTCGCATTCTGCGGATACCTTCCTGCGAAGACAGATGAAAGGCGGGTCAGGCTGCGCTCCATAGAAAAAATCTCCGCATCGGCAGGGCAGACACAGATATTCATAGAGACCCCATACCGCAATGACCAGATGTTCACCGACATCCTTGCAGTATGCCGTCCCGCGACATTGCTGTGCGTAGCCGCTGACATCACGCTTCCGGATGAATCCATCCGGACAATGAGCATAGCGGAATGGAAGAGGACCGGCGCGGTCATAGGCAAGAGACCGTGCGTATTCCTGCTGCTTGCAAGATAAGGACCGCCCGAAGGGCACAATGACATCTACCATGGGACTGCTGGAACTGGAAGGAATGGAATTTTATGCGACTCACGGTTGCCTTGGACACGAAAAGCGTATGCAGAACCTTTTCGTGGTGGACTTCAGAGGTGAGACAGACATGACGGAGGCCGCTGAAAGCGACAGGCTTGAAGACGCGCTTGACTACGGGCTGATATATGAGGTGATCCGCAAGGAAATGACAGTGCATTCAGACCTGCTTGAACATCTGGCAGGCAGAATCGTCAAGGCTATTGCCTCGTCATTCCCGATGCTCGGAGACTTTTCCGTGAGGGTATCTAAACGCAGACCGCCTGTAGGCGGTGTCGCGGCATGGTCAAGGGTCACCTTGTCGCACAAGAAAAATGAGAAACGATGACAGGAAAAAAGAAAATGGCATTTGCCACCCTCGGCTGCAAACTCAATTATGCCGAGACATCCACATACGAGAGAGGGCTCGCAGGAGAGGACATAGAGATTGTCGGACCGGGGACAAAGGCTGACATCTATCTTGTGAACACATGCACGGTGACGGAGCATTCCGACAAGAAATGCAGGAACATCATCAGGAAACTGCACAGGCTCTCCCCCGAAGCCGCCATTTTCGTCACCGGCTGCTATGCCCAACTTAAGAAAGAGGAAATATCAAGGATAGAGGGCGTCAAGGAAGTTTTCGGAGCAGACGAAAAGACTGCCGTAGTACCGGCCATAGCGGCATATATCAAAGGCTCATCCCCTGAGACAGAACTGCGTCCGCAGGCTCCGGGGTGCTTCCTTCCGGCATATTCAAGCGGAGAAAGGACAAGGTCATTTCTGAAAGTGCAGGACGGATGTGACTATTTTTGTGCATACTGCACAGTTCCCTACGCCCGTGGAAGAAGCCGGAACATCCCAATAAGGGACATTGTGGCACAGGCAAGGGAAATCGCTTCGGAAGGCATAAGGGAGATTGTCCTGACAGGGGTGAACACAGGGGACTTCGGCAAGAGCACCGGGGAGAGTTTCCTTGACCTGCTGAAGGCGCTGGACAAGGTCGACGGGATAGAACGTTACCGCATCTCCTCTATAGAACCGAACCTTCTCACAGATGAGATCATAGAATGGACAGCCTCCGGGACCAAGTTCCTGCCTCATTTCCACATCCCTCTCCAAGCCGGCTCGGACACTGTTCTCAGAGAGATGGGAAGACGCTATGACACCGCTCTTTTTGAGAGGAAAATCAATCTGATACGGAGTCTGATTGAGCACGACGGCGGGCCAAGAGTATTTTTCGGGATTGACGTCATCACCGGATTCCCCGGGGAGACAGACGAACTTTTCATGGAGACGTACAACTTCCTGAAAGACAGGATAAGACCGGCATTCATCCACATCTTCCCGTATTCAAGGAGAGCCGGGACCCCTGCCGCTTCAAGAAAGGACCAGGTACAGGACTGCATCAAGACAAAGCGGGAAAAGATGCTGGAGGAACTCTGCGGCACTCTGCACAGGCAATTCGTCGCATCAAACAGAGGAGTGCATGAGAAAGTCCTGTTCGAGAGCACGGACAGGAATGGCATGATGAGCGGCTACACAGGCAATTATATCAGGATTGAGCGTCCGTATGACCCGTTGCTAATAGGACGTGTCACTGACGTCATAATAGACTGATAAAGAATTAAAGACAAGAGGCAAATGGCAAGACTGACATTTTTGGGGACCGGGACATCTCAGGGAGTGCCGATGATAGGATGCGACTGCAACGTCTGCAGATCCTGCGACCCTAAGGACAAAAGGCTCAGGTCATCGGTATTCGTCGAATACAGGGGGCTCGACATCCTGGTGGATGCAGGTCCGGATTTCAGGCAGCAGATGCTGCGCTCGGGCATCAGGCATATCGATGCCATACTGCTGACACACAATCATAAGGACCACACAGGAGGGCTGGATGACGTGAGGGCGTTCAACTATATCGAAAGGGCGCCTATCAGGATATACTGTGAAAAATATGTGGAAGACTCCCTGAGAAACGAATATTCGTATGCCTTTGCCGAGAAACGGTATCCCGGTGTCCCGGAATGGCAGATTACCAATATTGATGACCGCCCGTTCCGTGTCCATGCCAACATCCCTTCCGTCAGGCTGGTCTGGGTGGAGGGGAAAGGCTATGAGAAGATACCTGTGACCCCTGAATCATGGTCCGAGACAAGGCAGAGGCCCGTGCCCGAAGAGGCGGAAATCATCCCGGTAAGGGGAAGGCACTATATGCTGCCGGTGCTCGGCTACCGGTTCGGCAGGATTGCCTACCTGACAGACATGAATTTCATACCGGAGGAGGAATTCGGCAAGCTCCGCGGCCTTGACCATCTCATCATCAACTGTGTACGGAGAGGGAGGCACATATCGCATTTCTCTTTGGAGCAGGCAATTGAAGTCGCAGAGAAAGTCGGTGCCAGGCAGACATACCTGACGCATCTCTCGCATCAGTTGCCGCGATATGAGGAACTGTGCGCCGAACTCCCTCCGGCTATCCGCCCGGCCTATGACGGTCTCGTCATCGAAAGCGATGACGAATGACAAGGACTGTCATATATTATATGGAGGCACATCCCCGTCATCAATCATATCCCTGAGCGTGTCCAAGCAAGAATCATCCCTGCCTCCTGCGGGATCGCCGAACCGGGCAGATATCTCGTCAAGCAGGTACCCGCCGTCCTTCTTCCCGTCAACATACGAAGATATGGCAGTCCTCACAGCCGCAACTGACTCCGCCCCGTCCCGACGCGAGGCCCTGCATACGTCGCACGTACCGCAGTCCTTGCTGTCTGTCTGGCCGAAATATGCGAGAAGGTAACGGCTTCTGCACGTATCCGACTCCTCCACATAGTCTATCATCGTCTCCATCCTCTCGACATAGGAAGCCTTCAGACTTTCGTGCCGTTCGGGGCTGAGGCGGACATTCTTCGGCATCAGCCTGTTCTCATGGAGATAGATGATGGTGGCATGATCCCCCGGGATATACCTGAGAAGATGGTCGAGAGACATCCCGTACAATATCTGCCTGAGTTCAGGCACAGTGACTCCTGCCCTGTCAGCCACATATTCCTCATCAATCGGGACAGGGAAAGAGAAAATCCCAGTGTAGCTGCGCATCAGCACTTCTGCCACCCCCGCCGCCCTCCTGTCCGCAGCAGGTATCCCGTACATCGCCTGCCTATCCACCGTGAACATGACTTTTGTCTGTATGTCAACGTCCTCCATGACAGACCAGTGCCCTTCCCTCTCGATATACTTTATTGCATAATATGCAGATGTCCTGTTGAGGCTGAACCTGCGGCAGAATTCATACAGGTCGAACTTCAGCTGCATCCCCATGCCGGCATCATACGGCACACCGAACATTATATGGACCTTGTGGTATATGTCCTCGACATATTCCATTGTAGGGAACGACACTGTGGCCGTCTGCCGCAGCCTGCGGATGTCCCCGCTGTTCCACATGAGAACGGCATACGAGCGGAGACCGTCACGTCCTCCCCTGCCTGCCTCCTGGAAATATGCCTCTGGGCTGTCAGGCACATCGAAATGCACGACAAATCTCACATCGGGTTTGTCAATCCCCATGCCGAATGCATTCGTGCAGGCCATCACCCGGATTTCCCCGGTCTTCCACCTCTCCTGCCTGTCAGAACGCGCCGCCGCGCCCAACCCTGCATGATAAAATGAGGCCGAGATACCGTTGGAGCGGAGAAACGAAGCCAGTTCCTCGCACTTTTTGCGGCTGCGCACATAGACTATCCCTGTCCCCTGCACCCCGTTACAGATTTTCAGCAACTGTCCCAACTTATCCTCCGTCCGCCTGACGACATAAGAAAGATTAGGCCGCTCGAAACCGCTCTTCATCACCAGCCTCTCCCTGAAACGCAGACGCTCCAGTATGTCGTCCGCCACCTTCGGAGTGGCAGTCGCCGTAAGCGCAATGACAGGCACATCCGGAAGCATTTCCCTGAGTCCGCCTATCTTGAGATAGTCAGGTCTGAAATCATAGCCCCACTGTGAAATGCAATGCGCCTCGTCGACAACGATGTAACTGACATTCATCTCAGCCGCATATTTACGGAAAAGCGGGGTCGATAGACGCTCCGGAGAAAGATACAGGAACTTGAAGTCGCCGTATGCGGCATTGTTCAATACAAGGTCTATCTCCCTTGAGGACATGCCCAGATAGACAGCCGACGCCTTGATTCCCCTGGAGGAGAGATTCTGCACCTGGTCCTTCATGAGGGCGATGAGAGGCGTGATGACCAGCGCGATTCCGGGCCTGATCAGTGCCGGCACTTGGAAGCAAACGGACTTCCCTCCTCCTGTCGGCAATATGGCCAGCACGTCCTTCCCCTCAAGTGCCGCATCGACTATATCCCGCTGCATCGGACGGAACGAACCGTATCCCCACCATTTTTTGAGGACATCAACAGGATTCATTTGATTATCAACACCTTCACTCATCCCAAAAATCACCGTATAAAACTCTTTCCGATTGGCACATTTTGTGCAGGATAATATTTCTTGGTCGGACATCACGCACATTGGCGAACCGTCCCGGCAAATGTAATAAATTACAGGACACAAAAGCAACAATTATTCGTCCCGATGTTTGGACGAATGCAAAAATACCTTAATTTTGCAACGCGTTACAGTGCGCAGCAATTCCGCAGGAAACCTGCGGCTGTGCGCAAGGTCAGGAAATTATAAACCTTAATATAATTTTAGTATTATGAGCAAAATTGATTTGACCAAGTATGGCATCACTGATGTCAAGGAAATTCTCCACAACCCTTCCTATGAGGTACTCTTCGAAGAGGAGACAAAAGACACTCTTGAGGGTTATGAGAAAGGCCAGGTTACTGAACTGGGAGCAGTCAATGTGATGACTGGTATCTACACCGGACGCTCGCCTAAAGACAAATTCTTTGTTTACAACGAAGCCAGCAAAGATACAGTATGGTGGACTTCTGACGCATACAAGAACGACAACAAACCTTGCTCTGAAGAGGCTTGGGCAGACCTCAAGGCAAAGGCTGTAAGACAGCTTTCAGGCAAGAGGCTTTTCGTGATGGATACGTTCTGCGGTGCAAACCCTGCAACCCGCCTCAAAGTGCGTTTCATCATGGAAGTTGCATGGCAGGCACACTTTGTAAAGAACATGTTCATCCGTCCTACAGAGGAGGAACTTGCAAACTACGGCGAGCCTGACTTCGTGTCATTCAATGCTGCCAAGGCAAAGGTTGAGAACTACAAGGAGCTCGGACTCAACTCAGAGACTGCAACCGTATTCAACCTCAAGACCAACGAGCAGGTCATCCTGAACACATGGTACGGCGGTGAGATGAAGAAGGGTATCTTCTCCATCATGAACTACCTCAACCCTCTCCGCGGCATCGCTTCAATGCACTGCTCAGCAAACACTGACAAGGAAGGGAAGAGCACAGCCATCTTCTTCGGTCTTTCAGGAACAGGCAAGACAACCCTTCCAACAGACCCTAAGAGACTCCTCATCGGTGATGACGAGCACGGCTGGGATGATGAAGGCGTATTCAACTACGAAGGAGGATGCTATGCAAAGGTCATCAACCTCGACAAGGAGAGCGAGCCGGATATCTACAATGCCATCAGAAGGGACGCACTCCTCGAGAACGTGACTGTCGATGCAAACGGCAAGATCGACTTCGCTGACAAGAGCGTTACAGAGAACACCCGTGTATCCTACCCTATCGACCACATCGAGAACATCGTGAAACCGGTTTCAAAGGGTCCTCACGCAAAGCAGGTGATCTTCCTCTCTGCTGACGCATTCGGAGTGCTTCCACCAGTTTCTATCCTTACTCCTGAGCAGACTCAGTACTACTTCCTCTCAGGGTTCACAGCAAAACTCGCAGGTACAGAGCGCGGCATCACAGAGCCGACTCCTACATTCTCTGCATGCTTCGGTGCAGCATTCCTTTCACTCCACCCTACAAAGTACGGTGAGGAACTCGTGAAGAGAATGAACGCAGTAGGTGCAAAGGCATACCTCGTGAACACAGGATGGAACGGTACAGGCAAGCGTATCTCAATCCGTGACACCCGCGGTATCATTGACGCCATCCTCGACGGTTCTATCGAAAAGGCTCCTACAAAGAGGATCCCTTACTTCGACTTCGAGGTTCCTACAGAGCTTCCGGGCGTTGATCCTGCAATCCTCGACCCTCGCGACACATACGCTGACGCAAGCGCATGGGACGCAAAGGCAAAAGACCTTGCAGGCCGCTTCGTGAAGAACTTCGAGAAGTTCACAGGCAACGAACTCGGCAAGTCTCTCGTAGCAGCAGGTCCTAAGCTCTGATAAAGATTATCAGGACACTATGATCTAAAAGAAGCCGGCCCGAATTTGAGGCCGGCTTCTTTTTTTTTGTCATATTTCAGGTCCCCGCTTTCAATCAACAATAAAAATATATACATTTGAAAGAAATACGGCGGACTCATGTCCGCCATACAATTGTGACATTATCATTAATTGTTCATATACAATGAGAAAACTTCTTTTACTGATGGCGGCGGTCACAGCGATTGCCGTCACTGCCTGCTCACAGTACAAGTACGAGACTGTGAAAGGGGATCCTCTCGGGACAAGAATCTACACTCTGGACAACGGTCTGAAAGTGTACATGAGCGTCAACAAGGAGACGCCGCGTATCCAGACCTACATCGCTGTAAAGGTCGGAGGCAAGAACGACCCGTCCGAGACGACAGGACTCGCACACTATTTCGAGCACCTGATGTTCAAGGGGACACCGAACTACGGGACATCGGACTATGCTGCTGAAAAGCCTATGCTCGATGAGATAGAAAGGCTGTTCGAAGTGTACCGGCAGACTGAAGACGAGGCTGAAAGAACGGAAATCTACCGACAGATAGACTCCATCAGCTATGAGGCCTCCAAAATCGCCATCCCGAACGAATATGACAAACTCATGTCCATCATAGGCGCACAGGGTACGAATGCATTCACGTCAAAAGACATGACGGTATATGTGGAAGACATACCTTCCAATGAGATTGAGAACTGGGCACGCATCGAGGCTGACAGGTTCAAGAACCCTGTCATCAGAGGCTTCCACACGGAACTGGAGACAATCTATGAGGAGAAGAACATGTCCCTGACACAGGACGCCCGGAAAGTGTCCGAGGCCATGGATGCCGCCCTCTTCCCACACCATCCTTACGGGACTCAGACAGTGCTCGGGACACAGGAGCACCTGAAGAACCCGTCCATCACAAACGTGAAGAACTATCACAAGACCTACTATGTACCTAACAACATGGCCATCTGCCTCTCCGGAGACTTCGATCCGGACGAGATGGTGACAGTCATCGAAAGATACTTCGGGGACATGGTGCCGAATCCTGACATCCCTACCCTCGAATACGAAAAGGAACAGCCGATAACCTCCCCGGTGGTAAAGAAAGTCTACGGGCTTGAAGCCGAAAACATCACCTTGGGATGGAGACTTCCTGAGGCTGTCGACAAGTCCAACGATGTGGCAAACATAGTAAGCTCCATACTGTACAACGGACAGGCAGGTCTCATAGACCTCGACCTGATACAGCAGCAGAAGGTGCTCTCGGCATACGCCTACAACAGCAACCAGCCTGACTACGGGTCATTCATCGTATCCGCCCGTCCAAAGGACGGCCAGACCTTGGACCAGGTACGTGACCTGCTTCTCGAAGAGGTGGCCAGACTCCGCAGCGGAGACTTTGACGAGGGGCTCATCGAAGCCACTGTCAACAACTACAAGATGTACATGATGCAAAACTATGAAGACAATGAGAACAGGGCCATGCTCTATGTCATGTCTTTCATCAACGGCTCGGACTGGGCTGATGAAGTGCAGATGCTCGACAGGATGTCGCAAATCACCAAACAGGATGTCGTTGACTGGGCGAATGAATACCTCGGGGCAGAAAGTTATGTAGCCGTGTACAAACTCCAGGGCGAGGACAAGACAGTCCAGAAGATAGCGGCGCCAAAGATTACTCCGATTGTCACCAACAGGGACAAGCAGAGCGCATTCCTGACAGAGATTCAGGACACTCCAGTCAAGCCGGTTGAGCCTGTGTTCGTGGACTACTCAAAGGATATGTCAAAGTTCGAGGCGCGTCCGGGAGTGGAGGTCCTCTACAAGCAGAATGAGATGAACGACCTGTTCACATTGATCTATGTATTCAATACAGGTACAGAGACAGACCCTGCCCTCAACCTTGCTGCTGACTACATCTCATATCTCGGCACGGAAGATATGCCGGCAGAGGAGATAGGCTCAAGAATGTATGACATCGCCTGCTCGTTCTCAATATATGCCGGGTCGAACCAGACATCAGTCCGCATATCAGGTCTGAGCGAGAATATGGGAGAGGCAATGGACATGGTAGAGAGCCTCATCACTGAAGCCGAGGCAGATGAAGCCATCCTCGCGAACCTGAAATCCGACCTGCTCAGAAGCCGGGCAAATGCGAAACTCAGCCAGGGAGCATGTTTCGGTGCTCTCCAGACCTATATGCTGTACGGGCCTGACTTCATTGAAAGGACCGTGCTTGACAACGATGCTGTCGAAGATCTCACATCGGAGGAACTCCTCGGCAAGATCCGCGGTCTGATGGGCAAGCAGCACGAGGTGCTCTATTACGGGCCGCAGAGCAAGAAGGAGTTCCAGACCTCGCTTGACAGTCATCACAAGACTGCAGCAGAACTCCAGCCTCTTGAGAAGAAGTTCACAAAGTGTCTTGAAGTAGACAAGCAGAATGTCATACTCGCCCAATACGATGCAAAACAGCTCTACATGATGCAGTATTCGGACAGGGGCGAGAAGCTCCAGATTGCAGACGAGCCTGGAATCGCTCTCTATAACAACTATTTCGGAGGCGGGATGAACAGCATAGTGTTCCAGGAGATGAGGGAGGCAAGAGGGCTTGCATACACTGCCCAGGCCATGCTTGCTTCTCCGTATTTCCTTGACGGGGACTACTTCTACCTTGCATTCATCGCGACACAGAATGACAAATTGAGACAGGCTGTGGAGGCATTTGACGAGATCATCAACGACATGCCGGAGTCGCAGGCAGCGTTCGACATTGCCAAGGAGTCCATGATCAACAAGCTGCGCACCAAGCGTGTCGTCCGTGACCAGGTGCTCTGGAACTATCTCAACGACAGGGACCTCGGGCTGTCAGAGTCTCTCGACAGGCAGATATTCGAAGCCGTACAGACCATGACCCTTGAAGATGTCAAGGCAATCCAGGAGAAATGGGTGAAAGGACGTTGCTATACCTACGGAATCCTCGGGGACAAGAAAGACATCGACATCAGTTATCTGAAGACCCTCGGACCTGTCAAGGAAGTATCTCCAGAAGAAATATTCGGGTACTGATACAGACCTTCATAAAAATAAAAAATACACCCCGTCTGGGGTGTATTTTTTTATTGACTATCCGGTAATGGTGCAAAAAATAGTTGGTAAAACATCCATAACCAACTGATAGATATATCTATATAGTAACTTTGATGAAACCGGTTTCATCAAAGTTACTTTTTTTATGGTAAAATCGCGAACAGAAAAGTGTCCGGAATGCGGGTCCCTCCCGTTCACGAGGCCACGGGCGGCCACGCCGTCCGAAATTTCACGGCCTGCAATTTTTCCGTGGCAATAATGCGGTTATGTATCAGGAAATCCATCTTAGAGTATGAACAGCGGCGATGGGGTCCTGCGCGGAAGGCAGCGGAGAGCCACAGTGCCTTTCTCCACTCCAAGAGAGGCAAGGGCGTCCGATGCAGATGCAAAAGCCATATCCGGAGTATTGTTGTTCTCGCTCAGATGACACAGGAAGATGTTGCGCAGGCCGGGATGCCAGAAACGCCTTATCGCCGATGCGCACTCGTCATTGCTGAGATGCCCGTTTCCCTGGACAATCCTCATCTTGAGTTCGTAAGTGTAGGGACCGGCCATCAGCATCCCGATGTCATAATTGGACTCCACCACCACAGTGTCAGCCTGTGAGGCCAGGCTGACAGCCTCGTCTGTCATGCGTCCTATATCAGTCATTATGACGAACTTGTGTCCGGACATCGATATCGCATATCCGACTGTCTGGGTGGCGTCATGCGGCACCTCAAAATACCTGACGGAAGCAAGGCCGACATCATTCCAGACGCCCTCTTCAAGCACTCTTGAGCAACCGCTGAACCACATTGATGTAAATGTGTGGCGCATCAGGGCGACACGCAATGCGGGTGCGGTATAGACTAGCTTATGAAGTCTCTTGCAGAATGGTCCGAGATGCCTGATATGGTCCAGATGATCGTGCGTCACCAGTACCGCGCTGAACGAATCCAGAGACAGGCCGTTCTCCTCAAGGCTCTTCCGGAGCCTTCTGATGCTGACCCCGGCATCTATGAGCAGACCGTCATCCCCAGTCCCGAGATAATAGCAGTTGCCGCAGCTGCCGCTTGACAGACTCATGAACTTCACCATCACAAAGCCACCTCCAAAGCATCTGACACTAAAGTCTTCAGATCAGTACCAGGTGTATACAGGACAGATTTCATCCCTTCTGCCGCGGCAGCATCGATATTGGCCTGCGAGTCATCTATGAACAGCATCTCCTCTGCCGGAATCCCTACTGAGGATATGACCGCCTTATATATCCGTTCTGACGGCTTCAGCATCTTCATCTGATACGAGAGGAACTGCCTCCTGAATATCAGATCCATAGGTATCCCTGACTCCCGGAAAATCTCACGGCAACGCACCATGGATATGCCGTTGTTGTTGCTGAGGAGATACAGGTCATACCCGAATGACAGCCTTTTCAGCAGGTCTGCCTTGTAGCCTTCTATCCCGGTCAGCAACGACCACATTGCCCGGTCCACATCATGTGCCGTGGCTCCCGACCTGGCCTTGGAGAGTATCCTGTTCCTGAAGTCATCCTCGGATATAAGTCCCTCCTCCAGTTCAGAATAGAACCCTTTCTGATGGCAGGCGTCAAGGATGTCATCTATCCCCTCATATCCGACCTCCTCCACGAATGTCTTCTTGCATCTTTCGAGATCAAGGTCCACCAGGACCCCTCCCATATCGAAAATTATGGCTTTTATCATATCATTCTCCTGATTGTCCTACTGCTCCTCCTCGCAGTATTTCTTTATCACACTATAAGCATCGGAGACTCCCAATTCCCCGGCCCTGGACAGGTCGATACACCCCTTTTCCCTGTCTTTCAGATAGATGAGCACAAGTCCCCTGTTGAAATACGCATCTCCCATATACGGGAACAGTTCTATTGCCCTGGTATAGCTTTCTATTGATGAGACATGCTCTGACGCCAGGCAGTACAGATTGCCGAGATTGAACATGATGTACGGGATGTCCGGGACAATCTCCGCAGCCTTGGACATGTCGGCAATCGCCTCCGAATAATCATACTGACGGCTCACCTGATCCCTCACGCGCGCCCTCGTGGTGCCTGCATCATCCATGGTCAGCACCTGCACATTGCTCTCGATAGACGAAATGAAATCTATCATCTCGGCCCTCAGGACTCCGCGGTTCATATAATAGAAAGCATTGTAATACTTCCTGACATCTGTCACAGGCCCGTTGTCAGAGACACTCCCGTACAGCCTCTCCCCTTCCGACACGGCCTTGTCATAATAATCCAGGGCGGAGTTGAACTGCCTGCCTGCCGACTCATACATGGCACGCATAAAGGCATTCTCCGGGCTGGCGACAGCCTTGTCCCCGTAGATTGCCTCTTCCACAACCGGCATCAGCGACCTGTCGCAGAGAGTATCCGCACAGGCAATCGCGATACCTACAGGAGACATGGAGATGAACCTGTCTATCAGAGGATTCTCATACCTCCGCTCCAGTGCGTATTCCACATTCTCCCGTCCCGGCGCAAGCACGAACTTGTAGAGAGGCCTGAGCCTTATGTCGATGTCCCTGTGCTGCAGGAGTTCGTCATTGAAGTCCTTCTGCGCGAACTCGGCATCAAGAGCCAGCAGCGAACTGTACTTTCTGGTGGTATCGGCAAATGAAGAGGCATTCTCTTTCGTGGCTTCACGGTATTCCGCCACCTTCTTCCGAGCGGTGTCATAATCCTCCTTCGATGACTTGTAGTCTCCGAGCATATTCTTGACATAGGCCCTGTTCATATACGCCTTGGCAAAATCAGGATACAGTTCTATGGCCCTGTCATAGTCCTCAAGGGCGTCCTGCCACCTTCCCATCTCTATGAACACGGATGCCCTGTTGAAATAGGCAAGGACATTGTCCGGATTGATGTTCAGCACCCTGTCCATATCCGACAGCGCGCCCTCGTATTCCCCGACCTGTGCACGGATGAGGCCTCTGTTATACAAGGTGAGGGCATTTCCAGGCTCATCCCGGAGCACGCGGTTGAGATCCGCCATTGCGCCGATATAGTCCTGCTCGTCATACAGCATTATGGCCCGGTTGAAATAGGCGTATGTATTGGTCGTGTCAAGTTCTATAGCCTTGTCCATATCTGCAATTGCCTTGTCATACCTGTCCTGGGAGGCATACAGACGCCCTCGCCGGATATATCCCTCAGGATCAAAGCGATCAAGACGTATTGCCATATTGTAGTCCGACATCGCCTTCAGGGTATCTCCGAGAAACAGATAGCTCGCCCCTCTGTTAAGGTATGCGGAAGGGTCCTTCGGCTCCTTCCTGATATAACGGTTGAAGTCCGACACCGCCTTGTCGAACTGCTGGGAAAGGAAATATGTGACACCACGGCTGAAATACAGCCCGATGAACCCCGGGCGGAGGTCTATGGCCCGCTGCAGATCATCAAGAGCTTCATTGTACTTTCCGAAACGGCTGTATGTTATGGCCCTGTAATGGTAACCTGACGTGAAGACAGGATTGAGCCTGACCGAAGTGTCAAAGTCCTGTTGTGCCCCGCGAAGGTCTCCGAGGTTGTATTTTGCTATGCCTCTGAAGAAGAATGTCCAATAGTCAGTCGTATCCAGCCGTGCCAGCACGTTGAAATTCTCGATTGCAAGTGAATACTTGCCGTCCGCCAGCGCCTGCCTGCCCCTGAACAGGAACACATCCTTGTCATATTGGGCATAGGCCATGATTCCCGGGACGGAAAACATGACAGTCACAGCCAGCAACAATTTGACGACAACACGCATCGGAGACAAAAATTTCCTTTTACTGCTTAATTTTCTTATTTTTGGGTCGCCCGAAAAGCGACCAAGTTGCAAATATAATCATTTATCATGCCTACACAGACAAATTACGGCAAAAAATATCCGTCAGCAGGACTTTTGTTCGCACTGGCAGTCATGTTGTCATACGTCCATGACGCATCGGCCCAAAGCGCCTGGACAACGAATGACAATGCCGCCCACAATGTGGTGTGGGAAGAAAAACTGAACAGGAGGATAGAATTCCTTGCCGACTCCATCTGCGGAGGACGGGCCACAGGAAGCAGAGGCGGGAACGAGGCTGCATTCTGGCTTGTACGGACATTCAGCGACGCCGGCCTGCTGCCGTTCGGCGGCAGTTATGCAAAGCACGTCTTCGCTGGGCAGGGTCTTGTGGGGCACAACATCGTCGGCATGATTCCCGGCTCAAGGAAATCCCCGTGCTCCTCATATATTATCGTGGGTGCGCACTACGACCACCTCGGCACTATCCGTGGGAAGCTGTTTCCGGGAGCAGACAGCAACGCTTCGGGTACAGTGGCGATGACCGGTCTCGCAGAAATGTTCTCGGCAATGAAACTTCTCGGGAAAGTCTACAGGCAGAACATCATTTTCGTCGCGTTCGACGCCTACGGGATGGACAGGGGCGGGTCAAAAGCCTTCTGGAGAATGATAGAGAACGGCATGCTCACCGACCCGCTCAGCGGGGAGACGGTCACACCTGACAAAATCTCCCTCATGGTCAACCTGGACCAGATCGGGAGCTCCCTGGCGCCGCTCGCCTCAGGACGGGAAGACTACCTCATCATGCTCGGGAATGAAAGGCTCCCCGCCAGATACAGGGAACTCATCTCGATGTGCAACATATTCTACGGGACAGGGCTTGAACTGTCGCACACATATTACGGGAGCGAGTCATTCACCAGGATATTCAGCACGCTGTCAGACCAGAAAGTGTTCATTGAGAACGGCATACCGGCCGTCCTGTTCACCTCCGGCATCACAATGCGCACCAACAACACTTCCGACACCCCCGAATCCCTCAATATGGCAGTGCTGAGAAAAAGGATAATACTCATCTTCCACTGGCTTGAAAAGATGATGTAGATTTTCTAACTTTGTAAAGTTGCGCCACAAATCCGAATTTTCGGCTTTACAATTGGAGAATACAGTATGACTAATCCGGGGTATCTTAAATAAGTGTTCACATGAAAAAGAAGTTGGCCTTTGTTTCTGTAAGATACGGTCTCAATATTAACGGCGGTGCAGAATTACATTGCCGCATGCTGGCAGAACGCCTGAAACCGGAATATGATATTGACATTCTGACTACCTGTGTAGTTGACTACATTTCCGGAGAAAACTCACTGGATGAAGGCATTGAAGAGATAAACGGGATCACGGTCAGAAGATTCCGCACCAACGGATGTAATTCGGCAAAAGAATCTCTATTCCTGAAAAAAGTCAACCCTGTCAGAAGGTTCAGAATGTTTCTTCACAGAATTGGCATATTGAGATATGTGTCATGCTTCGTAAAAACATGGAAATGGCGGCTCCAAGACGATAAGGAAGCGCAAAAATATGACACATTTTATTCAGACGGACTGATTTCATATATAGCCGGGCATAAAAATGATTATGATGCATTTATAATTTTCAGTTCCAATTTCTCCCTCTTTTATTTCGCAGCAATGGCTGCAGGAGAAAAAACACTTGCCATACCGTTGCTGCATTATATGAAAACTTCATTCAGACCATATCTGACTCAAGCGTTCTCTGAAGTCCGCCATATATGCTTTAACACTCCAGCTGAATTTCATTTGGCTGAAAGCATTTTCGGCCCGTTAAAAGCAAAGTCATCAGTTGTAGGGGTCGGAATTGAAGTTGTCGAACCTGCTTCTTGGGATCTGACCCAAAAGCAGTTTGGCCTGCCGGACAGGTACATACTGTTCATAGGACGTGTTGACAGGGACAAGACCGGAGACATGCTTTCATACTATTCAGAATATAAAGAACTATGCAAAGACAAGGCCTTGCCCCTTGTCGTTATCGGAAATGTCTATGAAAAAGATGCCATCGACAAAAACGTGATATCAACAGGCTTCATATCAGACAATCAGAAACGGGCCATCTTACAGCATGCGACAGTCCTGCTGAACCCGTCCAAATATGAGAGTCTGTCCCTGGTTTTGTTGGAAGCCCTATATGATTGTGTCCCTACTCTGGTCAACGGGCATTGCAATGTATTCAGAGACCACAATAAAAGAAGCAAGGGAGCAGTGGCAATATACCGGAACAAACGTGATTTCATCAATAAGCTTGTCCAAATCTCAACGGATGCCGGTCTCAGAAATTATATGAAGACTGAAGGCAAAAAATATATGACAGCCAATTACGACTGGGATATAATCATTGCAAAATTACAGACTGCCATTGAAACTGTCTGCAATCGCAACTGCCGTCAGAATACGAACTGTTAATTCATCAATCTTATGGACACGAATCTTGCCATTGTAATTCCCGCGTATAAAGCCGAGTTCCTGTCCGGCACACTATCGTCTTTGGCAAACCAGACAGACAAAAGATTCAATGTATATATTGGTGATGACTGCAGCCCTGCAAATTTGGAAAATATAGTAGCCCCATTTCTTGACAAGATGTCAATTAATTACAGGCGTTTCCCACATAATGCAGGCAAAAACGATCTCACAGGGCATTGGACCAGATGTCTTGAAATGATGAACGGCGAAGAATTCTTCTGCATGTTTTCTGATGATGACATAATGGAGCCGGAGTGCATATCATCACTGTATAAAACCATAGAAACTTACCCTCAATATGATGTATATCATTTTGACATTAACATAATCGGCTCTGACAACAGCCTGAAATGCGAATGTCCGGCTTTCCCTCCTGTTATCTCTGCAGAAGAGTTTTTTGAAAAACTATACAACCAGACAATTGATGCAAGAATGCCGGAATTCGTTTTCAGAACGGAGCATTTCATAGAGTCCGGCGGGTTTGTCCCATTCAAGAAGGCGTACAGAAGTGATAATGCAAGTGTCATGTCCTCGGCATCCGGCAAAGGCATCAGGACAATAAATGGCAAGAATGCAAAAGTGCTATGGCGCGATAGCGGAGTAAATATTTCGAGCAGCAAAGACAAATCCCTGATAAATGACATGTCTGACGCAAACATCGCCTTTTTCAATTGGGTCCACTCGTATTTCAGAATACGCAGACTGAAATATCCGTTAGGACTAAAGACAGATGCCGTCAATGCTATGTCCCCGTTCATAACAACAGCGAAAGGTGTCGAAGGGCTGGATTTCCGAAACGGGGAAGAATGTATCATCGCAGAAACTGCTGAAACTTTTGCTGATAGTATGATCATGCTGTCAAGCGATATGGACAAACAACGATTAATCGCAAAAAATGCGCTTGATATGATATATTCAAAATATAACCCTGCCAGACTTTTCAGACAAAGAGCAGAGATTTATGACACTATACAAAAGCAATAGCGTTCTTTCTGTATGACCGACTCAAAATCAGTATCAATCGTAATACCCGTCTATAACGCTTCTGAATATCTTTCAGAAACGGTGGAATCATTTCTGCGGCAGACATACGACAATTGGGAAATGATTCTGGTCAACGACGGGAGCACTGATGACAGCCTTGACATCATCAAGAAATATTCAGCGCAGGACAGCAGGATACGTTATATCGACAAACAGAATGAGGGTATTTCAAAGACAAAGGAGGCAGGATTAAGGATTGCGACCGGGGATTATCTCCTCTTTTTCGACAATGATGACATAATTTACCCTGAAGCCTTGTCTACCCTGGTGAATATTGCCGAAGCCAATGACGCGGACATTGTCGCGACCCCATTTTATCTGTGGTATGAAGACGGGCACAGGGAAAAGTCCAAAAGGCTTGACTTCGACGTCATCACAGGAGCCGGATATCTGAATATGCTATTCTGCGACAAGGCGCACTGGCCTTTGTGGGCTAATTTCATGAAGATGGAACTGGTCCGTATGGCTGATGTGGATTTCAACTTCAGGCTGGGAATCGGGGAAGACATGGTGACACTCGCCCAGATAATCAGATCCGATTCCAAAGTCGTATCATGTCCCGTACCGCTTATCGACTACAGGATGAGAGCGAAATCCGAATCACATAAGATATCAAGGCAATTCTACAATGACTACCGCGAATGCCTGGCGATATCTGACAGGCTGCTCGCTCCAACGGAAATATACTGGCACGTCAACAAAAGCATAGAGAAAGCATATATCCAACGTTGCCTATACGGTATTTTCTGGGGATTCGACGATACTGTGGAAGAGGATCTCAAGTCTGCGAGAAAAATTCTCTTCCGCCACCCTTCTGCATGGAAGATGCTGGACAAGGAGATGAAAAAGATAGTGAGACAATATCTGATATGTCCACGGAAAGCGATAGATACTGCACATGCCATTGCCCGGCAGAATGCAGGAAAAGAGTATAACATGTAATTAAAATATATAATCAAATGAAATTAGTATTCTTGTCTCATAGCAGTGAGCCGATCGGGGGGGGAGAGAAATGCCTCTCTAACCTCATAAAAGGAATAAAGGCTATCCACCCTGGCTGGGAACTGTATCTGATTACACCCTCTTCCGGGACAGACAGGCTAGCTGATGAATGCAGTAAATACCTGAGCGGACGCAAGCGCATATCCGCCAGAAGCTGGGCCATTGAAAAATCGCGCAAAAATCTATTCAGGAGAATCAGTTATATTGTCCGATTGATAAGCAAGAGCGCAATTCTCATATCCTATATGAAAAAAATCCGTCCTGACTATTGCATGACAAATACCAGCGTCGTTCCCTATCTTGCGCTGTCAAGCAAGATAATGGGAATACCTCACTGCTGGTTCATACATGAGATCCTGGCATTGACCTGGAGGAACCAATGTTTCATATTCGGAGATGACAATACATATAGATTCATCGGAAAATTCTCTTCAACGATATTGGTGCCATCGGATTACACCCGAAAATTCTATATAGGGAAGAATATCAGTCCGGACAAGATAAAAGTCATCAGACAGGCAGTCGAGATCCCGCAGCATGACAACGATGTCGCAAGGACCGACAAGCGTTATACTGTAATGTCTGTCGGGGTATATGACTCAAACAAAGGGCATCTGGATCTGCTGAAAGCCGTCAATATCCTGACAGACGAAGGTATTGACATTCATTGCATCATTATCGGATATGATCCGGAAACAGGATATAAGGACATCCTTGACAGATACGTCAAGGAAAAGAATCTTGCTTCCCATATCGAACTGCGTGATTTCACTGATGACATCTTTCCCGTATACAAAAAAACTGATGTGGTAGTATCATGCTCAAGAATGGAGACGTTCGGACGTACAATTGCCGAAGCCCGCATTTGCGGGCTGCCTGTCATAGCGGCAAAAGCCGGCGCCATCCCGGAACAGGTCAACGACGGTATTGACGGATTGCTGTTCGAGCCCGGAGACATAGCCGGACTGGCACAAAGACTCAAAGAATGCAGCAATGCAGAATACAGGAAGCGGCTTTCAGACAATATCCCGGCTGATCTTAAAGCAAGATTCAGCAAGGAGAGGTTTGCATCTGAATTCTGCAGACTGACAAAAACAGAAAAAGAACACGAAAATTTACAATAGTACAACCCGCAGGACATAATGCCTGCAAGATCAAGAAACCTCCCGATATTACTGACGGGGAAAGGTATTTTTTTATAAATTTGTCCGATATATGTGATCCACGTCATGAACCGTCACGCGTATCTTATTCTTGCACATAGCAATTTCCGGCAGTTGCGCAAACTCGTGGAACTGCTCGACGATCCCAGGAATGACATATACATACATGTCGACAGGAAGGCCGCATTCGACAGACAATGCCTTGACAACGCATGCAGGCACTCACGTCTCGTCATCCTTGACAACAGGATGAAAGTCAACTGGGGAGGAGTGAGCATAATGCGAAGCGAGATTGCATTGTTTGAGAAGGCTTCATCCTCCGGAGAATACCGGTATTATCATCTGCTGTCCGGGATGGATCTCCCGATAAAGAATCAGGACACGATACATGATTTCTTCGACAGGCATCCTGACAGGCAATTCATAGATTTCTGGCCTATGACACCGGATACGGAATCAAGGGTCAGGCTGTTCACCCCATTCCCTGAAGGGGAGAGGAATTTCATTGTACATGCCATCAACAAGACATTCAGGAACATCGCCTTGAAATGCGGATTCACTATCAACAAGGACGTCGATTTCAGGTACGGCTCACAATGGTGCAGCCTTACCGGCTCTTTTGTGGAATATGTGCTTTCAAGGAAGGCATGGCTTGAAAAGACCTTCGCCCATGCCATCATCTGTGATGAGATTTTCATACCGACCCTCGTATGGAACTCCCCGTTCAGGGATGAGATATTCTCCGGCAGTGACGGCAATCCTTGCAATATGCGTCTCATCGACTGGACAAGAGGCGGGAGCATAAGGCATCCGTGGACATTCGTGTCCGATGACTATGAGCGCATCATGGCATCGGAATGTCTCTGGGCAAGGAAATTTGACGAAAGGAAGGATCCCGCAATAATCGACATGATATACGACACATTGAAACCTGCTGCAAATCATGGGAAATAATCAGAATATGACCGAAGTCCAGCCAAAGATGAAGAGGCACGCCTACCTCATACTTGCACACCATCATTTCGGACAGTTGCGCAAACTCGTGGAACTTCTTGACGACCCGAGAAACGACATATTCATCCACGTCGACAGAAAGGCCGTATTCGACCCTGAAGGATGGAAAGATGTATGCAGATACTCAAGGCTGGTGTTCCTTGAAAACAGATTGCGGGTCAATTGGGGCGGAGTCAGCATAATGCGCAGCGAGCTTGCGCTGTTGCGAGAAGCCACCTCCAGCGGGGAATATGACTATTACCATCTCCTCTCCGGGATGGATCTCCCTATAAAGGGACAGGACGAGATACATGACTTCTTCGATGCACACACCGGGACAGAATTCCTCAACTACTGGAAATTCAAGCCTACCACCGCTTCCAGGTTCCATTACTACACCCTGTTCCCGGAGGGGGCTGGACACTTTGCGACGAACCTGATAAACAACATCTTCAAGGGACTGCAGATGGCTGTCGGCTTCAAGATAAACAGGGACGTGGACTTCAAGTTCGCATCACAATGGTTCAGCATCACTGATGCCCTCGCAAGATATGTCATCTCAAAGGAAGACTGGCTGGAAAAAGTGTTCCGTCACACAAACACCTGCGATGAGATTTTCCTTGCGACACTCGTTTGGGACTCTCCTTTCAGGGAAAAACTGTATGTAAAGGAGCCCGTCGAAGAACATGTCGTCAATGAAAGCAACATGAGGTTCATTGACTGGACCAGAGGAGAAAGCATCCGTCATCCTTGGACTTTCCGCATAGGGGACTGGGATCTGCTGATGAGCGTACCGCATTTCTGGGCCAGGAAATTCGATGACAATGTCGACAATGAGATCATTGAAAAGATATACGGCACACTATTGAAGAAATGACAATGTCCGACAGCATTATATTCATATCAACAGTCAGGGATTTCCCTCTATACGACAGACTGGTACGGGAAAACAGGCATAACAGCCAGGCGGGATTCGTATACTATGACAACCGCAGTGAGAATATCGGGATATCAGAGAGGTACAACAGTTTCCTTGATTCATGGGATTTCAGCAAGCCGGCATGGTTCATATTCTGCCATGAAGATTGGGAGACCGGGGAGGATATAGCCAGAAGGCTGGAATCTCTCCCAAAAGAAAACCTGTACGGACCGGTCGGGGCAAGGACAATCATATCGGGAGACAACATATATCAGTTCGGCATCGGGACATGCAGACAGTCAGACCGTAACGGGGAACGGCTGAGGACTGAGAAAGGTCTGCTGAAATCAGGAAGAGCAGACACATTTGACTGCCAATGTCTCATTGTCCATTCCTCCATTATAGAAAAATACGGTCTCCGATTCGACACGGCACTCACATTCGATCTGTATGTAGAAGATTTCTGCATAAACGCATACGAGAATTTCGGCATAAGGTCAATGATTCTGCCATTGAAATGCAGACATTGGTCTTACGGAAATATCTCTGACAGGTTCTTCAAGATGCTTGACTATGTATCTTCAAAATACAAGGGGATATATACGACAATTGCAGGCAGAAGCATAATCGGCAACAGCAACGGTAAAAATCCTATCTGGTTCGGAAGATTCTTCCTGAATCATCCTGAGAAATACCTTATTCTGCACAAATTCAGAAATATTCTCTGAATACTTTTGTCCGCAGATATTGCATATACCGTATGGCCATCCTGAACGGATTCGAAGAGAGGAACCGGGAGACATACTCCTCTCCCCATGTCCTGCGGGCATCCTGCAGTACGGCTTCACGCAAAGCACTGTCAGCATGGTCCAGCACATACTTTACCTGCGCTCCGAGAGAGCCGTTATGGCGTGTGAATGATGATTTCTTGATGAACGGCAGGCCTGCCTTGTAGAGGGACTTCACACTGTTGTATATCCTCTTGCCTCTGACATTGCAGAATGCACTGACTGTATGGCCGTTCTGCCTCAACTGCCAGGAAAGCCCTGTCTCATAGACAGTGCATACCGCCTCCTTGGTCTGCTGGCGGGTAATCCCGTCCATGAAAGTACAGAACCAGGCTGACATGAACACTGCCGGACGGAAACCCATGAACCATGACTGGAGATGCGGAGAGCGCCTGTCCGGATTAAGGACCATGGAAAACGCATCAGTGCCCTTCTGCTCCATCGATTCAAGATATGACCCTATGTCATGGAACGGACCGAAAACCGAGTCGTTGACAAGATAGCAGAAGTCATAGGACGACATATCGAGTGCCTCCCTTGCCCATCTGAAAGCCCTCTTGTACGAGCCGAAATCATATTCTCCATGCCGTTGCCCCTCAGAGGCCAGGACCAGAGGAGACAGTTTCTGCAATTCGGCCCCGCAGCAGTCGCTGTCCATGACGGCAACGACATCCCCATACCGGTGAAGTTCCGTGACATAATATATCAATGACGGGCCGATGACACCTTCTCTGTCATATCCGGCAAGCAGGAAAAGCCTTTTCATACTACAGATACATCTTCATCATCACATCTGCAAAACTGCCGGGCACAGGATGCTTTGCGGAAGATGACTTGTATTCGGTCTTCTGAAATATGGCAGCCGATGTTATCTGCCTGAATATCTTCTCATCAAAAGGGCGGTCCTTATATCCCCACCACAGTTCATGGGTCGGGTCCTGTACGATATGAGGCATCCTTTCAAAATATTCCTTTGCCCTGGCATTGCTTTCAACGGCCTTCCTGAAAATCATCTGATGGATAAAATAGTCCAATGCAGAATCCTCCCTGCGCCAGTATTCCAGAATCGCAGCTCTCCAAACCTTCACAATATAGTTATGCCTCCTTGCCCTGAAAAAACAGTTCTGCACAAACGCATAGCTTCCGGGCAATGTATCCCCGCTCAGATATATGAAGAAATCCTCATCCAACAGCCATCCGGGCAGAGGAGAAGTGACAAATGCCGTGGCATCAAGCCATACGCCCCCATATCTGTACAGAAGTTCGACCCTGCATATATCCGCAAAATGAGCCGGCTTTATCCTGCCCTTCTCCCATTTGCGTCTGATATAGTCAGGGAGTTCTATCCAGTCCCATATCGTCCCGGCATCCAGCACGACCAGTTCCTGGGTGCAATTGTGTCTGATGCTCCTGAAGCAGGCCTTCACAATTTCTGGGGCATTCTCCTCGCCCTGAAGCCATATACTGAAGATACGGCAGTTGTCGCCTTCATCAGAGTCGCAGGCGTCCTCCTTCACAGAAGAGATTGTCTCCATATATGAATCAAGATACCCGTCCACAGCCTTCCGGATTGTCTCCTCCCTCACTTTTTTCCTCAATCCCTTGTCACGCGACAGATAATTGAAGACATGTCCTTTGAAAACAATCGCCAAGCCGGCCTTTAACCTGTGAATGTCCATATTATTGCAGAGTAAATTTCAATCCAAGCAGTCTCAGCACCTTCTTTCCCTCATATCCTTCCCTGTCAAGGGAAAATATATTTCTCAGCAAGGGCGAAACGAGGCCGTTTATGAACAAATAGAATGCCGTCAGGCGGTCAGAGCACAGGCATTCAGTATGATATCCGGATATCCCGGCTGACATTGAGAGAATGCGTTCATAGACGTGTGACATCGAACCTTTGGAATGAGAAAGTGTCTTTCCTGAGAACATCTGCTCGCAGATATTGTCTTTCTGCAGATATGAAAAAATCTGTGCCCTGGCGATAAAGATAGTGCCGACACAGAAATGACGGTCATTCACAGCCATGCCGATTCTCGCAAGTTCATCATCAAGCATCCACCCGTCTTCTGCAGTCCAGTTGATGGTCTCCAGCCACAGCATCCGGCTGCATACCAGACCGGTCTCCTTATGTCTCTCGAATATGCCGAGCATTTTCCTGAACTGAGCCTCATCCAGAAGCATGGCGTCGACCAGGCTGTCACGCCACGCAAAGCCTTTCAACTTGAGTCCATGCGTCTTGATCACCGATCTGCTCTTGGTGTGGAGCTTCATGACCAGGTCGTAATCCGCGAGATTGACGGACTTGATGATGCTGATGAACGGCCAGATGTCGTAGCCTATATTGTCTGTCTCCACAAAGTGCGCATCCGGCTTGACCGCGCGTACAAGACTCATGGTCACAGGATTGAGATTGTTCATGGTGACATACAGGTCCCAGTCGCACCCGTTTATGTTGGCAAGTTTTCCGACAAAATACTCCGTCTGGTCATGATAATAGATATGAAGATGCACAAGAAGTCTCATGTCTGGATAGAATTATCTTGCAAATCTAATATTTTTGTTCCGCTGTTGAAAATAAATTATCTTTGGAAGTTATTTTGAAGCAATGAACGGAACAGATATCAAAGTCAGAATATACAGGTCGCTCATATCGGCTTTCGGCAGCCTTCCGCTAGGATTCCTGTACAAGATCGGAGATGCGGCATCATGGTTCATGAAGTCGGTCCTGTCCTACAGGAAAGGTGTGATATACACCAATCTCGCCAGGTCGTTCCCCGAGAAGTACTATGACGAGATAGACCGGATAGCCAGGCAGTACTATAAGAGGCTTGGGGAAATCGCAGCCGAGACGATATGGTTCGGAGGATGCCACGGCAACGGCGACAAACTGCACAGGCAGAGAATATACGACTACACCAACCCGGAAGTCCTCCTGGATGCGAACAAGGACAGGGGCGTGTTCTGCATGACATCGCATTGCGGCAACTGGGAACTGCTCGGAGGGATATATGAGTACTCCTACACTGCCGACCTGCGCAGCCATATCGACATGGACAATTTCTATGTGGCATACAGGGCGATGTACAACAAGGTGTCAGACAAGGTATTCTACGAAAACCGCAAGGCCCCGCTCCCGGACTACAAGGGACAGGTGGAGGATGTCAAGCTGCTGAGGCACGCGGTGGCACGCAAGAATGACAAGCCGATATATGTGATGATAGCGGACCAGTTCCCTTACAAGGCCTGCCACGATGCCGGCATATTTCTGAACCAGAAGACTGTCGGTATGCTCGGAGGCTTCGCCCTGGCGGCAAAACTGGGGTTCGCAGTGCTGTACATGAGGCAGGAACGGCTCGAAAGAGGGCATTACCGGCTCACCTATGATGTCATCACTGAAAATGCCTCAGGACAAGATCCCGAGGAACTTATGAAAAAATATTTCAGGATGCTGGAAGCCGACATCAGGAAAGATCCCGCCAACTGGCTGTGGAGTCACAAGAGATGGCACTGACATGGGATATTTACACAAAATCGGTTATATTTGCAGATTGTTTACCATTACGCATTTGAGATGAAAGAATTCTGGCAAATGATGAAGCGCTTTGTCGCTCCTTACAATAAATATCTTGTCGGCGCCGTGCTGCTGAACATGTTCTCGGCGATCTTCAACATATTCTCATTCTCCCTTATCATACCTATCCTTCAGATCCTCTTCAAGATCAACGACAAGGTGTATGAATTCATACCGTGGGATGCGGCAGCCGACATGAAAGACAAGTTGACGAACAACCTCTATTTCTATGTCACCCAACTGATTGATATGCATGGAGGATCCGTGACACTGCTTGTCCTCGGGCTTTTCCTGGGTGTCATGACGGCATTGAAGACATCGTGCTATTTCGGCTCGTCCGCCATCATGGTGCCTCTCAGGACAGGGGTCGTCAGAGACATCAGGGTGACTGTGTACAACAAGATGATGCGGCTCCCTCTCGGGTTCTTCTCGCAGGAAAGGAAAGGCGACATCATCGCAAGGATGAGCGGGGACGTGGGAGAGATAGAGTATTCCATCACAAGTTCCCTGGATATGCTCATCAAGAATCCGATTCTCATACTGTTCTATTTCACGACCCTCATCGTCACCAGCTGGCAGCTGACGCTCTTCACTCTGCTGGTGGTGCCTGCAATGGCATGGGGAATGAGTGCGATAGGCAAGAAGCTCAAGAAGCAGTCACTTGAGGCACAGGGGAAGTGGAGCGACACCATGTCCCAGTTGGAAGAGACGCTCGGAGGACTGAGAATCATAAAAGCCTTCATCGCAGAGGACAGGATGGTGGACAGGTTCACCAAGGTGAGCAATGAGCTGAGGACAGCGACAAGCAAGGTGGCTATACGCCAGTCCCTCGCCCACCCTGTCAGCGAATTCCTCGGCACCGTAATGATAATGATAGTGCTGTGGTTCGGCGGCACACTGATACTCAGCGACAAGGCTCCTATCGATGCCCCTACGTTCATATTCTACATGGTGATTCTCTATAGCGTGCTCAATCCGCTGAAGGAGTTCGCCCGCGCAGGCTACAACATACCTAAGGGACTCGCCTCGATGGAACGTGTGGACAAGATACTGAAGGCCGAGAACAATATCAAGGAGAAGGAAAATCCTCTCGACCTGGACGGGTTTGAAGACAGGATTGAATTCAATAATGTATGCTTCAGATATGAAGACGGGAAAGAAGTCCTCAAGAACATCAGCATCTCCATCCCGAAAGGCAAGACAATAGCCCTGGTGGGACAGTCCGGCTCCGGGAAATCCACCCTTGTCGACCTGATCCCGAGATACCACGACGTGACTTCCGGCTCCATAACGATAGACGGCAAGGACATAAGGGATGTGAGAGTGAAAGACCTCAGAAGCCTGATAGGCAACGTAAACCAGGAGGCCATCCTGTTCAATGACACCATATTCAACAACATCGCCTTCGGAGTGGAGGGGGCGACAATGGAGCAGGTGGTGGCCGCAGCCAAGATAGCCAATGCCCATGACTTCATCATGGAGAAGGAGGACGGCTATGACACCAACATCGGAGACCGGGGCAGCAAGCTGTCGGGAGGACAGAGGCAGAGGATAAGCATCGCAAGGGCCATCCTGAAGAACCCGCCGATACTCATCCTCGACGAGGCGACCTCCGCCCTTGATACCGAATCCGAGAGAATAGTCCAGGAGGCCCTCGACAGGCTGATGACCTCCCGCACTACAATCGCCATAGCCCACAGGCTGTCCACCATCAAGAATGCAGACGAGATATGCGTGATGCATGAAGGGGAAATCGTTGAGAGAGGCAGGCACGAGGAACTCATCGCGCTCGACGGCTATTACAAGAAACTCAATGACATGCAGACTCTTTAGAAATGGGAAAGTCCACAATATATCTGTCAAGGTTTCTGATGCTGGTATACGCGGTCGCCATCTGTGTCCTGTGTTTTGCACATGTCAGCCCGATATTCGACCTCAACGGCATCTGGCTCGGCATACCGAAGGACAAGATACTGCATTTCATCATGTTCCTGCCCTTGCCCATACTGGCCTACATGTCATTCCACAGAAGCACCGGCAAGCCGTCAAGACTGATCATATTCCTGCTCATCACCCTGATTGCAGGTACGGTTGCGGGAGGCGCCATCGAACTTCTCCAGCAGTTTACCGGCTACCGCAGCTGTGACATACTGGATTTCAGGGCAGACTGCCTGGGCCTGTTCACAAGTACGGTCCTGGTACTGTGCTACGGGGCAATCTCAAAAAAATGGTGAGCCTGTCATGAAAAGATACATTATCCCTGTCTGCATTATCCTCAGTGCGTTTGCATCTGTGCTCATGCCGTCCGGCAGGGCCATGGCGGACACAAGGGAAAGCAAGATTGTGACGGATTTCGAGCCGGTATGTGACACTCTGGACTCACTGATACGCGCGCGGACATCGGTAGATTGCGAACTGGAACTCTACGCTGTGATGAAGCGCGGCAACTCGCTTGATTTCTACTTCACCGTGAGCCTCGGGGACTGGCCATGGACATCCGCCGATGCCAGATGGTTCCGGTCGGAACTGAAAAGACATTTCCCTGCAGAATACAGAGACCGCTCAGTCGGCAGCATATACAGCAACAAGATAAAATTCGAGAGACTCATCACTCCCGCACTGGGATATGACGGGAAGTATTCCCCGTCTGAATACACCAGGCCATCACACCGGGCAACGGATGCCCCACTGGTGGAGAATCTGCAGAAGCCGGCGTTCAAGGACGGGCTGGACAACAGGCACATCGCCCTGTGGCAAAGTCACGGGAGATACTTCGAGCAGTCGATGGACAGGTGGGAATGGCAGAGGCCATGCCTGTTCCAGACCGCAGAGGACATCTTCACCCAGGGGTTCGTCCTCCCCTACTTGGTGCCTATGCTGGAAAATGCCGGAGCGACAGTAATCCTGCCACGGGAACGGGACACCAACACGGACGAGATAATAATAGACAATGACTCTACATTCGTGCGGACACCGGGAAGACCGACGAGAAGATGCGGCATCTACTCGGAGACAGGGGCATGGGAAGATGCCGGGACAGGCTTTGCCGATACGCTCGAAGTCTACTGCGGGCTTGAGAATCCTTTTGAGGCGGGTACTGCAAGAATGGTCTCCTGCATCCAGTCACGGAGACACTCCAATGCTGCAGAGGCAATCTGGACTCCTGAGATAAAGGAAAAGGGGGAATATGCCGTCTACGTATCATACAAGAGCCTTCCGAACAGCACAAATGCGGCAAGATACACCGTAAGGCATCTCGGAGGAGAAAGCCGGTTCATAGTCAACCAGAGAATCGGTGGCGGGACATGGGTGTATCTGGGGACATTCTGTTTCGGGAAAGGGACTGACGGATGTGTGATACTCGACAATGTTGTTCCTGACGGCAAAAAATTCTCAGCCGGAAGCGTGGTCACTGCAGATGCAGTCAAGATCGGAGGGGGCATGGGAAACATCGCACGACGGCCGTATGACGACTCCACTGCCGTCGCTGAAATCTCGGGGCTCCCGAGGTTCGTCGAAGGTGCCAGGTATTGGATGCAGTGGGCCGGTACGGACACTTCCGCATACAGCCAGAACGGGCAGAAGAACGACTATATGGACGACTTCATGTCCAGAGGGGCATGGGTCAGCTGGCTCAGCGGAGGCTCACAGGTCAATCCCGACGAAGAGGGCAAGGGCATACCGCTGGATCTGTCTTTCGGATTCCATTCTGATGCCGGCATCACACCCAATGACTCGACAGTCGGGACACTTGCCATCTACACCCTCAAATGCGACAACAGTACAAGACTTCCTGACGGGGAGAACAGGATGACCTGCAGGGAGTATGCCTATCTTGTCCAAAGCCAGATAGTCAGAGACCTCCGCGCCCAGTATGACACCATCTGGAACAGACGCTGCCTGTGGGACCGTTCATACAGCGAGTCCAGGACACCTCCTGTACCGGCAATGCTGCTGGAACTTCTTTCACATCAGAACTTTGCAGACATGAGATACGGGCTTGATCCTTCATTCAGGTTCACCGTCAGCCGGTCTGTATACAAGGGAATACTGAAATATCTTGCAAACAGGTACAGAAAAGACTATGTCGTCCAGCCGCTGCCTGTCAATTCGTTCGCTGCGGTATTCAAGGACAGCGGCTCCCCAGGGACTGTAGGGCTCAGATGGAAAGCCACTGCCGACACTCTTGAGCCTACTGCCGTACCTGACCGCTTCATACTGTACACCAGAAAGGATGACGGGGCGTTCGACAACGGGACAGTCCTCAAAACCGCAAGGGGCAAGGACGGATACTACAGGCATGATGTCATGATAGACAAGGGGCACATATACAGTTTCAAGGTGACTGCATGCAACTCCGGTGGCGAAAGCCTCCCGTCCGAGATTCTCAGTGCCGGAATACCTGCAGAGCCCGTATCAGACAGACCTGTACTGATTGTAAACAATTTCTACCGTGTGGCTGCACCTGCATCATTCGACACACCCCGCTATGCCGGATTTGACAACAGGATAGACAGCGGTGTGCCATATATCAGCGACATCACATTCGCCGGTGAGATGTACCAGTACAGGAGGGATATGCCGTGGACTGACGATGACAATCCGGGATTCGGGGCGAGTGACGGCGACTATGCAGGAAAGGTCATCGCCGGGAACACATTTGACTATCCGTATGTCCATGGACTCGCAATAATGCAGGCCGGCTACCCGTTCTGTTCAACAGGTGCCGCCGTATTCGTATCCGACTCCACAGTCAGGAGGGCATTCGGAAGCATGGATCTCATCTGCGGGAAACAGGTCAATACAAAAATCGGCAACGGCTCATATCCTGACAGATACAGGATATTCACCCCGATGCTGCAGGATGCGATAAGGGATTTCTGCTCACATGGCGGCAACATACTCGCCTCCGGGGCATATATCGGCACTGATATATGGGACAGGGTCTATGAGACAGGATGCGACAGCACATACAGGGCTGAGAGCATCAGATTTGCAGAAGATGTGCTCGGCTACAGATGGATCACCTGCTTCGGCAGCAAGACAGGAGAGGTACGCTGTCCCGGCACGCCCTCATGGGCTAAGGTAGAATCATTTTCGTACAACAACAGTTACAGCGACAGGTACTATAGGGTGGAGAACCCGGACGGGATTGCCCCGTCAAAGCCTGCCGGTGACGCGGATACCGCAGGGACATTCCTGAAATATGCAGACTCCGGCATATCCGCAGGTATCTATTATGATTCAGGCGACTACAAGACAGTGATAATAGGTTTCCCCCTCGAAACAGTCACAGACAAGGATGCCTTTGGCTCCATAATAAGTCAGACCCTGAATTTTTTTGAGAAATGACCGCCTGTGAGACTGAAATCATCTCTCTCATCAGAAGAGAAGTAAAGCCGGCTTTGGGATGTACGGAGCCGATAGCCGTGGCGTTATCCGTCGCCAAGGCCGTGGAAATCATCGAAGAAAGATGCCCTGAATGCAAAAAGGATGACTGGAGGCTCTCGACAGATTTCAGGATAAATGTGGAAGTGAGCGGAAACATCCTGAAGAACGGGATGGGCGTCGGCATACCGGGGACCGGCATGATAGGGCTTTATATTGCAGCCGCACTCGGTGCCGTGTGCGGCAAGTCGGCTTACGGGCTTGAGGTCCTGCACGACCTCGGCGACAGCCCGATAAGAAGAGCCAAGGAACTTGTCACGGAAAAGAGAGTGGCTGTCTCTATCGCAGACACCTCGCATAAACTGTATGTAAAGGCCACAGTATCTACGGAAGACGGGCACAAGTCATCTGCCGTCATAGAAGATGACCATGACAACATAGTGGAGACATGGTTCGACGGGAACATTCTCAAGTCTTCGGAGAGCCGGGAATTCAATGCCGATGCTCCGGAAGATGGCATCACAGGAGCCGATGTCACTGTTGACGAGATAGTCAGATTCGCATCCTCAGTCCCGTTCGATGACATCAGATTCATCCTCGAATCAAGGGATCTCAATCTCGCCCTCGCCAATGAGGGACTTGCCGGAGATTACGGGCTGAAAGTGGGAAAGACCATACTCAACAGCCGGTACAATGAGGTGTTCGGGACGGATTTCATGAGTTATGCCATGGCTCTGACCGCATCGGCATCAGATGCGAGAATGGCAGGATGTACACTCCCGGCAATGAGCAATTCCGGAAGCGGCAACCAGGGAATCACTGTCACAATGCCCGTCATAGCTTATGCGCTAAAATACGTGACCGATGAAGAGCATCTGGCGAGAGCCCTCGTACTGAGCCACCTTGTCGCCATTCACATCAAGGGCTATCTCGGCAAGCTTTCCGCCCTCTGCGGCTGCGTGATAGCATCCACAGGGGCATCTTGCGGCATCGTATATCTCCGCGGCGGAGACTACGGGCAGATATGTGCTGCCATCAAGAACATGATCGGCAACATCACTGGCATGGTATGCGACGGGGCGAAGGTCGGATGCGCCATGAAGGTCGCCTCCGGAGTGTCAAGCGCAATCCAGTCCGCCGTCCTGGCAATGGAAGGCACCTGCATCTCGGAGCAGGACGGCATCATAGAAAAGGATATAGAGAAGACCATCAGGAATCTCGGTCAGATAGGCTCCGTAGGGATGCAGAACACCGACAATATGATTCTTGACATAATGGTATGCAAATAAGGAGATGATATGGAGAATCCCGAGATAAGAATCAGCCCCGGCTTCGACATAGAAGAGAGAGTCCGGATGGCCAGGGACAATTTCAAGGTACACGGCTACAACTGCTGCCAGTCAGTATTGCTGGCGTATGCCGATGTGATAGGTCTGGAGCCGCAGACAGCCGCGGTGATGGCATCCGCATTCGGAGGAGGCATGGGAAGACTGCGCGAGGTATGCGGCTCAGTGACAGCGATGTTCATGCTCACAGGCTTCATCTCACCGGCCGCCGACCCTTCGATAAAGACGGACAGGACAGCCAACTATGCACTGGTACAGGATGTCGCTGCAGCATTCAGGGAGAAGAACGGCTCCATCGTATGCCGGGAACTCCTCGGACTGAAGCCAAAGAACGCAGTCGAATCTCCCGAGCCGTCAGACAGGACTCCTGAATATTACAGGAAGCGTCCTTGCGAGGATCTGATAGCCTGTTCAGCAAGGATAATCGGGGAAAGGCTCCTGGCCGCTGCCGGGAGGCAGGAATAGCTGTCAGGAATTCTCTCTCTGCCTTGCGGTCAGAGCCCGCTGGAACTCCCTCGCATTGCGCATGTGATCACCGTATGTGACCGCGAACCTGTGTGTCCCGTCAAAGTCAGGACTTGCGCAGAAATAGATGTAGCCATGGGTATCAGGCCTGAGGACGGCATCGATACATGCCTTTGGCGGCACATTTATAGGGGCAGGAGGAAGTCCTGCATATTTGTAGGTATTATAAGGAGAGTCCACCCTCAGGTGTTTCTTGAGTATCCTGTCCAGAGTATAGTCATAACAGAATGCAATGGTAGGATCCGCCTGGAGTCTCATGCCCTTGCGAAGACGGTTGAGATAGACGCCGGCAATCACAGGATATTCCACGGACTGCAGAGTCTCCCCGTTCACGATTGAGGCAAGTATGGACACCTCCATACGTGAAAGCCCTCTCTTCTCGGCCAGGGACAGTCTCTCCGGAGTCCAGAAGCGGTCATATTCTTTCTTGAACCTGTCAAAGATATCCTTGACCGAAGCAGTCCAGTACATCTCATAAGTATCAGGCAGGAATAATGCGAACACATTCTCGGGAGTGAACCCGTAGACGGAAAGGAACTCCTCGTCATCAAGGGCATCCGCGACCTCGGCGGAATCCACCATCATCTGCCTGTCGATGACGGCGGCCAGTTTGCCTTTGGACCTGATTGTGCCTGAGAGTGTAAGATTCTGGGGAGTCTGCCACCCGTTGCACACAAGTCTTATGGCATACACGGCAGAAAACGACGGCTCTATGACATATCTTCCCGGCTTGGCCCTCGATTCAAGCCTCTCCTTGGCTGCACACCGCTCCAGGCTTCCGTACCGCAATGCCCCCGCTCCAGTGTCCAAAGAGTCAAGTATGGACTCCGCAGACATTCCGGGATATACATAAAGGACGTATTTCTCCGAGAAATTGCTCATCTTGTTGTCTGCAAAATAACGTCCCACAAAAAACACGACAGCGACAAGTACAGCCGCTATCAGCACATCAACCGTATAGGATCTTCTGTCCGTCCTCTTATTTCCCGTCTTTTTCATCTGTCATCATCTCCTTCTGAGTCTTATCACATCCCCGTCACGAAGAACGGCATCTTCTTCCAGCCCGTTCATCTTGAGCAGGGATTTCATCCTTACACCATATCTCTGCGATATCTCCCACAATGTCTCGTCCCCGCCATCGACAATATGCTTGTCAAGACCTTTTACGGCCTGTGACTTCTTCTTCTCAAGATAGACCACAGTCCCAGGAAGCAGTTCCCTGTCCCCGTCAAGATCATTGAACCTGAGCAGTTCCTTCCTGAACAGCCCGTTGGCTGCTGCAATGTCACCGTATGTCTCGCCCTCATTGGAATACACAAACACCACATTGTTCTTTGAATACAGTCTCCTGGAGAGGGATATGTTGAACACCTGCCCGCCCGTCACCTCGACAGCCTGTTCAAGCGAGGAAGGCGATGCCGGTACGGAAGAGTAGTCCCTGCCCCTCCTTCTGGTCTTCTTCGCGGCCCCTTCCTGACCTGCTGCATAGGATTCATCCATACGGTCAAACCTGTCCAGGTCATAGTCCTCGATAAGTTTGATGAGTTTCCTCGGATATGCAGGATCAGTGGCATAGCCTGCCCGTTTCAGGCCGTATGCCCAGCCTTTATAGTCCGTAGTCTCAAGATCGAAGAGGAAGCTGTACCTGTCCCTGTATCTCAGGAAATCCGAATGATCCCTGAAGGACTCTTCGGGAGAACCGTATTTCCTGAAGCACTCGCCTTTCCTGTCATCGTCCTCAAACATCCTCGCACCTTTCCAGTCATGGCATTTGATGCCGAAATGATTGTTGCCTTTCACCGCAAGCCGTGACTGGCCGTTGGACGACTCCAGCATCCCCTGTGCCAAAGTTATGCTTGCCGGCACTCCCGACCTGTACATCTCAGACACGGCTATCCCTGAATACTGCTCGATATAGAGATGCTGGGGAGATCTGTCAGCAGACAGACTGAGAGGTAGAAGAAAAGACAGTGCGGCAACAACAATACGCGGCACCGCCGAAAATCGTGAGACCATCCTGAACCAAAATTTCATGAGATGCAAATTTAAGCAAAATCCGCCACACTTTAAACAGTCAATTTCACCAACGGCACTTCCACTGTCATACATTCCCGCGCAAGTTCCGTCTTCGGGAAGACCTCGGATGCTTCCTGCAGAAAGATTGCGGTGTCGGCATATCTCGAAGAGTAATGCCCTATTACCAGCCGTCCGACCCCTGCGGCGGCAGCGCACTCAGCAGCCTGCCTTGCAGTGGAATGGAACGTCTTCTCCGCCATTGATGCCAGTTCCTCAGGGAAGGTGGCTTCGTGATACAGGAGAGAGACCCCCTTCACCCACTCAGGGAGTTCAGGGAAAGGCGCAGTGTCGCTGCAATAAGCATAACTCCGGGGCACATAGGGCCGGTATGCGACCTCCGCATTCGGGATGACTTCATCCCCTGCCTGTCTCACCACATCCTCTCCCCTCTTCAATGCAGCAATCTCAGCGACAGTCAGATCATATCTGGCTATCGCAGCCTTGTCCACATTCGGCATCGGCATCTTCTCCCTTATCAGGAATCCGTATGAATCTATCCTGTGATTGAGGGGAAAGGCAAGCATCTCCAATGACCTGGACGACCATACGGTCTCAGGCTCCCTCATCGAAAGAGGATGATGCTCGATACTGAATCTCAGCCCGTCAGCGAAATTGGAAAGATAGAACTTCAGTATCGGCGCGAACCCCTTGGGGGCGAATATGTTGAGATGGGATGTCCTGCCGAGCATGGCCATGGTGGAAAGCAGGCCGAAAAGCCCGAATATATGGTCTCCGTGAAGATGGGAGAGGCAGATATTGTCTATACGCAGATAGGACAGCCTCATCTTCCGTATCTGCATCTGCGCTCCTTCTCCACAGTCAATCAAAAACAAGCGCCCCCGTACATCAAGTACTTGGGCGCTTGGGAATCTGTTCAATACGGGCAGGGCCGAAGCCGTGCCCAGTATATTCAAAGTGAAGTTCATCTGCAGAAAAGACTGCTACTCACCTTTTTCAAGTTTGCTCTTGAGTGCTGCGAGCTCTGAGATGTCACCGAGAGTAGTCTTCTCAATGTTGGAATTGATCTTCTTGACTGCCTTCTTGGTGTTGTCAGCCTCTCCGGCAGGCTTCTCAGACTTCTTCTCCTCTGCGTAAGTCCTCACATGGGAGAGTGACACCCTCTTGGTGCTGCGCTTGAGTTCAATGACCTTGAACGGGAGCACGTCACCTGCAACAGGCATCGTACCGTCTTCCTTGGCGAGTTCCTTGGTGCTGCAGAATGCCTCTACATCATCGTCAAGAGTCACTGTAGCGCCCTTGTCCGACACAGACACGATCTTGCCGTCATGCACTGTACCTACAGCGAACTTGCTTTCAACCTCATCCCAAGGATTAGGGAGGAGCTGCTTGTGGCCGAGGCTCAGTTTGTGGTTCTCCTCATCGAAGTCGAGGATGACAACATCAATCTTGTCGCCTACCTGGACGAACTCTGACGGATGTTTGATCTTGGTCCATGAGATGTCGCTGATGTGGACAAGCCCCTCTATGCCTTCTTCAAGTTCTGCAAACACACCGAAGTTGGTGATGTTGCGTACCACTGCAGTATGTTTTGATCCGATAGGGTATTTCTCTCTGATGTTCTCCCAAGGGTTAGGCACGAGCTGCTTGAGACCGAGAGACATCTTCTTCTCTTCCCTGTCGAGGGTGAGAATCTGTGCCTCCACCTCGTCTCCGACCTTGAGGAAGTCCTGTGCGATACGGAGTCTTGGAGACCATGACATCTCTGACACATGGATAAGACCCTCTACGCCCGGCTCTATCTCGACAAATGCGCCGTAGTCAGCTATGAGGACAACCTTGCCTTTGACCTTGTCTCCGACCTTGAGGTTCGGGTCAAGAGCATCCCAAGGATGTACTGTGAGCTGCTTGAGACCGAGGGCGATTCTCTTCTTGGCCTCATCGAAGTCGAGGATGACCACCCTGATCTTCTGGTCGAGCTGTACGACCTCCTCCGGATGGTTGATCCTGCCCCAAGAGAGGTCTGTGATGTGGATAAGTCCGTCAACACCACCGAGGTCAACGAATACACCGTGGTTGGTGATGTTCTTGACTGTACCCTCAAGAACCTGGCCTTTCTCAAGCTTGCTGATGATCTCGCTCTTCTGCTGCTCGAGTTCTGCCTCGATAAGAGCCTTATGCGACACAACGACGTTCCTGAACTCCTGGTTGATCTTGACGATCTTGAAATCCATTGTAGTATCTACATACTGGTCGTAGTCCCTGATAGGCTTGATGTCGATCTGCGAACCCGGAAGGAAGGCCTCGATGCCGAAGATATCGACAATCATACCGCCCTTTGTACGGGTCTTGACATAACCTTTGACAATCTCATTGTTGTTATATGCCTGGTTGACCATATCCCAGGAGCGGAGGGCGCGGGCCTTCTTGTGGGAAAGGATGAGCTGTCCCTTCTTGTCCTCTGCCGTCTCCACATACACTTCCACCTTGTCTCCGACTTTGAGGTCAGGATTGTAACGGAACTCCGGAGCCATGATGACACCTTCGCTCTTGTAGCCGATGTTCACAATCACCTCTCTCTTTGAGATGGCTGTAACGACGCCTTCAACAACATCATTCTCAACCACTTTTGAAAGGGTCTTGTCATACTCTTCAGACACTTTCTGCCTGTCCTCGCCCGGAACTTCCTCGTTCTCGAATGCGTCCCAGTCGAACTTGTCCGGATCCACTGATGCGTTCAGCATGGAGTGTGCGGTCTGCTCTGCTGCAGGAGCGGTCTCTGCCTTAGGAGCCTCTGCTGCCTCGGCCTTTACAGCCTCTTCTGCAACAACTGTCTTGTTTTCTTCCATAAAAATAAAAATTAATACGAATTAGTACGTTTGACTTTATTTTTCATACCCGCCGGAGACAAAAAATGCGCGCCTCCGGTCAAAAGGCGCGCAAAGTTATATATAAATTCCGTATTATCAAATATTTTCCGTCATTGTTGACTTAAATCTACAGCATTTTCATTCTTTTGAATATTATCAGTATCACTCCGAACGAAAGCGCCATCAGCCCCAGGATGATGACCCAGTCCCACGAAGTGCCTGTCATAGGCAGAGATACGTTCATGCCGTAGAAACTTGCTATCAGAGTAGGAGGCATCAGGAGAAGGGACACTAGGGTAAAGACCTTCATTATCTTGTTCTGGTCCAGGTTGATGAGACCTATGACCGTATTCTGCAGATACTCAAGTCTTTCGAAGCCGAAGTTCGTGTGGTTGATAAGGGACGAGATGTCTTTCAGCATCACATTCAGCTTGGACTGCATCTCATGCGGATACTTGCTGCTCTTCAGAAGGCTGGAAATCACCCTCTGCTTGTCGACGATGTTCTCCCTTACCAGCATGGTATTCTCCTGCAACTGATTGATGTCCAAGAGAAACTCCTCGTTGATGTCCTCTCCGAGGCTCACCTTCCTGTTGTACTGCTCGATCTCCTTTGACATGAGCTCAATCATATCCGCATCAAGGTCAATCCTCTGCTCCAGGATGCTCACAAACACGCGGAATCCTGTGGAATACATCTTAGGGAAAGCCAGCATCCTGCGCTGCAGGTCTGTGAAACTCCTCAGCGGGCACTCCCTCAGCGTTGTGAGTATGTTGCCTGTGATAATGAACGACACCGCCTCCATCGAATATTCCTCTGGTCCCGGGATGAGGAAGTTGGTATTGGCGAATATGGCTGTCTCGGTCTCGGAGAAGCGGGACGAACTCTCGATCTCCTCAGCTGTAGCCCGGCTCTGTATGGTGGTGCCGACAAAAGCCTCTGCGGCACGCTTCTCGTCTCCTGTAGGAGCAAAAAGATCAATCCAGACGACATCGGATGGATTGATGTCCTTGAACACCTCCTCCGACTGCGCCATCTGCATCTGACCGTTTGATTTGTAGAAGATTTCAATCATCCCTCATACAGTTTTTCAGACCGGGAATCCGCAAAATTATACAATTCCGCCGATATTTCAAAAAGAAATCAGAACAGGAGACTTATGCCGATGCCAATCAACACGATGCCCCCGGCTATCTTGGCCGGCCTGCCGCACCTGCATCCGATAAAAGCCCCGCATGACACCCCGAACGCCGCGGCGAGGACCGTCATGCAGAATACTGCGGCAACAAGAGCCAAGGCATTGTCTGACTGCATACCTGCCATGGCAAGAGAGATACCTACGGCAAAAGCGTCTATACTGGTGGCGAATGCGGCAAGCAGAAGATTGCGTACCCCGCTCAGGTCTGTCTTCTCCTCCGACTTCCTCACCGCAGACCACACCATAGAGCCTCCGATATACATAAGTATGACAAAACCTATGATGTGTGCAGCCTGATGAATGAATGAAGCGACCGACGCCCCTGCAGCCCAGCCAAGAAAAATCAGCAAGGCCTGCATCAGCCCGAATGCCAGCGACACCTTGGCCACCTTGCCGGGCGATATCCTGCCCAGGGAGACGCTGCCTCCCAGCGATACCGCCAGAGTATCCACGCTCAACGACATTGAGAGCAGGATGATCTCGACAAAACTCATAATATATTCCTTTTAATTGTTATCCGCACCGGCCGGTCATGCCTCCAGCCGCCGTTCATGCAGGACGTCCTGTCCATCCGGTCTCCGCAAGGAAATCCATCTCACGGATGGAACTCCTGCCTGTTGGCTATGGACCGTCCCAATGTCAGTTCATCGGCATATTCAAGGTCGTCTCCGAACCCGAGACCACGCGCAAGGGACGAGACCTTGACCCCATAGCCGGAAATCTGCCTGTATATGTAAAATGACGTTGTCTCACCCTCAACATCCCCGCTCAATGCCAAAATGACCTCGCCTCCGCCAAGTCCTGCCACCCGCCCGACAAGTTCCTTTATCGTCAGGTCGGACGGTCCTACCCCGTTTATCGGGGAGATGATGCCTCCGAGCACATGGTACAGCCCATGATACTGGCCGGTATTCTCTATGCTCATGACATCCCGGACACTCTCCACAACGCATATCGTCGACCTGTCCCTGGACTGGTCCGAGCAGATGGAGCAGATGTCATCGTCCGACACCATCCTGCACACCCTGCAATACCTGACATCATCCCTGAGACTGTTTATGGCTGCAGTGAAATGATGAACATTCTCCTGCGGCTGTCTCAGAAGATGCAGAGCAAGGCGCAATGCGCTCCGCTTGCCGACTCCCGGCAGCGTATTTATGGCATTGACTGCTTCCTCAAGCAGTTTTGAAGGATAATTCTCTTTATACATCACCTATCCGTTTACCTTTGCAATGGAAGCCTGCCAGGGCGTCCATCGGACTTTGCATGAATCCTGCAAAACGCAGCCCGTATCCGGCTCCCATATCTTGCAGAATGTCCCTGCAGGCATATCCGAACGACCCCGCCACGTAGATTCCATGCTCCCTTTCATCATATCTCAACAGGCTTCTCTCAAAGAAATTCCTGAAATTGTCTGCCAGCAGCCTGCCGACATAAGGCTCGTCCCTCATCTCCAGAAGATACGGGGCGAATGACGCCAGATTGCGCGACGGGGTGCCGCTCCCGTACACCTGACTTACGATATCCTTGTAGCCCAGACCATATCTCCTGCTGAAATCATCTGCAATCCTTTCGGGCACCAGACCTTTGATGTAATCCGAGAGGAACATCTTCCCGAGGACAGCGGCACTTCCCTCGTCCCCGAGTATGAAGCCGCCTGGACGAATGTTCCTCACTATGGCCCTGCCGTCATAACTGCAACTGTTCGAGCCTGTCCCCAATATCGCCACAACCCCGGGCCTGTCCCCGCACAATGCCCTTGCAGCCGCCAGCATATCCGAATTGTATTCCCTGCACGAGGACGGGAAAATGTCTCCTAACGCATCATCCAGCACATCAATCCCCTCCACATCCCCACGGCATCCGTCCATGACGCCGGCTCCGTAAAAGAATATCCCTGTCACCGACTCACGCCACCGGGCTATCGGAGCAAGTCCCGTCAAGGCATCTGTGACAGCCTGCCGCGACATGGAAGCCACATTTATCCCTGGCATCCTGAATCGGGAATGCACATCGCCCCCCTCATCGCAAAGACAGCACTCCGTCTTTGTCGCCCCGCTCTCCATTATCAGTATCATGCCGTCAGCCATCGCCGTATGTCTTTATCTTATATATTCGAGGACAATCTCCTCCATCACCTTGTAGCATGCCTCATTAGGGTGCACACCGTCGTCCGAGTAACAGTCCCGGATACCGCCGTCCGTGTCAACCAGAGCCTGATGATAGTCCACGTACGGTATCCTCTCGGACTTGGCATAAGCCCTTATCATATCATTGAGTGAACGTATCTTGTCTTCCACTCCTGTCACAGACTTCCTCCACCAGAATCCTGATGCCGGGGTGACGGAGCACAGCACCGGTCTTATTCTGTTAGCCCTGGCGATATCGCACATCGACTTCAGATTGTCCAGTACGTTCTCCGGAGCCAGATGATAATCATTCAATGCCAGGTCATTGGTCCCCGCCAAGATGACAACGTACTCCGGACGGAGGTCCACAGCATCCTGCCTGAACCTGAGCAGTATCTGGGAGGATGTCTGGCCGGAAATACCCCTGCAGACGAAATTGTTGTCCGTGAAGAACGCCTCGTCCTTGCCGTCCCATCCGTCAGTAATGGAGTCCCCGATAAACACCGCCTTCGGAGGCTTCTGTCCGGAGACAGCCAGCATACTGTCCGCTGCGGCATAACGGCCGAAATTCACCCAGTCTTTCTGCTGCGCATACGAGCCGGCAGTAGCAGCCATCATCATCAGGCAGGCAGCAATCGCCTTTATTGAAATCCCTGTCATAGTCAGTCTATATATTTTCCGTTCCTCTTCCAATGGAAATAACCGTATGCCGCGACGACCGTATATACAAGATACAGCACGAAAAGATAGTACATCCCGCTTCTCAGGCACATCACGGAAGTAAGCATGTTGGCGGCCACCCACAATATCCACTGTTCCTTGTAGGACCGTCCGAGCCACCATGTTGCGACAGCCCCGAGCATCGCGATGCCTGCATCAAGCATCGACATCGGGTCTCCGAGATATTGCACAAGGTGTATCAGACCGACCGTCAGCACCACATACACGGCAAGGCTCACAAGCACGGTGCGCAACGTGAGCCGTCCGAGATGAATCACTTCCTCCGCCTTCCCGCCGTTTCCCGTATCAGTCCGCAAGGCATCTGAGCCCTTCATCCTCCCGCTGTCCCGCCGCCACTGGTACAAGCCCCAGAATGATATCACGAAATAATAGAGATTGAGAGCCGTCGAAGCATAGAGCCCCTCTCCGAAGAACACATACATGGATGCGGCACTCGTGATGAGCCCTACAATCCACATGAGATTCTTCTGCCTCACCTCAAGATATATGTAAATCAGTCCTGTGACAAAAGTGAATATTTCCATCCAGTCCATACCGCTCACTCCGTTGCTGCAGCCTGCAAATTTAACATTAATTTCCGTATCTTTGGTCTTTATATATACGTATCATGGAAGATTTCAATATTGAGAAAGCCGTCGGAGACGACGGCAAATGGGAGACTGTCAGCAGCGAATACCTGTTCAGAAGACCGTGGCTGACAGTAAGGCATGACCAGGTGAGACTCCCTGACGGGAGAATAAACCCCGAATTCTACGTACTCGAATACCCCGACTGGGTCAATGTGATCGCCGTCACAGAAGATGGGGAGTTCGTCATGGAACGCCAGTACCGCCATGGGCTTGGCAAGACCTGCTATGAAATCCCTGCCGGAGTCATGGAGAAAGGAGAGACACCGCTTGAGGCAGCGCAAAGGGAACTGAAGGAAGAGACCGGATACACCGGAGGCATATGGAAGAAGATAATGACAGTCTCGGGCAACTCAAGCACCACGAGCAACATCACCCACTGTTTTCTTGCCACAGGGGTCAGGAAAACCTCAGGGCAGCATCTGGACAATACGGAAGACCTCAGGGTCTGTCTGATGACTCCCGACCAGGTAAGAATGCTCCTGACAGGGGACAAGATCAGGCAGGCCCTGATGGCCGCCCCGCTATGGAAATACTTCGCGGAAAACAGACTTCTCTAAAGTACCTCCAGAAGTTCAACCGTGAATACGAGCGCACTGTAAGGCGGGATTGCCCCCGGTGCCCCGTGCTCACCGTATCCGAGATTATACGGGATATAAAGTTCCCATTTGGAGCCTTCCGGCATCAGCTGCAGGGCCTCAGTCCATCCTGCTATCACCTGATTCACTCCGAAGACGGCAGGCTCTCCCCTGTCGTATGAACTGTCAAAGCCTTTCCCGTCAGTGAATATGCCACGATAGTGGCATCTCACCTTGTCTTTCGGACCGGGTTTTCTGCCGCTGCCCTCTTTCAGCACCTTGTACTGCAAACCGCTCGGAAGCACGTTCACACCTTCTTTCCCTGCATTTGCTGCAAGAAAATCCTCTCCTGCCTTCTTCTGGACCGCTCCCTTGGCCGCAGCCTCAGAACGCTGCTTCGCCTCCAGTTCGGCAAAATACTTGTCAAGCAGGCCGGCAGCCTCTTCAAAAGGGACTTCCGGAACGGCTCCGGTCAGGACTGCCTTGAGACCTGCAGTGAAATCTTCGAAAGAGATTTCCTTCACACCTGAGGAAATCATGTTGTGGGCAATGCTCATGCCCAATGCATAACTGTTCTTGTCCATATTATTATCTGTTGTGCACCAGCGGGGCGAGGCGCGAAAGCAGTTCGTCCCCTAATGCGCGTTTTTTCTCGATATGCTCCAGGACATCGGTCACGAACGGGTTGGTGTCGAAGTCTCCCCTCACCTGCCCGAAGTCCTGCAGCCTCTCCTCACGGGTGCCGTCTGCCCCGGATGCAGTCATGAAGGAGAGTGAGAATTCCTTTCTGGCGTCCTCATACACCATCCTGTCCAGCGAAATCACGGCATCCTGCCATGAGCGTACTATACGACACACATCCTCCGCCGTGATTCTCTCCGGTGACACCCCGTAGAATTCCTCAATCCTGTCATAGACCCAACGCCATTCATATGAATAGTAATTGGACGCCATCTCTGCGAATGCCTCTGCTATCGCATCCAGAGAAGAGACACTCCCGGACTCTATGCCGTCCATAAGCCTGTCGACCTCGCTCTTCGGGGCTATCAGCCCTGCAATATCCACCCATTGTCCACCCCCGATGGCAGTGTCAGGCACAAGCCGCTGCCTTATCTGCACGTCGCTTCCAAAAGTCATCCCCTCAAGCCGCTTTATGATGGAGTTGCCCATGAACTTGCTGATGCCTGTCTCATAGAATCCCAACCCTTTTACAAGGGATGAACGCCTTATCGACACGCCTTGGTAGGAATATTCTTCAGCCACCGGTCCGCAGACATCCTGAAGTCCGGCAAGAATCCGCCGTCCCTTGAACATCTTCTGTATGGTGAACGGGCTCAGAAGGTTGAAATTGATGTGGTCATATCGCACGGGGTCCTTTCTTCCGTCCCTCTTCGGCCATTTCCTGGCATCCCTTATGGTCCCGACGCTTCTGAGGTTGACGCCCGGCATCAGATATGTCCTGCCCTTGTTCTCGATCAGATAGGAAAACGGCAAATCAGAAGTATCCGCATGGGTCACATGGCGTCCCATCACAAGAGAGAACGGTCCCACGTGTGCAGGGAAAAGTATATATGAATCAGACGCCGTCTTGGAGCCTCTGTCAAGTATCCCGTGATGTATAGGGCCGAGCTTGTACATGTGGTTGCTCTGATTGGAGCCTGACCCCGCATTCATGAAAGAGAACATGCCCGCAATCAGCAGCGTGGACTTGTGATGTGTCACTGTGTACGGTCCTGCGAATATCGCACAGGCCTCTCCATTCTCGCCGTGACAGTTGCTGAAGAAAAGGGAGTCCGTGGCGGAATAGCCCCTGCCAAGATGACATGCCTGCCCGACAAAACACCTCAGCAGGTTGGCCCCGTCATCGACAACAGAGCCTGACGATATGATGAAATCCCTGCATGTCACACTGTTGCCTATATATACAGGGGCAGAGGAGTTGCTGCATACAGTGCCGTTGTCCAGTACGTCGCAGCCTTGCATGTCCGCACAGTCGCCTATACGTACATTCCTGATGGTGCCGACATTCAATATCATGACATCCGAGCCGATACTGCCTGTATCCGATGTTCTCTTCCCTGTCCATTCCTTTACTATCGCATTCATCGACGCCGTCAGCCCCGGTCTGTGCCTGTAAAGAGTCATCATATACGCCTCATGGGCTGAAAGCCCCTCATGGATAGGGACTTCCCTCCCTCCTGTCTCATTGAGGACGCTCACTTCCACCCCGTTGCCGAAAGAAGTCTCCCCGTCCACATATATCAGCCCCACATTCTTGATGTAAGTATGGCTTCCTATCTCATAGTTGGCGATATAGTTATGTACGTTCTCTATACATGAGTCATCCCCCACGGACACATTATGCAGGGTTGCATAACGCACCCCGGCCTTCTTGACGATGCCTCCGGGAAGCGTGAAACGGCCCTCGAAATTGCCGAGACGGACTATGCCGGAGAACCTGCACTGGAAGACCCTCTTCGGATTGAACCCGTCTTTCACCCATACCGCCGACCAGTCGTCGGCTATACAGGAATTGGACTCCAGAAAAGCAGTCTCCTCTGCCGTAAGATGTCTGTACGGAGCCTCCGGCTCATTAAATACAGTCGCCTGAGGCGGAATCATATCTTTTGCCATTGTCATCAGTCATTTGTCTTTCCGCAAAAAACAATCTCGTCATCCGGGACATACCAGACAGCGGCTTCCACATCCCGGTATCCCATTTTCCTGTATATCGAGGCATAGCCTGCCACCTGCCTGAGATACCGTCTGTCTGAGGCGTCATCCCGCTTGCCGAACTTGTAGTCGACTATCGTCACCTTTCCGTCAGGATGCTCAATCACCCTGTCGGGACGGAATATGCTGCCGTCGTCATCGATGATGTCGGCCTCTCTCCTGACAATCGCGCCCTCATCTTCCGAAGGGAACCATCCTCTCCCGGCAGCAGCCGACACCCGTTCTTCAAGCATGGAGGCAGCCTCTTCTGCCTCTGCATCGTCCATATCCCCGGACAATACGGATGCCTTGACGGCATCCGGCAGATCATCCGGACATTCCACCCTCGAAAGTATCTCATGGAGAACTATTCCTCTCAGCCTGTCCGATGCCCGCGTCCCTGTCCTGCCGTCATCCGCGAAGAAATCTGAGGAATCCCTGCTGAACACCAGCCTTGGTCTGGCAGGCTCCCCATCCGCTCCGCCATCGGGATTGAGAGGCCATGACGGATATCCAGACTTCATGGTCATGACCGATTCCTTCTTCCTGTCGCCCGCAGCCACATCTTCAGGAAGGATCCCAACGGTGGAATAGACAAGGGTGCCGTCTTCCGCCACGGATGACGTAAAACCCGGAAAAGCAGGCAGCCCGTCTGCATCAGGCGACCCGAACCCCGGCACATCCAGATATTCTGCCGCCGCCTCATGCATCCCCGAGACATTCTCGGCAAACAGGTATAGCAATTGTGAGAACCCTGTCACCTTGTCCGGCATGTTCTCCCTGAACGTCTCCGAAGGGCACTCTGCAATCAGATACATTCCTTTCACCGCCCTTGTGAACGCGACATACACAGTATTGATATTGTCCACATACTGCATCTTCATCTCCTGCGTGTAGTCATCCTCAAAGAATGTCATGCGGCTTTTCGATGAGAGCATCACATCGTACAGACCTTCCGAGGCACCCTCAAGAGAGGTACCAGCCAGTTCCGGCCTGCACCAGCGGCTTCCGGGCTTATACAGGTTGACAGTCTCTATATACGGGAATATCACATATTTGAAATCAAGCCCTTTTGATTTGTGTATAGTCATTATCCTCAACGAGTTGCCCGCATCCGGCGAACTGACCGACGGTTTGGCGTCAGCCCAGTGTGCAAGGAAGTCATGCAGGCTGTTGCCCTCGGATGACACATATTCCTGCACCTCATCCATAAACGACTGGATATAAAGAGACTCCTTCTCAAACAATTCCCTGTCAACATCCCTCAGGCTCCTCAGGAGCGACTCGCACAAGTCGACAAGAGAACGGCTTCCGGAAGGGATTTCTATGTCAAGCGACGATGCCATATAGCCGTTCACCGTGTCGGCCGGATTGTCTGCATAGGAAAGGAGGGACTGGAGTCTCCTGACAGTAAGCGAGGACTTGACTTTCAAGGCTTCATCAGTGATTACAGGGACGCCGTTCTCTATCAGATACGAGGCGATACCGATTCCTGACGCATTGTTTCTCACCAGTACCGCCATCTCCCCGTAATCGACTCCTTTCGCCCTGAGTTCATTTATGGTCTCAAGAACCTTAGCCTGTTCAAGAGCCGCGTCACAGAACATCATCCTCACCTCCCCGTCTCCTCTCGGAGATGATGGCATCTTCTGACGCACATCCGAATAGATTGCCGATATGCTGCGGCCGGAACTCTCTCCGAACTGCCTGTCAAGAAAGGTCGCAGCCACAGGGAAGAACCCGTTGTTGAATGCGACTATATTCCTGAAACTCCTGTAATTGACATCCAGAGTCCTCTCGTCCGTCCTGACGAACTCCTCTTTCACCTCGGAGTCGAGAAGATTCCAGTCAGAACCCCTCCATCGGTAGATGCTCTGCTTGACATCCCCGACAATCAGATTCTCATACCCCTGCGACTCGCTGTTCATAAGGAGAGGCCGGAAATTGTCCCACTGTATCCTGGAAGTGTCCTGGAACTCGTCAAGAAGGAAATTCTCATACCTCACCCCCGTCTTCTCGTATACGAACGGGGCATCGGAGCCGTCGATTATGTCTTTCAGGATGGTATTGGAGTCGTCAATGCTCAGGACATTCTTCTCTTTCATCAGGGCATTGAACTCCCTGTAGAGATCTGCAGCGACACCCAGGGAATATAACTGGTCCTTCAGGACAAGTGCCGTCCGGTACGCCCTGAACCGTGTCCCGAACAATGAGCAGAACTCTTCGAGCGGTCCGCAGATAAGCGGATGCACCAGTCCAAGGCAGTCTTTGGCACTTGATTTCGAAAACCATTTCTCGGGATCGGCTGCTCTGGACATGAATGTGTCCGACGGGGTCTCCAGCGGTTTCCCGCGCTTCGGCGCACTATAGCCGTAAAGAGCCGTCATGAAATTCCTGAAAAACTGCTCCGGTCTCACTCCGGCTTCTCTCAGGAGGTCGAGCACCCTGTCTGCGGCCGTCTTCGCATCATTCTCAAAATCCCTTACAGTCTTGTTGCAGGCTGCGCGTATCTTTGAAAGATTCTCCTTGGAATATATCCTGGACTCATCAATGCCTGTCCTCTCTGCCAAAGCCCTGTACTCATCTGACTTCAGCCTCCGCGCCATAGGCACGAGAGAGGCCTCAAGGCTGTATTTCCCTTTCTGTTCAATCTGGTCCATCACGCTGTCAGTGAGCCACTCCAGGAGAGAGGAATCCTTTTCTGTAATGGAATCAAGCACCCTGTCGACGCTTTCCGCCACCAGCGAATCCTTGTCAAGCTCCACCTTGTAGGATGCGAACTGTCCAATCTCCCTTGAAAACGCCTTGAGCGTCTGCTGGAAGAACCTGTCTATCGTGCTCACTCCGAATGCACTGTAGTCATGGAGAATATTGCAGAGCATATCCATGGCACTTTCCGCCAGGGACTCAGGCGTTATCTCACGCCCCGGCTTCCCGGGCAGTTCCGTTATCAGATCCTCTCCTTCAACCCCTACCGGTCTGCCGTCAGCATCATATTCAGGGATGAAATACCTTATATAACCGGAATTCAACGGCTCGGTGGCAAGGACAAACAGTTCTTTCATTATCCTTGTCTTCATCTCGTCAGTGGCCTTGTTGGTAAATGTCACCGCAAGGATATGACGATAGGCATACCTGTCTTTCTTTCTGAAAAGCAGGGTGATATATTTCCTTGCAAGGTTGAATGTCTTGCCCGAGCCTGCCGAGGCCTTCACAATCTCCATATCTGAGGTGTTTTGTATTATTCCTGTTGGTCATTTTCAGCGGCCGCAGATTGACTTGAAATCGCAATATCTGCAGGCATCCCTGTCATCCGTCCGGCGGAAAGGCACGGATACATCGCCTATCTCGTCAAGCAATTCCCCTGTCTTCTCTTTCATCATTGACATGAACGACTGCCCGACCTCCACACTTGCAGGCGGCTCACCGAAAATCCTCACTGTCGAATAGACAGAGTCCAGCAGCCTCCTGCCGTTTATCATATTGTTGCTCTCAAGCAACAGATCATATATGAACAATTGCAGCGCGATTTTCGGCCTGTCCTTGTAAAGATTGTCCCCGAACAGATTCTCTGCAATCCTTTCCGCACCCGCATCTGACACATTCATCTCCTCATCGCTGACCTTCCCCGTCTTATAGTCCACCACCCTTATCTCATCCCCGGAGAAACTGTCAATCCTGTCCACGATGCCCTTGATGCGGAAGCCGTTGAATGTGCACTTGAGCCTCTCCTCGAGCCCGAGTATGCTGAACGAAGACATCTTCCTCGACTGCAGTTCCTCCAGATCCCTCTCAACCGTCTTCAGCACATACCTCACTATCACATCCTCAATCACCAGATTGCGGCCCTCGACATCGTTGGAATGCAAGGACTCCATGACCAGGCTTCTCACCTTTGCCTTTATCTCCGGAGCCCGTTTCAGCCACCCCATCAGATACTCTTCCGTCACCGTCAATGTCTTCCTGCCCATAAGGCAAGACTCAGGCAAGGCTCCTGGCCGCATAGCCTCCTCTCCCGAATACAGGGACTGCATCGTCAAATGGAACACATTCCCTATCATGGAGGCGTCCAATGACTCGGCCACCTCATCTTCCGCCCTCAGCCGCTTCACCACCTGATAATAGAACTTCACAGGGCAGGCCAGATAACTCTGCAGTGCAGTGGCTGAAAGATCGCGGGACCTTATCGTCTCCACATCCCCGACAGTCTTCACGATAGTATCGTCGTCAGTCCCGGTCATCACAGGGGTATCTGCCACATACCTCTTCAGCGGCAGCCTGAAATGATACTCCAGCTGCCTGATATATCTGCTTTCCTCTCCGGAACGGATACCTTCCGTGCGTGAATCATAGAGCATCCACACATTCTCCGCCCTCGTGATCATCCTGTAGAAATAATATGCCCATACGGCATCCTGATACTCGTATGTGGGAAGTCCGAAACCTTTCCTCAACTCAGGAGGGATGAATGATGAACTTACACTCCTCCTCGGGAACACTCCCTCGTTGGCCGAGAGTATCACCAGATTGCGGAAATCCAACGCCCTGGTCTCCAGCGGCCCCATAATCTGAAGCCCCTTGAGCGGCTCACCCTTGAAAGGGACAGACACCCCGGCAAGAAGCCTCTCCAGTATCCTTATGTAAGTCACCGGCTGCACCTCAGGCGCTATCTGTCTCAGCCGGTTGACGCATCTGTAATATTCCTTGGCGCAATCCGTCTCCAGCACCATGTCGGCATCCCCGCCAAAACCGGCTGCCAGACGGCTTGCAATCTCCATCAGATAAGTCCCGAGAGCCTCCAGGACATCCCTGTCTGCCGACTTAGGCTCCTTTACGACAGGCCTGAACACCAGACCGAGCAGACCGTCCGACCTCAGATCCGCTTCGGGCACATACAGTTTTGCGGCAGCCTTCACATTCCTGACAATCTCCCTCTCCTCCGGACTCATCACCTTCCTCAGTATGCCGTTTGACAGGACAGACCATACCTGCCTGTGATAGAAACTCCATCCGTCACCGCGCTGACGCAAATGAAGCTGCATCCGGGCAATCACTGACATCAGGCTGTAGAAGTCACTCCCGGTTATCGGATAGCCCATCGTCACATTGATTTCAGCAATATCAGGAGGAACAGTGTTCAGAAGCGGCATCAGCAGCGTCTCATCCGGCAGCACGACGGCACAATCCGCACCCGAAAGGCTTCCCACCTTTGAAAGGTCCCCACCAGCCTGATCCGAAGCGATATATTCCAGGACAGACGGGATCTGTTTCACCTGCCCTGTCGCCGAAGGGACACTTATCACACGTATGTCAGGCGCATCCACCCCATCAGGATCCCAGTCATACTTCTGGGGGAACTCCCTGACATTCTCCTCCATGAAGAAAGACGACTTGTTCAGCCTATCCTTTATCATACGCCCCGAATAGTCCCAGCAGAACTCCGCCAGTCCCATATCCCTCATCTTCCTCAACACAGTCTTCTCACACTCGTTCAAGGCATTCAGCCCCACAAAGACAAACTTGTCCGTGCCACGGAAGTTCCTGCCGGACAGCAGGCTGTCCGTATTGTCTCCATGTCCGCCGACAGTCTCCGCGACAGTTCGGTACACCATCCCTTCATAAGCCATTCCTTTTGACATGAGCCTTTCCCTGTACGACGTGTACAACGGATAGAGGATGTTCCATATCATCAGAAACCTGTCCTTCACATCATGGGCATCGGGAGAGGTACCGACACGCCCTGCCCTGTCCCTGAAATGACCGGCAAAACTCTCGACAGCCTTCCGCTGCCGCTCGGAAAGATATTCATAATTGTCCTGCAGGGACTTTATATCCGACACATTCGTGAACAGCTGTTTCGGGTCGGCAAGATACTTGTCGGCATCGTTGAAGTCCCCGAGGATGATGTCTCCCCAGAAAATGAACTCATCAAGGGATTCGGCCTTGGGGTTCAGACTGCGGTAACACTCATAGAGTTCCAGCAGCAGGGTCACCCTGTCTGTCACATTCCCGTCATACAGTCTGCAGAAAAAATCATTCATGGTGACCATGGCAGGCGCCATCACCGGCCTTGCCGCCATACGGGCAATATCCGACAGGTATTTTCTGAAAAACACCATAGAACGCCTGTTCGGGAAGACCAGGCACTTCCTGTCTAAGCCGCCTTCGTCAAAATATCTCCCCGCGACCTGTCTGAGAAAAGGAACCATACTATAAATCAGAAATTAAAAAGCAGTGGCAGGACGATTATCATCACTATACCCATTATTATCTGCAACGGAAGCCCCACCTTTATATAATCCATGAAAGTGTACTGGCCCGCAGGCATCACCAAGGCATTAGGAGGTGTGGAGAACGGCGATGCAAAACACATGCTTGCCGCCACAGTAACAGCGAAAAGAAACGGGACAGGACTGACCCCCAACTGGACAGCACTCTGCAAGGCGATAGGAGCCATAAGGACTGCTGTCACAGTGTTGCTGATGAACATCGTCATCAGAGATGCGGTAAAATAGATGCCTGCAAGAAGAGCCACTGGACCGAAATCCCCGAGACTGCTCACAAGCGCACCTGAAATATATGATGACACTCCTGTCTTCTCAAGAGCGAGGGACATCGGGAGCATTGCCGCAAAAAGCACGATAGTCTCCCAGTTGATGGTCTTGTATGCCGCCTCGACATTCCGGAAGCAGCCCGTAAGGACCATCAGTATCCCGGCTATCATCACAGCAGTGACAGGGGCGACGGGGATGAAGTCAAACACCATCATGACCACCATCAGTATCATTATCACGGCCGCCACAGGGGCCTTATAGTCCAATGTCACCTTGGCAGCCTCAGCCAACGGCTGTCCCAGCACCACCCAGTCAGTATCCTCCTTACTCAGACGGGCAATGTCAGGCCATGTGCCCTGCACAAGGAGCACATCCCCGCTGTGCATCTTCGCGTCCCCGAGTTCGTGCAGGATATATTCATGCTTGCGGCGTATCCCGAGCACATTCACATTGAACTTGTCCCTGAACCCGGCCTCCTTGACGGTCTGGTTCACCATATTGGATGAAGGCATCAGCACGATCTCCGCTATGCCGATGTCATAGAATGCAAGCGTCCCGCCTTTTGATGCAGCCTCCTCACTCGTATGCCCGTCAAGCATCTCCATGCCGTAGTCCTCCGCAAAGCGGCTCACAGCATCAGCTGTCCCCGTCACATACAGCACGTCACCTTCCTTTATGACAGTATCAGGCGAGGCAAGTTTCTGGGTGACTGTCTTCAGGAAACGATGCTGGGCAGTCTCTCCCCTTCTCACCTCCAGTATGTTCAGCCCGTATTTGCGCCTCAGATCCAGTTCCAGCACGGTATCCCCCGATATTCCCGAGCCTTCCGATGCTCGCAGCCTGAACAGATTGTCCGAAAGGCTGTATTCCTGCACCAGTTGGTTGAGAGATTTCCCCCCGGCAGCCTTGTCGCTCTTCTTCTCCTTTCTTGACAGGAATATCCTGGACAACGGCAGCAGCACTATGATGCCTGTCGCCAGACACACCAGGCCAACGGGAAGGAACGAAAAGAAAGAAAGCGGCTCATAGCCTGCCCCTGTCAGAGTATCCTGTATCACAAGGTTCGGCGGGGTACCGATGAGTGTCATCATCCCTCCCATGCTGCTGGCGAATGCAAGCGGCATCAGCAGCCTACCGGGACTCATCCCGGCATTGTGGGCAAGACTCACTACTATCGGAAGCATCAGGGCGACAGTGCCGGTGTTGCTGACAAACGCCCCGATGCCGCCTGTCACAAGCATCACCAGCAGGAAAAGCCTGAGCTCGCTCTTCCCCGCAAGTTTCAGTATCCGTGAACTTATCATCTTCGCCAGCCCCGTCTGGAAAATGGCCCCGCCCACAACAAATAGTCCTATCATCATGATGACCACCTGGTTGGAGAAGCCGGAAAGAGCCTCTTCAGGTGTCAGGACCTGGAAGACAAGCAGGGCGAGAAGCGCACACAGGGCCACAATATCGGAACGGAATTTGCCCGACACGAAAAACGCGGCGGAAACTATAAGGACTATCAGAGTAACGATCATACGGGTATCCGGAGATTATATGCAAACAAAATGACATGACAGCCGGTTCGGGATACGGACAAGCCGGAGCAAATTTAACAAAAAAATGTCCGTACTGAAAATCGTCATGATATTATTTGCTTTTTTCGGGAAAATGCCTACCTTTGCTATTGTCAAATTTGAATCATTCAAATTTAGTCCGGCTCTCGCCGGATTTGACGGATATATACAACAATTTTAAAAGGAAAGAACATGAAAAAGAAATTCAGATGTCTCGTCTGCGGCTACATCCATGAAGGAGACAACCCGCCAGCAGAATGCCCGGTATGCCATGCAAAGGCTGACAAGTTCGTTGAAGTGAAAGAGACGGAAGGCTCCCTCACATGGGCCGACGAGCACAGGCTCGGAGTGGCACAGGGCGTTGACCCGGAGATTCTCCAGGGGCTCAAGGATCATTTCAACGGGGAATGTACAGAAGTCGGCATGTACATCGCCATGAGCCGCCAGGCCGACAGAGAGGGCTACCCTGAGATAGCAGAGGCATTCAGAAGATATGCCTACGAAGAGGCAGACCATGCGGCAAGATTTGCGGAACTCCTCGGTGAAGTTGTCTGGGACACAGAGACCAACCTGAAGAAGAGGATGGAGGCTGAGGCCGGTGCCTGCGAGGACAAGTACCGCATCGCCAAACTGGCAAAGGCCCAGAACCTTGACGCCATCCACGACACAGTGCATGAGATGGCAAAGGATGAAGCCCGCCACGGCGCAGGATTCCAGGGTCTTTACAACCGCTATTTCAAGAAATAAGTCCTTGCGGACATTCTTCTGAGACCTACGGGTCATTCCGGAAGACCGGAAAGCGACGGACAGCCTGAGTATGACACAGTCTGATAATGATTGTATTCATGCCTCAGGCTGTCCTTCTTGCATGATGTGTGTCGGCATCCTCGGACGGATTCCATATTTTTCTTATTTTTGCAGGGCATGCGGCAGATGCCGTACTGCGCCGAAACCATAATATCACATTGCATGGAAGACAAGAAAAGACTGTACCCTATAAAATTCATCCCCGTCCGTCAGCAGCATCACTGGGGCACGGAGACCGTCATGATAGCAGACCTCGGCATAGTTGACTCCGAGGCAGAGAACGGATGGCTGGCCGGGAACACCATCAGCGACATCATGGAGACATACATCGAAAGGATAGTCGGAGAGGATGTCTACAACTATTACGGCAGGCAGTTTCCGGTATCAGTATCCGTTATTGAAGTTGACGGACAGATACCGGTGTCCAGTCATCCGGACGACGAGACTGCCGGACAAAGATATGACGCACTCGGGAAAAACACTTTCTGGTATATCCTTGAGGCCTCGGATGATGCGGCAATCCACCTCGGGTTCAAGAGTCAGATGTCAGCGGCAGAGTTTTACGGGAGATGCCTTGACGGGAGCATCGGTGATGCGCTATCGTCATTCAGACCGGCTGCCGGAGACTGGCTGAATATCCGGCCGGGCACTGTATACTCCGCCTCCGGGAGACTGAAAATACTCGCCGTAACCGAATCTTCGGCCATCACTTTCACTTTGTACGACCCTAAAGGCAGTCCGGAAGAATCCCATGCCGAGGATGCCATAGACCTCATTGACTTCAGGGCTGAAGACGGCTCATCATATCACAGGCACGACACAGGCACAAGGTCGGGGACACTGCTTTCAAGCCAGGAATTCACAGTGGGCAGGACAGAAATCCACGAACCGGTGAAGGTGACATCAGGACATTCATTCACTGTATATTCATGTGTCAGCGGAGGGCTTTCAATCCAGGTGCCTGCCAGGGACGGCAACGGGTCAGGCATGGCCAATTATCCGCTTGCGGCAGGAGAGACGGTGCTGGTACCTGCCGACATCGATGAGTTCTTCCTCGTCCCTACCGACCGGGACACTGTCGTCATTGAGACTGTCATCGAGAAAAGAGAGGAAGTCGACAGTTACATCAATCCGGACACGGAGCCTTTCCTGGAAGGGGAAGACTATGAGGGGGTTGAAGACGAAGAAGTGGATGACAGAGGAGATGATGACGTGCCGGCAGACGGCTCTGCATCCCGGGAAGAGACAGACAGGGCTGCAAACATAAGAAGGTTTTTCAAATAGGAAATCAGATGGCAGGAGAGACAAGAATAGACAAATACTTGTGGGCTATCAGGGTGTTCAAGACGAGAAGCGAAGCCACTGACGCCTGCAAGGGAGGCAAGATCAAGGTAAACGGTGCTGATGTGAAGCCGTCGAGGCTCATCAAGCCCGGGGACATGATTTCCGCAAGGAAAGGCGCGATCACATACACCTACAAGGTATTGGAGCCGATAGAAAAACGTCAGGGAGCCAAACTCGTACCGCAGTTCGCAGAGAATATGACACCGCAGTCCGAGCTTGACAAACTGAAGTCTCCGGTCGAGACATTCTTCCTCAGACGCGACAGAGGGGCAGGCCGTCCCACCAAAAAGGAACGCCGCCAGATGGACTCTCTGTGGGATGCCCTAAGTTTCGAAGTTCCCGATGACGTGGCAGACCGTTTCGCAGCCGAATTCGGTTTCAACGACGACGATGACGATTTCGACGACACCGATGAGTAAGCAGCCTGGTGACGAATCCGGGTTTGTAACAAAAATTCACCATGCCCGCTCAAAGTGCAGCCACAAGTTTACGGACATTTCTCAGACGTGCAGCAAACGATTTGTCATTTTTGGCCGTCTGCATATCATAGTCGGACTGAAGGCCGAGAAGGATATGCGCCGGAATGCCCAACGCAGCTTCACACAGAAGAGCAAATTTGGTATTAACAGGGCGCTTGCAGTTCACTATATCATTCAGAACTGTATATGATACCCCCATGTCGGCAGCAAACTGTTTCTGAGAGATATGCCTGCACTCAATTTCATCCCGCAAAAGTTCTCCAGGATGCGTCGGCTCGAACGGTTCTATATTGTTTGCTACCATCTTCGGATCTATTCCTTTAATTTCAATCATGGTTCGTATCATTTATAATGGTTGGACAATTCTATGATGCTGCATATGGTGACTACAATCGGTTCTGAAACTTGCTCTACAGTAAATTCAATACGGTACTGATCGTTTACCCGGATTGAAGAGACACCCACCTTGTCTCCTTTCAAAACTTCGTAATGCAATGATGGCAGTAAAAACAGTTCCTCAATATTACGGGCCTGTTTCAGATAATCGACACTTCTCTTATATCTTTTGACTATATCGGGCCGGAAGCGGTGTTTCTTATCGCTTTTCCCCGTCTCATACAGTTCCCGCAAGTAGTCTTTTTCAAACGCAACAATCATCGTGTCCTATTTGTTGGCAAAGATATGCATTCTTTTATAAAAAAAAAAAAAAGTTGATTATAGAATATACTATTGCTCCACTGCTGTCCGGAGAAATTTTACCATAAAGTAGGTTGCTCGACAGAACCCGCCTCCGGAACATTAACGGGAGTTGTCGGCTGATTATAAATTTCACGGATATCCGCCCTCTGGAAGAGGACTTGTCCGATTGAGTTAGAGATGGAATGAAGACTTGGATCCAACCCGTATCGCTTCTTCGCAATGAT
>CALUST010000007.1 GCA_944323505.1 uncultured Bacteroidales bacterium
CCTCAGGAACCACCTATTATGCGGTGGCTAACGCAGAGGGTCGTTTTGCAATCAACGGTATGCGTACCGGCGGTCCTTATTCTGTAGAGGTGAGCTGCCTCGGATATCAGACCGTGACCTACACGGACATCACCCTCCAGCTCGCTGATTCCTACCAGTTGACGGCGAATCTTGCCGAGGACAACGAAATGCTGTCAGAGGCCATCGTGGTGTCTACCGCAGCGTCAAGACTCTCCAACGAGAGGGCAGGCGCAGCCACGAACATCTCCAACGACCAGATTATCGCCCTCCCTACCGTAAGCAGGAGCATCGAGGACGTGACCAGGCTCTCTCCCTATGGAGGAAACGGCATGACCTTCGCCGGAGCTGACGGCCGTACCGCCAACTTCACCGTGGACGGTGCCAACTTCAACAACAACTTCGGTCTGAGCGACGGTCTCCCCGGAGGCGGCAACCCCATCTCCCTCGACGCCATCGAGGAGCTCCAGGTTGTGATCTCCCCCTATGACGTACGTCAGACCAACTTCATCGGCGGTGGTGTGAACGCCATCACCAAGTCAGGTACCAACACATTCAAGGGATCTGCCTACATCTATCACAGAAACGAGAATATGCGTGGAAATGCCGTTGACGGCTCGGATATCTCAGGAGCTCGTGCGACAGACAGGATGACCACCTACGGTGCTACTCTCGGCGGACCTATCGTGAAGAACAAGCTCTTCTTCTTCGTCAACTACGAGTACTCCAAGGTGCCTACAATCGCAAACCGTTGGATGGCCTCCACAGACGGGGAGAAGGATGCCGATGCCTACATCTCAAGGACAACTGTAGCGGACCTTCAAAAGGCCTCGCAATTCGTGAAGGAAAAATACGGGTATGACACAGGCTCATACAGCAGTTTCCCTGCAGACGAGAGCAACCAGAAGATTCTCGTGCGTCTGGACTGGAACATTGCCCAGAACCATCATCTGGCTCTCCGTTACAACTACACCCAGAACAGGGGATGGAATGCACCTAACAAGTCTTCTTCAGACTGTGAGACACGTACGGTATATGCCCGTATGTCAGAGTATTCGATGTCTTTCGCAAACTCGATGTACTCGATGGACAATCTCGTGCATTCAGTCTCGCTCGACCTGAACAGCCGCATCAGCGACAGGCTCTCAAACCAGTTGCTTGCCACCTTCTCCAAACTCGATGATGTCAGGGGTACCAACTCCGATGTGTTCCCGTTCATCGATATTCTCGACGGCACGGGTACCATCACTCCTTATATGTCTCTCGGATATGAACTCTTCACCTACAACAACGGCGTGCACAACACTGTGGCCAATGTGAAGGATGACCTCACTTTCTATGCCGGGACGCACAAACTCACTGCAGGTGTAAGTTACGAGTATCAGATGGCTGACAACAGTTATATGAGAAACGGTACCGGATATTACCGCTACAACAGCCTTGATGATTTCATCAATGGCGCAGCTCCTGAGACAGTCTGCCTCACTTACGGATATGACGGTGAGGACAATCCTGCTGCAAGGGTGCGTTTCCACAAGGTCGGCGTCTATGCCCAGGACGAGTGGACTCCTACCGAAAAGTTCATGCTCACATACGGTGTCCGTCTGGACGGGCTGTTCTTTGACAATGCAGACCTTATGACAAATGCAGCCATCAAGGAACTCGACTACAACGGCCGTCACGTCGACACCGGACTCTGGCCTTCAGGCAAGATATCCGTTTCACCTCGTGTAGGTTTCACATGGGATATCTTCGGAGACAAGAGCTTCAAGTTCCGTGGAGGTACAGGTCTCTTCTCAGGACGTCTCCCTCTTGTGTTCTTCACGAATATGCCTACCAACTCAGGTATGGTTCAGAACAATGCCAAGATCCAGGCTGGTGACCCTCTTCTTGCAAGTTTTGCAGGCGGACTTGTTACTGATGCCAACGGACGTCCTACCATCGAGGCTCTCCGCGACAAGATGCACAGCCTCGACCAGTCAAAATTCCCTCTGAGCATCACTCCTGAAGACGGAGTGGCAGGTTCTTCATTCGCCGCTGTTGACCGCAAGTTCAAGATGCCTCAGGTATGGAAGACCTCAGTCGCTCTCGACTATGCATTCCCGACATCGTTCCCGATGAGCCTCTCCGGAGAGTTCATCTTCAACAAGACTGTCAACGGAGTCTGCATCTCCAACTGGAATGTGATGCCGGTTGACGGGTTCACAAGGCTCAACGGTCCTGACAACAGGCCGATGTATCCGGAGAAGCACACATACACCGACACAGATGCATTTGTGCTTACCAACACCAACAAGGGATACGGTTACTCTGCGAACATGACGTTCAACATCTCTCCGATTGATGGTCTTGACTTCACAGCATCCTATACACATCTTGTATCCAAGGAACTCACAGGTATGCCTGGTTCTGATGCATCCAGCGCATTCACTTACATCCCGACAGTGGACGGTCCTAACAACCCGGCACTCCACAACTCTTCTTATGTGACTCCGGACAGGTTCTTCGCTTCCCTCACCTACAGGAACAAGAGCAACACATTCAGCCTGTTCTATGAGACATGGAGAGGCGGATACAACTACACTTATATGTTCGACGGTGACTTCAACGGCGACGGATACAACTACGACGTCATCTACATCCCTAATACAAAAGACGAACTCCAGTTCGTATCTGATGAGGACAGGGACCGCTTCTGGGCATACGTGGAGAACGACAAGTATCTCAGAAGGCACAAAGGCGAGTATGCTGAGGCCTACAGCGTATATTCTCCTTGGGTGCACAGACTCGATCTTCACTATGCGCATGACTTCAAGGTACGTATCGGCAAGACGATGAACACCCTCCAGTTGAGTTTCGATGTGAAGAATCTCCTCAACCTCTTCAATTCTTCATGGGGAGTGTCAAAGCAGATGAATCCGAAACTCAATTCAGGACGTATCCTTACCTGCGACCATATCAATGCTGACGGAGTGCCGGTATTCAGCACCAACAGCGCAGTGGGAGCCAATACCGAGACCTGGACATACTACCATGACATAGGACAGTGCTGGTATGCCCAGATAGGTATCAAGTATATGTTCAATTAATCCTATTAAAGTCTGAATATATGAAAATGACAAGAATATTGGCAACCTTGGCTTCAGGGGTAGTCCTGCTTGCCGGTTGTGCAAAGGAATACGAGGTCTCATATCTTGATGAGATCCAGCTTTCCCAGACATTCGTCAGCATCCCTGCAGAGGGAGGTTCGGTGACTGTCGATGTGAATGCCGCTGTGGACTGGTCCTTTGACAAACTCTTCGAGACAAAAGAGCAGTTGAAAGACAACAACGGCAATGTGGTATATGAGGATCATGAGGCTGTGATGGTATATTCTGCCACCCCTGAATGGCTTTCTCTTGACAAGGAGTCAGCGGCAGCCGGTGAGACTACAATCACCTTCAAAGCTGATGATAACGGCGGTGTAGGCCGCGAGGCGAAGCTCGTCATCCTGGCAGGGTCAAAATTCCAGAACATCACTGTGAGACAGGGCGAGATGACTGCCTCTGTGGCGACTGTAAAAGACGTCTTTGACGGGGCGGACGGCCAGTCATTCATTGTGACAGGTACCTGCTCCCGCATTGCAAATACCGAGTACGGAAACTGGTATATGACAGACGAGAGCACTGACGAGGAACTCTATATCTACGGTACGGTTGACGAGACAGGCAGTTACAACTGGTCAGCCTTCAATATTGAAGTCGGTGACCTTGTGACAGTAAGAGGTTCAAAGACCACTTATGGCAGTACTGTCGAGCTTGTCGATGCCAAATTCGTGGAGGTTGAGAAATCCCTTCTCCAGGGGGTCGAGACTGACTTTATCTTCGATTCCAAGGGCGGTACAGCAGAAGCAGAGTTCATTGTCAAGGGCTCAGGCATTAACTATGACGCCCTTACTGACGAGCAGTCATGGATAAGCATTGTCAGCATTGAGGAGAAAAAGGCTGAGAAAGAGGATGAGGAAGACCTTACTGTAGTGAAACTCAGCGTCTCTCCTTTGGTCGACAAGACTGTCAGGAGGTCAACATCCGTACCGTTCAAATGCGGGTCATCCGTGGTGTCTGTGAACATCCTCCAGTATCCGGATCCGGTTGCGAACATATCGGAGGTATTCGATGGAATCGCCTATAATACTGCCGAGGAAAACAAGGACAACCCTAAGAAGTATTTCACGGTTGAGGGACAGATAGTTGCTGTCTGCTCGAACGGGTTCATCCTTTCAAAGGACAATGACATGATCTTTGTATATGCCGGTGATTTCTATAACGATTTCAAGGGCAAGGAAGGCTACAGTGTACGTGTCTGCGGTATGGCAGATGCCTATAATGCAGGTCCTCAGCTCGGGTCAGTGGATTTTGTCACCATCCTTGCGGAGGGTAAGGTAGAGGAGCCGATTCCTGTAGACCTCAATGCGAAGAAGACAGTCGAAGGAAAGGAAAGTGTCGCTATTGACGATGTGAAGGCGGACGAGGATAGCGGTCTGCTTGACATAACATATATCAAGGCGACCGGAACTCTCTCGGATCCTTATCACAATCTTTCTCTTGAGGGTGCAAGCACTGCTCTCGCATTCTATGGCAACAAGGCTTTCGACCTCGATGCATATTGCGACTATTGCAACAAGGGTGAGACCAAGAAGACCATCACTGTGAAAGGATATTATATGTCGATACAGTCCGGCAGGGTCAACTTTGTCGTGACAGCCATCGAGCCTGAGCTCGAAGACGAGAAATAATATTCGCACAAGACACATTTATGAAGGGGCGCCCGTCCAAGGCGCTCCTTTTTTATTTCCCCTTTCCTCCAAAATCCATATCTTTGCCTCAGATTGTCGTTATCGTGGAGGATGAGGTATGAGCGAGTTATAGAATTGATACGGGAACTTTGTGCGATAGCCGAAAAATTATGATATGGATTCTTTTTTAAAGGAGGCGGATGCCGTGAGGACTTTGTATGATGCGGCGCGGGATTCTTATGCCGAGGCAGTGCGTCTCAGGCAGGCAGCCCGCTTTGGTGAGGCAGTCAATGCTTTTGCTGCAGCGGCAGAAACTGCGGACATGGCGCTTGATTCTGGCTCTGCCGGCCAGGCACAGGAAGATACAATAAAAGCCCTGCAGGAGATTCGCAGCAGGGCTTTGGCTTCCATCGGACTGATAAGGGAGATAAACGGCTTCGTCAATACGGATCTGATGAACCCGTGATCACCGCCCAAGTCCGTTTTATGCACTCAGAATCTGTAACGAACTGAGATTGAAGGAATAAATCCGAACATTCCTTCTGTGAAGAAGGATGCACCACCGCTCCAGGCATAGAGCCCGAACTGAGGCTTGAGATCAACCGCCAGTTGGAGGGGGAACTCGAATGTGTATTCAAGACCGACCTGTCCCTGTATGGCAATACTTGCTCCCCTGTTGAATCCGAGAGCCACACCGGGACCGGCATAGATACCCCACTTTCCTTCATTTGTCCATGCAGGTTGTGCAATCATGAAATTATAGGTTGAGGAAATGTCGAAGCTGTTGAATCCGAATGTTCCGAGGTTGGCTTCCACGAAATTCTCCCCGCCGAGGTTGTGCTGATAACTGATTTCAGTGTTCCATCCCCATCTGATACCGATGGCTTTCGGTTGTGCTGTTGCAGCGAATGCCATACCGAGCATCATGGCTGCAATCAATAAGAATCTTTTCATATCAATCATATTTAATGTTGTGTCGATACATATTATACAAATATAGTGTTTTGTGTCGGCAATTCCTAACATGGACAGGCAAAACTGCGCCCCTCTCAGACGAGTCTGAACTTTTTCACCTGTGTCTCAAGCACGTGGGACCATGGCCTTGCCGCGCGGCTTTTCCCGGCGAGCCTGATTATCTCGGTGACATACGGATCCCCGAGGGCGGACAGGCGGGACATGTTGTCCGCGCACAGCCTTTCCAGCAGGTCGTGGAAGTCGCCCCCGTGGTCAGGGTGTCTCAGATGTGCCATCTCATGCAGCAGGACATAGTCGCATACGGGTTCCGGAAGCCGTATGAGGTTGAGATTGAGGTTGATGTTGCCTCTGGTGGAGCAGCTGCCCCAGTTGGAGACGTTGTGCTTGATGGTGACAGTGCCGTATCTGAATCCGTATCTGGAGGCAAGCAGGGCGAATCTTGCCGGCAGCAGGGTCTTGGCCTCGTCACGGAGTATCTTCAGCAGCGCGTTCCTGAGGATTTCAGAGAGAGCCTCGCTCCCCTCTGCCGGGGCGTTGTCCGGATAGCGGACTGTTTTCTCTGAGACCGGCCTGTCGGGACTCAGGAAGAGGCGGCCTGTGTCCTGGACATCCTCTATTGTCTCCGTCGAGATGCTGATGCGGAGCCTGCCGTCTTGTCTCGCGGCGGCCGGAGTGTCGCGGACAAAGGTTATCCTTGACAGAAGGGTGCTGACAACCACCCCGTCATGCAGGGGCGGAATTGCAAATCCTGCCTGCTCGGCACTGTCCTGCCGCTCTTTCTGTCTTGCAAGCACAGACCGGACCCAGTCCCTCTTCTGCAGATAGAACCTCATCCCGTCATCATATCTCATGAACCACGGGATGCTGACGGATATTCCTCTCGAAGGATGGACACGCAGATTTATCCTTCTGCTTCTGGACGTCTTCCTGAATCTCACCTCCCCGATGTCGGGGTCATTGTATATTTTTTCTTTCATCCGGGCTCTTTCCGTAATTTTTCAGGATTATTTTATCCCAAAGGTTTGTTTAATCGGATTTTATGTCTAAATTTGTGCCGCTTATTTCCCCTGACGGGACAAATATGCGATAATTTTTTATCAACTCACTAATCTTTTTGCAAAATGGCTGAATATTTACAGGCTGAAAAGAAGCAGGAGATTTTCGCGAAGTACGGAAAGTCTAATACAGACACCGGCTCTCCAGAGAGTCAAGTTGCTCTATTTTCCTACCGTATCGCTCATCTTACCGAGCACCTCAAGACCAACAAGAAGGATCATGTGACCCGTCTTTCGTTGCTGAAGCTTGTCGGTAAGAGACGTCGCCTCCTTGACTACCTCAAGGAAAAAGACATCGAGAGATACAGAACTATCGTCAAAGAGCTTGGTCTCCGTCGATAAACGATACAATAAGTAGGATAGAAGGGGGATTCCTGTATGGATTACCCCCTTTTTCATGGGAAAAGATTTTGGTCCCTGCTTACAAACGACCTGCGGCAGGCATCAGATACAATATATATTTACGAAGTACGAGGAAACAGTATTATTAATCAACTTCCATAGGGGAAGGCAGGTCGAAAGGAAATTCATGAATATTATCAACAAAAGGATCGAATTATCCGACGGAAGGGTAATCGAAATCGAAACGGGGAAACTTGCAAAGCAGGCAGACGGCTCTGTAGTCGTGAAGATGGGAGGAACGATGCTCCTCGCCTGCGTGACTTGCGCAAAGGATGCAAAAGAGGATGTGGACTTCATGCCGCTCCAGGTGGACTATAAGGAAAAGTTCGCTTCGGCAGGAAGGTTTCCCGGCGGTTTCATGAAGCGTGAAGGAAAGGCATCGGACGCCGAAATCCTTACCGCAAGACTTGTGGACAGGGCGCTCAGGCCGCTTTTCCCTGAGGACTTCCACGCAGAAGTATATGTCACAATCAATCTTATCTCGGCAGAGAAGGATATCCAGCCGGATGCCCTTGCAGGACTTGCAGCATCATCCGCCCTTGCGGTGAGCGACATACCTTTCGGAGGCCCGATCTCCGAAGTCAGGGTAGCCAGAGTCGGCGGGCAGCTGAAAATCAACCCTGGATTCAGCGAGATGGCAGATGCAGACATCGATCTTATGGTGGCTGCGACATACGACAACATTATGATGGTAGAAGGCGAGATGAAGGAAGTGAGCGAGGCGGAGATGCTCGAAGCCATCAAATTTGCCCATGAGGAGATCAAGAAGCACTGCAAGGTGCAGATGGAACTCATGGAAGAGGCAGGCAAGACTGTTAAGAGGACTTACTGCCATGAGGAGAATGACGAGGAACTCCGCAAGGCTGTTGAGGCATTCTGCTATGACAGATGCTATGCGATAGCCAAGTCAGGCTCTGCAAAGCATGAGAGGTCTGATGCTTTCGATGCCCTCAAGGAGGAATTCTACGAGACTCTTCCGGAAGAGGACAGGGAAGCCAAGAGGATGATGGTCGAGAGATACTATCATGCTGTCGAGAAGGCTGCAATGAGAAATATGATTCTCGATGAAGGTGTCCGTCTTGACGGAAGAAGCACGACACAGATACGTCCTATATGGTGCGAGGCCGGGTATCTCCCGTGCGCACATGGCTCTGCCATATTCACCAGAGGCGAGACCCAGTCTCTCTCCACTGTGACACTCGGCACCAAACTCGATATGAAGGAGCTTGACGAGGTGCTTGTGCAGGGCTCAGAGCAGTTTGTGCTGCACTACAACTTCCCTCCGTTCTCGACCGGCGAGGCCAAGGCGCAGAGAGGTGTGGGACGTCGTGAGATAGGACATGGCAACCTCGCATGGAGGGCACTCAAGCCGATGGTCCCGCTTGCTCCGGAGAACCCGTATGCAGTGCGCGTCGTATCTGATATCCTTGAGTCAAACGGCTCGTCATCCATGGCGACAGTCTGCGCAGGCTGCCTTGCACTCATGGATGCCGGTGTCAAGATCAAGAAACCTGTGGCAGGTATCGCCATGGGACTTATCACGGACGAGAAGAACCCTAACGACAGGTATGCCATCCTGAGCGACATCCTCGGAGATGAGGACCATCTCGGAGACATGGACTTCAAGGTGACAGGTACAAAGGACGGCATTACTGCCACACAGATGGATATAAAGGTGGACGGTCTCTCATACGATGTCCTCGAGAAGGCTCTTGAGCAGGCCCGTCAGGGCAGGATGCACATCATGGGCGAGATGATGAAGTGCATCAGCGAGCCGCGTGCCGACTACAAGCCGTTTGTTCCGCGTATCATCCAGATTAGGATTCCTGGCGAGTTCATCGGCGCTGTCATCGGCAAAGGCGGCGAGGTCATCCAGAAGATACAGAAGGAGACAGGTACTACAGTCACTATCACAGAGGAGAACAATAACGGGGTCAGCGAAGGAGTCGTTGACATATTCGGAGAGAACAAGGAGAATATGGACAAGGCTCTGGAGTGGATCAACAACATCTGTGCAGTGCCTGAGGTCGGACAGGTGTACCATGGCAAGGTGGTATCCGTACTTGAGTTCGGTGCTTTCGTGGAGATTCTCCCTGGCAAGGAAGGACTCCTCCATATCTCCGAACTGGATTGGGGCAAGACAGACAAGGTGGAGGATATCGTCAATATCGGAGACGAGATTGATGTCAAGCTCCTTGAGATAGACCCTAAGACAGGCAAGATGAGGCTTTCACGCAAGGCTCTCATCGAGAAGCCGGAAGGCTATGTCGAGCCTGAACGCAGACCTCGTCCTCAGAACGGGGATAAAGGACCGCGCCGTGACGGACGCAACGGACGCAGGGACGACAAGAGGACGGATGACCGTCGTCAGAAAGGTCCGCGCCGCGACAATGCCCGCAGACAGCCTAAGCCAGAGCACAATGCTGCAGGGGCTTACGACAGCGGATCTGATGCCGGCTTCGATACTCCGGACTACAACAACCCTGACATATTCTGATCAGGGATAAAAGACAATCGCACCTTGCATGAGGGGCTATGGTATGAGAAGAGGGACGGTCATGATTTGGCGCGTCCCTCTTTTCTGATATAATATAATTTGCTAAATTCGCGGCAGATACGGCGAATGAATCAATAATTGCATATTTATTCAACTGCTGTCAACAGCAACCTAAAAACAATTTTTATGAAAACAAAATTCTTATTGTTTCTGGCCTTATTGTGCTGGGGGGCTTGAATATGCCTCGGCTCAGATAACGACAGGCACCCCATCTTCCAAGGTCATCAGAACCGGAAACCGTCCCGAAGCAGGAGATTTCGGAGTCTATCTCGGAGCGACAAGCGACATGCTCCAGGCTTTTGACAAGGATGTCAAGTTCTCGGCATTGCCTCTGCTCAATTTCAAGTACATGGTGACCGATCAGTTTGAGGCCCGTCTCGGTCTTGAACTTTACAAGAGTTCCCAGAGACTCAACGGTGATATGCAGTCCTCAAACATGTCTGGCGACCCGATCACCCTTCCTTACAAAACCATCAATTCAAGCTCCAATGCCTTTTTCTATCCGGGCTTTGCCTACCATTTCTCCAGCAAGAATATCCTGGACATCTATGTAGGTGCGGAGATTCCTCTTTCGGAGCAGACGGGCGTGACCATATATTCCCCTGCATCAGGAAAGCCGGACGGATTTGTCGTGGCATCGCGTACGGTCGTGTCTGTCGCGGCAGCCACGCAGGGCACAGTGGACATCTATATGTACCAGTCCTCTGATTCCGGGGATGAGATGCTTGCGGAGTGGAGGTCACAGACAGGTCTGCTCTTCACAAGGGTGACAGGTGTGGACTATTCCACATTGACCTACGGCAGCATGAAGTCCGTATATGCAAGCGCGCTCAAGAATGTCAATGTCCCGGACATCAGGACAGACGACCTCATCATTGTCGGCACGGAGACAGGTCCTCTGCTTGCCATAAAGGTGATGGGCGTCTATGATGAATACGGCACGGAGAACGACAGGTGTGTCCTGAACATCAAATACCCTGTCTTGTGAGGCGTGATGTCAGGCGGCGGAAGCGGATGAAATAGAAGATGCCGGCGGTGGTCAGCCCGACAGGGAAGCCTATCCAGATGCCTACGGCTCCGAGCCCGGCCTTGAATCCGAGCAGCCAGGCGGCAGGAATCGCTATGACATAGTAACTTATGAAAGCCATTATCATGATGGGTCGGACATCCTGTATCCCTCTGAGAGCATTGCAGAAGCATAGCTGCAGCCCGTCCCCGAACTGGTAGGAGAACAGTACGAAAAGCAGGGACATGGCGATGGCCGTGACTTCCGGAGAGTCTGTGAACATTCCGATGATGGGATGCCTGAAAATGTATATGACCGTACAGAAGAATACCGACACGGCGAGAATCAGGAAATACCCTTTTGCAGCATATCCTTTCACGGCACGGATGTCATTCTTCCCGTATGAGTTGCTGACAAGGACGGATACAGCTGTGGCAAGCCCCATCATCATCATGAAACATATCTGGGATATGGTCAGAGTCACCTGGTGTGCCGCGAGTGTCGTGGCCCCGAGCCAGCCGACCATGATTGCGCTTACCGAGAATGTGGATGTCTCCATCCCGGTCTGCAAGGCGAGAGGATAGCCCAGCCCCGCCAGCCGTCTCATGCCTTGTCCTGTGACCCGTGATGAGCGGAATCCCTCCACATATTCCTTGAACCGGTTGGCTGTCAGTATGTAGGCTGCAAAGACCGCGAGCATTATGATCCGCGAGAACAGCGTGCTCAGTCCTGCCCCGAGCAGACCGAGTTCCGGAAGTCCGAGTTTGCCGTAGATGAGTACCCAGTTGCCGAAGATGTTCAGCAGGTTGCCTCCCATGAGTATCGCCATTGAGACGACAGGCTGGCATATCCCGTCCGTGAACTGTTTCAATGTGTTGAATCCCAGTGCAAACAGGGTGGAAATCCCGACCACGATGAAATAAGGTCTGATGAGCGGCAGCAGTTCCGGCTCCTGTCCGAACCTGTCCAGGAACAGATACAGCACGGCAAGGACAACAAGTCCTGCCAGTCCGAGCAGACCGTTGACCGCCAGACTGTTCCTGACTGCGGTGCCGATGCCCTTGCTGTCTCCTCTGCCGAAAAGCGAGCCTACCACGGGCGTGAGTCCGCAGGCAAATCCCAGTTCTGTGAATATGAACAGATTGATGATGCCGTTGACGAATGATGATGCAGCCAGGTCATCGACCCCGTACCATCCTATCATTATGTTGTCGGCGAAACTCAGGATGATGACGCATGCCTGGCCGAGCATTATCGGTACTCCTATGCGGAGCAGGTCCCGTACCATTATTCGATGCTGATCATCGGGGATACGAGAGCCTTTCTGAGCTGGTCATCATATCTCAGGGCGATCTTCACCCCTGCTTCCTGGTACCAGTACCTGACGGCCAGTTCCTCTTCAATGAAAGGTATTATCTCGTCCTTCTTGAGTCTTATGAACCTTTCCTTGTCCATGTCAATGGCCTTTTCGAGGGCGTCTATCTCGCCTTTCATAGACTCTGCCAGCCCGTCTTTCTCCAGTTCCTTCTTCATCTGGTCGAAAAGCGTCTTCGCGCTGCTCCTGTAATCGAATTCCTGCGTCTTGGCGAAAGCGATGAAGTCCTCAAAGTCCTCATCGGAGAAATGAAAATCCTCCACGGCCGGGATGCTGTCATGCTCCCTTACATATTTCAGCACATAATTGTCGATTATTCCTGAAAGTACGAGAGAGTACACGAGCCTGCTGTATTCCGGGGATTCGATGCTGACATCCGGTGTGATGCCTCCGCCGTCGCGTACCGTCCTTCCATGGGCAGTCCTGAATTCGCTTGTCAGCGAGTCAGGGATGTGCCCGACGCTTCCGTCTGCATTCCTGTGGCTGTAGTCAATCGCCTGTACGCACCTTCCGCTCGGGGTGTAGTATTTGGCCGTAGTCACTTTCAGCTGACCGTTGTATGTGATCGGACGGATTGACTGCACAAGCCCTTTGCCGTATGTGCGCTGTCCCATGATCGTGCCTCTGTCGAGATCCTGGATGGCGCCTGAGACAATCTCCGAAGATGATGCCGAACCTGAGTCCACCATCACAATCAGAGGCATCATGGTGTCAAGAGGCTCCGATGTAGTCCTGTATTCCCGGAAAGAAGCGGTTGAATTGCCTTTTGAAGTGACCACAAGCGAACCCTTCGGCACGAACAGCGACACAATTTCTATCGCCTCGTTCATGAGTCCGCCGCCGTTCCCTCTCAGATCGAGCACGAGTCTTTTCATACCCTGACCTTTCAGACTAAGGCAACTGTCGCGTATGGCCTTGGACACGTTCTCCGTGAATCCTGACTGTCTGATGTATCCAGTGGTGTCGTCAATCATTCCTGCATATTCCACATCCGGTATGTGGATTCTCTCGCGGACTATCGCCACGTCCACTGTGTCGCCTCCGCGCACTTTCCTGACCTTGAACTTCACGGTGGTGCCGGGCTTGCCTTTCATCCTGTCGCTGCTTTCGGAGGCGGTGAGTCCCTTGGTGGGAGTCCCGTCTATTGAGATGATCTCATCCCCGCACACAAGCCCGTTCTTGTATGCCGGGGAGCCGAAATACGGCTCGTTTATCACGACATTGCTGTCGACCTGCTTGTAGATGATGGCCCCGATGCCGCCGTATGTCTTGGAGAGCATCATTTCAAGATCCTCGTTATCCTCTTCCGGTATGTATACGGTATATGGGTCAAGGTCTTCGAGCATGGCATTGATGCCGGCTGTCATCATCCTGTCGAGAGGCAGGGAGTCTACGTATGACCTGTTCAGTTCCTTGAGTATGGAATTCTCTATTTCAACCCATTGCCCGAGCCTGAAACTCCTGGACTGCGACAGCCCGGGAAGCGAGAGTGCGGACATGAGGATTACTGACAATATGACTCTTGAAGTTTTCATATCGGTATAAATCGCTAAAAATTCATGCGGCGGTGCAGTGCCGCAAAAGGCAAACCACAAAGATAGGAAAAATTTGCGGATAATCGATTATTTAATACCTTTGCACCCGATTTATAGAAATGAAATATTAAGCAGTTGATTATGAAAATCGTATTTGCAACGGGCAATGGCGGAAAACTGCGTGAAGCATCGGAAATCCTTGGCAGGGGCTTTGAGCTCGTTACCCCTGAGAAGGCTGGAATCGGAGAAGAGATTCCGGAGACTGGAAAGACTTTGAAGGCCAATTCTGTACAGAAGGCCGAATATGTCTGGAACAAATGTGGGATGACCTGTTTTGCAGATGACACAGGTCTTGAGGTTGATGCACTTGGCGGTGCTCCGGGGGTCTATACGGCCAGATATGCCGGGGACGACAAGGATTTTAACAAGAATATGGACAAACTGCTCTACGAACTGTCCGTGCTGGAGACCGAAGCCTCAATGGCAGCCGCTTCCGGTCTGAAAGTCAAGAAAGTATCCCGCCGGGCCAGGTTCAGGAGTGTCATTACCCTCATAATAGACGGGGAGAAGCACATTTTTGAAGGGACGCTCGAAGGTGTCATCGCGCGAGAGAAATCAGGAAACGGAGGGTTCGGCTATGATCCGGTCTTTATTGCGGACGAGTTCCCTGACAAGACCCTTGCAGAGATTACCGAGGAGCAGAAAAACTCTATTTCCCACAGGGGTAAGGCCTTGAGGGCGATGGCTGAGTATCTTAAGAGCCTCAATCTTTAATAATATCAGACGTATGAAAGTCTCTTCGGAACTGATAGTCCTGCATACTACCAAATTCGGAGAGAATTCTGTTGTCGTGCATACCCTGAGCCGTGAATACGGCCGGAGAAGTTTCCTTGTGAAAGGGCTTGGAAGGAAGTCTTCCATGTCCCTATTCCTTCCCATGAATATATTGGAGGCGGAAATCATCGAATCTCCCAAGGCAAGGTTGTACACGGCTACGAGGATTGTCGTCAGCAGCCCTCTCACCGGCGTAAGGAACAGTCTTTACAAGAATTCCATCACCTTGTTCCTGAGTGAGGTGCTCTACAGGGTGGTCAAGGACGGGGCTATGGAGCCGGGGCTTTTTGAATGGTGCAAAAGGAGCATCCTGCTTCTTGATGCCATGGAGTCGGATTTCAGTAATTTCCATATCCGTTTCCTGCTGGAGCTCGCGGTGACGCTCGGCTTCAGTCCGGAGCCTGAGGATTTCGCCCCGTTCACGGCGGAGAACCAAGGACTTATGGAGCGGTTTCTGAAATCGTCCTTCTCCGAATCAATGCTCATCCCCCTGTCCGGGGAGTTGAGGAACGAGCTCGCGGAAGACATCCTGCGCTACATCGAGTATCACAGCGAATCATCTGTCAATGTCAATTCACTTAAAGTCCTCAGGGAACTGTTCAGATGAATTTCTTGAAAGAAATTCGTAAATTTGTACGGCTCTTTTGCCTGACAGGACTTTAACTTAAAATCATATTGACAATGAAGATGTATTATATCATTGCCGGACTTGCCATGGCCACAGCACCGCTTGCGGCACAGACTCCGGCGTATCTTGACGAGACCAGACCGATTGAGGAACGTGTCGAGGATGCCTTGGGCAGAATGACTCTTGAAGAGAAAATCGGCATGATTCATGCGCAGTCCAAATTCAGTTCCCCGGGAGTCGCAAGACTCGGCATCCCTGAAATATGGACTACCGACGGCCCGCACGGTATCAGGGCTGAAGTCCGTTGGGACGAATGGGACCAGGCTGGGTGGACAAATGATTCATGTGTGGCCTTCCCTGCGCTGACCTGTCTTGCCGCCACATGGGACAGGAATCTCTCGGAACTTTACGGCAGGAGTCTCGGAGAGGAGGCCAGGTACAGGAACAAGGCTGTTGTTCTCGGTCCGGGAGTGAATATCTATCGTACTCCGCTCAACGGGCGCAATTTCGAATATATGGGCGAGGACCCGTATCTTGCAGGGCAGATGGTGGTGCCGTATGTGAAAGGCATGCAGTCTGTCGGGGTGGCGTCCTGCGTCAAGCATTTCGCCCTGAACAACCACGAGGTCAACAGGCACAATACCAATGTCATCGTGGATGACAGGACATTGTACGAGATATATCTCCCGGCTTTCAAGGCTGCCGTGGTTGACGGCGGGGCATGGTCCATAATGGGGTCGTACAATCTGTACCGCGACCGTCACTGCTGCCACAATGAATACACTCTCAACAGGATTCTGCGGGACGAATGGGGTTTTGACGGTGTCGTCATCTCTGACTGGGGAGGGACCCACAATACGGATCAGGCTATAACAGGCGGGCTTGACCTGGAGTTCGGCACATGGACTGACGGGCTCAGTGCAGGCGGTAGGAATGCCTATGACAATTATTTCCTTGCCGCCCCTTATCTTGAAAAGATCCGTAAAGGGGAAGTAGGGACCGAAGAACTTGACGAGAAAGTGCGCAGGGTGCTGACACTTGCATACAGGACTGTCATGGACAGGACCAGACCGTTCGGGAGCAAGTGCTCGGAGGCGCATTATGCCGCAGCCAGAAAGATTGGTGCAGAAGGCATCGTGCTTCTGAAAAATGAGGGAGGGCTGCTCCCGATGAATGTTGAGGAAGGGACAAGGATACTGGTAGTAGGAGAGAATGCTGTCAAGATGATGACTGTCGGCGGCGGAAGCTCGTCTCTGAAGGTCCAGAGGGAAATCTCCCCGCTGGAGGGCATAGAGGAACGGTTCGGGAACATCGCCGAGGTGTCGTATGAAAGAGGATATGTCGGTGATGTGAACGGGGAGTACAACGGGGTCACCACCGGGCAGGATCTTCGAGAGAGCCGTCCGGCGGAGCAGCTGATTGCGGATGCCGTGGCACAGGCAAAGGATGCGGACTATGTGATATATGTCGGAGGTCTGAACAAGAGTAACCATCAGGACTGTGAGAATACAGACCGCAGAGGTCTCGGGCTGCCATACGGGCAGGATGCCGTGATAGAGGCTCTTGCTGCTGCGACTGACAGGCTCATCGTTGTGAACATATCCGGCAACGCAGTGGCTATGCCATGGATTGACGAGGTTCCTGCCGTGTTGCAGGCATGGTACATCGGATCCGAGGCGGGACATTCCATTGCGGATGTGCTTTCCGGTGATGTCAATCCGTCAGGGAAACTGCCGTTCACATTCCCGGCAAGGCTTGAGGATGTGCCTGCCCATATTTTCGGGGACTATACAGGAGTCGCGTCATCAGACACCGTGGACATTGAATACAAGGACGGCATGAATGTCGGATACAGGTGGACTGACCGCCAGAAGAAGACAAGGCCTCTGTTCGCTTTCGGACACGGTCTGAGTTATACCGAATTTGAATACGGCGAGCCGTATCTGGACAGCAGCGTGATGACCGCTGACGGGACAGTGACAGTAAGTGTCGAGGTCACTAATACCGGTGGACGTGCCGGTCAGGAGGTCGTGCAGATGTACATCGGTGACAGGAAATCTTCCCTGCCGAGACCTCTGAAAGAACTGAAAGGATTCTGCAAGGTGAGCCTGGCTCCGGGTGAGAGCAAGGTCGTCTCATTTGTCATTGACAGGGAGGCTCTTTCATTCTTCGACCCGGACAGGCATGAATGGGTGGCCGAGCCGGGAAGATTCGACGTCTATCTGGCATCAGCCTCTGATGATGTCAGAGGAAAGGTCTCCTTTGAATTGGAATAAAAGTAATGCAGGTGATTGAGGATAGTCAATATTATATCCCGAAATTGAAGATATCTGACGGTGTCCTTGCCTCCTGCATGATGTCATGCAGTTCATCTGCCATTTCCGGATATTCCGCTGCGACATCGTGCTGCTCTGCAGGGTCATCGGCGAGATTGTAGAGCTGCATCTCACCGCCTTTGGACAGATTGTATATCACACCTTTCCAGTCTCCTTTGAGGACAGCCTGCCTTCCTCCGCTCTCGTGGAACTCCCAGTAGAGATATTCGTGCTCCTGCTGGACTCCCTTGCCTGTGAGGGTAGGCAGGTATGAGATGCCGTCAGTCTGTACAGGTCCGTATGGCGTGTCCTGTCCTGCCGCATCCGCCCCGATGATGTCTGCCAGGGTCGGCATGAAGTCCCAGAATGCAGATATGTGGTCTGTAGTGCTGCCCGGGACAGTCCTGTCCGGCCATCTTACTATCATAGGCACCCGTATGCCTCCTTCGTAGAGGTCCCGTTTGAGTCCTCTCAGCCCTGCATTGCTGTTGAAATAGCGCGGGTCGGCGCCTCCTTCGATATGCGGCCCGTTGTCAGATGTGAAGATGATGATGGTGTTGTCGGCTATGCCTGCAGCCTCGACTGCTTCGACTATCTCTCCGACCTGCCTGTCAAGGAGGCTCACCATTGCGGCGAATGCCGCGTGCGGATGCTCCTGGGAGCCGTATCCTCCAATCTTGTATTGCGGGCAGCCGCTGTCACATCCCTTGAAGACCTTTTCAGGCTCAAGTTGTCCGATGAAAGGCTCTGTCTCACTGTCCGGAAGTTTCAGTTCGGCATGGGGCAGGGTGGTGGTGTACATCATGAGGAACGGCTGCCCGCTGTTCTCCCTTATGAATTCCAGGGCCTTGTCGTGTATCAGATAAGGAGCATATTCGTCTTCTTTGCTTCCTGAATTGCCATCAAGGATGATTTTCTTCCCGTTGTGCCAGAGATGGTGCGGATAGTAGCTGTGTGCGAGCCTCTGGCAGTTGTATCCGAAGAATTCGTCGACACCCTGGTTCTCCGGAGCGCCTTCTGTCCCTGGAGCCCCGAGACCCCATTTCCCGAATACTCCTGTAGTATATCCGTGCCCGCTGACCATCCTGAATATGTTCCAGGTGTCTGCCGGTAGAGGGTACTGTCCCTCTTCAGGGCATTCCTTGTTGCCACGGATAGGAGTGTGTCCCGTATGCAGTCCTGTCAGAAGTGAAGAGCGTGACGGTGCGCTGACGGAAGAGCCTGCATAATGTCTTGTGAATACCATGCCTTCAGAGGCGAGCCTGTCTATGTTCGGGGTCTCGAACCTTTCCTGCCCGGTGTATCCGAGATCCCCGTAGCCGAGGTCGTCTGCCAGGATGAATATGATGTTCGGGGTTGTGTTGTCTTTTGAACATGAGAGCAGCGGGAGTGCCGCCATTCCGAGAGCGAGAAATCTGTTCATGATGGTGCCGTCTTAGTCTTGAATTGAATGAATCGGATAAATGAATGAAGGGGCGGACTCCCGTTTCCATGAAGCCTGCCCCTCATCAGCTGTTGTCATCGGCGGAATGGTTATTCCTCCGGTTTGAAATCCTCTTTCCCTACACCGCAGAGAGGGCATACCCAGTCTGCAGGAAGGTCTTCAAATGCTGTCCCCGGAGCGATTCCGCTGTCTTCATCACCTACTGCCGGATCATATACGTATCCGCAGATTACACAAACATATTTTTTCATTTCCTGAGATTTTATTGATGGCTGTAAAGGTATGTAAAAAAATCCGGCATTTCAAACCGCCATCCCTATTTTTGGTGATTTTGCCGATAGGCGGAAAACACTATCTTTGCACAGTTTTTTACCATTTCAGAATAAATCATGCCCGGAATGAACATTCTTTTCCTGATGACCACGCTGTCGGTCACTGTCCCCGAAGCGGAAAGGCCGGCAGAGGTGACGGACACCCTGACCTCGGTCACAGTGGTCTCTGACTTCAAACAGTCTGTCCCCTTGGAAAGACTGGCATCGCCTGTCTCGACAGTACTTATGGATGATATTGAAGATATGGGTATCTCAGGTCCGAAGGATCTGTCATTTGTCGTCCCCAATCTGCATATTCCCGATTACGGCTCATCCATGACCTCCACAGTCTATCTGAGAGGCTTCGGATCCAGGATGGACAATCCCGTGATGGGGCTGTATGTTGACGGCATACCTGTGCTGAACAAGAACAGTTATGACCTGGATATGCTTGACATCAGGAGGCTGGACCTTCTCCGGGGACCGCAGGGAACGCTGTACGGCCGCAACTCCATGTGCGGTGTCCTGTCTGTGAGTACGCTGTCCCCGATGTCATGGCAGGGTGTCAAGGCACGGGTGGAGTACGGCTCGGCGAATACCGTGTCCGCAGGAGTCTCCGCCTACGGCAAGTCGAAAGGCGGTTTTGCAGCAGGCGGCATGATACATTACCGGCATACTGACGGATTCTACGACAACACTTATACGGGGGAGAAATGCGACCCCTCCGATGCCCTGTCTTTCCGGCTCAGGCTCGGCAAGGAACTCGTCCCGGGACTCTTTTTTGAGAATATACTTTCTGCATCGGCTGTTGACCAGGGAGGGTGGCCGTATATGCATTATTCGGAAGGTGTCCTTTATCCGGTATCTTATAATGATCCGTCGCGATACAGGCGGCTGAATGTGACAGACGGGTTGATTTTCAAATATTTTGCCGATGATTTCAGCCTTTTCTCGACCACCGGATGGCAGTTTCTTGCCGATGACATGCAGCTTGACCAGGATTTCACCCCGGCGTCAATGTTCACCATCAACCAGAGGCAGAAGGAGCATTCAGTCACCCAGGAATTCATCCTGAAGCCGGGGGAGAAGTGGCATACTTCCTGGTGGAACTGGCAGACAGGGGTCTCGGGATTCTTCCGCCACAATGACATGTCTGCCCCTGTGACTTTCCTGCCGGACGGCATCAGGACCTTGATTGAGGACAACGTCAATTCAGTATTCGATAATCCTGCCATACCGTTCAATATGCAGTTCGACATCCTGGATGACAGGTTTGACATCGAAAGTGATTTCACCATAAGGTCTTGGAATGCAGCCATATACCATGAGTCGTGGTTCACTGTGGGAAAATGGCTTCTTACGGCAGGGATAAGGCTTGACTATGAGGGCAACAGCATGGACTATGACAGCCGTGCATCTGTCCGCTATTCACTCTCACCGTTCATCAAAGACCGCCCGTACTCAATCGGATATGCCGGGACAGTCTCTGACGGATGTCTTGAATTCATCCCCAAACTGTCGGTCCTGTATGATTTCGGAGACCTCGGAGGTATTGGAGGGCTGCGTCTGTATGCCGTCGCCTCAAAAGGCTACCGGGCCGGGGGCTTCAACACCCAGATATTCTCCGACATACTTCAGAACATGATGACATCGGGGATGATGGCAGATGCCATGGGCGCGGTGATGTCGCAGTCGGCAGGCAGGACAGGGACATCCTCTGACGCCCCGGCCGTGACGGCGGAGAGTACTGTGTACCGTCCCGAAAGGAGTTTCAATTATGAAGCAGGAGGCAATTTCGACCTCTCGTTCGGCCGGCAGGGTAGGGAGCACGTTCTCAACGGCTCTTTCTCGGTGTTCTATATAGATTGCCGCGACCAGCAGATGACTTATTTCCCTCCCGGGCAAGGGACAGGCAGGATGATGGCCAATATCGGCCGCTCAAGGAGTGTAGGGGCTGAGGCTTCCTTGAATTATTCATGGCGGGGACTCAGGGCTGCGGCATCCTACGGATATTCCGATGCGAGGTTCGTCGAGTATGACGACGGGACTGCGGACTGGAGCGGGAACAGGATCCCGTATTCCCCGTCATCCACCCTGTTCGTGAGGGCGGGCTATGTCTTCGGTCTCCCTTCCGATGTCTTCAGGTCATTGTCCCTGTCGGCGGATGTCTCCGGCACCGGACGTACATGGTGGAACGAGGCGAATACCCTCTTCCAGCCGTCATACGTGGTGGCGGGGGCTGATATTTCATTGGAGATGAAGATGTTCACCCTGGCATTCAGGGCAGACAACATTACGGACGAGAAATATAATGTGTTCTATTTCCGTTCGGTGGGCAACGATTTCTTCCAGGCTGCCAAGCCGTTCAGATGGACTGTCTCTCTGAGATTTGAACTTTGATTTTGTCATTTCTTCAAAGGAAATAGATGATAATTAATGAATAGGAACGTGGCAATCGGAAAAATTTCATCGGATGATTTGGAATCTTGTTTTAAATCATTACCTTTGTCTGAGACATAAGAAAATTTTTTCGTGTCTATTTGTTAAGTTCGTTTTATATGAGCCGGTCCTTGGGGAAGGGACCGGCTCTCATTTTGTCATGAGTCGAAAATGAAATAAATTGTGCGGGACAAGAAAAAAATTGTAACTTTACACGATTTTAGTTCAAGACCATAATAATTATTAACATAAAATTGAAAACAATGAAAAAGAACGGCAATCTGGTAGCGATAATTACCATGATTTTCCTTTTCGGAATGATTTCCTTTGTGACAAATCTTGCGGCTCCGATCGGAGTCATCTGGAAACAGCAGCCTGGAATCGACGGCTCCAATGCCCTCGGGATGATGGGAAATATGATGAACTTCCTTGCATATCTGTTCATGGGCATCCCTGCTGGCAAGCTCATTACAAAAGTAGGCTATAAGAAGACGGCGCTCTATGCCATCGCCATCGGGTTCTTCGGCGTGCTCATCCAGTTCCTCTCAGGAATAGTCGGTGTCGGCTCAACAGTTGCAGGTCTTCCTCTGAACTGGTTCATTTATCTTGCCGGAGCATTTGTCGCAGGTTTCTCTGTATGTATTCTCAATACTGTGGTGAACCCTATGCTCAACCTTCTTGGTGACGGCGGTAAGAAAGGCAACCAGCTTGTGCAGGTGGGCGCGACATTCAACTCTCTGATGGGTACGGTTACACCGATGCTGGTGGGTGCCCTCATCGGCTCGGTGACAAAAGAGACTGTCATTACTGATGTCAATCCGGTGATGTACATCGCAATGGGCGTATTCCTTCTCGCTTTCGTCATCCTGTCGTTCATCCCTATCGAGGATCCGCAGTCTGCATCTCAGGGACAGTCTTCAAGCCCTTGGAAATACAGGCATTTCGTATTCGGCGTGATAGCGATTTTCCTCTATGTCGGAGTGGAGGTAGGTATCCCTGGTACCCTCAATTTCTACCTTTCTGACGAATCCGGAAACGGTGCAGGCCTTGATCCTAAGACGGCAGCCACAATCGCAGGCTTTGTCGCCGGGACATACTGGTTCCTCATGCTTGTAGGCCGTTTCGTGTCAAGTTTCATCAGCGGGGTGATATCAAGCCGTACACAGTTGACTTGCGTTTCTGCCGTGGCTACCGGACTCATTCTGGCGGCAATGTTCGTCCCGTCCGATCTGACCACATTGATGCCGGTGTTCACAGGTTCAGGCTTTGAGATGCAGACAGTTCCGCTTTCTGCTCTGCTGCTTGTCCTTTGCGGACTCTGTACTTCGGTCATGTGGGGGGCAATCTTCAACCTCGCAGTCGAAGGCCTCGGTTCCGCCACTGTCCCTGCATCAGGTGCATTCATGATGATGGTTGTGGGCGGAGGCGTCCTTCCGCTTGTACAGAATGCCATTGCCGATGCGGCCGGATATATGATAAGCTACTGGGTGGTAGTGGCCGCTGTCCTGTATATCCTTTGGTATGCAGTGCTCGGCTCGAAGGTAAGGAAAGCATAAACAATTAAACTTGATATCATGGAAACTTTGGAGAAACCGTATGTTGTCGGGATTGACGTCGGAGGCCAGACCACCAAGATGGGTATTGTCGATACCAGAGGGCAGGTGCTGTCCCAGACAGTCATCAGGACCGACACTTACGATGATGTGAACCTTTATATTGATGAAGTCGCCGCCGCTCTTGAGAAGATCATCAAGGAGTCGGAGTCGGAGGGCAAGATCAGAGGCATAGGCGTAGGCGCCCCTAACGGCAACTACTATACCGGGACCATCGAGAATGCGGTGAACCTCGTCTGGGGCGGAACCAAGTCTATCCCGTTTGCCGAACTCCTCTCCAGGAAGACAGGCGGGCTGAAAGTCGCCCTGACCAATGATGCCAATGCTGCGGCAGTGGGGGAAATGACTTACGGCGCAGCCAGGGGTATGAAGAACTTCATAATGATAACCCTCGGGACAGGTGTAGGAAGCGGCATCGTCATCAACGGCGAGGTCGTCTACGGACATGACGGATTTGCCGGTGAGTTGGGGCATACCTGCGCAGTAAGACACAACGGCAGGGTCTGCAATTGCGGCAAGACCGGATGTCTTGAGACATATTGCTCAGCCACAGGTGTCGCACGCACGGCAAGGGAATGGCTGGACTTGTCCGATGAGCCGTCGGTGCTCCGCAGCCTTGACAACATCTGCTCAAAAGACGTATATGAGGCCGCCAAGGACGGGGACAAGTTGGCATTGAAGATATTCGAGTTCACAGGGAAGATTCTCGGGGAATCCTTCGCCGATTTTGTGGCTTTCAGTGCACCTGAGTCCATAGTGCTTTTCGGAGGTCTTGCAAGGGCCAAGGAATACCTGTATAATCCTATAATGGATGCCATGAACGCCAATCTCCTTCCTTTGTGGAAGAACAAGATAAAGATAGTGTTCTCCCAGTTGAAGGAGTCGGATGCCGCTATACTCGGAGCATCGGCCCTGGCTTGGGAACTGTAGACCGTCAGGTCTCTTGATACATATATGGCGACTGGAAAGGTGAGACGTGTAACACGAAAATACCCTTTTCAGTCGCCTCTTTTTTGCTGGGTAATTGAAAAAATTATATATTTATACAATTTTTCCCGGAAATCATGATGTGTAACTAAACCATATACGATGACAAAAAGAAACTATATTCCGGCGATAGCCATCATGTTCGCGTTGTTTTTCATGATTGCTTTCATAACGGGCCTTCACAATCCTCTCGGAGGAATTGTCAAATTCCAGTTCGGATTCTCCAATACGGTGTCACAGCTCGGCAACCTGCTCAACTTCTTGGCATACGCGTGTATGGGTCTGCCTGCCGGATATATCCTGAAAAAGTACGGCTATAAGATTTCGTCCCTCCTTGCGGTCGTGGTGGGCATAACGGGAGTAGGAATATTCTGGCTCTCGGGTTTTCTGGAGAGTTTCGGGCTGTATCTGCTTGGAGCATTTGTCTCGGGTTTTGCGGCCTGTATGCTCAACGCAGTGGTCAATCCTATGCTCAACTTCATAGGACGCGGAGGCAAGAAAGGTAACCAGCTCATCCAGTACGGGAATTCACTCAACTCCCTGGCGGCTACCTTCATCCCGTTCTTTATCGGCTGGCTGACAGGCCAGCATACCAGTCATTCGATTTCTGACGCCAATCCGGCATTCTTCATCGCCATTGGGGTATTTGTCATCGCTTTTGTCGTCATACTTTTCTCCCATATCCCTGAGCCGGCATTTGACGAGTCCTCAATTAAGGTTGAACGTCCTCGTAAGGATGTCTATACGTGTTTCTCGTTCAGGCATTTTGTGCTTGGGGCTGTGGCCATATTCGTATATATGGGTGTGGAGATAGGGATAGCGAATACCACATATCTGTATCTCACGCATGAGATCGGGCTGCATTTCGCCAAGGCCGGGGTGATAATCAGCCTATACTGGTTCTTCATGTTCCTCGGCCGTCTTGTCGGAGGTTATCTCGGCTCCAGATTCGCCAGTCATGACATGCTCTCGTTCGCCACTTTCGGGGCGATGGTGCTCGTGGTGATGGCCATTTTCACACCTTCCGACCTGGTTGTCTCTTTCGGGGAGAGGATATTCACTGACATTCCTATCAATGCAGTCTTCCTCATCCTTACAGGGTTCTTCACTTCGGTGATGTGGGGTAACATCTTCAACATGTCAGTCGAGGGGCTCGGGAAATATACCCCGTCAGCGACCGGGTTCTTCATGTTCATGGTCTGCGGAGGCGGCATAATGCCTACAATCCAGAACGCCATGGCTGACCTAATGGGCTATATCCCTTCGTTCTGGTTCATCCTTCTCTGCCTGGCCTATCTGCTTTACTACGCCTCTGCAGGATATAAGAATGTCAACAGGAGGATTCCTGTGCAGTAGCGATTATCCCTGACTTTTCCTCTGCGGAATCAGATTCTTGTGCCCTTCCAGCGTCCGCTGCGGAGGTAGGCTGCGCATATCAGCAGCATCGAGAATGCGTAGACGATTTCCGCTGTCCAGCATACGGCCACATCGGGCTTGATGTACGCAATGACTGCTGTGCAGAATATCACGTAGATGACAAGGGCGGACATCTCAAGTGCGAATGCCGTCCTGGTGTTTCCTGTCCCTGATATGGCATTGAAGCATATAAGGGCAGGGCAGGTGAAGAGATATGACGAGCACAGGACCCACAATGACGGTACGGATGACGATATGATATCGGGGATGTCTGTGTAGATGCCTATGACTGTCTTCGGGAAGATGGAGAAGAGTATGGCCAGGGCTATTACCGGGATATAGGCAAGCTTGATGATTCTGCGTATCAGACGCAGCACGGATTCCTGGTGCCCTTCTCCGATGAGATTGCTGACGAGCGAGCTGCAGGTGGAGGCAAAGGCGGAGACGAATACCCAGATGAAGCCCGATATGCTTCTTATGACGTTGGATATGGCGAGCGACCGCTCTCCCAGATGTTCCACGAACATGAAGAATATGAACCATGTGGATACTGAGATGAAGTTCTGTATCATGGTCCATACCGAGATGGAGAGGATGTCACGGAGTTTTTTCCATTGGAATCTGATTCTCGCGTTCAGCCCGTATTTAGTGCAGTCCGTCCTGAGGGCGGTATAGACTATGAAGAATATCAGGGATACAAGTTCTGCAAGGGTGGAGCCGATGGCTGCACCGGCGATTCCGAGAGCCGGGAACCCGAGTTTCCCGAACACGAGAATCCAGTTGAACACGACATTGGACAGGACCATCACAATGGAGTTGAGCGTCAGGGTCGCAGTCTGTGTCGTCCCGATGTAGAATGCCCTGAACATCACTGTGACAAAGGCGAATATCAGCCCCAGAAGCCTCCATCTGACATAGTCCATGGCGGCATCGGATATCTCAGGCGAGTCGATGAGCCTGTCAAGTACCCATGGGGAGAACATTTCCGACAGGGCTATCACAACTATTGCCAGGCCGATCAGGAAACAGGTCCCGTGCCAGAATATGTTGCCGGTCTCCTTGTATCTTCCTTCCCCGTTCCTCCTGGCTATGATTATCTGCGAACCTATCCCGAACCCGAATCCGGTGACGAAAATCGCCATGCAATATACCCCCGCTATTGCCGACGCTCCGAGTTCGACTTCCCCGACCCTGCCCAGAAAAGCGGTGTCAGTCATCCCGAGAAGCTGCTCCATGATGAGGCTTATCAGGATGGGATATGCTACTTTCCAGATATGTCTGTATGAATAATTGTCCAGTGCCCGTGTCATATCTAATCTGCCATGTCAGTCCTGCCTGTTTCTGAAGAGGCCTGCCGCACTGTCCATGTCGAGTGCGTCGCCGACCTTGAAAATGCCGCTTCTGCTGCGCTGCAATGAACTCAGATGTGCCCCGGAGCCGAGAGCCTCGCCAAGATCCCTTGCAAAGGCGCGGATGTATGTGCCCTTGCTGCAGACTATCCTTATGACGGCTTCCGGCAGTCCGAGTGCGGAGTTGTCCGTCACATTGATTCTCAGGCTTCTCCTGTCCTCTTCATCCCGTTCTTCTGCCGTGGAGGTCTTTGCCGTATTTCCTGCAGGTCTGAACCTGAGGAGTTCAATGTCCGAGATGGTTATTCTCGCCGTTTTCAGCACATCGGATGCAGCCGAGTCAAAGATGCCTGCGCCCTGACCGCCTGCGTCCTGCTGCCTGTAGAGTCTTCTCGCAAGTTCGTATGCCCTGACCCCGTCTACGGATTTGGCCGAGAACAGGGGGGCTACCTGCTCCTGCTCGCCCAGGAAATCCGGCAGTATCCTTATCACTGCTTCCTTAGTGATGTGACCGTGAGGAAACATCCTGTCGATTTCCTTTTCCAGGTCATACGACGGTGTCGTGGCTCCGAAAGTGATGTCGGCGATGTATTCCTTGTCATGGCTCTGCAGCTCTTCAGCCAGCCTGGTGGCCTTGCCGATGCACACGAGCAGGACACCTGTCGCCAGCGGATCCAGAGTCCCGGCATGGCCGACCTTGAGATTCTTCTTCCTGAAATGCCGGACCGCAGTGAACTTTATCTTGCGTATGACATCTGCAGAAGTCCATCTGTAGGGCTTGTCCACAGGTATGATTATGCCATCAGGGTAGTCGTCAATGGCATCAGACAACAGGGGACAGGTCAAATCGCGGCCTGTCCTCTCCAAAAATCCCCTGTCCGCGATGAGCGGGCATGGTCTGCTCTTCTCCTGCATACGGAACTTTCCTACCTTACAGGTATCTTGTCGATTCTTTTCTGGTGTCTTCCTCCCTCGAAAGGAGTGTCGAGCCATGCGTCTGTTATGACCAGCACTTCCTCAAAGGCGATGAATCTTGCCGGCATCACGAGCACATTGGCATTGTTGTGCTGCTTGACAAGTTCTCCTATCTCCCTGTTCCATGCCAGGCCGGCGCGTATCCCCTGATGTTTGTTGAGGGTCATTGCCATGCCGTTGCCTGTGCCGCACATGGCGATGCCGCAGTCAGCGGTGCCGTTTTCCACGGCTTCCGCAAGCGGATGCGCGACATCGGGATAATCCATGCTTGCCGTTGAGTCTGTGCCGAAATCTATGACTTCATGTCCTCTGGCTTTCAAAGCCTCAATGAGCCTGGTCTTGTATTCAAAACCGGCGTGGTCACTGCATACTCCTATTTTCATTGCAAATCAATTGTGATTTATGTCATTTCCTCTTGTTGCGGAAGAACTGGAGGGCGTTGCTGATGCCGATGATGACAAGCACCACGGACATGAACCAGTCGAAATGGTCTCCGTCTCCTTCAATGATTCTTGTCGCGTATATGGTGGCGACGCCTATTGCAAGCATTGCCACTATGAGATACAGCATCCCGAGCCAGGAGAATCTCCCTCCCGGTCTTCCTTCCGGTCCTTTCATGCCCCGAGTTCCTTTTTTGCGAAGTCTATCCTTGCGGCGAATTCATTCTTGCCTATGATGGAGATGATGTCAGCGATGCCAAGTCCGCTGGATGCCCCTGTGAGCGCAAGTCTCAGGCAGTTCATGACCTTGCCCATAGGCCAGCCGTTGCTCCTGATGAAATCCTCCATCGGGCCTTCGATCTGCTCCTTTGTGAATCCGGCCCCTGTCTTGTCGCCTGCATCGAAATTCATGACGAATCCGGCAGCCTGGAAAGCCAGGGAATAGTTCTCCTCTTTCCAGAACTTGGCCACGTCCTTCTCGGCGAACGAAGACGGGGATACGAAAAGATAGGAGGCGATGTCCCAGAAATCCGCCACGAAGACGGCTCTCTCCTTTATCAGGGAGACGATGTTCCTGACATACTCTCTTGTGAAGATATGGTTTCTGAAATCCGCGCCTTGCGGAGTCAGTTCCGCTCCGGCAGTGATGGCGCATTTAGGGCATGACACCACCTGCATCCCGTGGCTTTCCAGCACCGGAATGAAAAGGTCTGTCAGTTCGTCATCGCTTTTTGTACGGAGGTATTCCTTGTTGTACCATCTGGCCTTGTCAGGGTTGAATCTCGCTCCGGACTTGATGACTCTCTCCAGCGAGAATGCCTCGATGAGCCCGTCCATGGTGAAGAGTTCCCTGTCATCACCCGGATTCCATCCGAGCATTGCAAGCATATTCACAAATGCCTCAGGGAAATAACCGTCCTCGCGGTATCCTCTGGATACCTCACCTTCCTGGTTGACCCATTTGAGAGGGAAGACAGGGAATCCGAGCCTGTCTCCATCCCTCTTGCTCAATTTTCCTTTGCCGTCAGGCTTGAGCAGCAGCGATAGATGGGCAAAGCGTGGCATTGTGTCCTGCCATCCGAAAGCCTCATAAAGCAGATAGTGCAGAGGAAGCGACGGAAGCCACTCCTCTCCGCGGATGACTTCAGAAATCTCCATAAGATGGTCATCCACAATATTCGCGAGATGGTATGTAGGCAGTTCGTCAGCCTTTTTCCACAGTACCTTGTCGTCAAGGGTGTCGGTATTCACCTCGATGTGTCCCCGGATGAGGTCATCCATCTTTACTGTCCTGTCCTCAGGCATCTTGAAGCGTATGGTCCAGTCCCCGTGAGTCTCAAGCAGCTGTCTCCATTCGCTTTCCGGCAAGGTCAGTGAATTGCGCATTGACATCCTGGTGATATGGTTGTAGATGAAGGTCTTTTTCTCTGCCTCCATCTCCGCACGCCTGGCCGCAAGTTCCTCTGAGGTGTCGAATGCATAGTATGCAAACCCATTCTGCACAAGTTCCTCCGCATATTGCCTGTAGATGCTCCTTCTCTGGGACTGCCTGTATGGTGCATGCGGATGCCTTTCTGACGGGGTCTCGACCACGTTGCCCTCAGCATCCACCCCCTCATCAGGGATGATGCCGCACCAGTTCAGTGCCTCTATGATATATTTCTCCGCCCCAGGGACAAATCTCTGGGAGTCTGTGTCTTCTATCCTTATGATGAAATCGCCTCCGTGCTGTTTTGCGTAGAGGTAATTGTACAGAGCCGTCCTGACTCCTCCCATGTGAAGAGGGCCTGTAGGTGACGGTGCAAATCTTACTCTTGTTCTTCTTTCCATGCTTTTTCTGCCCTGTGGCAATTGGTTTCCAGCCTGCAAAGATAAACAAAGGTTGTCAGATTATTCCAATATTTCCGTCACTTTATTGTCCCGATTTTCAGCAGACAGGGTTTTCCCTGCCGTCCTGGCTTTCCGAAATATGCCTGATGGCCCTTGTCCTTGCCGTCACGGTCTCGAATTCGCTGATGTTCTGCCTCTCGTTGACTATCAGTGCCGGCTTCTCGGTATAATTGAACTTGCGGATGTTCGTGACATTCGTCGGGCCTACCTTTCTGGTCATCCTGTCCCCGAAGTCAGTCTCCTCGGAACTCATGAGCCCTGTGCCGTCGTAAGTGAAGTCGGAGCCTATCATGATGATGTTGCCGAGGCTTACGTCGGTGATGTCGCTCAACTGGCTCATCTTGAAACCTGTGGCGATGACGGTGATGTTGATCCTGTCCCCGGTGTCCTCATTGTCGTCGAAGATGATACCTCTCTTGAAATTGTTGGCGTTCCCTGTGTATTCGTTGATCTTGGTGTTGATCTCGTCCAGTTCCTTCATCGACAGCCCTTGCTCGTTGTTGCCTATGGTGATGTTTATGAGCACGTTCTTGGCTGTCTTGAGGTCGAAGTCGTTGAGCAGCGGAGACTCAAGCGCCTGCTTGATGGCTGACTCTATCCTGTCCTTGCCCGAGCCTGACCCGCAGCCCATGAGGGCCATCCCGCTGTTCTTCATCATAGTCTTGACATCGGCGAAGTCCACATTGATGAATCCCGGTTTCCGGATAATCTCGATTATGCCCCTGACGGCTGTCGCAAGTATGTCATTGGCCTTCGGGAATGCGTCCTGCACGAGGAGGTCACCGTATATCTCATACAGTTTCTCATTGTTGATGATGAGCAGGCTGTCCACGCTCTTCTCCAGTTCATGGATGCCGTCGATGGCCTTGGACAGGGACTCGTTGCCTTCATTCTTGAACGGGAGGGTGACCACTGCGACTGTCAGGATGCCTTTTTTCTTGGACATCTCGGCAATTACAGGGGCTGCGCCCGTGCCTGTGCCTCCGCCCATCCCGGCAGTTATGAACAGCATCTGCGTGTTTGTGTCAAGCACGGTCCTGCTTATCTCATCCTGGGCTTCTATGGCTGCGTTGCGGCCTTTGATAGGGTCGCATCCCGCTCCCAGCCCCTGACCCAGCTGCACTTTCGCAGGGACGGGACTTTTCCGCAGTGCCTGGGCGTCGGTGTTGCACACGATGAAGCTGCATCCTTCAATTTTCTGTTCATACATGTAGGACACGGCATTGCATCCGCCTCCTCCGACTCCGATGACCTTGATTATTGAATTCTCCTGGGACCAGTCCTTGGGAGTTATGCTTATGTTGTCAAGTATGTCATTTGTTTCCATTGCTGTACGGATTAGTGGTGTGAGCGGTATCAGACGTTTTCTTTGTCAAGGCTGTCATATACTTCCTTGAAAAGGGTGCCTATCCATGTTATTGTCTTCTTCTTTTTAGGCTTAGGCTCTTTGGAGTCTTTCCCTCCCTGCCTTTTTCCTGCCCCTCCGTGCGTCTGCTCCGGCTGTTCTTGAGACTGTTCGAATACGGTATCGGTGTAATCCTCGTCCGGGGTCTGCACCTCCTCGTCCCTGCCCGGCTTCTCTATCTCGATTTCAGGTATGTTCACCTGGGAGTCGATGCCTATGGTGCAGTCAGGCATCCTGTCATGCTTGGCTGCTGTCACCAGTCCTGCCGACACAGATGCGTCCACATTGCAGATGCCGTCATTGCCGGATGATGAGAAGAGGTGGCGGATAGGGGTGCCGGTGCGGACATCGTATCCCGAGATGTCCTTGATGTATGCAGCGCAGTTCATGAGATTGGCTCCACCTCCGGTGATTACGACCCCGCTTCGGAGATTGTCGGCAAATCCGCTTTCCTGGATTTCGAAGAGGATGGCATCGATGATTTCCTTCATCCTGGCCGTGATGATCTCGGAAAGGAATTTGACCTGTATCTGAGTGTCGTGTGACATCGGGTTGCCCTTGATATGGAGGGTCTTCTCGCTCAGGTTCTGCAGCCTGTCCGGCATACATCCTCCGAATGCCTTTTTGATGTTCTCTGCAAGTTCCGTGGATATGAGGCATTCTGTCTTGATGTCGGAAGTGACGGATCTCCCGCCGAATGGTATCGCCGCATAATGTCTCATTATGTTCTGGTAATAGATGGTGACGGAAGTCACTGCTGCGCCGAGGTCTATGAGGGCGACACCGTTTTCCATCTCACCGGGGGTCAGTACGACCTTGGCCGTCGTGTCGGGAGTGAAATATTTCTTCAGCACATCTATGTTGAGATCCTTGAATATCATGTCGATATTGTGGAGATGCTGCCTTTTGCCGATGAAAATCTTGAAATTACCTTCCAGGATATTGCTGGAGACACCTATCATGTCATTTTCGGTGAGACCTATCTCGTCTCCGTTGGAGAAGGACTGGGGCACTATGCCGAATACCTCTTCTGTATCGGGGTGCTGGAGAGGGTACTGCTCCAGAGCGAGGCTTTTCAGGTTCTCGATTTCCTCGGTGGTGATGCATTCCTCCCGGTTGCACTCTATGCTTCCGGACTTTGCCTCCTGCCTGACATTGTATCTCGGCATACCGACAATCACCCTTTTGATTTTTATCTTCAGTTCATTCTCGGCATCCTCGACAAGGCTTCTGACCACATCGGACTCTTTCCCCGAATTGAGCACATAACTGTATTTCATGCCGTGTGAAGGCACTTTCTTGTAGTACAGTATCTGTATGTTGTCCCCGTTTATCCCTGCGACAGTCAGTGCCGTCTTCGATGTGCCGAGGTCGATTGTCACAATATGTCTTTCTTCCATATCCATGAGAATTATCGTTATTTTCTGCAGATTATCTGTCCTTCATATTTCAGGTTCACAGAGGAATAATACCCTTCACCCTTGTCGGGGACTATACCGGTGTAATATAATGCCATCTTCCTGAATTTCTCTTCTATCCTGTCCGGTGTCCCGAAAATGAACCGTTCCTTGCCTTTCCTGGGCACCATTATCAGGTCTCCGTCAGGAAGGACCGTTATCTGGACTATGTCCTTGTCCCATATTTCGCTGTCTCTCATATATCTGACAAGCCCGACCATCCGCATTGTCCACGCTGTCTCCTCCTCTGTCCCCGGCTTCCCCTTGTATCCGCTGTCCGCCTTTATGGGGAGGGCGCCGTCAATGACAGGCACATGAGCCGTGTAAGTCGGCTGGAGAGGGAAGAGGCAGCCTTCCTCGTCTGCATAGAATCCCCCGTCCTTTCTCTGGAAGCGGAGTACCGGCTCCCTCTGTGTCACGCGTATGTGCAGTATCCCGTCCCTGGTAAGATATGCCTCGCTCTTCTTTACCGCGCTACGGCCGTCGACGGCCTTTTCAATCCTTACGAGGTCGATGCTGTCAATGGCTTTCCCAGTGAGATCCCCGTATTCGGACCCGATGTATGACAGGATGTCATCCCTGTCCACGAACCTGTTCCTGAGACTGTCGGCGATGACCACCTCCAGCCCGGAACATGTTGTCCTGCTCCTTTTCACTGCTTCTGAAGTGTAGGCGGCAAAAAGAAGGACGGAAATCAGTCCGACAAAAACGGATGCGGATATGAGTCTGGCCATTCTTTTCATTTTGCGTCTGTCCTCTTTTTGAGCATTTCAGTTATAGGCTCTATGAATCTGTCTATATTGCCTGCCCCGAATGTTATCAGCACGTCGACCGGCTCCTTTTCGAGGTAGTCCATGAGTTCCTCTTTCTTGAGGAGCACCTTTTCCGGGGCATGGACCTTGTCAAATATGATTTCTGATGTGACACCTGGTATAGGTTCCTCCCTGGCCGGGTAGATGTCCAGCAGAATCAGTTTGTCCACGAGGCTCAGTGCCTCGGCGAAGTCCGGGGCGAAGTCCCTCGTGCGGGTGTACAGGTGTGGCTGGAATACGGCTGTGATTCTCCTGCCGGGGAATATGCCTCTGATGGAGCTCAACGCCGCCGCAATCTCTTTCGGATGGTGGGCATAGTCATCGATATAGGTGCACTTCGGAGTGTTCACGTGGAAATCGAATCTCCTTCTTACTCCCATGTAACTGCCTATTGCGGCCTTGACTTTCTCTGGCGCTATGCCGTATGTGAGGGCTGCGGCCGCGGCTGCTATGCTGTTCTCCACATTCACCCATCCCGGGATGCCGCAGCGGCAGTTGTTTATTGTGCCTCCGGGCCAGTGCAGATCAAAGGTGAAATTGCCTGTGGCGTCCTTGCTGATGTTGTCGGCGTAGAAGTCGCACGGCTCGTTGAACGAGTACCGCAGTATCCTGGCGGATGTGTCCCTGCCCGTGATGTCAAGTCCCGGTTTTGTGATGACTGTACCTGTCACCTGTGAGGCGAATTCCTTGAATGCCTGACGGACATGGTCCAGGTCGGAGTATATGTCCAGATGGTCTGCATCCATGGCCGTGATGACGGCTATCTCAGGGTGCAGCTGGAGGAATGACCTGTCGAACTCGTCAGCCTCTGCCACAATGACGTTGTTGCCGCTGACGAGCAGGTTGGTGTCGTAGTTCCGGGATATGCCCCCGAGAAATGCGGAGCATCCTTCTCCGCTTTCCTTGAATATGTGAGCCAGAAGTGTGCTGGTGGTTGTCTTCCCGTGTGTCCCTGCCACGGCGAGACATCTCTGCCCTTCGGAGATTTCCCCGAGGACTCTTGACCGTTTCAGCACCTTGAATCCGTTTTTCCGGGCAGTCGCCAGTTCCCCGAGGTCTTCAGGGATGGCAGGGGTGTATATGACGAGGGTGTCGTCCCTGTCGGAAGGGATGAGGTCCGGCCTGTCCTCATAATGGACTGCCATCCCTTCCGCTTCCAGTTCGCGGGTCAGGTCTGACGGTGTCCTGTCATACCCGGACACATTGCATCCCTTGTATTTGCAGTATCTGGCTATCGCGCTCATCCCGATACCGCCGATACCTATGAAATATGCGTTTCTGTATCTCATTTCCCAAGTATAGAATAAATCTGTCCGACAATCGCATCAGCAGCATCGGTCTTTGCGAGGGTTGCGATGCTTTTCTCCATCTTCCCGATTCTTTCCCCGTCCTTGACGAGGGTGCAGGCCTCTGCAAGCAGTCTTTCAGGGGCTTCGGCATCAGGCACTATCAATGCGGCGTCTTTCCTGACGAGAGCCATGGCATTGTGGGTCTGGTGGTCTTCAGCCACATTCGGTGACGGCACGAAAATCACTGCCTTGTGAGCCGCACACAGTTCCGACACGGAACTTGCCCCGGACCTTGACACCACTATGTCGGCTGCGGCATAGGCCAGGTCCATCCTTCTGATGAAGTCAAAATAGAGGATGCCTTCCGCCTTTCCTGCTGATGCCGCCTCTGACATGAACCTGTCAACTTCGTCCATATAGTATTTCCCGCATTGCCAGATGACTTCCACATCATCGCCTCCGGGGCATCCGTCTGAAATCCATTTCATCATGGACTTGTTGAGGGTGCCGCTCCCGAGACTGCCTCCGACAATGAAGATATGCCTCTTTGCGGGGTCAAGACCGTAGAATTCCATTGCCTCTTTCCTCATTGCCGCAGTCGCCGGCATGATTTCTTTTCTGATGGGATTGCCTGTCAGGACGATTTTGTCGGCGGGGAAGAATCTTTCCATCCCCTCGTATGCGGTGCATATCCTGTCCACACGTTTTCCGAGAATCTTGTTGGTGAGTCCGGCGAACCCGTTCTGCTCCTGGATGAGCGTCGGGATTCCTTTTCTGCAGGCACTCCAGAGGAGGGGCGCGCTTGCGTAGCCGCCGACTCCTATGGCTATGTCAGGTCTGAATCCGTCTATGATTCTGCCCGCAAGGGATATGCTGCGCAGGACTTTGAACGGGAGGGCAAGGTTGGCAAGGGAGAGTCTTCTCTGCAACCCGGCAACCGGCAGCCCCTTGATTTCATAGCCTGCAGCCGGCACCTTCTCCATCTCCATCCTGCCTTCCGCCCCGACGAACAGTATGCGGCTGTCCGGGGAGACTTCCATAATCCTGTCTGCAATCGAGAGGGCAGGGAAGATGTGCCCTCCTGTCCCGCCTCCGCTTATTATTGCACGTATAGGTTGTCTTTTTTCCATGACGTCATCCTCCTGTATTATTCAGAATCCGGCTTCGAAGTCTTCGAGGTCCTTGATGGTGTCGCCGACATTCTCGTCCACCCCAAGGCCTTCCACAAGCGGTTCGGATTCTTCAGTTTCTTTCTGTATGTTGGCTTTCACCATCTTGCTGATTGACAGTATCACACCGAAGGCGATGCTGAAACAGATGAACGAGCTGTTCCCGTGGCTTATCATAGGGAGGGTCTGTCCTGTCAGCAGGCCCATGTCGAGGTTGATGTATATGTGCATCAGCGCCTGTCCCGTGATGAGTACGGTCAGCCCGGCCACGGCAGTCTTTGAGAAGTCGCTGTCGCAGTATCTCACTATCAGAGCTCCTCTGGCAAGCAGGCTGATGTAAAGGATTATTATCAGTATGCCGCCCCAGAGTCCGTATTCCTCGACAATGAAACTGTACATATAGTCACTGAACATGAGTGATACGGAGTATTTCTGCGTGCTGTTTCCCGGGCCTTTGCCGAGCAGCCCTCCTTCGTGTATGGCAATCTTTGCGCTCTCCGGCTGCCTGATTGCGTCCAGTGCGGACTGGAATTCTGTCGAGCCTCTGTCAAGTTCGCGTATCCTGTCAGCGTCGTATGACTTGACTGACACCACAGGCTCTCCGGTGACCTTCTCCACCATTCCGGTCATGCCGATACGGCTGAATGCTGTACCTACACGCCTGAATACTTTCCCGTCGGATATGGCCCAGATGGAGACGCATATCACGAGCGCCGCCAGCATCAGCGGCACGAGTTTCATGATGTCTCGTATCCGTATGCCGCCGATAAGTATGGTCAATATCATTATCCCTCCGATGAACAGTGTGCTCGATGCACTGCCCGCGAATATGCCCAGGCAGACGGTCAGGATAGGGATGAAGATATATATCCACAGTTTCCATCCGCGCCCTGACAGGAAAGCGAGGCTCTTGTATCTGCGCGACAGCCGGTTCGCTATCCCGAATGAGTCGTTCTTGTATGCGTGCACCGCCCATGCGAGGTACATGACCATCGCCACCTTCACTACCTCGTAGACATGGAGTTGGAAGAAGCCGAGGTCCAATGCCCTTCTTGCCCCGTTGACTTCAATGGCGCCGATGTTGAGCACAAGGCACAGCAGAAGTCCCATCGAGACGGCATATCCGAGTTGGGACAGCACCCTGAACACCTTTATGTACGGTATCTTGTAGCAGACGAAGATGACGGCCACACCGGCAAATACTATCAGCAGCTGCTCGAAAAAGATGTCCACACGGCTCATGCCCGGGCTGACCAGCCGGGATGTGGAAGAGAATATGGACACGATGGAGAAAAGGATGAGCATGATGAGTATCATCCATACCACCTTGTCCCCCTGTATCCGGTCTATCAGTCCCCAGATTCCCTTTTGGGCTTCAACTTCTGTCGTGCTGTTCTTTTTCATGCTTCTTGTATGCGGCTTTGTCTCAGAGATTCCTTACGGCCTCCTTGAACTTCCTGCCTCTGTCTTCATAGTTCTTGAACAGGTCAAAACTTGCACAGCAAGGGGAGAGGAGAACCACGTCCCCGGCCTTGGCTATGCTGTTTGCCAGTTTTACGGCATCCTCGGCAGATGTGACATCGTGTATCTCCGGCACTATCCCTCCGAATGACTCGTGGAATTTGCGGTTGTCCAGTCCCATGCAGATCATTGCCTTCACTTTCTCTCTTGCCAGGTCGAGCAGCACGGAGTAGTCGTTGCCCTTGTCCGTACCGCCTACAATCCATATCACGGGTCTTGTCTGGCATTCGAGGGCGTACCATGCGGCATCCACATTGGTGGCCTTGGAGTCATTGATATAGAGCACGTCCCCGATGCTCAGCACCTTTTCCAGACGGTGCTCCACAGGCAGGAACGATGACAGGCTGGACCTTATGACGTCGTTGTCAATATCCATCACCTTTCCGGCAATGGCAGCCGCCATGGAGTTGTAAATGTTGTGCTTCCCTCCGAGGGCAAGTTCCTGTATGAACATGTCGCATTCGGAGTCCTCATAACGGACTATGATCCTGTCGTCCTTGAGGAAAGCCCCCTGACCGACCTCCTTTTTCTGGGTGAAAGGGAGCATCTTGGCCTTGATCACTATCTTGTTGAGATGGCTGATGGTGATCTCGTCATCCGAGCAGAAGATGAAGCAGTCGTCCTTGCTCATATTTCTTGTGATGCGGAACTTGGCCTTGACGTAGTTCTCCAGCTTGTGGTCATATCTGTCGAGGTGGTCCGGGGTAATGTTGGTGATGATAGCTATGTCGGCTTTGAAGTCGTACATGTTGTCCAACTGGAAACTGCTGATTTCCAATACGTATATGTCGTGGTGCGCTGTCGCCACCTGATATGCGTAGCTCTTGCCGATATTCCCTCCCAGACCGACATTAAGCCCGGCCTGCTGCAGAAGATAGTAGATGAGGGAAGTGGTCGTGGTCTTGCCGTTGCTTCCGGTGATGCAGATTTTCTTTGCCGTATCGTATCTTCCAGCGAATTCGATTTCCGATATGACCCTTATGCCCGCCTCCGTGATGCGCTGCACCATCGGAGCGGTTGAAGGGATGCCCGGGCTTTTGATCACCTCATCGGCATTCAATATGAGTTCTTCAGTATGGCGGCCATGCTCAAAGGGGATGTCCCACTCCTTGAGCATATCAACGTATTTCGCGTCGATGGACCCCTTGTCTGAGAGGAACACGTCAAATCCCTTGACCTTTGCCAGTATGGCGGCTCCTGTACCGCTTTCGCCGCCTCCCAAAACTACGATTCTTGCCATTTTCTATATCCTTGTCTCAGTCATTATCTTATCTTCAGCAATGCTATCGTGCACACTGCCAGCAATATTCCTATAATCCAGAACCTCACGACTATCTTCGCTTCAGGTACGGCTCTTTTCGGCCATGTGATCATGGCAGGTACTCCCTCTTTCTGGAAATGATGATGGAGCGGAGCCATCTTGAACACCCTTCTTCCCGTCCCGTATCTTTTCTTCGTGTATTTGAAATAGAACCTCTGTACGAGCACCGATACGCTTTCGACGAAGAATATCCCGCAGAGTATAGGGAGGAGCAGTTCTTTTCTGATGAGAATCGCACATACTCCGATGATGCCGCCGATAGCGAGGCTGCCCGTGTCCCCCATGAATATCTGCGCAGGATAGGAGTTGTACCATAGGAATCCTATCAATGCACCTACAAATGCCGCCATGAATACCGCTATCTCTCCCGTACCGGGAATGTACATTATGTTGAGGTAGTCCGCATTCAGGATGTTTCCAGAGAGATAGGCGAATATGCCGAGCACGACGCCTACGATGGCGGAAGTCCCTGTCGAAAGCCCGTCCATGCCGTCCGTCAGGTTGGTGCCGTTGGAGCAGGCGGTGATGACGATGACAATCATTATCACGTATATCGCCCATTTGCAGTACCAGCCCATTGCCCCTTTGAACGGGGAGAGCCATTTGTAGTCAAATTCATGGTTCTTGACGAATGGGATGGTCGTCTTCGTGCTTTTCACGACATCCTGTTCCGCCCACTGCCCTTCGCTGATGCGCAGTTCGCTGTCCTTGTCGAGGTCAGTCATGTCCGTGACTGCCTCTGTTGCTGCAGCACTGTCCACCTGGACTTTTTCCCTTACCACAATGTCGTTGCTGAAACATACCGTGATGCCGATTGACAGTCCCAATATAATCTGTGCCACCAGTTTGCCTTTCTCGCTCAGCCCTTCCTTGTTGTGCCGGAACACCTTGATGTAGTCATCGGCGAAGCCGAGCAGCCCGAGCCATACCGTGGTGATGAGCAGCAGTATGATGTAGATGTTGGTGAGGTCGGCAAAAAGCAGTACCGACACCAGGACGGATATTATTATGATGATTCCCCCCATTGTCGGAGTGCCCTTCTTCTGCATCTGCCCTTCCAGCCCAAGGTCCCTTATCTCTTCCCCGATCTGCTTCTTCTGGAGCCATCCTATTATTTTCTTCCCAAAAATCAAGGCAATCAGGATGGACACGGCACTGGCGAACATCGCACGGAAGGAGAGGTAGGTGAACAGCCCCTGCCCCGGTATGTCGTAGTCCTTCAGGAATTCAAACAAATGATATATCATCTCTTCCCTGTTGTATTATCTTGTTTCCTCAAAAATCCTTTGTACTATTTCCTTTTCGTCAAAATGACGCTTTTCTGTCCCGAGTATCTGATAGGTCTCGTGGCCTTTCCCCGCAAGCAGGATGGTGCTTCCCTGAGGCGCGGTCATCACGGCAGTCCTGATGGCCTGCTCCCTGTCTTCGATGAAGATGGACTTTGCCCTGCCTGCCGCATCCATGCCCGCCTTGATGTCGTCCATTATGTCCGATGTCTTTTCTGTGCGGCTGTTGTCCGATGTCACGATTATCCTGTCTGCCAGCCTCTGTGCCACCTGCGCCATTTCAGGACGTTTGGTCCTGTCCCTGTCTCCTCCGCAGCCGAACAGGCAGATGAGCATCCTTTCCGGGGCGATTTCCCTCAGGGTGACGAGCACGTTCTCCAGGGCATCAGGAGTGTGGGCATAGTCTATCACCACGGACAGGTCCCCGGGTCCTCTCAGAGTCTCAAGCCTCCCGGGAGCGGACTCCAGCCTGCTCATCTCCACAAGTATCTCGTCCTGTGGCATTCCGAGCACAATAGCCGTTGTATATATTGCCAGCAGGTTGTATGCGTTGTGCTGCCCGATGAGCCTGCACCATGTCTCTTTCCCGTCTATCTTCAGCAGCATCCCGTCAAATCCTTCCTCCACGATTCTGCAGGTGTGGTCGGCTATGCTTCTGCAGGAATAGGTCACTGTCTGTGCCTTTGTGTTCTGCACCATGACCATCCCGTTCCTGTCGTCAATGTTGGTGATGGCATAGGCATCTGCCGGCAGAGTGTCGAAAAAGAGTTTCTTGCATCTGAGGTATTCCGCAAATGTCTTGTGATAGTCCAGGTGGTCGTGGGTCAGGTTGGAGAATATCCCTGCCTTGAACTTCAGCCCGGCCACCCTTTCCTGTTCCATCCCTATCGAGCTCACCTCCATGAAACAGTAGCCGCAGCCTTCCGCTGCCATCTCAGCCAGCATAGAATTGATTGTTATCGGGTCGGATGTGGTGTTGACCGCCTCGAACCTCTTGTTCCCGATGTAGTTGGCTATTGTGGAGAGCAGCCCGCAGTGGTAGCCGAGACCGGTGAACATCCTGTAGAGCAGGGTGACGGTTGTGGTCTTCCCGTTAGTCCCTGTGATGCCGACGAGCGTCAGTTTGCGGGACGGGTTGTCATAGAAGTTGGCGGCCGCAATGGCAAGCGTATGACGTGTCGAGTCTGATTTCAGGAACACGGCATCGCATCCGTCCCTGTCTGGTATCTGCCGCCCCAGGGCATCCCCGTCCTGGTATATGACGGCTGCCGCGCCTTTTTCGACAGCGGCCTTGATGTAGTCATGACCGTCACTCGCGAACCCTTTGACAGCTATGAACAAGGCTCCCGGCACGACCTTCCTCGAATCACTGCATACGGCGGTGATTTCCGGATTGGTGCCCGCAGCCGGCATTGAAGCCCCGCTGTCCCTGACTATTCTGTCCAGTCTCATCTCAAAGTCAATTTAACAGTCTCTCCTTTTCTTTGTCTCGTGCCGGCCGCCGGAGTCTGGCGGACCACGTGGCCGTATCCTTCGTATTCGCATCTGTATCCGCAGTTCTCCACGGACCAGATGGCATCCATCAGTCCCAGACCTTTCACATCAGGCACTTCGTCCAGGTTGTCTTCCCCTGAGGTCATCCCGTTGACGTCCATCTCCGGGACGCGGCCTCTGCTTTTCAGTTCCTTTCCCCATTCGGGCGAAAGGGAATAGATATTGTCGGTGATTTCACGGAATGTGGCTGCCGGGATTGAGCCTCCGTAGAGGTCCTTGACAGACAGTCTCGAATATACCACCACTATGGCAGTATATTTCGGGTCATCTGCAGGGAAGAATCCGACGAATGTCCCCTGGTGCTGCTTCCTCCCGTCCCTGTCCTTGTACACTGTCCTTGCCTTGCCCCCGACCTCTGTCACAAACGGTATCTGGGCCGTGCCGGTCTTGCCTGCGACCGTGCATCTGGCGCCTTTCAGGCGTCGTCCCGTACCTTCCTGCACCACGAGTTCAAGTGCCCTTGTGAGTGTGTCTGCGGTGGCTTTTGAACAGATGGAGCCGTTCAGCACCTCAGCCCCCATCCTCTTTACGGTCTTGCCGTTCCTTTCCAATGCCTCCACAAGATACGGCTTCATCAGTTTCCCGTTATTGGCGATACCGTTGTAGAACATGAGTATATGCAGAGGGGTCTCAAGCACGCTGTATCCTATCGCTATCGAAGGGAGAGCGGTGCCGCTCCATCTGTCTGTCCCCGGTGCCGGGATGACAGGAGCCGCAAGTCCTTCCAGATCGAACTCGAAATGCTCGTTCATCTTGTATTCATAGAGTTTTTCTATGAATCTTCTCTCACTTTCGGCATCTTCCCCGTAATTCTCGCAGGCAAGATACCTGAACACATGGTTCGATGATATCTTAAGCCCGTCTGCCACAGTTATGTATTCTCCCTTGTCCTTCAGGTATGTGTCTGCGGGCAGCCGTTCCCCGTGCCATGACCATCTTCCCTTGAACGTCGGCACCTCTGTATCCAGTGTCACCTTCCCGTCTTCCAGGAGGGTCATCAGTGTTGTCAGCTTGAATACTGAACCCGGGTCGCCTGCCCTGCCTATTGCATAATTGTAGGTCTCCCCGAGATTGCCTTCACTGTCCCGGCGCAGGTTGACCATGGCTCTGATGGCTCCTGTCTCCACGTCCATCACTATCGCACATCCGCCCTCGATGTCGGGGTTGTCCCCGATGTTCTGTCTCAACGCCCTGTCAGCAATGTCCTGGATGTCTATATCCAATGTTGTCCTGACGTCAAGCCCGTTCTCGGCTTTTACGGATGTGCTGTCATAGTCCGGGATGCGTTTCATGCCGTCAGTGATTCTCAGCCATTCCACCCCTTCCTTGCCGTGCAGGACGTAATTGTATCTTCCTTCGATTCCTATGCGGTTGTTTCCGTCGGACCTGTTGTCCTTGACATAGCCTATTACCCTTCTTGCGAGCGAGCCATACGGATACTGCCTGGTGTCGTATCTCTCCACGATGATGCCGCCCCTGTTCTGCCCCTCATTGAAGAGAGGGAACTCCTTTATCTCCTGCAGCTGTCCGTGGTCTATCTGTCCTCCGATTCTCACGTATTTGCGTCCGTTTCTCCTGCCGCTGGCTATCATTTCATAGTATTCCCTGGCAGTCTTGTCCCCGTATGTCTCCGCAAGTCTTTCCGAGAGTTGCCGGGCCTTTCCGAGCCACTCCCTCTCTTTCTCGCGGCCCTTTTCCTCGTTACGGTATGACTCGTATGCGTCTTTCATCACTGTGCAGTCCATGTATATCTGGTACATGGGTGCGGATGACGCCAGCAGCCTGCCGTCACATGCCAGGATGGAGCCTCTGACAGGTTCCGTGACCTCTTTCCTGCTCTGAGGAGTGAAATATTTCTCCAGCTCCCGGTCAGGCTTGAATATGAACTGGATGTAGAACAGCCTTCCGATGAGGACGAGCGAGAACAGGAGGCAGATAATGTAGATGACGAACAGGTATGTTCCTGCCCTGTCCTTGCCCCAGCCTTCATTGTATGTCTTCTTGCCCGTCATCTTATCTTGTCCGCAGGTTTGTCAGGTATGGTCAGTTCCGAACCGGCTTTCTTCAGCATGTCCTGTACGGTGCTGAGCCTGTCGAGGCTTACCAGTTCGCACGTCTTCTGAGCATAATATATCTTATAGTCTTCCAGCATTTTCTTGTTGTCCTCCATCGTGGCCATCGTCTGCTCTATCTCGAGTTTGAGCCAGATGCTGGAGACGGCCAGCACGAACAGCCAGATGATGTGGAGGAAATATCTGTCAAACCGGAGCCTGATCAGGAACTCGCCCCTGAACATGGCGCCGATGCTGTTCCAGATGAACTCCCCGGTCTTCTTGAGCAGATTGTCTTTCATATCCCCCTCCTTTCATCTGTCTTTTCTGCAATCCTCAGTTTCGCGCTCCTCGCCCTCGTGTTTGAACTGATTTCCTCCTCGTCGGGGAGTATCGGCTTCTTGTTCACTGCTCTCAGAGGAGCGATGACCTTCCCGTAGAAGTCCTTTTCCGCCTTGCCGTCCACATTGCCTGACCGTATGAAATTCTTCACCATCCTGTCTTCAAGGGAATGATAGGTGATGACCACAAGTCTTCCTCCCGGCTTGAGCGATGCCGCTGCTCCTGAAAGGAATTTCTCCAGGGAACGCATCTCCTGGTTGACTTCTATCCTGAGGGCCTGGTATATCTTGGCGAGGGCCTTGTGCCTGGCAAATTGCGGCAGAGCCTGGTCGAGTGCCGTCTCCAGTTCCCCGGTAGTCGTTATCGGCGCCGTCTCCCGTGCCTTGCAGATGAGTCTCGCTATCCTGCCACTGTTCTCGACCTCCCCATAGACCCTGAAAATCTTCTCAAGGTCCTCTTCCTTCCCGCTGTTGATGATGTCGGCGGCAGTCGTGCCGTTTTCAGCGTTCATCCTCATGTCGAGTACGGCATCGTATCTGAATGAAAACCCCCTTTCAGGGGTGTCGAACTGGTGTGAAGATACGCCGAGGTCGGCAAGTATGCCGTCTATGCCTCCTGTATAGCCTTCGTAGAGGAGAAAGTTGCGGATAAACCTGAAATTGTTCCTTACCAATGTGAGCCTCTTGTCATCGATGCCGTTGGCAATGGCATCAGCGTCCCTGTCGAAAGCGACAAGCCTGCCTTCAGGGGATAGCCTTGACAATATTTCTCCGGAATGCCCTCCGCCTCCGAATGTGGCATCGGCGTAGACGCCGGAAGGGTCGGTGACAAGCGCGGAAACGCTTGCATCAAGCAGAACCGGGATGTGATATTCAGACATGGCGCACCTCCCGGATTATAGATTTGCCAGAGATCTGACTATGGAAATGTATTGCTCTTTCGGGATGCCGCTCTGCTCGTATTTCTCCTTGGCCCATATCTCGATTTTATGGTCATTTCCGGAGAATACGAGTTCCTTCCCGGCTCCGATGGACTCGAGCAGCCTTTTCGGTATGGTCATGCGGCCTACTTTTCCGTCGGGCTCCACTACGGCCCTGTCCCGCATATACTGCCTCCAGAATGCGGATTGCTCCTCGTTGAAGAAGTTCAGTTTTGATTTCAGTTCTTCCGACTGCCTTTCCCACTCGGCGTAGGTGTACATCTCAAGGCAGTCTTCGTAGATGTCCTTTTTCACGACGAATCTCATGTCTCCATCGGACGGCATGAGGCTCTTGAACGCCGAAGGGAAGATCACCCTCCCTTTGTCGTCAATCTTGCCGTTATATTCCCCGATGAATTTGACCATGATATACCTTGAAAGTCAGTTGCGACAAAAGTACGAATTATTTTCCACTTTATTCCACTATTTTACAAAAAATTCCACAAAATTACATTCCGGCATTGGATATGTGTTTTTTAGCCTTAACTTTGCCCGCTGTTGACCGGAATGTATGAATGATTTTCTGAAGATATTTGTTGCTTTTGCAGTTGTCTTCATGGCCTTCCCCGGCTGTCGCGAGGACAGGATGGAGGACAAGACTGCATCAGTGGAGACCGCAACGGAGGATTCGTGCGGCGTCTGTGGCTTCTCTGCCGACGGCATGTCAGTCAGGGACGGCAAGGTCAGGCGAGGGGAGTTCTTTTCCAATCTGCTCATGCGGCTCGGGATGTCCGCAGGGGATGCCTATCTGCTGTCCGAGTCCTGCGATTCGGTGTTCGATGTCAGGAGTCTCCGTATAGGCAACAGGTATGAGGCATATTTCTCCGGACCGTCAGACAGCCTTTCCGGAGACGACGGGAGGCTTGAGTATCTTGTCTACTGGAAAGACAAGGTGTCCGGTGTGGCATTCAGGTGTACACGTCCTTTCGGAGCATGGGATGTCAGCAAGTCTGTGGTCACAGAGCACAGGTATGCCGATGTGTCCATCACTTCCTCTCTCTGGAACGATATGCTCGCCGCAGATGTGTCGCCGCTGCTGATACTCACATTGTCAGATATCTATGCGTGGACTGTCGACTTCTTCGGGCTTCAGAAGGGGGACCGTTTCAGGGTGTTCTATGACGAGAGGGTCTGCGACGGGGAGGTGATAGCCGTGGACACTGTCAGGTACGCGGTATTCTCACATGCAGGCGAGGATTTCCCTGCAGTCATGTTCGACCAGGGAGACGGCGGCAACATATATTGGAACGAGAAGGGGGAGAGCATGCGGAAGGCTTTCCTGAAGGCTCCTCTGCACTATTCCCGCATCAGTTCGGGCTTTTCCTACGCCAGGAGGCATCCTATAACAAGGCGGGTACAGCCTCATACAGGGGTAGATTATGCCGCCCCTGCGGGAACCCCGGTGATGACAATCGGAGACGGTGTCGTGACAAGCCGGAAATATGAGGGAGCAGGAGGAAATGTGGTGAGGATCAGGCACAATTCGGTGTATTCAACGGCATATCTGCATCTTTCCAGATATGCTTCCGGTCTGAAAGTCGGGCAGAGAGTGCGTCAGGGTGACGTCATCGGCTATGTCGGCTCCACCGGAAGAAGTACGGGGCCTCATCTGGATTTCAGGGTGTGGAAGAACGGAAGTCCTGTCAACCCTCTTAAAATGGAGTCTCCTCCGGCAGAACCTCTTAAACCGGAGTCAAAGACGGCTTTCGATGCTGTCTGCACATCATACGGGGCAAGGCTCGATTCTTTGTCTGCCCTGCCTCTTGCAGGAGAGTTCCTTGATCTTCTCTGATTCAGAGTATCGGGGCGAAGAGCTGCATTATCGACTGCCCGAGTTTGCTGTACCACGGGCGGTTCTTCCATTTGTGCAGTGTGATTTCCCTGCATTGCTCCATGTCCCTGAAGAAAATGGCCTTGTTCGCGAGCGCGATGTCTTTGCTGTAGATGTAGGAATTCACTTCATAATTGATTTCAAGGCTTCTGAAATCCATATTCGCGGAGCCTATCACCGACAGGTAGTCATCGGACACGATTGTCTTGGAATGGATGAATGTCCCGGTCCATTCATATATCCTTATCCCGGCTTCGAGGCATTCCTTGTAGTATGACCTGTTCGCCGGTCCCATATATACCGCATCAGGACGCTGTGGCAGCATGAGCCTCACGTCCGTCCCTTTCAATGCGGCTGTCTTCAATGCCAGCAGCAGCGGCTCAGGCGGGACGAAATACGGGGTCTGTATGTAGATGTAGTCTTTTGCGTTCTCCACAGCCCATACGGCCGCCATCTGCAGTATGGGCCATTTGTCATCAGGTTCGTCAGGCACTATCTGCATAAGTATGTCATTGCCCGGACATTCCGGTTGTTCGGGGAAATAGCCGGTGAACGGGCCGTCTATCGTTCCTCCTGCATTGATGAATGAGTTCATGAAGGAATACTGCAGGCTGGCGACGGCATTGCCGGTGAGTCTTATATGGGTGTCCCTCCATCTTATGAAATAGTCGTCGCTTATGTTCATGCCCCCTGTATATCCTATCTTCCCGTCAATTACGACGATTTTCCTGTGGTCGCGGTAGTTCAGCATCGCGCTCAGCCTCAGTATTGAGAATTTCGGGTCAGTGAACGAGACCACGTCCACTCCGGCCTTCTTCATCTCCTTGAAATATTTCGGACGGATGTTGATGTTGGCGATGTTCTCGTATATGAAACGGACTTTGACTCCTTCGCGCGCCTTCTGCATCAGGAGTTCCCTGATGATCTTGCTTCCCTTGTCCTTCTTGAACAGGAAATACTCCACGTGGATATGATGCCTTGCATTCCGGATGTCCTCGGTTAGGGCCTCGAACTTCCTTTTCCCGGAGGTGATGATTTCGATGCTGTTGTTGTCCGTCACCGATGTCCCGTTGCTCCTGGAGAGGAGGGTGGCGAGTTCCCTGTACCCGGGCTTGAGTTTTCTGTATGCACTGTCTCCGAAAAGAATACTTTTCGTGGTCCTGTCGGCTCTGCTGTGGAAGAATCTGAGGAAGTTCCTGCGTCTGGAGTTGAACAGCCTTGTCCGCCTGATGTCGAACCCCAGCATGATGTACAGGATGATGCCTATGACAGGGAGCAGGGCGATGACCAGTATCCATGCTATCTTTTTCCCTGAATCCCTCTCATCTGTGATGACGACGAGTATCATCCCGAGGATTATCAGGAAAAAGAGGATTGACAGCGGATGGTAAGGCGCAAGTGACATCTGTTATATGAGTTTCGCGATGAGTGTGGCTGATGTGCAGGCTGTAACTTTCACATTGACATAGTCTCCTGTCCTGTGTCCTTCTGCCGGGAAGACGCAGACCTTGTTGTTGCTGGCGCGTCCGAACAGTTCGTCCCCGTTTTTCTTGGAGACGCCTTCGATGAGCACCTTATGGGTGCGGCCGATCTCTCTTTCGTTGCTTTGCAGGCTGAGCCTGTTCTGCAAGGCTATTATCTCATTGAGTCTCCTCGTCTTCACATCCTCGGGCACATCGTCCTCGAATTTCCTTGCCGCAAGTGTCCCCGGCCTCTCCGAGTACTGGAACATGAATGCGGAGTCGAATCCGACCTCCTCCATCAGTGAGAGCGTGTCCTTGTGGTCCTCCTCGGTCTCGCCGCAGAATCCTGCAATCACGTCGGTTGTGATGCCGCAGTCGGGGATGACACTGCGTATCTTCCTGACCCTCTCCAGATACCATTCCCTCGTGTATTTCCTCCTCATCTTCTCGAGCATGGCATTGCTGCCGGACTGTACGGGCAGATGGATATGGCGGCAGATGTTCTCGTACATTGCCATTGTGTATATCACCTCGTCGCTTATGTCCTTAGGGTGCGATGTGGAGAACCTCACCCTGAGGCCGGGGTCGATTTTTGCCACGGCCTCAAGCAACTGGGCGAAATTGACATTGTTGTCCGCTGTCTCCGGGTCTTTCCAGAAATACGAGTCGACATTCTGCCCGAGCAGACATACCTCCTTGTATCCCTTGCGCACGAGATCCTCGGCCTCCCTGATGATGGTCTTGGGGTCACGGCTTCTTTCCGCCCCCCTTGTATAAGGCACGACGCAGTATGAGCAGACATTGTTGCAGCCCCTCATTATGGAGATATAGGCGGATACCCCGTTCTTGTCCATTCTCACAGGTATGATGTCCGCATAGGTCTCCTCATGCGAGAGCAGCACGTTCATCTGAGGATTGTCGGGCGTGACGGCATTGAGCATCCTCGGCAGGTCCCTGTATGAGTCCGGTCCGGCGACGAGGTCCACGACATGGCTGTCCAGCAGTTTGTCCTTCAGCCTTTCCGCCATGCAGCCCGTGATGCCGATGATGACATTCTCCCTTTTCTTCTTCTGCAGCCTGAACTGGTCGATTCTGCCCCAGATGCGCTGCTCCGCATTGTCTCTGATAGAGCAGGTGTTGGCAATGATCACATCCGCTTCACCGATGTCTTCGGTACGGGAGTATCCCGCATCCTGGAGGATGGACAGCATGACCTCGCTGTCGTTCACATTCATCTGGCACCCGTAGGTCTCGATGTATACCTTTCCTTTCTTCATGGCTCAAAGTTGTGTCTTCCATAGTCTCCGCCGCCCGGGACAAATGCTGGTGCAAGGCTTCAGAGGTCGCAAATATAAGGTTTTTAATCTGATTTCTTTTATTATCTTTGCAAAGATGTAATGTTTGATATGGCAAATCTTCTGAAAGGAAAACCGCTGATTGCTGCAGTCCTGCTGGCTCTGGCAGTGTGTCAGGGATGTGCAAGATTCAAGGAGATCAGAATAGTCTCATGCGGGGTGGAGTCTGTTTCAGTGAAAGGCTTCAAAGGGGCATCTGCCGTATTGTCTGTGGAGGTGGACAATCCCGCCACGGCACTGACGCTCTCGGACATCCGGGGCACGTTGAATATGGACGGCACTGCGTTGGCAACATTCTCCGCCGGAGATATGGAGCTGGAAAAGAAAGCCGTGACGGAATGCAGCCTGCCTGTGGAGATGTCCATTGCAGGAGGGGTGTCACTGATGGAACTGCTTCCGATGGTGCGCAACCTGGATCTCAATGACGTGACGGTCGATTTCTCTCTGAAAGTGAAGGTGAAGAACGGGATTTCCCGCAGGCTTGAGTTCCGGGATGTCCCTGCGTCGTCATTCCTGAAGGACGGGCGTGTCACCGAACTTGGCCCCGGGCTTGATATAGGTGTGTTCCTGCTGTAGAGGTGTTGGTTATGATAATTATTTGAAAATGAATAGAATAATATCATATTTTCTTGTCCTGTCCCTGTTGCCTGTATGTTGGGGGGCCGGGGCAGACAATTTTAGCCGGGATTCTCTCCAGGTCACGGCTTTCATGAAGGATTCCGTCTGTGTCCTCCAAAGGGATTCCACCGGTGCTGTGGTTCTCCCTGACGGGTATGCGTTGAAGGATTCCGTAGTCTATGTGCCGGTGCCGAGGGCCGATACCCTCCTTGCCGGGAAGAACATCTACAATGAATTGCCGTCCAAGGCAAAAGGGGATGCCGCTGATGTCCTGGTGCACCAGTCCGAGTCCATCAGGACTTCCATGAATACCCATTTTGCCGCAAATGCCTCAAGAAATATCGGGGGGTACAGGATAAGGATTTTCTTTGACAACAGGCAGTCGGCAAGGGAGGATTCGGAGGAGATAATGCGCCGTTTCATGCTCAGATATCCGGATGTGCAGGCATACAGGAGTTATGTCAATCCGTATTTCAAGGTGACGGTGGGGGATTTCCGCTCGAAATCAGAGGCCATGCAGCTGCTCAGGAGGATACGGGAAGAATTCCCTGCTGCATTCATAGTGAAAGAGAAGTCTATATGCTACCCCGTGGCGGACAAGTCCAATGCGGTGAGGCAGGATACGGTCAAGGTCCTTTACCGGCTGCCGGAGCAGGTTGTCTTATGATGATTAAATGCGGATGCTATGCTTAAACAAGGGCTTGAACTGAAACAGACGCAGAAACTGTCACCGCTGCAGATACAGACAATCAAACTGATAGAACTCCCTACGCAGGAACTTGAACAGCGGATACGAAAGGAACTGGAGGAGAATCCGGTTCTTGACGAGAGTGTGGCCAAGGAGCAGGATGATACGGAAGACGGACCTCGTGAAGTGTCTCTTTCAGACTACAAGGAAGATGATTCCATCCCGAGTTACAAGCTCAGGGTCAATAACTACGGCAAGGATGAGCGGCCTCAGTACAATACCTTCTCGGTAAAGGAGAGTTTCACGCAGAGCCTGATGGACCAGTTGGGATTCAGGAATCTTACTGAACATCAGCATTCAGTGGCCGCGTTCATCATAGGCAGTCTGGATGATGACGGCTATCTCAGGAGGGACATCTCCAGTCTTGTGGATGACATAGCGTTCCGTGCCGGCATAGAGACGGATGAGAATGAGGTGATGGACATGCTCCATGTGATACAGGAGTTCGAACCTGCCGGTGTGGGTGCCCGGGATCTGAGAGAATGTCTGCTGCTGCAGATACGTACTCTGAAGCAGACCCCGGATGTGGCAAATGCGCGGAAGATACTTGAGAACCATTTCACCGAGTTCACCAACAAGCATTTCCAGAAGATAATGTCCAGGATGGGGATTTCTGAGCAGGAGATGAAGGCTGCAATGGCCAAGATTCTGAAACTCAACCCTTCTCCGGGAGGACAGATAGACGATTCGTACAATGACCAGGCCCAGCAGATTGTCCCTGATTTCGTACTTACCATGGAGAACGGGGAACTGAAGCTGACAATGCCGAGGTTCTCCATACCGGAGTTGCGTGTCAACAAGAAATATGCGAATATCCTTATGGAGGCTGCCAATTCTTCCGAGAGGGACAAGAAGGAAGCGGCGACATTCGTCAAGAAGAAACTTGATTCAGCCAAATGGTTTGTGGAGGCCATCAAGCAGAGGCACAATACTCTCGAAAGCACCATGAAGGCGATAATCGACTATCAGAAGGAGTATTTCACCGACGGGGATGAGGCTCACCTGAAACCGATGGTGCTCAAGGACATCGCCGAGAAGACAGGATTCGACATCTCCACCATTTCCAGGGTCGTCAACAGCAAATACATCGAGACGCCTTTCGGCATCTATTCCCTCAAATATTTCTTCTCTGAGGGGCTTGAGAACCAGGACGGTGAAGAAGTGTCCACCAGGGAGATAAAGAAGGCTCTCCAGGAATGTGTCGATGCTGAGGACAAGCACAAGCCGCTCACTGATGACCAGCTGGTGGACGAGATGAGCAGACGCGGATACAAGGTCGCGAGAAGGACCATTGCCAAATACCGCGACCAGCTGAATATCCCGAAGGCAAGGCTCCGCAAGGAGTTATAGCCTATATCTTCGTGCCGTAGGCAAGGTCTCCCGCATCCCCGAGTCCCGGGACTATGTATGATTTCGTGGTAAGTTCCTCATCTATGGCGGCGACCCACAGCGTCACCTTGTCTGACGGGAGATGCTGCTGGATGTATTCTACTGCATAGATGCTCGATACCGGGCAGACGAGATGGGTGTGTGCCGGTTCTCCTTTTTCAATCAGTTTGTTGTATGTGATTTCCAGCGACGCTCCCGTAGCCAGCATGGTGTCGGCAAGAATCAGCGTCTTCCCTTCGAGTTCCGGAGTGCTTGAGTATTCGATGTTGATGTGGAAATCATCGCCCTTGTCGTATTTCCTGTATGCGGCGACAAATGCATTCTGGGCATTGTCGAAGAAGTTCAGTATGCCCTGGTGCAGGGGAAGCCCTGCCCTGAGGATGGTCGCTATGACGAGCCTGTTGTCATAAGTAGGGATGTCGGCTATGCCGAGCGGCGTGCAGAAAGCCTTCGGCGAATAGTCCAGCACCTTGCTGATCTCGTATGCGAATATTTCCCCCACTCTTTCAAGATTTCTCCTGAATCTCATGGGGTCTTTCTGGATGTCCTTGTCCCTCATCTGGGCCATGAAATTGTTGAGGACAGAATTGGTCTCTCCAAGGTTGATGATTTTCATAAGCAACTCCGTTATTCATACAAAAATACTGAAAAAATTCCGTGGATGATGCAAGATTCATGATTTTTATGGATTAACAGGACAGATAAAGTTTTATGGATATGAGAAGATATATGAGATTTGCGGCATTTGCCGCCATTATGGCAGCATCGCTGGCTGCCCTGTCCTCCTGTCTGAAGAATGAGGCGGACCATGATGACTCAACGCTGTTCGCAAATGCCATCGTGACAGTGAAGCCGTTGGCCGAGGGCGGATTCTATATGCAGCTGGATGAGGAGACTACCCTTTTCCCCGCCAATGCCGTCAAGTCCCCGTATGACGAGGAGCAGAGGGCATTCGTCAATTTCTCCCCGAGCGACGCAGATGCGGGAGAGTATGATATGGCGGTATATGTCAACTGGTTCCGCGACATTCTCACCAAGGATATGGTACAGGCCGCTTCCGGGACGGACCTTGACGAGGAATACGGCACTGACCCTGTCAATATCATGGACAGTTGGATGACTGCTGTTGAAGACGGATATTTCACGATACATTTCGAGACATATTCTGACGGGACGGGGATCAAGCACAAGGTGAATCTGGTGCAGCCGGATCCGGAGAAGCCATTTGAACTTGAGTTCCGCCATGATGCCTCAGGGGATGTGAACGGGGATGTGGTATGGAGCGTGGCCGCGTTCAGACTTTCGGATCTCGACCTGGAGAACGGGAAGAAAGTGACAATCACCTTGAAATGGGATTCGTTCACAGGGAAGAGGTCGCATGATTTCGAGTATGTTCCCGGGACTGTTGCCGATGACGGAGGACAGACCGGGGATGAGGCTCCCGGTACGGAAAGCGTGCTGAATCTTGAATAGTGCCGGATGGCAAGATAATTGAACTGCAAAAGGTGATGACCGATGACAGAGACTTCAGGACAGTACGTTCCATATTGAAGGGGAGCAGGTCCGCAATGTCGGACCTGTATCATCGTCATGTCGGTTATCTTGCCGCGGTCTGTTCCAGATATGTCGGTTCTGATGAGGATGTGCAAGATGTCCTGCAGACCAGTTTCGAGAAGATATTCACATCATTGGACAGGTTTGAATACAGGGGAAGAGGCTCTGTGAGGGCGTGGATGACAAGAGTCACGGTCAATGAGTCCATGAAATTCCTGAGGGAGAAGGGGCGGCTGGTCCGTATGCAGGAGGTGCATGAACCGGAGCCGGATGCCGGGGATGCCGATGTGGAGGATATTCCTGCAGATGTGTTGCAGGACATGATCAGGAGGCTTCCGGACGGATACAGGACAGTGTTCAATCTATATGTGATGGAAGAGTTGAGCCATAAGGAGATAGCATCCATGCTCGGTATCTCTGAGAGCACATCTGCGTCACAGTTTCACAGGGCAAGGGCAATACTTGCATCGGCAATAAGAGAATACAGGAAAAACAACAGGCATTAGAAGTCGGGATGGACAAGGATTGGACAGACAGGTTGCGCATCAGGATGCAGGACTATGAGGCTCCCGAGCCGGACGGGCTATGGGAGAGGGTCTTGTCTTCCATGGATACAGGTCATGGTGTGCAGCAAAGAAAGAGAAGAGCCGCACGTACGGTATTGATATCGGTGGCATCACTGTCTGTGGCGGCCGTACTCTGCGCCCTGCTTCTTATGCCGTCTCAGAGTGCGGATGACTTTGCAGCCGTCCCTGGGACGAGAGTCTTGGTGGCAGATTCAGACGGACATGTCATAGAGCCTGACCCTCTGCCACGTCCTGCTCCTGTCTTCCTGGAACCGGCCCGTCATCAGGTGTCTGATGCAGCCGTGTCAGATGCCGGGGATACCCAGACAGGGCAGCAGGAGGAGGACGCTTCCGTCCGGGAGACCGTCTGTGACCCCGGCTCTCCTGAAAATGACAATAATGAAAATATGAAGAGATACATACCGGAAGATGACCGGAGGGTAGAGCCTTTCATTTCAACCTCTGACAGAAGACGGAAACGCATCATAAGTACCGGCCTCTACTATGCCAATATGCCCGGCTCGGTCAGAAACGCTTCCGGTTATGCATCTCTTTTGTCATCACCGTCATATCTTCGCCAGGAGCAGGTGGACGGGCTTGTCTCGTCCTATGATGCAGGTGAAGTCACTTTCTATCGCGGGGTCGAAGAGGTGAGGACGGAGACCCGCTACAGGCCTCCTCTGCGGGTCGGGATTTCATTGCGTTATGATTTCGGCAGGAGGTGGAACATCAGTACTGGACTTGTCTATACCATGCTCTCTTCCGAGACGGAGACCGGTACTTCATCCCGCAGCTATGTCACCGGGAGGCAGTTGCATTATATAGGCGTCCCTCTCAGAGCCGGCTTTGATTTCCTGCAGCGTGACCGTTGGTCGCTCTATGCCACGGCAGGCGGGATGGTTGAGAAATGTGTGTCCGGCAGGTCGGTGACGGACTATGTCGTCAACGGCAAGGTGCTGCAGAGCAGCGCGGTCAAAGACGGGATACGCGAACTGCAGTGGTCTGCCGGGGCTTCCCTTGGTGTGGAGTTTGACTTTGTCACGCAGGTCGGCATCTATCTGGAGCCGGGTGTGGAATATTTTTTTGACAATGGCAGCGGACACGGTACGATATACAATGACAGACCGTTGAACTTCTCTCTTGAACTCGGTCTGCGCTTCAACCTGTTCACCGAATGAAGGTCGTGCGTCCGGCGGCTCATGCCAAAGACACCCGCTCGTCTGCGAAACTGTAGTATCTGTCATCACAGACCACTATATGGTCTACAAGGGAGATTTCGAACGTCTCCAATGCCTTTTTCAGCCTTTCGGTCATCTTTATGTCAGCCGTCCCGGGATTCGGATTCCCGGAGGGATGATTGTGTATCATGACCACGCCGCTGGCAAGTTTCTCCAATGCCGCCCGTACTATCATCTTGACATCGACGACAGTGGCCTCAAGCCCTCCCGAACTGGCTTTTTCGATGCCGATCACATAGTTCGCCCTGTTGAGGTACATTATCCAGCATTCCTCGTGCCTCAGCCCTTTCATCCTCGGAAGTATCCTCCTGTATATCATGTCCGGTCCGGTGACGGAGACCTTCTCTATCGTGCTGTTCTCTGTCCCGCACCGTTTCCCGAGTTCGAGAGCGGCAGCCACGGTCACGGCCTTGCTCCTTCCGATGCCTCCTATCGCGCACATCCTGTCGGCAGACATCCCCGACAGGGTCATCAGGCTTCCTCCGGCCAGGCTGAGCAGCATTCTGGCAGTCTCCACCACATTCTGTCCTCCTGTCCCTGTCCTCAGCAATATCGCAATCAGTTCCGCATTGCTCAGTGTCTCCGCCCCTTTGGACATCATTTTCTCCCTCGGCCTCTCATCCGGGCACAATTCCTTTATCTTCATTTCTCTCCCTCCGACTGTCCTGCATCCGTATCTGCACGGCCGGCAGGCCATGGCGGATGACTCATACAAAATTAGCCCGTGCCTGCTGCCTTGGCAACATACACGGGCAATTTTTTCTGTTTTTGATATGAGATTTTTCTCTTTTTTGAGGAATTTTCTCTTTTTGAGCCTATTCCACGAATGCGAGAATCTCTCCTTTGGCTACCATGTCTCCCTGCTTAGAGCAGATTGCCACGATGCGGCCGTCGACTGCAGGTATGACCTCTTCCATACCGTAATAGGTCTGGATATAGCTCATTGCCTGGCCGGCCTTGACCTCAGTGCCGACTGTCGGGGCTGTGGAAGCGTCATCCACATCCACCTGCCAGAGCAGCTGGCCTTTGACAGGAGCCTGTACCGGAGTGGCCTTAGGATATTTCTCGGCGATTTTCTCCACATCATATTTAGGCATCTCCACTACAGGACGGGTGATGACAATCGGGGCGCCTGCCTTTTCCTTGGCGGCCTCGAGATCTTTCTTGAATCTCTCCTTTGCTACGCCACTCTTGTAGTCACGGTACTGCCTCTCGTGCATTGCGAACTCGAAGAGTTCCTCGTCGTCCTCGCCGAAGTCCCATCCCTCTTCCTTCATCATCTGGCGGTACTTGTCGAGCTCGTTCGGGAATGCATCCTGCGGGTTGCCGGTATAGAATTCGAGTCCTTTCTGCTTTGCAATCTCCACGATTTCAGGAGCAAGTTCCCCAGGGAGTTTTCCCATCTTGCCGAGAATCATGTTCCATGTGTCCTTGTCGATGGTTGTCCATCTCGGCTGTCCCTTGAGGATGTTCATGAGATTCATGAGCGCAGTGTTCTTCACATACTGGCTGAACGGAGTCACAAGTGGCGGATAACCGAGGCGCGGCCATACGTATTCCACTTCCTGGAACAGCATCACCATCAGGTTGTCAAGTGTCAGTTCCTGCTTGCCTTGGGCGCGGAGAGAGGCATTGATCGCCCCGTGGAACCCTTTCAGGTCGGCCATCATTGAGCCCATCATTCCTCCAGGGAGTCCGCATCCGACGAGGAGGGAGCTCATGTGGGAGTTGTTCGGGTCGATCCAGTAGCCGAGGAATTCGTCAATGAACTTCTGGGTGAGACGGCGCACTTCCATGTATGCGTCCATGTTGAGATCCTTCACGAGGAAGCCGTCTGCCTTCATCATCTCGCGGATAGTGATCACGTCAGGATGAACCTTGCCCCATGAGAGCGGCTCCACAGCCACATCCAGGTAGTCTGCACCTGCTCTTGCCACCTCAAGCATTGAGGCAGGGGAGAATCCCGGCCCGCAATGTCCGTGATACTGTATCTTGATGTGCGGGTATTTCTTCTTGATGGATCTCGTGAGTTCTCCGAGCATTGTCGGACGTCCGATACCAGCCATGTCCTTGAGGCAGATCTCATCGCAACCGTATTCCACCACTTTGTCGACCACGCCCATATAATATTCCACAGTGTGGATAGGGGAGTTGGTGATGGAGAGGGCCACCTGTGAGATCATGCCTCCTTTCTTGGCGTATTCAACTGAAAGCCTGAGGTTCCTGTGGTCGTTCAGTCCGCAGAATGATCTCGATATGTTGGTGCCCTGCTTGCATTTCACCTTATACATGAGTTCCCTGACATCTGCCGGGACCGGATTCATGCGGAGGGCGTTGAGGCCTCTTTCGAGCATGTGTGTCTGGATGCCGACCTTGTTGAAAGATGCTGTCCACTCACGCACCGCCTTGTTCGGATTCTCCCCGAACAGGAGGTTGACCTGCTCGAATGCGCCGCCGTTCGTCTCGACCCTGTCGAAGCATCCCATGTCAATGATGGCCGGAGCCACTTCCTTGAGCTGGCTGACAGTCGGGACATATTTGCCCGAAGACTGCCACATATCTCTGTATACAAGAGAAAATTTTATTTCACGCGCCATATTAATTGGTTTAAAGTTTCTGTTCAACCTGCAAATATAAATAATTTTCGGTTGGAACGGCATTGATTCGGGCAGGTTTCAGATTAAATGGAGAAAAAATGCCTGAGGTATTGCATGGAGCGGAAAATTTTTCTACCTTTGCAGTCCCAAAAGAATATGGTGCCAATAGTTCAGTTGGTTAGAATGTCGGATTGTGGTTCCGAAGGTCGTGGGTTCGAGCCCCACCTGGCACCCTTGAGAAGATGGCCCGGTGGTCATCTTCTTTTTTATATCAGAGACTCTTATATGCTATGTTGAAGATCGGAGACAGGATGCCGGATTTCGAGGTCATGGATCAGGACGGCAACATGGTCAGGTCGTCGGACCTGATAGGGAAGAAGACCATTGTGTATTTCTATCCCAAGGACAATACCTCAGGCTGCACGGCCGAAGCCTGCAATATCAGGGACAACTATGCTGCCCTGACGGATGCCGGCTACAATGTTGTCGGGGTGAGCAAGGACAGCGCGGCCTCGCATCTCAGATTCAGGACGAAATACGATCTTCCGTTCACTCTGCTTGCCGACACGTCGACCGCTATGCTTCAGGCGTTCGGGGCATGGGGAGAGAAGAAGATGTACGGCAAGACCGTGATGGGGACATTGCGCCGGACATTCATATTCGATGAGGACGGCATCCTGCAGCGCATCATCGAAAAGGTGGACACGAAAAACCACGCCGGGCAGATTCTGGGCTGATGTCATGCCGGGATCAGCGGCTGCCGTAAATGTCCCGGTATGCTGACAGGAGGTCTCTGACAATCTTTGCCTTGTCATGCCTGCCTGCAGCCCCTGCCGCCCCTGCCATGCCTGCGGCTGCTGCCGTCTCAGGATCCGACCAGAGGGATTTGACGGCTTCGGCTGCCTTTGCAGCATCCCCTGTACGGAAGAGGAGGCCTGATATGCCGTCATCAACGATGCTTGGCGTCCCTCCTGTGTCAGACGCTATTACAGGCATGCCGAGCATCTGCGCCTCACAGATGCTGTTTGATGAATTCTCGAAATATGAAGGGTGGACATATATGTCTGCATCCAGCATGAGTCTCACCAGATTTCTTGCATCAAGGACTCCGCGGAACCTCACTCCGCATTCACCGGCCCTTATGCCCGTCACTTTTTCAGATATGCGGACTATCCCTGAGTCCGGTCCCGCTCCGATGACATCCCAGATGACATCGTATCCGTCACCAGTGAGTATCGATGCTGTCCTGAGTATCAGATCGATTCCTTTATATGGCACAGGAGAGACAGTTGATATGAGATGTATCTGTCGCGTGCCGTGTGCTTTCCGCGGCCTGAATTGTCCTGCCGCAGAATAGAATTCCTCCCTGAGCACTTCGTCCACATGGAAGTATGCGGCATCCGAGTATTTCTTCAAAGTCTCCCTGTCCCAGTCCGTCCTTCCCATCGCGAATTTCAGAGAGTTCAGATATCTCCTCTCCAGGACTGCGCGGGACAGGAAGTCCTCGTGCATGTGTATATAGCCGTTTCTGAGTACTGCTTCGTTGAAGAACGTCCTGACCGTGATGCAGTCCCGCCATGTCATGCCGTCCGGGAAAAACCCGTCTGTATATTCGGATATGATTCCCTGGATGTGTATGGCAGAAGGTATTTCCGGGATGGACAGGATTGCAGATGCAAGCGGGGTCTCGCATCCGAATATATGGATGACATCCGGTCCGAAGTCTTCTGCCACTTTCCTTATCCCGGCATCATAATTCACAGGATGAGCCCCGGTCCAGTTGCAGTACAACTTGCGGAATCCTGACGGGGACCGACGTCTGATGCTGTAGTATGTGACCCCGTCCCGGACTGTCTTGCTCGGCCCGTCCTTGCTCAGAAAGGCCACGGCAAGCCGGATGTCCGCACCGGAAGCGGCAACGGCGTCCTGCAGGGATGCGACCCATCCTTTCCCGTTATATGTCCTGTCCCCCTTTTCATTGAACAGCGTATTTGCAGGGGACAGCCACAGTACTTTCATCATTATGCTGTCCGGCTTCTGGTTGTCATGCTGTCTGGAACTTCTTCCGTGTCGATACCCCGATGAGCTGGATGTCGATATGCTCCACCTTGAATCCTCTGAATCTTCTGTGGCGGAGCCTTTCCGCCACCATCCCCATCAGTTCCTCGTCAATCACATCCTTGTAGAGATGGCTCTGCCTGTCGTAGATGTGGATATGCGGGAATGTGTTGATATCGAAATACATCTTGTTGTTCGCACTCATCCTGTAGTCGTATATGCCGAGAATCGCAAGCTGGGTGAGGATGTTGTATACTGTCGCCACTGTCACCTTTGTCTTGCCGCTCTTGCGTATCGTGTCTGTCACCATGTCTGCCGATGCGTGCCCGAGCTGTATCATGGCTTCATGGACGGCAATCCTCTGGGCAGTCGCTTTCAGCGAATGTTTTTTGAGAAGTGCTTTGAATTGTTCGATATTTGTATGATTTTTGATGGAACTGTTCGTCATTTCAGTCTTGATTTGCCTGCAAAATTATGAATAAATAATCTCTCAGACAAATTAAAATTGAAAAGTTCAAAATTATACAATTGTTCCTGTTGCTCATGACGGTCTGCAACAGGTTATGAATTTGTGTCTTACAGATGAAGATGAGAAAAAGCGGATTTAAAGGATATTCGTCATTTGCCCTGGTCACAGGTGCGGCTTCGGGCATGGGAAGGGTCTATGCCCTGCATCTGGCTGCCATGGGATACAGCCTCATGCTGGTGGATATCAACGGTGACGGACTCAGGGAGACGGCGGATATTGTGAGAAAGGCCGTGCAGGATGCCCGAAGGGAGCATGTGCATCTTATGAGAATAGTCCTCTGCGATCAGGATCTCTCCCTGCCGGATGCAGCGGAGTCCGTATATGCAAAGGCGCGGGAGGAAGGATGTGACGTGGAGGTGCTTGTGAACAATGCAGGGATGTTCTTTTTCAGGGAGACTGCGGAAGTGCCGCCGAAGTATCTCTCGAGAATGATGATGCTCCACAACTACACACCATTGATGCTGTGCAGGGCATTTATCCCTGATATGAAGGCTCGGGGCTGCGGCTACATCCTGAATATTTCGTCCCTTGCCGCCTGGATGCCGTGGCCTGGGGTGGGGATGTACGGCAATACCAAGAGATTCATCAAAGGGTTATCACGGTCTCTGCGCGTTGAATGCAGAGGCACAGGAGTGAGTGTGACGGCTGCATATTTCGGGGCTGTGGACACGGATTTGTTCGGCCTGCCGCCGTTCTACAGGAGACTTGCCAGACGGCTCGGCGTGATGGTGTCGGTGGAGAATGCGGTGAAGTCGGCACTGAAAGCCACATTCCGGAGAAGAAAGGGCACCATGCCGGGACTTGTCAACCATATTTTCCTGCCGCTCATGGTCATCCTTCCCGACAGTTTTCTGCATTTCCTGTATGAAAAACTCAGGTTTGCATGGACCCGCTTCTGAAAATGCGGGATATTTTATTACATTTGCAAGTTAAATGTTTTGACAGGAATGGATATGGAACATTTGAAATGCCTCATTATCGGGGGCGGTCCTGCAGGTTATACTGCGGCTATATATGCATCGAGGTCAGGTCTTTCTCCTGTGCTGTACGAGGGTATCCAGCCGGGAGGCCAGTTGACCACTACGACTGACATCGAGAATTATCCGGGCTTTGAGAACGGTATTTCAGGCCAGGTGCTCATGGATACGATGAAAGCCCAGGCCATACGCCTCGGTGCTGATGTCAGGGGAGGCACGGTGTCTGCGGCAGACCTTTCGTCAAGGCCGTTCCGTGTGACAGTTGACGGTGACCATGAGATAGCGGCGGAGACCCTCATAATTGCGACGGGGGCTACGGCAAAATATCTCGGACTTCCGTCCGAAGAGGCTTTCAAAGGCATGGGCGTGTCCGCCTGTGCCACCTGTGACGGCTTTTTCTACCGGAAGAAGACAGTCGCAGTCGTCGGAGGCGGTGACACTGCCTGCGAGGAGGCCACATATCTTTCGACCATCTGCAGCAAGGTCTATATGATAGTCCGCCGCGATGTCCTGAGGGCTTCGACTGCCATGCAGGAGAGAGTGATGAACACCCCGAACATTGAGATTCTCTGGAACTGCAATACTCAGGAGGTTCTCGGGGACGGGAGCGGGGTCACAGGCGTGAGACTGCTCAGAAAGGACGGGGAGGTCTTCGATGTGGCGATAGACGGATTCTTCCTTGCAATCGGGCATCATCCCAATTCCGAGATGTTCAGCAGATGGGTAAATGTCAATGAGGAGGGCTATATAATCACAGAGGACAAGACATCTAGGACAAATGTGGATGGGGTGTTCGCGGCAGGAGACGTACAGGATCCGCTTTACAGGCAGGCGATCACGGCAGCCGCATCAGGCTGCAGGGCCGCCCTTGATGCAGAAAGATTCCTGATTTCACAGAAACTGATATGAAGATGAGGATATTGAGACACGTTCTGCCGGTTGCGGCAGTCGCTGCGGTATTTGTGTCGTGCAAATCCCAGTATGAGATGCTTCTGAACAGCAATGACGTCGACTTGAAATACGAGGCGGCGTTCCTTTATTTCAACGATGCGAAATATACCAAGGCAGCGGATCTTTTCGAGTCCATGTCCGTGCTTACGAGCGGTACGGAGAGGGATGATACCGTGCAGTATTACTGGGGGCTGAGCAACTACAGGGCCAAGGACTACTATACGGCTGAGACCAACTTCCAGAAGTTCCTGGAGAGTTATCCGAGAAGCCCGTTCGCACCTGAGGCGAGATTCCTGAGGCTGGACTGCCTCTACCGTTCGACTCTGAGATATGAACTTGACCAGGGTCCTACCTATGTGGCCATCAATGCCATTGCAGAATATATGGCGGAATATCCCGAGGCGACGAATGCCGATATATGTCAGAAGATGCTCGATGACCTCAATCTGCGGCTCGATACCAAGGCGTTCGAGGCTGCCAGGCTGTATTACAAGATGGAGGACTACATCGCCTCCCGCGTATCTTTCCGCAATGTGCTGAAAGACGATGCCGACAATGTCTACAGGGAGGACATATTGTACTACATAGCCATGTCTTCATATAAATATGCCCACCTGAGTGTTCCCCAGAAACAGAAAGACAGGTATATGACTTTCGTGGACGACTATCTCAATTTCATCGGGGAATATCCTGAATCAGTCTACAGGAAGGAACTTGATACGATATACAGGCGTGTCCAGAGGGCTTTGGGCAGGTATCCGGGAATCCAGACTGACGAGGAGGACGACGGGAAGATGGACGAGAAGGCCTTTGAGAAGGAGAGACGCCGTCTGGACAGGGAAGGGAAGGCTGCCCTGAGGAAAGGCGCCAGGAAGAATGAGAAGATGGTTGATGCCTCGGAGGATATTGTTGAGATAGAGGCTATGGCTGATGAGGCGGAGGCCTCACGGGGAGGGAGATGACAGGTTTCCCGAAAAATTTTTGAACCCCGTATATATGCCGGTCTGTATAATAATATGGATAGAAAACAAAAGACAATATGACAAAGAAAATTCCTACAAATACCATTACGCGAGACCTCTGCGATCTCGCTGCCCCTACAGGGAACATCTATGAGACTGTCGTCATCCTCTCTAAGAGGGCCAACCAGATTTCAATTGCCGAAAAGAAGGAACTCACAAAGAAACTCGAGGATTTCAAGAATGACAGGGATACCATGGAGGAGGTATTCGAGAATCGCGAGCAGATAGAGATCTCCAAGTTCTATGAGAAGCAGCCGAAGCCCGGTCTTGTGGCCATCTCGGAATTCGAGGACAACGAGATCTATTGGAGAATGGCGAAGAAAGAGGACAACGAGTAACATAATTCCCGATGCTCTGCAGGCTTCATGTCAGCAATTATGTATTGATAGACACTCTGGACATTGAATTCCCGGAGGGGCTGGTCATAATTACCGGACAGACGGGAGCCGGAAAATCCATTCTGCTCGGGGCCTTGAATCTGGCTCTCGGGGCAAAGGCGGATGTCTCCGTGATAGGGGAGAACGGCGGAAACTGTGTTGTTGAGGCAGAGTTCGCCATAGAGCATCCGGGTGAGGGCATGAAGGCTTTGCTTGAAGAGAACGGGCTTGAGCCGGAAGACGGGCGTCTCATTGTCAGGAGGGTAGTGAATCCGAGCGGGAGGTCGCGCTCCTTCATCAATGACGAGCCTGTGACAGTACAACTGCTGTCTTCATTGTCCTCCTATCTCATTGACATACATTCACAACATCAGACTCTTCAATTGTCGGACGGGGCTTTCAGGCTTTCCGTCCTTGACTATTATGCGGGGAACCAGTCCCTGCTGCTGGATTACAGGTCGGCTTACGCTGAGATGGGCAGGCTGCGGTCTGAACTTGATTCAGTGGAGCGTGCCCTGTCCAAGGCAAAAGATGAAAAGGACTATAACGAGGCCAGGTTCAGCAGACTTGAGTCAGCGGCATTAAAGGCCGGAGAACTTGATGAACTGGAGTCGGAGCAGAGGCAGCTCGCAAACGCTGAGGAGATAAAGGAAAGTCTTTGCGCTGTCGAAAACCTGTTTTACGGGGATTCTTCCGGGGAGACATCCGGTGCCGACGTAGTGCTCAAGGAGATGGAAAGGCAGATGGAGAAGGTCTCCAGGTATGTGCCGCAGGCCGCCGTGCTTGCAGGTCGTCTTTCCTCATGCCGGGTGGAAATTGATGACATCATCTTAGAGGTGTCGGCCCTGAACTCAAGGACAGATGTCTCGGCAGAGCGGCTTCAGGCCGTTGATGACAGGCTGTCCACCTTGTATGGGCTTATGCAGAAATACGGCTGCAGTTCTGTAGAGGAACTGATAGCCGAGAGGGATGCCCTTTCAGGCATCTTGAGCGACACTTCCGGACTGGAAGCAAGGAAGGAGGAGTTGTCAGGGCACCTTGCCGATGCCGTGAAGACCGTGGAGCGTCTTTCTGCCGCATTGCATTCGGCGAGGGCGGAGGCTGCATCTTCGTTCTCAGAGGCTATCATGGATTCCGTCCGCTATCTGGAACTTCCGTATGCCGTGTTTGAGGCCCGGGTACGCGAAGACCGTCTTTCTCAGACAGGCTCCGATGCTGTCGACTTCATGTTCTCTGCAAGCGGGAAGAATCCTGCTGATGTCTCCAGATGTGCATCCGGTGGAGAATTGTCCAGGATAATGCTTTCTCTCAAGGCCGTCATGGCCCGTTACATGGATATGCCCACAATGATTTTCGACGAAATCGATACAGGAGTCTCCGGCAGTGTGGCGGACAAGATGGGCAGCATGATATGTGAAATGGGAAAGGATATGCAGGTGTTTGCCATCACACATCTTCCTCAGGTGGCGGCCAAGGGCAATGCTCATTATCTTGTATCCAAGGATGTCGACCCGGACTCATCCCGGGCTGTCTCGACTATCAGCCGTCTTTCGTCTGAGGAGAGGGTCATGGAGGTCGCCAGGATGCTGAGCGGATCAGTGCTTACTGATGCTGCTGTGGCGAATGCAAGATCCCTTCTCGGATATTGAGAGTTATTCCAGGAAATCTATACTGTAGTCCGGGTCATAGACAATTCTTCTTATGGCCGTATTCTTCAGCCCTCCGTCTCCGTCTCTTCTGAATCTGAAATCAGTCTGAAGCATGCGGGTCTTTTCATTTTCAGAGATCTTCTCTGCCCAGTCTTTCCCGTATTCTGCACAGACGGATATGAAATAGTACATGACATCGTATCCCTGAAAGGCGAACGCTCCTGGCTCCGTATTATATAAAGCCCTGTATTTCAGTAGGAAATCCCGGACTTCCGGCCTTTCGTAATCCACATAATAGGACATGGACAAATGGAGGCTTGCATTGTGGTAGTCTTCCACATCGATTGTCTCGAATCCTTTCAGCCTGGACGAGCCGTACATGACCACCTTGTATCTGTCATGTATCATCAGGTTCAGATTTCTCACGACATCATTGACAAATGCCTCGCTTTCGGAGACCACCAGTACCCTGTTGACGGCCGTTGAATCCATCATGCTCTCCATCGGCTCCAGGACATCCCTGCCTTCGAGGATGTTATAGGAGAATGACGAATATATGATTCCGGACTCACGGAGGAGCGAGTCGACCGAGGCGGACTCGTTCTGCCCTCTGAGACTCTTCTCATATATCACAAGCGCCTTTTCTTCAGGCTTCTTCTCTTCTGCTATCCACCTTATGAGATCTGTATACTGTTCCGCCGATGATGTCGGAGCTTGTATGAAATTGCTGTGGGAGCGCGCAAGGTATTCTGTCCTCGGGTCTACAGGCGATACGACTTCCGTCCCGGCGGGAGTCATTTCCAGCAGTCTCCTCAGGTCTCCTGCCGAGACAGGACCTATCACCACATCACTTGCCGCCAGTCTCTCGCGCGTCACAGGAAGACTCCCGTTGCCCGTGTCGTAGACACTGAGATCGATATTGATGCCTTTGTATCCAAGGTCACGGGCAGCCAGCAAGGCTCCGCTGTAGAAGTCCATATTGCCTTCGCTGCCTTTCCCGTCGACGGCATTGAACGGGAGCATCAGGACCGCATTTACAGCCTTTTCGACAGAGGCATCTGCCTCGGCATTGTCTGCAGCCTCTGCAATTGCCGTCTCGGCCGGAGCCTCATATGCAGCGACTTCAGAGGCGAATCTTTCAGGATGGGCCGCCATATAGGCATTGAGGTCCGCCGGTATTCTGAGTTTCTGCCTGCTGGTCAGTTTTCTCCCTGTCAGGCCGTTCTCATACATTATTATGTCTACCGGGACTCCGTATTTTTCCGATATCACATCGAGATCCTCATACCATTTGACCGTATGTGTGACGAAATTGTCGTCCTTGGCTTTCTTCTTCCTGTCCTTCTGTCTCTTCTTCCTGTCATTGTCTCCGGTGCTGTCATGTCCTGTCTCTTCCGTGCGCGTTGTCTCCCGGATTTGCCCGGATGCGCCGTCTGTGGCTGCAATGGCAGGATATGCCTGACCGTCAGAGGCCGGTATCAGTATGATGGCATTCTTCTTGAGCCCTTCCGACTTCAATGTGGGATTGGCATCGTAGATGGACTGGATGCTGACACCGTAGGCCTTGCTTATGGAATACAGGGTCTGTTTCTCAAGGACAATATGCGAATAGTATATCCTGCCGTCCATCCTTACCTTTTCTTTGGAGATGGTCACGGGGACCTGAGGGTACTGGGCGTATGTCTCAGCCTGTGGGAAAGCCAGGCATACGGCCATAAGTGCCGCTGCAATATATGATGTCCTTACTGTGTTTGAGGTTTTCATGTTCTCAAAGTTTTGCTGCAAAGGCCTCAAGTCTGCTGCAGAATGCGCCCCATGACAGCCTTTCCTTTTCTTTCCTGATGTTCTCTATGCAGGTCTTGCGGGGCTCCGGCCCGGCGAAGTATGCCTCAATCTCATGCCTGATGGACTCAGGTGTGCAGTCCTTGGCAACGATTCCTGTCCCGGTGTCACCGATTGTCTCTTTCAGCCCTCCTGCGTCCGTGACAATCATCGGGACTTCAAAATGGTAGGAGATGGAGCTTATCCCGCTTTGGGTGGCGCTCCTGTATGGCAGCACGGTGACATCTGCCGCAGAGAAGAAGTCTGTCACTTCCGAGTCCCGTATGTACCTGAGCACTGTCTTGATGTTCTGTCTGTACGGACATGCCCTGATAAGTCTGTCGTATTTCTCAAATGAGCCGTATGGCTCCCCGGCGATGATCAGCTGGTATTCCGTCCCGAGACCGTTGAATGCCTCGATGAGGATGTCCAGACCCTTGTATTCCCTGATGAGCCCGAAGAAGAGGATGTTCCTCTTGCCAGGAGCCAGACCGAGCTGCTTCTCGGCCTCCCTGCGGTCTATCTTTTCCCCGAAATGTGAGTATAGCGGATGGGGAATCACTGTGTAGACCGCGTCCGGTTTCAGCCGCAGCAGGTCCTTGGACACGGCCTCACACAAAGTCACGAACCCGTCGCTCCCTTTGAGGAAATATCTGGTGAGGGGAGTGTCGAAAAAGCGTCTTTCGTGCGGTACGACATTGTCAAGGATGGACACTACTTTGCACCGCCCTCTCATGTGCCGTGTTATATAGCCGAGAGACGGGGCGAAGTAGGACATCCAGTATCTTACGATGAGCAGGTCCGGACCCCATGCCCTGATGGCGTCAAGTGTCTTGACGTATGAAAACGGATTGGCCGTATCCAGCAGGGATTCGCTCTCCACCGGTACGGCCTCATCGTCGGCTGTCACATATTGCGTCTTGCCCGGGAAGAGGAATTCAGGATATTGTCTCTTGAAGTTGAATGCCTTGACAATATGCGTTTTCCCAAGTTCGCCCAGAAGGCAGGCATTGAACTGGGATATTCCACCTCTGTAGGGGTAAAAGCAGGACAGTATGGCTATCTTCAAGTCGCTGATTGTTTTCAGTCGTTCTTCTTGCTCTTGTTCTTGACGTACTCCTCGTTGAGTCCGGCAAGCACTTCGTCAGTGATGTCGAGCCCTGGGTCACCGGTAATCACAGGAGTACCTGCCTGGTTGGTGAGAATCATGGCATACTGTTTCTCTTCGTTGTATTTGTCCAGGTATGTCTTGATGGCATCCGCGAGCTGGTTCATCATCACGGTCTGCTCCTCCATGATCTCGTTGTTCTTCAGGTTGGCGTAGTTGTTGAACTCGTCCTGCTGCTGCTGGAGCTTCTGTCCCTGCACCTCTGCCACGGACCTGGTCATGAGACCTTTGTTGAGCTTCTCCTGGAAGTCGTTCACGTCATTCTCAAGTTTCTTCCCTCTCCTGTCAATCTCGGCCTGGATATTCTGGACCTTTGTCTCAACGACAGACCTTAGGTCGTTGGCCATATCGTATTCCTGGAGAATCCTGTCCAGCTGGATATAGACGATGTCTCCCTTTGCGGCTGTCACCACAGTGCTGTCGTTTGGCGATGTGGCGGAAGATGTCCTGACGTCTTTGCGGGTCAGTGTAAGTGTACCGAATACAGCAACAGCGGCTATGGCTATGATGCTGAGAATAAGTGATGCATGTTTCATTCTTGTATCGATGTCTTAAATTTATCCAATGCCGGTGCAAATATATACAACAGTATAAATGGCGCGACAGCGACAAATATACGCAGAAACTGAGAGCAATGCAAGTTTACTTGCAATTCCGTCCCGGGTGATTGCTCATTTGCCGGAGCATGTCGAATCCCCGTGGAGACTCAGTCTTCAAGACGGACTCTTTTCAGATATTCCGCTATGGTCTTTTCAAGCCCCATATACAGGGCGTCGCAGATAATGGCGTGGCCTATTGACACCTCCGCCGTCCATGGGATGGACCGGATGAAGAATGCCAGGTTGTCCAGGTTGAGGTCGTGTCCCGCATTTATCTCAAGTCCGCATTCCCTTGCCCTGCGTGCTGCCGCTATGAACGGGGCTATGGCCTTGTCCCTGTCTGCCTTGTATCCTGCAGCATACGGCTCGGTGTAGAGTTCCACTCTGTCGCATCCGCATAGAGCCGCACCCTCCGCCATCGCCGGATTCGGGTCTATGAATATGGATGTCCTTATCCCCTTTGCCTTGAAAGTCCGGCATACGTCCGTGAGGAAGTCCCTGTTCCTGACCGTGTCCCATCCGGAATCCGAGGTTATGGCATCGGCGGCATCGGGGACGAGGGTCACCTGGTCCGGGACAGTCTCGCATACGAGGTCTATGAAAGACGGGATGGGATTGCCTTCGATATTGAATTCCGTCGTTATCAGCGGGCGTATCTCCCTTACGTCAGAGTATCTGATGTGCCTTTCGTCAGGTCTCGGATGTACAGTTATGCCTTCCGCCCCGAATCTTTCGCAGTCCGAGGCCGCTTTTGCCACATCAGGCATATTCCCTCCGCGGGCATTCCTCAAAGTGGCTATCTTGTTGATGTTTACACTCAGTCTGGTCATATTGCTCAAATATTCCCGGTCAATAATCATGTCCGGAGAGTTGGATATCGCCGCAAAAATATAAAAAAATCAGGCTCTTTTTCTGAATGTCTGCAGAAACTTGTACCTTTACGGAGTTTTATGGATTCCTGATGATTTGAAGATGAATATCGCAGTATATCTGAGAAACTCGCGCCTTGCGGGAGATGAGCGCATAACAAGGCTGAAGTCAAGGCTTTCGGCCGGAGGATGCTCCGTCTGTGATGTCTCATGCCGGGAAGATATCCGGAGAGAGGACACCGACATGCTCATCAGTATAGGCGGGGACGGCACTTTCCTGTCATCCGCAGTGCTTGTCGGTGATTCCGGCATCCCCATACTCGGTATGAACCTCGGCCGTCTCGGATTCCTCTCGGAAAACGGACCTGACCAGGTGGCGGACGCCGTCCTGTCAGGTCGTTATGCCATCGAGGACAGGTCCCTGCTTTCGGCAGACCTGTCATTCGCAACCGGCTGCAGATCTGTCGATATGTGGCCGTATGCGCTGAATGAGGTGACCGTGCACAGGATCGGGGCTGCAATGCTCGGGGTGGATGTGAGCATAGACGGCACCATGCTGCCGACATATTGGGCTGACGGGCTGCTTGTCGCCACGAGCTCCGGCTCTACGGCCTATTCCCTCAGTGTCGGAGGACCCATAGTCCTGCCCGAGTCAAAGGTCCTCATCATCGCGCCGATTTCTCCGCACAATCTCAATGTCCGTCCTCTTATCGTGCCGGACACATCCGTAATCCGCCTCGGACTGCGTTCCAGGGACTCTTCCGTCATGCTCACACTTGACAACAGGACGGTCGAGGCCGATGCGCGGCTGGAGCTTGGCGTCTCAGTGGCACAATTTTCGCTCAAGCGTGTCCGTCTCAACGGATCCAACTTCATAAATGCTCTGACAAGCAAATTATTCTGGGGCGAGGACATAAGAAACGGCAGAGACAGCTGATCTGATTCATATAGCCTGATTTGAAATGACAGAAGACAACAGAAAACTACCCGTGCACGTGTCCATCATCATGGACGGCAACGGCCGATGGGCCGAAGAGCGCGGTCAGGAACGGGTTTACGGACACGCGGCAGGAGTGGAGAGTGTCCGTGCCTGTACGGAAGCAGCAGTGGAGACAGGGGTCAGATACCTTTCCCTCTTCGCATTTTCTGAGGAGAACTGGAACAGGCCCGAGCATGAGGTCCATACCTTGATGGAACTGATGGTCAAGGCGATGCGAGATGAACTTCCGACCATGATGAAAAACGGTGTGAGATTCGTGGTGCTCGGTAACAGGGACAGGCTTTCGGCCTCGCTCAATGCTATGATAGATGACTGTATGGAGGAGACTTCCGCGAATGACCGCCTCACGCTGATCATCTTCCTCAGCTACAGCGGCAAATGGGATATCATGCAGGCAGCCAAGAAGATGGCGCTTGAACTGGCTGAGCATCCGGAGATGCGCGAGTCAGTCATGTCCATGGATACGGATTCGTTCGGCAGGTATCTTGTCACGGACGGCATCCCGGATCCCGACCTTATAATAAGGACTTCGGGAGAGTGCCGGCTGAGCAATTATATGTTGTGGCAGGCCGCATATTCAGAATTCATCTTTACAGATGTGCTGTGGCCTGATTTCAGGAAAGACGGGTTCCGTGCTGCTCTTGCTGAGTATTCGAAGCGGGACAGACGTTATGGAAAAGTTAAATAAATGCTTATATTTGCACTTTTGAAGAAATTGTAATTGCTTTTGATTGATAAGAAGAGATGAGATTAGCCCGTACAATCTTTCTTATGCTTCTGTCTGTACTGTCTTTTCCTGCAATGGCGCAGCTCAAGCAAAATGAAATAACGGTAGATTACGAAAATCCGCAGAAATATATAGTAGGAGGCGTCGAAGTAGAGGGTAACCATTACTTCGGGCCGGATCAGATAATCCAGTTGACCGGACTCCAGAAAGGTCTTGAAGTGACCGTCCCGGGAGATGACATGTCCTCAATCGTGGAGAGGCTCTGGCTGCAGAGATATTTCGAGGATGTCTCCCTGGTAATCGACTCCATTGCCCCTACACGCGACACTGCATTCTTCAAGATCTGCATCACCGAACGCCCGAGGGTGTCTCGATGGACTTTCAGCGGTGTGAAAAGCGGCGAGGAGAAGGAACTCCGTGAACGTCTCAATCTCAGGAGAGGAGGGGAGTTCTCCGACTATGTGTCCAAGACGGCGACAGACATCATCAAAAGGTATTACAAGGAAAAGGGCTTCCTTCTGACGGAGGTGGATGTCCAGACCAGGAAGGACACTCTCGTGAAAAGCGCGATAAGGGTCAATTTCGCGGTGGACAGGAAGCAGAAGGTCAAGATCAAGAAAATCACCTTTACCGGCAATGACAATGTGAAGGAGTCCAAGCTCGTGAGGTCGATGAAGAAGACCAAGGATGCGAGGCTCATGAATTTCTTCAGTTCCAAGAAGTTCAACGAGAAGGAATATGCCAATGACAGGAAGTCCCTCATAAGCGCGTTCAATGAGGCCGGCTTCAGGGATGCCAGGATAGTCAAGGACACCATGTATTATGTGGAGCCGAACAGGCTTGAGATAGACTTCACCATAGACGAAGGCAAGAGGTACTATTTCAGGAACATAACATGGACCGGAAATTCCGTGTATTCGTCGGATGTCCTCAACGGGATTCTCATGATTGAGAAAGGGGATGTCTATGATGTCGTCACAATGGAGAAAAGGCTTTTCGGAGGCGGGAAGCAGAATGAATACGATGTCTCCAAACTCTATAGGGATAACGGTTACCTCTTCTTCAATCTGCAGCCTGTGGAATTGAATATCGTAGGGGATTCGGTTGATGTGGAGATGCGCATAGTGGAAGGCAAGCCTGCTACATTGAACAATATCATCATCAACGGCAACACCCTGACCAATGAAAGGGTTGTCCGCAGGCAGATATTCACCCGTCCAGGCTATCTGTTCAGCCAGACGGATTTCGAGCGTTCGATCAGGGAGATAGCATCAATGGGTCAGTTCGACCCTGAGGCCATCGCGGATCCGACCAAAGGCTGGTCCCTGAACCCGAATCCGCTGGACAATACAGTGGATATAGTCTATAATGTGACCGAGAAGCCGTCAAGTACCCTTGAACTCTCCGGAGGATGGGGCGGAAACACCTTCGTGGCCACGGTCGGAGTAAGTTTCAACAATTTCTCGACACGGAGGCTGTTTGACAAGTCCGCATGGCGGCCTGTGCCTCTCGGGGATGCGCAGAACCTTGCCATCAGATTCCAGACCAACGGAACATACTATACCAGTCTCTCAGCCAGTTTCATGGAGCCATGGCTCTTCGGCAAGAAGCCTACTTCGCTGAGCGTGTCGGCATACTACACAAGGCAGACGAACTCCTATATCGCGTTCAACATATTGAACAATGACGAGTTCATGGAGGTCTATGGTCTGGCTGCCGGCATAGGTACGAGACTCAAATGGCCGGACAACTATTTCGTCCTCTACAACCAGTTGAGCTGGCAGACATACAAACTCCAGAACTGGAACTACAACTTCCTCTTCAACACAGGTATTTCACACAACCTCAGTTATACCATCAGTCTGTCGAGAAACTCTACAGACCAGCAGATATATCCTCGTCAGGGTTCGGAGTTCAGCCTTTCGCTCCAGTTGACCCCGCCTTATTCCGTATTCAGGAAAAAGGACAAGGGCAGGCTTGATGCTGACGGCAATCCGACCAGGGTCTCAAGCTGGAGGGATGTGAACTACAATCTCCAGTCCTCAGAAGACAGGTACAAGTGGATCGAGTATCACAAGTGGTCTTTCAAAGGGGCAATCTATACCAAGCTCGTGGGGGATCTCGTCCTGATGGCAAGGGCGCAGTTCGGTTATCTCGGATATTACAACAGGAACTGGGGTTATTCACCGTTCGAGGGCTTCCTTGTGGGAGGAGACGGAATGTCAGGATATAACACATACGGTACTGAGGTCATCTCCCTGAGAGGATATGAGAACTACTCTCTGACACCTACAGCATTGACACCATACAGCAGCGGTGGCTACGCATATTCAGGAAATGTCTATGACAAGTTTACTGTCGAGCTGAGATACCCTGTCGTACTGCAGCCGCAGTCCACGATCTTCGCTCTCATATTCCTTGAAGGCGGTAACTGCTGGGCTGACATCAGGGATTTCAATCCTTTCCAGATCAAGAGGTCTGCCGGTGTCGGCGTCAGGGTATTCCTCCCGATGATCGGACTCCTCGGAGTCGACTGGGGATACGGCTTTGATGACCCTGTCAACGGGAAGAGCCAGTTCCATTTTGTCATCGGACAGCAGTTCTGATGAAATGACCAGGCATGTAATTGAAAATCTAATAATACAGTCATGAAGAAAACAATTATGATCGCTGCAGCCATTGTACTTGCATGTACTGCTGCATCAGCACAGAATCTCAAATTCGCGCACGTGAATTTCCAGGAACTTGTCCAGCTCATGCCGGAGATGGATTCGGCGAGGGTACAGCTTGACGCTGCCTCAAAGGAGACACAGGAGACCTATCAGAGCATGATCATGGAATATAACACAAAGGCACAGGAGTTTGAGCAGAAACAGGCTACATGGACACCTGCGGTACGTGAGAGCAAGGCTCGTGAGATATCAGACATAGAGTCACGTATCCGTACTTTCGAGCAGTCCAGCCAGCAGGATCTCTCACAGCTCCAGAACACTCTGATGGCTCCTATCTATCAGAAGGCTCAGGACAAGGTGCATGAACTCGCAAAGACCCAGGGTGTCATCTATGTGTTCGATTCATCCCAGCTGCTTTATGTGGATGCAACGCAGAGTACTGACCTGACCAAGGACGCGAGGAATGCCCTCGGTATTCCTGAGGGACGTACACTCGAATCTCTGCAGGCTGAACTCCAGGCACAGTACCAGCAGGCTCAGGCCCAGTAGCAGTGTGATTTGAGGAGTGGGACAATCTGTCCGGCGATGGCCGTGAAGTCCTGCCCGTCAGTGTTGATGATGATGTGTGCAGCCGATTCATAGACTTCCTCCCTTGCGGACATGAGATCTCCGATACGTTTACGGAGGGCATCGGGAATCCCGGTGCCCTCCGCTTTTTTGTCCTCGGACGCGGATAGCCCTGCTTCTGTAGCCAGCATCGGGCGGCCGGCATAGTCATTGGCAAGATTTGCTGCAAGTGTGTCTGCAGATGCCTTGAGATAGATGCACAATGTGTCCTTATGTATGATTTCAGCGCATTCCGCGACGGTGAGTGTCCCTCCTCCAAGAGACAGTATGAGCAGACCCTCCTTGTCGCAGCTGCCGGAGATGATGTCACGGAGACATTCCTTTTCCTTCGTCCTGAATCCGGCTTCCCCTTCAGATGCGAAAATTTCAGGTATTTTTTCCCCGGAACGGTTTTCGATGTATTCGTCGAGGTCGATGAATGCTGCCCCTGTCAGTCCGGACAATATCCTGCCGACAGAACTCTTGCCGCAGCCCATGAATCCTGAGAGTGAGAGTATTTTCATATTGATTTCTCAGAACAGGGTCGGTGTGTCGTCAATGTCCGGTAGTTGCTCCTCAGACGGGGAGTCAGGCGTATCTTCCTCCATGGCAGGGGCAGTCCCGACATCATCTCCAGGCTTTTGCAGAGGCTCGATGAACCTTGCGGACTTGACTTCGTAAGAACTTACTTTCTTGCCTTTCGCCTGAATGCCTTTCCTGGCGATGAATTCCTCGACATCTGTCCTCTCCGGCTCCCGATGCTCATGCTTGCCCCCGAAGATGATTTCCATCTGAGGATGCCTGTCCTCGGAAAGGTCGGCAAGATACGAGCCTTTGGCTTCGGAGATGAACGACACCGATGTGTTGTCGCTCACATCGAACGAGAATCGTTTTACGTAAAGGCATTTCTGCGCCCCGTCGAAGTAGATTGCAGAGAATGTCTTGGCAGGGTCATATTTCTCCACCATCAGGATCTCGCCCTGGTATCTGTTGCTGAGATCAAATGATGTGGTGTAGTATGTCCCGTCCTTGAAGACGGCGAGTATATGATCCCCGTTGTTGAACTGCCCGAGATATTTTCCTCTTCCGTCTTCGTTGAGTCTGTTGATGTCCTCGTCAAACCAGATGTCCTTTCCTCCGATTGTGGATACCCCCTTGGATTTGAGAGAGATCTTCCTTATGGCATTCTTCGAGACGAGGTTGCCCCTTGATGCCCTTCCTTTGATGAGAAGTCCGGAGAAATCGTATTCCTCGCTGCTCTTCTTGAGTTTGGGCTTAGGTGCGAAATTGATGCGGACAGTCTCAGCCTCGCCGTTCGGGTTGGCTGAGAACCAGAGTAGGGCGGAGCCGGGAGTGCCCTGTGTCACATCATATTCCTTGTCCCTTGTGATGCTTGTGACGGCAAAACGCTTTGCATAGCTGACAGAACTCTTACCGTCTCTGTATATCGCATTGTATATGGTCCTGCTGTCGTTCCTGTCGAAGACCCCCACATGGATGATGTCCTTGCCGAGGAAAGCCTTCCCGCTGACCTTGGTCACCATGTATTTCCCGTCCTTGTGGAATACAATTATCTCGGAGAGGTCGGAGCAGTCACAGATGTACTCCGCATTGTCCTCCTTTTTGAGGGCAATGCCGACAAAGCCTTCTGCCATGTTGGCGTACAGCTTGGCATTGTTGTTTACAACGCGGGTGACCTCTATGGATTCGAAGTTGACTATCTCCGTAAGTCTCGGATAGTTCTTGCCGTATTTCTTCTTGAGATTCCTGAAATGTCCGACAGTGAACTCATCCAGATGCTCCAGATGGTTGTTGATCTCGTCCATTTCAGCCTCAAGGGCGTGCAGCCTGTCTTCCACAGCCTTGACATCGAACTTCGAGATTTTTCTGACAGGCTTCTCCACAAGGCGGTTGATGTCATCCATGGTGATATCCCTCCTGACGTGCATACGGTATTTCTGCATCTCGGAGAATACCTTGTCCAACTGGGCCTCCCATGTCGGGAAATCCTTGTCTTCGAGGATTTTATACACCTGGTATTCAAAGAATATCTTTTCGAGTGAACTGTAGTGCCATTCGTCAGAGAGCTCGTCCAGCCTGATCTTGAGTTCCCTGCCGAGAAGATCCATCGTATGTGCCGTATTGTACCGGAGAATCTCCTCCACATCGAGGAACTGCGGTTTGTTGTCCAGTATGACACAGGCGTTGGGGGATATGGACACCTCACAGTCCGTGAAAGCGTAGAGGGCATCAATGGTCTTGTCCGGGGACACATCGTTAGGAAGGTGTATGACTATGTCTGCCTTGCTTGTGGTCAGGTCATCGATTTTCTTGATTTTTATCTTGCCTTTGTCCTTGGCCTTTATTATGGATTCGATGACCATCCCTGTCGTCTTCCCGAAAGGCAGTTCCGTGATGGATATGGTGTTCTTGTCCAGTTTCTCTATCTTGGCCCTGACTTTTATGGACCCGCCTCTTCTGCCCTTGTTGTATCTTGAGCAGTCGGCATAGCCTCCTGTAGGGAAGTCAGGATAGAGTTCGAACGGCTTGCCTTCTATGATTGCAATAGAGGCGTCAAGCAGTTCATTGAAATTGTGCGGCAGAATCTTGGATGCAAGTCCGACGGCGATTCCTTCCGCCCCTTGTACAAGGAGAAGCGGGAACTTCACCGGTATGGCGACCGGCTCCTGGTTCTTTCCGTCATAGGAGTTCATCCATTCGGTGGTCTTCGGGTTGAACATGATCTCCTTTGCGAACTTGCTGAGCCTTGCCTCTATGTATCTGGATGCCGCGTTCGGGTCACCGGTGAGTATGTTGCCCCAGTTGCCCTGGCAGTCTATGAGAAGATCCTTCTGCCCGAGCTGGACCAGTGCGCCTTCGATGGATGCGTTGCCGTGAGGATGGAATTTCAGGGTCTCTCCGACTATTGTCGCCACTTTTGTGTGCGTGCCGTCGTCAATCCTGTTCATCGCGTGCAGGATACGCCTCTGTACAGGCTTCAGACCGTCAATGATGTCGGGGACGGCCCTTTGCAGGATGACGTATGACGAATAATCGAGAAACCAGTCCTTGAACATCCCGGAAAGCTTGTACTTCCGGCTGTTCTCGTTCAGCAGTCTGTCATAACGGCCTGTAGGGCTGTTGCCGGCAGTGTTTCCACCCGGTTCCTCCTGAGGGAGTTCAATCTCGTCATCTCTATCCATCATGTCCTTTCTTTAACTGTTCTGGTATATTCTGCTCCGGTGATACGGCTCAGGATTCATAGCCGAATCTGCGGAGTTCCTTCTTGTTCTCTCTCCAGTCCGGGTCGACCTTGACAAAGATACGCAGGAAGATTTTCTTCTGGAAGAAATCCTCCATCTCAAGTCTTGCCTGTGTGCCCGTCTTTTTCAGGGACTGGCCTCCCTTGCCGATGATTATCCCTTTCTGGGACTCGCGCATCACATATATCACGGCACTGATGTCATATCTCTCGCAGCCCTCCTTGAACTCCTCAATCTCCACCTCGCAGCAGTATGGCACTTCCTGGCTGTAGTTCAGGAAAATCTTCTCCCTCAGTATCTCCGAGGCGAAGAATCTCATGTTCTTGTCAGTGAACGTGTCCTTGTCGTACCATGCAGGAGCTTCAGGCAGCTTCTCCAGGATGGCATCGAAGATATTGTCAAGATTGAACTTCTCCTGCGCCGAGGCGGGAAGTATCTCTGCCTTCGGCAGCTGTTCCTGCCACCATCCTATCAGGTCCATCACGTGTTCCTGGGTGCTGATGTCAATCTTGTTTATGACCAGGATGACAGGACATTCCACATTGCGGAGTTTCGCTATGTACGCCTCGTTCTTGTCCTGTTTCTCCACGACATCGGTGACATAGAGAATGATATCCGCATCGCCAATGGCCGTGTCGACGAAATTCAGCATATTCTGCTGAAGCCTGTAGTTCGGTCTCAGGATGCCCGGGGTGTCGGAATAGACTATCTGCCAGTCATCCCCGTTGACGATGCCCATAATCCTGTGCCTTGTCGTCTGCGCCTTTGCCGTCACTATGGAGAGTTTCTCCCCGACAAGTGCATTCATAAGAGTGGATTTGCCGACATTCGGATTCCCGATGATGTTGACAAATCCCGCTCTGTGCTTATGTGTCTGTTGTGTCATATCAATCAGTTGTAGGCTCCCATCTTAAGGATGTTCTCCTCTCCCTGGGTCAGGAATCTCCATTGGCCTCTCTTGAGCCCTTTCTTGGTGAGACCTGCGAAATACACCCTGTCAAGCCCGCGCACCTCGTATCCGAGGGATTCGAATATCCTTCTTACGATACGGTTCTTGCCCGAATGTATCTCTATGCCGAGTTTCTTGTGGTTGCCGTCCTCCACGTATTCGAGTTCGTCAGCGGCAATCTCCCCGTCAGTAAGCATCACACCGCTCTTTATCTTGTCGTAATCTTCCTGTGAGAGTTCCTTGTCGAGTGTCACCTGATAGATTTTCTTCTTGTCGTATGACGGATGGGTGAGTTTCTCGGCGATTTCCCCGTCATTGGTGAACATGAGCACCCCGGTGGTGTATTTGTCAAGCCTTCCGACAGGGAATACACGGGCCTTGCATCCTTTTAGAAGATCCATGACGGTCTTTTCCGCGTGAGGGTCGCTTGCCGTGGTCACATAGCCTTTTGGCTTGTTCATCACGATATATACCTTTTCCTCTCCTTTGAGCTTCTCTCCGTTGAATCTCACGTCATCGTTGTAGATGTTGACTTTCGAGCCGAGTTCGGTGACCACCTCCCCGTTGACGGTGACAACTCCTGCGAGGATGTAGTTGTCAGCCTCTCTTCTTGAGCATATCCCGGAGTTGGCGATGAACTTGTTGAGCCTTACCTCCTCCTTTATAGGGATATTTACCGTATCGTTGTCTGAATATCTGCTCTCGTCCTGCATCTGCTTCCTGCTGATCATCCTGCTGATGCCGTTCTCAGAAGCCGCTACCGCTCTTCTCCTGTCTTCATATCCGCGAGACGGCCTTCCTTCGGAGAATCCCCTTGGTCCTCCCGGACGTCTTCTGTCACCTGAAGGCCTCCTGCTGTCCTGACGTCTTCTGTCTCCTGACGGCCTGCCGCCTTCAAAGCTTCTGCCTGGACCGCCGAATCCTCTCCTGGAGTTTCCGAATGATCTGCCTTCCCCGTCCCGTGATTCATAACTTCTGCGGAATCCGGTGCTTCTGCTCCCTGCAGCAGACGGTGCGCTTCTCAGTTCCCCGTCCCTGCCTCTGATGACTCTCGGCCTGCGTCTCGGAGCGTCCGAAGACTGTTCCGTTGAGCCGTAGCCTCCTTCATGGCGAGGTCTTCTGTAGTCTTTTGAATAGCCTTCAGAGAATCTGCTGTCCCTGTTCCCTGAAAAACTTCTCTCTGAATTTCTCCTGCCGTAATCGCTACGGCCTTCTGTCCTGCGGTCATTGCCGCCTCTTCTGTAATTTTCCATTTTCTTTTTTGATGACCCGTCCCGGGTCCATCCGGTGTTTGTTAGTAATACTTTAATATAATATGGCTCACGCCATTGGTTCTTGTCAAATCCTTATTCAATGCTCCATTCTATTGAAGGTTGAAGATATAAGTTATCGTCCCTTTCTGCAGTCGGGGGGCATCTGCCTTCACATTGAAATGCGCTTTCAGCGCCACTGCCCGGGCGGCCTCCCACAATGTCTTGTCTGCCACTGTCGTTCCGGCAGCGCCCGGATTGGCTTCCACTACGGTGCCGTTCCTGTCCACAAGTATCTCCACCACGACCTGCCCGTAGGCCTGTACGTTGTATGCCGGTTTTGCCAAGGTCCCGAGTACTGTACGGCCTTCCAGTTGCGCGTTCGGCTCCCCCTTTGTCTCGCCGGTCAAGGTGTTGCCGCTTGCGTGTCCTGCCTTGAGCGCATCGCTGACCTTTGCGGCAGTCTGTGCCGCCAGAGTATCTTTTTGGCTCTTGTTGTCTGCTGCGCGGAACAATGCCCGCCTGTCTATCTCTTTCTTTTTCGGAGGAGTCTTTATCTCGACATCGCCGAAATCATCCACATCAGACTCCTGTGCCTCGTTCAGTCTCGTGCCCTCATGCTGCGCCCTGGACTGCTGTATCAGTTCTATCTCCCTGTCCGGATCTGCCTCTGCAGAGCGGGGGTCAGTGCCCGTCCTGATCTGCTGCGGTATCTCGGCCTCATATTCCGTGAAATCAAGCAGCAGCGACTGTTCCTCAGGCGGCGGATACAGATATTTCATCCCGGTGGCTGAGCCGATGGCGATGAATGACACGTTTATCAGCAATGCAGCCGATATGCCGACCGCATTGGCGATTCTCTCCTGTCTGCCACGCTCCTTTTTGTAGTGCTCAATCATCCCTGGATGTTCAAATACCGGTGTCCCGTCATTCAGGCCGTGTGGCCATTATCACTTTGTAGTGGTTGCGCTTGGCTATGTTCATCACTGCCACGACTTCTTTTATAGGCACTGTCTCATCGGCATAGATGGAGAATGTCGGGTCCGGCTCGTCCATGAGCAGTTCCTCAAGGTCTCCCTCTATCTCCCTGAACGGGACAGGCTGCTCGTCACCGTTGATATGATAGGTGAAAGTGCCGGTCTCGGGATAGTGCTTTATCGACACGCTGACAGTCGCCTTGGCCGATACCTGCCCTGTGCTTTTCGGCAGGAGCAGTTTAAGGGCGTTGGGATTGACGAGCGTGGATGTGACCAGAAAAAATATAAGCAGAAGGAATACGATGTCAGTCATTGATGACATCGAGAAATTCGGTTCCACTTTTGTTGTCCTCTTTAAAGCCATTTCCTCAAATTGTTATTCATCCGTACAATCGTCGGTGTCAAGCCTCTGCCGTCCCGGATTCCGACAATCCGCTGCGGTCATCAGCAGGCTCGTGCAGCAGGTCCATGAAATCAATGATGGTGCTCTCCATCTTGAATACGAGGTCTGATATCTTCGACGTGAGGTAATTGTATCCGAAATAGGCGATGATTCCCACTATAAGTCCTCCTACGGTAGTCACCATTGCCACATAGATACCTCCGGAAAGGAGGGTGATGTCAATGTTGTTTCCTGCCGTGGACATGTTGAAGAATGCCTGCACCATACCCATGACAGTGCCGAGGAATCCTATCATAGGGGCACCTCCGGCAATGGTGGCGAGAATCGGCAGCCCGCGCTCCAGCCTTGCGACCTCGACATTTCCCATATTCTCCACAGCTGTCTGGATGTCGGTGAGAGGCCGTCCTATGCGTTCAATCCCTTTTTCCACAAGCCTTGCGACAGGAGAGTCATACTGCTGGCACAGGGTCACGGCTGACTTCATCTTGCCCTCGTGGATGTAGTCATGGATGTCGTTCATGAAGTTCTTGTCTATCTGACCGGCCTTGCGTATCATCCACCATTTCTTCCCGAACAGGTAGATGGCAATGATTGAGAGCGCGAGAAGCACCCACATCAAGGCTCCTCCCTTCAGGAAGAGATCGAACAGGGACAGTGTCATTTCCTGCTGCTGAGGCACGGTCTCGACAGCGGCAGCGGCATCCAAGCCTGATTGCAAAAGATTGAAAAGCATCGTGTATCCTTAAAGTTAAACAGACCGCAAAGATATGAAATAAATGCAAAGCGACAAAAACGGAGGCGGTTTTATTGTCCCGAGAGCCCGGGATACTCCACATGACTGAGGAACAGGGCATTCCCCGGCACGGATTCCCCTGCGTCCGACCGGCACCCGCTCCTCAGCAGGTCAGCAATATGCTCCGCCTCGTGCCGGCCTCTGCCTATATCAACAAGTGTGCCTACAATGGCACGGACCATGTTGCGGAGAAACCTGTCTGCCCTTATCCGGAAGAAGATGAAATCCCCCTCCTGGCAGCTGTATCCCATCATTCCGGCGTGGGGAGGAACCCATGTCTCCCATCCTGCCTCGTAGACCGTGCAGACCGATGTCAGATTGTTCCCCCCGGTCTTTTCAAAACAGGAGAAGTCGTGCCGGCCCAGGAGGTATCCGGAGGCGCGGTTCATCTTTTCGAGGTCAAGCGGGTATCGGCAGTGCCAGGAGAAGTTCTCCATGAACGGGTCTTTACGGGTGTGTATGAAATAATGGTATTCCCTTGACACCGCGGAGAATCTGGCGTGGAAATCCGCATCTGCCGGGCTTATCTCATGAACAGTGATTCCCTTAGGCAGGATGGCATTTATTTTGTAGACAAAATGCGCCGGTTCCGGGACGGGCTTGTCATCAGGTATTTCGAAGTGGGCGATGTAGTTCACTGCATTGACTCCGGTGTCTGTCCGTCCTGCCCCAGTGACCGGGATTTCCTCCCCGAGAAATATAGAAAATGCTCTTTCTATTTCTCCTTGGACCGAACGGGCGTTTTTCTGACGCTGCCAGCCGAAGAAGCCGGCCCCGTTGTAAGAAAGTCTGATGAAGTACCGCATGAGATGTGTCGCAAAATTATTAAATTTGTGTCTTGCCGTCTTCGGGCAGACAAGGAGACGGCGGGGACCTGAAATGATGCAAAATTATCAAAAAATATAGAAATTTTTTATGGAGAGCGTAAACATTAAAGAATTGAATGACCGTATCCAGCGGGAGAGTTCTTTTGTGGATATCCTCACGATGGAGATGGGGAAGGTGATTGTCGGCCAGAAGCATCTCGTCGAGAATCTTCTCATAGGGCTTCTCGCTGACGGGCATATTCTTCTTGAAGGTGTGCCGGGTCTTGCCAAGACTTTGGCTATCAATACTCTTGCTTCATGTGTGGATGCCAGATTCAGCAGGATACAGTTCACTCCGGACCTTTTGCCTGCCGATGTGCTGGGAACACTCATCTATTCGCAGAAGAGCGAGCAGTTCCAGATAAAGAAGGGACCGATATTCGCCAATTTCGTGCTGGCGGATGAGATCAACCGTTCGCCGGCTAAGGTGCAGTCTGCACTTCTTGAGGCGATGCAGGAGCGTCAGGTGACCATCGGGGACGAGACTTTCAGGCTTCCTGACCCGTTCCTTGTGATGGCGACTCAGAACCCTATCGAACAGGAAGGTACATATCCTCTTCCTGAAGCGCAGGTAGACCGTTTCATGCTCAAAGTGGTGGTATCCTACCCGAAGAAGGAGGAGGAGAGGCTGATTGTGAGGATGAACAACACAGGGGACTTCCCTAAGGCAAGGCCTGTGATGAAGCCCGAAGATATCGTCCGCGCCCGTCAGGTGGTGAAAGATGTCTATATGGACGAGAAGATCGAGCGTTACATAGTGGATATAGTATACGCTACCAGGACTCCGCAGGACTACAATCTGGGCTCCCTGTCCGGGCTGATATCCTACGGGGCGTCGCCGCGTGCAAGCATCTCGCTTTCCATGGCATCCAAGGCCTATGCCTTCATCAAGAGGAGGGGCTATGTGATACCTGAGGATGTCAGGGCTGTCTGCAACGAGGTCCTGAGGCACAGAATCGGACTTACTTACGAGGCGGAGGCGGAGAATGTCTCCACCGAGAACATCATTTCAGAGATAATAAATGCTGTAGAAGTTCCGTAATGGATAAGGAAAGAAGTGTTGACGACCTGCTCAGGAAGGTCAGGAAAATAGAGATAAAGACCAAGGCCCTTTCCCATCAGATATTCGCCGGGGAGTATCATTCCGCGTTCAAAGGGCGCGGAATGGCTTTCAGCGAGGTACGTGAATATCAGTTCGGGGATGATGTCCGCAATATGGACTGGAATGTGACGGCTCGTCTGAGATCTCCTTATGTGAAGGTCTTCGAGGAAGAGAGGGAGCTGACTGTGGTCCTGCTCATCGACATCAGCCGGTCAGGACTGTTCGGCACTTCGGGGATGAGCAAGAGGGATCTTATCGCCGAGATTGCTGCGGTGCTTTCTTTTTCCGCCATCATCAACAATGACAAGGTCGGTGCTCTCTTCTTCAGTGACAGGGTCGAGAAATTCATCCCTCCGAAGAAAGGCAGGAGCCATCTCCTCCACATCATCCGTGAGATAATAGAGTTCCGCCCGCAATATGACGGGACAGACATAAGCGAAGCCCTGAGATACCTGACCAATGCCATCAAGAAACGTTGTACGGCATTTCTTCTTTCTGACATGCTCGATGTCAGGGAAGACGGGACCCCGAGGTATGAGGACGCCCTGAAAGTGGCGGTGAACAGGCATGACCTTTCTGTGATCGAGGTGTATGACCCGAGGGAGAGGAGCATACCGGATGTGGGGCTTGTGCATGTCAAGGATTCCGAGACTATGCGGTCGGCATGGGTCGACACGTCGGACAGGAAGATGAGGGCTGCCTATGCCGAATGGTTCAGGACAGTAGCGGACAGCGCTACAAGGCTGTTCATGAAATACAAAGTGGATAATGTCAGCATAGCCACGGATCAGGATTATGTGAAAGGGCTTATGGCATTCTTCCAGAACAGATAGATTTATGCAAATGATTCTAAAATATATTCCGGTCTTCCTGGCGGCTGTCGCCCTGTCGGCGGTCTCCTTGCCGGCAATGGCTTCGGATAATACGGGAAACGCGGTTGAGGAACCTGTTGAGAAGGCTGTCATGGCTGCCGGACGGATTGATATGGACGGGGTGATTCTGGAGCCTCTGCAGGAAAGGGATTCTGTCCTGATTGCTGACCAACTTCTGTACGGGTTTGTCCTTGACGATGTCGAGGAGGGTACGGCCTTCGCATTCCCGGACTATTCCGACGGTTTCTGCGAAGGAGTGGAGATAGTATCCCCTTGGAAGGTGGACACCCTTGAAGTGCATAAGGGGCGGAAAGGAAGGCCTTCGACCTTTGACATCAGAGCCGGGGTGACTGTCGCCTCATTTGATGAGGGCAGATATGAACTGCCTCCTGTGGCCGTGCTCAGACGGACTCCGGCAGGAGTGACGGACACTGTGTTCTTCGGCAACAGGACTCTTGAAGTCTGCACGATGCCTGTCGATACGGCCACATTCCGGATACATGACATAAAAGGGCAGATCCGTTATCCGCTCACATTCAAGGAACTGCTGCCATATATAGGTATTGCCGCCCTTCTGGCCGGACTCATCGTCCTTGCGGTCTGGCTGATAAGAAGATTCACAGGCAAGGCTGCCGAGGCTGCGATGCGCAAGGACCCGCCTCATATCGTGGCATTGAGAAAGCTTGACAGATTCCGCGGCAGCACCCTGTGGGTGCCGGACAAGCAGAAGGCTTTCTATTCAGGGGTCACTGATGCGTTGCGGGAATACATGATGTCAAGATACGGGATTTCCGCCCTTGAGAAGACCACTGCGGAGATTTTCAGGGAACTGTCGGACAAGGATGTTCCTGACGGGCTGTATCAGGAGATGAAAGACCTGTTCGAGAGGGCGGATTTTGTGAAGTTTGCCAAATACGTGGCTTCGGATGAGGAGAATGCCGGGGTAGTGCCGTCGGCTGTTAGGTTTGTGACTGCCACCTATCAGCAGGAGGTGGACAGTGCCGCGCAGTCCGGGACGGAGGAAGACGGACATGCTGGCTCTGTGCCGGAGCCGCAGCCGGATGGCGGGGTTGGGTCAAAAGAAGAAAAAAAAAGGAGGAATAGAGATGTTTTTTGAATATCCGAGACTTCTTTGGCTGGAACTGATTCCGCTCCTGCTCCTTCTGCATTATCTTTATATGGAGTTGTGCTCCCGTCGTCCGCATCTCAGGGTGTCGGTCCTCATTCCATGGAAAAAGAGGGGTTTCTCATTCATGGCTGTGCTCCGTCATGTCCCGTTCGTGCTGAAGATGCTTGCCTTGGTCATGATTATCATCGCGATAGCCAGACCGAGGTCTTCCGACAAGATGGACAAGGTGGACACCGAGGGTATCGACATCATGCTGACAATGGATGTCTCGACGAGTATGCTTGCAAGGGATTTCACCCCTGACAGGATCAGTGCAGCCAAGGATATAGCCATAGAATTTATCTCTCAGAGACCTTCGGACAGGATAGGTATAGTTGTCTTCGCCGGAGAGAGTTATACGCAATGCCCGCTCACGACAGACAGGTCTACTCTCATCAACCTCATGAAAGAGGTGCAGACAGACCTGATTGAAGATGGCACCGCCATAGGCAACGGGCTTGCCACCGCCGTGGCGAGGCTTAAGGATTCCGATGCCAAGAGCCGTGTGGTCATATTGCTGACTGACGGCGTGAACAACAGGGGAGAGATCACTCCGCAGATGGCTGCCGAGATAGCCAGGACATACGGAGTGAGGGTATATACAATAGGAGTGGGGGCCGAGGGAATGGCTCCGTACCCTGTGATGACTCCTTGGGGCGTCGATGTGCAGAATGTGCGGGTGGAGATAGATGAGGACCTGCTCAAGGAAATCGCGGAGAGCACAGGGGGGAGATATTTCAGGGCCACAGACAACACCAAGCTGATGGAGATTTACAGCGAGATCAACGAGATGGAGAAGGCCCGCATCACTGTCGACAGTTTTCCTGTCTACAAGGAACTGTTCACCGGCTACGCCCTTGTCGCCCTTGCCGCGCTGCTGCTCGCCCTTATCATGGATTTGTTTGTAATCAGGAGATTGCCGTAAAGGGAGGTATGGATTATGATTAATTTTGCTCAACCTCAATATCTGTTGCTGATACTGCTTGTTCCCCTGTTTTTTGCTGCATACGCTCTCACGGCGTATCTCAGGAGACGGAGGATAAGGAGGTTCGGTGATGCCGCTTTGGTATCTGGGCTAATGCCGTCGGTATCCTCTGCAAAAGGCTGGGTGAGGATCACGTTGTTTTCCCTGGCATTCTTTTTCTTTGCCATAGGTCTGTCGAGGCCTCAGATAGGAGCCAAACTGAAGGAGCATGAGACCAAGGGTGCGGAGATAATGATCGCTCTGGACGTCTCCAATTCGATGCTGGCGGAAGACTATTCCCCGAACCGGCTGGAGCGTGCCAAACTTGCCATCTCCAAACTGACAGACAGGCTGAGGGATGACAGGATAGGTCTGATAGTGTTTGCCGGAAGTTCATTCGTCCAGTTGCCTATCACTACGGACTATGTCTCGGCCAAGATGTTCCTCAATTCGATAACGACTGGGTCGGTGCCCATCCAGGGTACGGCTATCGGGGATGCCATAAATACTGCCATACGCAGCTTCAGCGCGCAGAGTCTCAAAAGCCGTGTCATAATCGTCATAACCGACGGTGAGAATCATGAGGATGATCCTGTGGCTGCGGCAAGGCAGGCAGCCGAGATGGGCATAAGGGTCTTTACCATCGGTGTCGGTTCGGAGGAAGGCAAGCCTATCCCCATGAACGGGGAACTTCTCAAGGACAGGAACGGGGACATAGTTGTCACACGGCTTGATGAGAATACTCTCAGGGATGTCGCCGCTGCGGGAAACGGGACATACGTCCGTGCAGGGAACAGCGAGTTCGGCCTCAATCCGATAGTTGACGAGATCCGCAAGATGGAGGACGAACAGTTCAATTCCATTGTATTTGAAGAATTTGACGAGCAGTATATGTATTTCTTCTCGATTGCCCTTGTGCTTTTTGTCATAGAGATGCTCATAGGCGAGAGAAAGTTGAAGAGACATTTGTTTTAGGAGGGAGATAATATGAGAAATGTCGCAGTCTGCATATTTTTGTTGCTCATGTCCGCTGCAGTCATGTCTGCCCAGCCGGACAGGAGATTTGTGCGGAGCGGGAACAGGGATTTCAGGAAAGGTGATTTCAAGTCGGCCGAAATCGAGTATATGAAGGCTGTCGCAAAGGATTCCACGTCGACAGCCGCCAACTACAATCTTGCGAATACGCTTTACAGGCAGGGCAATTTTGAGCAGGCAGGAAAGAAGTATGAAGCCTTGAAGGAGACGGTCTCCGCTCCGTCGCAGGCAGCAGCCGTATATTACAATTCCGGCAATGCCGCATCCGAGTCCAAGGACTGGCAGGCTGCCGTCGAGGCATACAGGCAGTCTCTTCTGCTCAATCCCGGAGACCTTGACGCGAAGGAGAACTATATCTATGCCAAGGAGATGCTGAAGAAAGGCGGAGACAATGACGGGCAGCAGGGACAGGACGACAAGGACCAGAATCAGGAGGATCAGAATCAGGAGGATCAGAATCAGGACCAGAACGAGGACAACCAGGACGGGAATGACAACGACAAGGAAAAGGACAATCCCGAGAATAATGATGATGGACAGGACAACCGGCAGAATGACGGCAATGACAACAGCCGGGACGGGGAAGACTCGCAGGGCCGCCAGCCGAAGATAACGCCGCAGGCAGCCCAGCAGATGCTGCAGGCCATACAGGCAAAGGAGAAGGAGACCCAGGAGAAGGTGAAGAAGGAGAAGGCGGAACTTCTCAAGTCGAGGCAGAAAGAGAAGAACTGGTAGAATTGACAGGGTCACACTGGATTTTCTGAAAATGTAAACACAACCGGAAATGATTAAAAGAATATTCTTGACGGCAATCATCTTCCTTATGGGACTGTGCTCTTACGCACAGTCTTCGTTGAGGATGGAGGCGCCGAATGTGGTAGGGTTAAGGGAGCAGTTCAATGTCACGTTTGTCTTTGAGGGGGAGAAGTCCCCGTCGGACTTCCGATGGGCTGCAGGCGAGGACTTCCATCTTGTCTGGGGTCCGCAGCAGGGCCGGTCGACCAGTATCCAGGTCATAAACGGCAAGACCACGAAATCGTCCCAGTTCACTTATACATACGTACTTGCCCCGAAATCTGTCGGCAAGTTCACACTTCCAGTGGCTACTGTCAAGGTGAAAGGCAAGGAATTGACTTCCAATGCTGTCACTGTCGAGGTGGTGTCTGACGGGGAGTCTTCCGACAGCCGTACGCCGTCGCAGCAGAACGGGAGGAATACGGATACAGGGGGCATTTCCGGGGATGACCTTTTCATGAGGCTCACCCTTGACAGGACTGATGTCGTGGTCGGAGAGCCTGTGACAGCCGTACTCAAACTTTACCAGCGTGTCAACATCGCCGGATTCGAGGATGCGAAATTCCCGTCTTTCAACGGTTTCTGGAGCCAGGAGGTCGAGGCTCCGACAAATATCGAGTTCAGGCGCGAGAGTTATGACGACAAGATCTACAATGTCGCCGTCCTCAGGAAATATGTGCTGATACCCCAGCAGTCCGGCACAATAACTATCTATCCTGCGGAACTCGTCTGTCTTGTTAACATCCGGGTGTCCACAAGTGGTACGGCAAGCATATTTGACGGATTTTTCGATGACTACAGGACCATCAGGAAGAGGATATATTCCTCGGCATACAAAGTCAATGTCAAGCCTCTGCCGTCAGGGGCGCCGGCATCATTCGGAGGCGGAGTAGGGGATTTCTCCATATCAGCCCGGCTCAGCAAGGACTCGCTTGTGACGCATGAGGCGGCATCACTTGTCGTCACTATAAAGGGAAAAGGAAATGTCTCCCTGCTTGAGGCTCCGGAAGTTTCGTTCCCTCCTGATTTTGAGGTCTATGATACAAAGACGACGGAGAATACCGACAAGGCATCCGGCGGTACGACAGGAAGCAAGACTTATGAGTATCCGTTCATCCCGAGAAGCCATGGGGACTTTGCAATCGCCCCGATTTCGTACAGCTACTATGATATCAGCCAGGGGAAGTATGTCACATTGAAGACAAAGCCTATAATGTTCTCGGTGGCGAAAGGCAATGACTTGGATGCATCAGCGGCAATATCTTCCCCTGCGGTCTCAAGACACGGGGTCAGAAGCCTTAACGAAGATATCAGGTATGTCAAGACCAAACTGCCGTCCTTCGAGTCAAAAGGTACATTCTTTGTCGGATCCGGACTTTTCTGGGGGCTTTCTGCTGCGGTTGTGGCCTTGTCCGGCCTTGTCTGGTTCCTGCTCAATGCCTTGGCTGCCCGCAGGGCTGACATCGTGGGGACAAGGACGAGGAAGGCTACGAAGATGGCCATGAAGAGATTGAGACTTGCTGACGGATACTTGAGACAGAATCTTTATTCCGCCTTCTATGAGGAACTCCATAAGGCATTGCTGGGATTCGTTTCCGACAAGCTCAATATCTCGTCGGCAGATCTTTCCCGGGAGAATGTCGTCTCCGCCTTGTCAGAAGCGGGGACTGACAGCCGGCTCACAGATGATTTTGTGGCTCTCGTGGATGCGTGCGAATATGCAAGATATGCTCCGGATGCCGGACATGATGCCATGAACGCCCATTATCAGGCAGCGATAAATGTCATATCTTCAATGGATTCCGTTATGAGAAACAAAAAGGGTGCACATAAGGTGAATACAGCGGCTCTTGCCCTGCTGCTGATGCTCCTGCTGCCGCTTTCTGCCTCTGCTGCAGGCGATGAATATATTGATTCGCTATGGACCAATGCAACGGCAGCGTATTCCGAGGGCAGATGGGCTGATGCCATAGACGGATACAGCCTGGTCGAGGCATCAGGATTGGAATCCCCGGCTCTATACTGCAATATCGGCAGCGCATATTTCAAAAGCGGTGATTATCCCCATGCAGTATTGTACTATGAAAGGGCATTGAAACTCGACCCGTCCTATTCGGACGCAAGATACAATCTGGAGGTCGTATCCGGGTTTATCCAGGACAGGATTGACCCTGTGCCTGAATTTGTCCTGAAGACGTGGACCAAGGCCGTATGCTATATTCTTGATTCCGATGCGTGGGCATGGCTCTTCATCGCATTCCTGGCCCTTACCTGCGCCATGGTGATTGTGCTTTTCCTCTCGGCAAGGACAGGATGGAAGAGGACTGGCTTTTTCAGTGCGATAGTATTCCTCATTCTTGCTGTGGCGAGCCTGAGTTTCTCTCTTTGGCAGAGGAAAGACTATATGAGGGCGGACAGCGCAGTCGTCATGCGCCCGGTGACCTCCGTCAAGAGCGCCCCGTCAGGTGAATCATCCTCAGACCTGTTCATCCTGCATGAAGGTACTGTAGTGAGGGTTCTTGATGAGGTCGGCGAATGGAACAACATCGAACTTGCCGACGGTCGCCAGGGATGGATTCTTTCCGATGACATCGAAGTCATCTGACGTCAGGCGAAAATAACAAGAAAGTGAACTCAAAAGGCGTAATTTCAGGCGTGATGCCGGGATACCCTTTTGAGTTCACTTTACTTAATCTGCAGCGGATTATCTTTTATCTTGCTGCGAGTTGTGAGTCTATGTAGAACAGTCCCGCGTCGCCGGCTCTCTTGAGTTTGGCGACGATGTCCGATGCGGTAGCCTCTTCCTCAACCTGCTCTCTTACGAATCCCCAGAGGAAATCCTGCGAGGCTTTGTCTTTCTCAGCAGAAGCGATGTCAACGAGGCTGTTGATGAGTTCAGATACATGGCATTCGTGTTTGTAGACGTGTTCGAAGACCTCGAGTACGCTGCCCCAGCCGGTCGGGACGACATCAATCATGTTGACTTTGGCCTCTCCGCCTCTCTTGATGAGATAATGGGCGAGTTCGTTTGCGTGCTCTTTCTCTTCCTCGGACTGCTTCATCATCCAGTGGGCGCATCCTGACCATCCCTCTTTCTCAAGGAAATAGGACATCTGGAGATAAAGATTTGAAGACCAGAGTTCTGCGGTGATCTGGTCGTTGATGGCATTCTGTAATTTTTCTGTAATCATGACTTTATGTTTTTATAGTTCATTTCTTGTACTGCCTTTTCCGGACAGCCGGTATGACAGGTACAATTTCAATGCCCTGCAGTGAAATATTGACATTTTGGCAAGAATCTGTCAGAAATGTCAGTCATGTCTGACCCTTTGACAAAGACGCGGGATATGAACGGTGTCTGATGGCTGTAAGGGATGAATGCAAATGACGGAAGCGGCTTTGTGATGATGATGTCCGCACGTTTTCCCCTGGTGATTGAGCCTCCGGCCGCTTCTGTCCCCATGGCGTATGCCCCGTTGATGGTGCAGGCATTGAATGCCTCTTCCGGTGAGAGTCTCATCCTGATGCACCCCAGAGCCATGACGAATCTCATGTTCCCGCTTGGAGAAGAGCCCGGATTGTAGTCGGATGCCAGGGCAAGCGGCAGCCCGCTGTCAATGAAGCCTCTCGCATTCCCGAAAGGCAGGTTGGAGAAGAACGATGCTCCCGGGAGCATGACCGGCATTGTCTTCCCGGCTTTTTTCAGGACTTCAATCTCTGCCTCTGTGGTCTGCTCCAGATGGTCTGTCGAGAGGGCGTTGTATCTTACCCCCACCTGTACCCCGCCAGAGACCGCAAGTTCGTTGGCATGGATTTTAGGCCTCAGCCCGTATCGTGCGGCAGTCTCCAATATCCTGGCTGTCTCATCCGGAGTGAAGAAACCTTTGTCACAGAACACGTCCACGAAGTCTGCGAGCCCCTCATCGGCGACACGCGGAAGCATCTCCCTGCATACGAGATCCACATATTCCGTCTGTCGTCCCGTATAAGCCCGTCCCGTGGCGTGTGCACCGAGAAATGTGCTCCGTATCTCCATGGGGAGAGCCTCTTTCATACGGCGGATGACACGCAGCATCTTGAGTTCATCCTCTGTGGTCAGCCCGTAGCCGCTCTTGATTTCGAGACATCCTGTACCCATTCTCATCACTTCCACAGCCCTTTCCATGGACTGGCGGTACAGATCGTCTTCCGATGTGTCATGAAGCAGGTCGGCTGAGTTGAGTATGCCGCCTCCCCGTGTCGCTATCTCTTCGTATGACAGGCCCTTGATCTTGTCCCTGAACTCACCGTCGCGGCATCCGGCATAGACGATATGGGTATGGGAGTCACAGAAGGACGGCAGGACAAACCCGCCATCGGCATCAATAGTCCTGTCTGCCGCAGGGAGCGGCCCTGTCCCGAAGTCCGCGATTCTTTCCCCCTCAATCAGCAGCCATCCGTTCTTGACGGACTCCACCTTGTCCATTTCGGGACCTTCCTTTTTCCTTGTCTCAGGAGGGAGAATCCCGAATATTTCCCGGATATTGGTTATAAGTGTCCTCATCTGTCAGGCAGTGAACGGGACAAGGTTGTATTCCCTGAGGAAGGCAATGGTCTTCTCTATGAGAGGATGCATGTATCTGTCGTCATTGACGAACGGCACTTCCTTCCTGTAGTGTGCGAATATCTTTTCTATCGTCCATGATGATCTCATCGGACGTCTGAACTCAAGAGCCTGGGCTGCATTGAGGAGTTCGATGGCGAGCACTCTTTCTGTATTGTTGACCACTCTGACAAGTTTGGTGGCGGCATTGGCTCCCATGCTTACATGGTCTTCCTGACCTTGCGATGACGGGATTGTGTCCACAGATGCCGGTGTGCAGAGCCCCTTGTTCTGGCTGACGATGGATGCCGCCGTGTACTGTGGTATCATGAATCCGCTGTTGAGTCCCGGATTTGCCACGAGGAATGACGGCAGGCCGCGCTGTCCCGAGATAAGGTGGAATATCCTCCTTTCGGAGATGCTTGCAAGTTCGGATACCGCAATGGCAAGGAAATCCATCGCGAGGGCGATAGGCTCTCCGTGGAAATTGCCTGCAGAGATGATCAGATCCTGGTCAGGGAATACGGTAGGATTGTCTGTCACGCTGTTGATTTCGGTCTCTATGACAGATTTGACGTACCTTAGCGTGTCTTTTACCGCCCCGTGCACCTGCGGAATGCACCGGAAAGAGTAAGGGTCCTGCACATGCTGTTTCTTGTGCTCGGCAATCTCGCTTCCGTCAAGCAGTTCCATGAATCTCGCGGCTGTGTCGGCCTGTCCCTTGTGCGGTCTTACCGAATGCACCTGCGGATAGAAAGGCTCAATCCTGCCGTCAAACGCATCGAATGACATGGCCCCTATGCGGTCAGCCCATTCCGAGAGCCGTTCGCATTTGATTACCGACCACACCCCGTGTGCACTCATGAACTGTGTCCCGTTGAGCAGGGCGAGCCCTTCTTTGGACTGGAGTCTCAACGGCTCCCATCCGAGTTCCTCCCATACTTCGGCAGACGGACGTGTCTTTCCTTTGTAGTCCACCTCCCCGAGTCCGATCAGCGGCAGGGACATGTGGGCCAGAGGTGCGAGATCCCCTGATGCCCCGAGCGACCCCTGCTGATATATTACAGGAAGCACATCGTTGTTGAACATATCCACGAGCCTCTGTACGGTGGCGAGCTGCACCCCGGAGTTGCCGTATGAGAGCGACTGTATCTTCAGGAGGAGAATGAGCCTGACAATCTTGGGAGCGACTTTCTCTCCCGTCCCGCAGGCATGGGACATCACAAGGTTGTGCTGCAGGGTGGAGAGGTCATCTCCAGGTATGCTTATGTCGCATAGCGAGCCGAATCCTGTGGTGACGCCGTAGACCGGCCTGTCCATATCCTCCATCTTGGAGTCGAGGTATTTTCTGCAGTTTATGATCGCCTCTTCCGATTCCTTGCTGATTTCAAGTGTATATCCCTTGAAGAGTATTTCCTTGATTCTGTCGATGGATAGGCATCTGTTGGAAATCTGATGTATCATATATGGTATCTGATTGTATGTTTCTTATTCTGATTTTTTGAGTGCGTTGCGGACCAGCCCGTCATCCGCCATGTTGGGCATTGTGACTATCAGCCCCTCTGTCCGCTCCATCTCTCTCCGGATTGAGTGCATTGCTCCCTCGCTCCTGGCCCAGCTGCGGCGTGCTATGCCGTTGTTGACGTCCCAGAAAAGCATTTCCCGTATGTGTCGGGCTGATTCTTCCGAGCCGTCTATGACCATTCCGAAGCCTCCGTTGATGACTTCGCCCCAGCCGACTCCGCCGCCGTTGTGCAGGGAAACCCATGTGGCCCCGCGGAACGAGTCCCCGATGACGTTCTGCACGGCCATGTCCGCAGTGAAGCAGGAGCCGTCATAGATGTTGGATGTCTCCCTGTAAGGGGAGTCTGTTCCCGAGACATCGTGATGGTCTCTTCCCAGCACTACCGGTGCCGATATCTCGCCTTTGGCAATTGCCTCGTTGAATGCCAGTGCTATCATTGTCCTGCCTTCGCAGTCCGCATAGAGGATGCGGGCCTGGGAGCCGACCACGAGGTTGTTCCTTCCTGCCTCTTCAATCCAGTGGATGTTGTCCTCCATCTGTCCCTTTATTTCGTCAGGGGCGTGGGAGGCCGTCTCTTTCATTGCCCTTACGGCGAGTTCGTCCGTCTTTGCGAGGTCTGCAGGGTCTTCAGACATGCAGACCCATCTGAACGGGCCGAATCCGTAGTCGAAGAAGAGCGGACCCATGATGTCCTGGACGTATGACGGATAGCGGAACCTGCCGTCAGGAAGCACAATGTCGGCTCCTGCCCGGGAAGCCTCCAGCAGGAATGCGTTGCCGTAGTCAAAGAAGTACATCCCTTTGGCAGAGAGCCTGTTGATGGCGTCAGCCTGCCTTCTGAGCGATGCTCTTACACATTCCCTGAACTTTTCAGGCTCTTCTGCTATCATCTTCCGTGACTCGTCGTAGGAATATCCTGCAGGATAGTATCCTCCTGCCCACGGATTGTGGAGCGATGTCTGGTCCGAGCCGAGATCCACATGGATGTCTTCCTTGTCAAGCCTTTCCCAGAGGTCCACGATATTGCCCTGATATGCCAGAGAGACTGTCTCCCTGCCGGCACAGGCCTTTCTGATGCGGGGCATCAGTTCATCCAGGGACTCGTGTATCTCGTCAACCCAGCCCTGATCGTATCTTTTCCTGGCAGCGAGCGGATTGATTTCCGCTGTCACGCTCACGACCCCGGATATGTTACCGGCTTTTGGCTGTGCCCCGGACATGCCTCCAAGTCCGGAGGTGACGAACAGCATGCCTTTCATGTTCTCTCTTGTGGCCGGAATGCCTCTTTTCTTCAACTGCTTGCGTGCTGCATTCATCACTGTGATGGTGGTGCCGTGCACGATACCCTGAGGTCCTATGTACATATAGGAGCCGGCGGTCATCTGCCCGTACTGCGATACGCCGAGGGCATTGAATCTCTCCCAGTTGTCCTGGCTGGAGTAGTTCGGGATGACCATCCCGTTGGTGACTATGACACGAGGGGCGTCCTTGTGGCTCGGGAACAGTCCGAGGGGATGCCCGGAATACATCACAAGCGTCTGCTCGTCCGTCATCATCGACAGGTACTGCATGGCAAGACGGTATTGTGCCCAGTTCTGGAATACGGCCCCGTTGCCGCCGTATGTAATGAGTTCATGAGGATGCTGGGCTACGCGAGGGTCAAGATTGTTCTGGATCATGGCCATGATGGCGGCTGCCTGCCTGCATTTTGCCGGGTATTGCCCTATTGGTCTGGCATACATCGGATATGCAGGCCTGAAACGGTACATGTATATGCGTCCGTATCTTCTCAGCTCATCGGCAAATTCCTCAGCAAGTATCTTATGGTGTCTTTCCGGAAAATATCTGAGGGCGTTCCTGACCGCCAGTACCTTTTCCTCTTCGGAAAGTATGTCCTTGCGTCTCGGGGCGTGGTTGATGGATGTATCGTATGGCTGAGGCTCCGGCAAGGTCTCCGGGATGCCCTCTGCGACTGCTTTTCTGAACTCTTCCTGATCCATGATTCCGGTTTTGTTTATGTGATGTCGCTAAAGCGAGTTTATCTTGTCATTTACTATGCCGAGGATTTCAGCCTCTTCACGGACGGCTGCCCTGGCCAATATCGCGGCTTCCTGCGTGAGCCTGTCTGCCGTGCCCCTGTCCGTCAGCCCGGCTGCGTTGATGCATACGTTGAGATTGGCTCCAAGAACCGCGCTTCTTGCCGCCAGGGCACCGACACCGGCATCGGATACTGAGTTCGGATTGCCTTTCGTGGCCATCTCCTTCAGCAGCGGGAAGGCCTTTGATGCTGCACGCATTGTCTTCAGTGGCACCTCTGCCGCATATTGTGTCGCCTTTTCAATCGCCTTTTCCCTCTCTGCTGCCTCTTCCGGGCTGCTCTTCGGCAGGGAATAGGCCTGGGATATGGCATTGAATGCGGCCGTATCCTCGTCTGCAAGCCCCAGCAGTTCCTTCAGTATGGCCTGACCCTGTTCTGCAAAGTCCGAGAACTCCTTCCATCTGTCATCCCAGCCGCGTTTGTGGGCTGAGAGGTTGGCCACCATGGTTCCGAGGGCTGTCCCGAGGGCTCCCATGTAGGCAGACACGGAACCGCCTCCCGGCGCAGGAGACTCTGATGCGGTCTCGTATGCAAAGTCCTTGCAGGTCATCCTAATCAGTCTTTCCCTGACGGCCGCGGACTTCTCGTCCTCCATCAGATATTCTATCACTTTCTCTTTCGGGTTGAACGGTCTCAGGTCATCGAGCCCCATTGATTTGACGGCCATGCGTATTATTTCCTCCTCGGATATGCCGGTGGAACGCTGCTGCTTCTCAAGGAAATATTTTCCTGCATCAATCAGCGTCTTTTTCGGGACCAGCCCCACTATCTCTGTCCCCGTGACACGCATGCCTCTGGCCGCTGCAGCCCTGCATACCTCATCGAAGGCTTTGTGGAGCGGGGTGGCATTGATGTCCGTGATGTTCATCGAGACCTGTGCGATGCCGTATTCGTCGATGTACCATCCTATGGCCTTGCAGCCTTTCAGAGTGCCCGGAATCATGACAGTCTTCCCGTTCTCATCCTTGACAGGCTTCCCGGTGACAGGGTTCCCCTCTCTTTTCGGGCGTCCTTTCTCCCTCACGTCAAACGCTACTGCATTGGCCCTTCTCACGGATGTTGTATTGAGATTGAAGTTGACAGCTATCAGGAAATCCCTTGCGCCCACGTTTGACGCCCCTGCCACGGCTGCCATGTCCGTGAATCTTCCAGGACCGAAGTCCGGTGACTTGTCAGGGTCGGCCATCTTCTCCGGAAGGGCCTCGTATTCTCCGGCACGGCACACCGCCAGGTTCTTCCTCTCCGGTTTGAATGCAGCGGCCTCATAGCAGTAGCACGGGATTCCGAGTTCGTTCCAGATGCGTTCCGCGAGACGTCTTGCCAGGACGGCGCATTCCTCCAGTGAGATGCCTGATACAGGTATCAGGGGAAGCACGTCTGTGGCCCCTGACCTCGGGTGCGCCCCGTGGTGATGTCTCATGTCAATCACCTCAGCAGCCTTTCTCACCCCGTTGAATGCTGCTTCCGTCACAGATTCAGGAGACCCCACGAAGGTCACCACAGTCCTGTTGGTGGCCTCCCCGGGGTCTACGTCAAGTATTTTCACGCCGCCTGACTTCTCTATGGCGTCAGTTATCGATTTTATTTTCTCTCTGTCTCTTCCTTCGCTGAAATTAGGGACACATTCGATGATTCTTTCCATGTCATTATTGTCAAACGGACGTAAATTTAGTCAAAATCTTTTGATTCCACTCATTCCTTTCCGCTTTCAAGCTTGTGGATGGCAAGCCCGCTCCTGAGCTTCGGCTCGAACCAAGTGGTCTTAGGCGGCATTATGTTGCCTGAGTCGGCTATGTCCACAAGTTGTTTCATGGATACAGGGTACAGGGCGAATGCGACTGCCATCTCCCCGCTGTCCACTCTTCCCGCAAGTTCGTCAAGCCCCCTGATGCCGCCCACGAAGTCAATCCTCTTGTCAGTCCTCAGGTCCTTTATGCCGAGTATCCTGTCCAGCACAAGATTGGAGAGGATGGTCACGTCAAGGATGCCGATAGGGTCGGAGTCGTCATATCTCCCTGGCCTGGCGTCAAGCGAGTACCAGCGACCTCCGAGATACATCGAGAAATTATGCAGGTGTGACGGTCTGCATCTTTCGCTCCCCGCCTTGCCTCTGCTGAGTTCCCGTCCGCCGAGTTCCCTTATGTCGAAATCCTCTGACAGCATTTTCAGGAACTCGTCTGCGGAAAGCCCGTTGAGGTCCTTGACCACGCGGTTGTAGTCTATTATGTGCAGCTGGCTCTCCGGAAAGGCCACGGCCATGAACCAGTTGTACTCCTCGTCCCCCCTGTGATGAGGGTTGGCTGCCTTCTTCTCTGCCCCGACCCTGGCTGCCGCTGCCGTGCGATGATGCCCGTCGGCCACATAGAATGCCGGTATGCCCTTGAAGATGTCGGTGATCCTGTCTATGTCCTCCTGCCCGTCGATTACCCAGAAATGATGCCCGAAGCCGTCTTCGGCCACAAAATCATATTCCGGTGTACGCCCGATGTACTTCTTCACGATGCCGGCGACCTCCTGATTGTCCGGATATGAGAAGAATACAGGTTCTATGTTGGCATCCTGTATCTTCACATGGATCATCCTGTCGTCTTCCTTTTCCTTTCTTGTCAGTTCGTGCTTCTTGATTTTCCCCTCGGCGTAGTCGTCGGTGTGGGCGCATACAACCAGTCCGTATTGTGTCCTTCCGTCCATGGTCTGGGCGTAGATGTAGTAGTACGGCCTTTCATCCTGCACGAGCCATCCGTTGTCCTGCCATTTCCTGAAATTGTCCACGGCCTTGTCGTAGGCCTGGCTGCTGTGCTCGTCAATGATGGGTGAGAAGTCTATCTCCGGTTTTGTGATATGCAGCAGGGACTTTTCCGATGCCTCGGCCTTGGCTTCCTCCGAGTTGAGCACATCATAAGGTCTTGCGGCCACTTCCCTGACAATGGCCTTTGGCGGTCTTACAGCCGCAAACGGTTTGATACGTACCATAATCCTTCAAGCCTGTCATTTGTTTACCTTGAACCTTGTGCATCCTGTGGCAAAGAAGTCCACAATCTGCCTTGCTGCGGCGAGTCCCGCATTGACGTTGGCTTCCGCCGTCTCTGCCCCCATCTTCTTCGGCGTGGCAAATACCCTCTTGCCGAATTTCTCGTTCAGTTCGGCCTGGCAGTCAGCTGCGATGTCCGTGACATATTTCAGGTCCGTCCTGTCGGTAAGCGCCTTCTCAAGTTCAGCCTCGTTGATGACTTCCTTTCTTGCGGTGTTCACAAGGCATCCTCCCTGCGGCATGCGTGAGAGCAGGTCATATCCTATCGAGCCTCTTGTCTCAGGGGTGGCAGGGATGTGAAGGGAGATGAAGTTGCATCCGGCATACATCTCTTCAACAGTTTCTGCCGGTGTCACCCCGTCCTCGCGCATCTTCTCTGCAGGTACGAACGGGTCGAACGCTGTCACCTCCATCCCGAGGGCCTTTGCCTTGGCCGCAACCAGCCTGCCGACATTGCCATAGGCCTGGATTCCCAGCCGTTTCCCGCTTATCTCGCTTCCTGTCCCCGGTGTGAAGCAGTTGCGCGACATATATATCATCATTGCCACAGCCAGTTCCGCCACTGCATTGGAGTTCTGTCCCGGCGTGTTCATCGCCGTTATTCCGTGCTCCGTACAGGCGTCCAGGGCAATATTGTCATATCCTGCGCCTGCCCTGACGACTATTTTGAGCCTTTTTGCCGCATCGATGACCTCCTGCGTCACCTTGTCGGATCTGACAATCAGCGCATCAGCGTCAGCGACCGCTTCGAGCAGCTGTTCTTTGGACGAATATTTTTCAAGGAGAGCCACCTCATGTCCCGCAGCCTGGCATATCTCCCTGATGCCGTTCACTGCCGCAGCGGCAAACGGCTTCTCTGTAGCCACAAGTATTTTCATGTCAATAATCGATGGTTAGTTGTGAGTCTTCTTATTTCATTCTTTCGAATTCCTGCATGCATTCCACGAGAGCCTTCACGCTTTCGGCAGGGCAGGCATTGTAGATGGATGCACGGAAGCCGCCGACCGACCTGTGCCCCTTGATTCCGACCATCCCTTTCCCCTTGGCGAACTCGAGGAATTCGTCCTGCAGCTCTTCGTATCCTGGAGCCATGACGAAGCATACGTTCATGATCGACCTGTCCTCCTCTGCTGCAGTGCCTCTGAACAGTCTGTTCCTGTCGATTTCCTCATACAGCATGGCGGCTTTCTCCACATTGATTTTGTTGATAGCCTCCACTCCGCCTCTTTCCTTGAGCCATCTCAATGTCTCCTTCATCACGAAAATCGGGAAGACAGGAGGGGTGTTGAACATGGAGCCTCCGTCGATATGGGTGCGGTAGTCAAGCATTGTAGGGATGTATCTGCTCACTTTCCCGAGGGCGTCCTTGCGGACGATGGCGAATGCGACACCGGCAGGTCCCACATTCTTCTGTGCGCCGCCGTAGATGAGGGCATATTTGCTGACATCGACAGGGCGGCTCATTATGTCGGATGACATATCAGCGATGAGAGGCACCGGGCAGTCCATGTCATATCTGATTTCCGTCCCGTAGATGGTGTTGTTGGTGGTGATGTGAAAATAGTCAAGGTCTGACGGGATTTCATATCCCTTAGGTATATAGCAGTATGTCTTGTCTGCCGAGGATGCCACCGCATAGGCGTCTCCGAGCCCTTTTGCCTCTTTCAGGGCCTTCTTGGCCCATACGCCTGTCTCAAGGTACCCCGCCTTCTTTTCCAGGAAGTTCATTGCCACATAAAGGAACTGCATACTTGCCCCTCCGCCCAGGAACAGGACCTCATGCGTGTCCGGTATGTTGAGGAGTTCTTTCCATAATGCCCGGCATTCGTCCATTACTGCGCTCCACTCCTTTGACCTGTGGGATACTTCTATCACTGACATTCCTGTCCCCTTGAAATCTTTCAGGGCTTCAATGGAATTTTCGATTGCCTGATCCGGAAGGATGCATGGCCCGGCATTGAAATTATGAACCTTTTTCATATTATGAATTGAAATTAAATGTGGGGTAAATGTAATAAAAATTTCAATACAGACCCTTAATATCTGTGATTTTTTCGCAATAATGGCAAAGAAGCGAGATTTCGTTACCGTTGTCTATGGTGGTGAACCTCGTCTTTACAGGCTGATGGTTTGTGATACATTTCGGATTCATGCATCTGGCGATGCCTTCAATTTCATGAGGCATGACGAGTTTCTTCTTTTCCACCACCTTGAAGTCCCTGATGATGTTGACGGTCGCTTTCGGAGCGATGAGCGCAAGTTTGTTCAGTTCGTCATCCTTGAAGAACTTGTCGGCAATCTTGATGATGCCCTTTTTCCCGAAAAGTTTGCTGTCGAGATTGATGCCTATCGTGATCCGGTTCTTCTCATTCATGAGCCCGAGTATCTCAAGGGCCTTGAATACGTTTTCCGATGGGATGTGGTCCAGCACGGTGCCGTTCTCCAGTGCGCTGACCACCAGTTCTTTATTTGTGTGTGTCATGATGTCTGAAATAAGTGTTCCTATCTGTATCCGAGTAGATATGCGATTATGGCCATACGGACATACAGCCCGTTCTCGGCCTGTTTGAAGTACCATGCGTATGGAGTGTCGTCGACATCCTGGTCAATCTCGTTCACTCTCGGAAGCGGATGCAGGATCTTCATGTTAGGCTTGACATTGCCGAGCATCGACGCGCTGAGCCGGTACACGTCTTTGACCCTTTCGTATTCCATCGGGTCGGTGAACCGCTCCTGCTGCACTCTTGTCATATACAGGATGTCGCAGTCGTTCAGATGCTCCTCCAGGGATGTCGTCTCGGTGTATCCGATGCCTTTCTCCCTCAGGAACTCCTTGTATTCGACCGGCATTTTCAGCTCGTCCGGGGCGGTGAATGTGAAATGCGGGTTGAAATGTGACATGGCCTGGAGGAGGGAGTGCGTTGTCCTCCCGTATTTGAGGTCTCCGACCATGTTGATGGACAGCCCGTCAAGATGCCCCTGGGTCTGCATTATGGTGTAGAGGTCGAGAAGGGTCTGCGACGGATGCTGGTTGGCTCCGTCCCCGGCATTGACTACAGGTACGGATGCCACTTCCGATGCATATCTCGAACTGCCTTCCAGAGGATGCCTCATGATAATCATGTCGACATAGTTGGAGACCATCTTTATGGTGTCCTTGAGTGTCTCTCCCTTGCTGACGCTGGTGTTGGTGGCATCGGAGAATCCGATTACTTTCGCACCGAGCCTGTTGACCGCAGTCTCGAAACTGAGCCTGGTCCTTGTTGACGGCTCGAAGAAGATGCAGGCAATCACCTTGCCGTCGAGAATCTTCTGTACCCTGTTCTTTTCAAACTCTTTTGCGGTCTCAAGCACATGAAGAATCTCTTCCTTGCTGAAGTCCCGGATAGAAATGAGGCTTTTCTTCATTAGTTCTGCAGATTAATGTAAGTCCTTATAATGTCATGGCGCGGGACATGCCCGTCCACATCCGTATTTTCAGTCCTCCTGCCGTATCGCTTCCGTGCGGCAGCCTCCTATGTCTGATGCTCTTTTCCTGAATTCGCCGTCGAGCGACAGTCTCACGGCCACCTCCATGCTGCATTCCATGCCGAAGTCCTGGTCTTTCGGACTGAGCCCGAGGTCCTTGGTCATTTTCATCACATCATTCATGTCCATATATCCGAACCTGAGCCTGTATCTGGTGACGGCTGTCTTTTCTATGATGCCGGCGTGGTCAAGGGCATCTGCAGTGGATGTCCTGTATGCCCTTATCAGTCCGGGTATGCCGAGTTTGATGCCTCCGAAATACCGTATCACCACCACGAGTATGTCGCTCAGCCCTCTTGACTCTATCTGTCCGAGGATGGGACGGCCGGACGACCCGGACGGCTCCCCGTCATCGTTGGCTCTGAACCTGTCTCCGAGATGCCCCAGCCGCCATGCATAGCAGTGATGCCTTGCATCGTGGAATTCCTTTTTCAGGGATGTGACTATCTCCTTGATCTCTTCCTCCGTCTCTACCGGATATGCTCGGGCGATGAAACGGCTTCCATTGTCCTTGAACAGCCCCTCTGAGGGGGCTGCAATGCTTTTGAAGGTATCTTGTATAATGTCGCTGCTTCCGTTCATACCGATTCCAAAATTAGTGTTTTCCCCATTATTTTACAATACCGGAAAGATATTTTGGATGACTGTGGAAATATTTTGCTCATGGTAGGAAATATTTTGTACCTTTGACATCGCTTTCCGGCATCGGTGATGCCGGTATGTCTTTTTTAATTATTGTCGATCTATGATACTTAAGTATAGGGTCTCCCTTCCTGGAATCAAGGGATTTGCACGTGTCTATGAGGTGAATGCCAACTCCACATTGTATGCTTTCCACAAGCAGATGAGGGCTGATATGGATTTCCCGCAGGATCAGATGATCCTGTTCAAGGCGATGGACGCTGACGGGAATGTCTCAGCCCGTTATGGCATTTTCGATCTTGGGGCCGGGACGATAGATTCCGTCACAGTAGGGCAGACATACAAGAAAGGCGAGGTGTCGTTTCTTTATTTCTATGACACGACCAATGCCAAGAGTGTCATCGTGACTTGCGAGGGGGAGGCAGAGCCGCGTCCGGGCGTCGTGTATCCTCTGCTCGTCGAGACGAAGGGCCCGAACCCGATAGAGTTCGAGAATGGCTATGTGGCATTCGAGGATCTGCCGGATGACAAGAAGAAGTCTCCTGAGACTGACGATGACTGGGATGATGACGACTCCGAAGACGGCAAGGATGACGAGGCAGAGGAGATCTATGATGAGGACGAGGATGATGATGACAGATAGCCTGCGTCTCGTGGAATGGGTAGAAGACTTGTCATAGTCCTTGGTCCTACGGCTGTCGGCAAGACAGACTGGAGTATAGGGCTTGCACAGAAATACGATTCCCCTGTGATTTCCTGCGATTCAAGGCAGATTTACAGGGAGATGAATATAGGGACTGCTGTCCCGTCCGCTTCACAACTTGCTGCTGTGGAGCATTTTTTTATACGGTCACACTCCGTAGCGGAACTTTACACCGCAGGGAGATATGAGATGGAGGCTCTGGCTCTGATGAGCCGCCTGTTCGATGAGGGGCATGAGACTCTTGTCATGGCAGGAGGTTCCGGGTTCTATATTGATGCTGTATGCAAGGGACTGGATGATTTTCCTCCGGCTGACCAGGAACTGCGGGCGCAACTGACCCGAAGACTGAGGGAAGAGGGTGTCGAGTCGCTGAGACTGGATCTGAAACGGCTGGATCCGGAGAGTTATGCGTCCATTGACATCGCCAACGGGCAGAGGGTGGTGAGGGCTTTGGAGGTGTGCCTGATGACAGGCAGGAAATTCTCCTCGTTCAAGACCTCGCCCATGAAGAAGCGGGATTTCGAGATAGAGAAGATAGGCCTGGTCCGGCCTCGGTATGTCTTGTATGACCGGATCAACAGGCGGGTGCTGCAGATGATTGATGACGGTCTTGAAGATGAGGTCCGGTCGCTCCTGCCGTACAGGGACCTTCCTGCATTGCAGACTGTCGGATATAGGGAGATGTTCGCCTATATTGACGGTAAGGTCTCTCTGGACAGGGCTGTGGAACTGATACAGCGGAATACGCGGCATTATGCCAAACGGCAGATGACATGGTGGCGGCGAGACAGCGACATCCGTTGGATGGAACTGTAGAAAGTCCGGTCTGCATAAGCAGGGGACATTTTGCGGATAGCCCATAGACAAAAAAAGAATGCGACCGGTTGACCGCATTCTTTTTTTTGTCCGGAGAAAATCCCGTGTGTCAGAACGGAAGATCGTCATCTGTCTCACCGTCAGCCGCTGCTGCAGGAGTCGCAGGGACACTCTGCACCGGTGCTGCTGCCGCAGGGGCGGCCGGAGTCTGGGCTGCAGGCTGCGACTGCCCTGTGGCTGGTTCTATTCTCCATGCCCTGACGTCAGTGTACCAGCGTCCATTATACTCGCGGCTGCTGAGGTTGAAAGACACTTTCACATGGTCTCCTATCTTGAACCTGTCAAGATCCTTCACCTTGTCCTCACCCCAGACGTTGAAGCATATCTGTGTCGGGAAGTTCCCTTCCTGATATTCGACAATGAATTCCTGTTTGGACCATGCCCCTCTTTGCGAAACCCCGCTTTGGACATCGAGTTTCCTCGTTATGGTCCCTTCTATTTCCAATGCCATGTCAGACTATTTTTTAGAGTCGGCTTTCTCTTCCTCTGCAGGCACTTTCCCCACTTTTTCGAGGTTGACCTTGAAGAGAAGAGTCGAATTGGCTCCGATCTTGCCCATCCTGCGGGCACCGTATGCGAGAGAGTCAGGGATGTAGAGTTCGATTTCACCACCTTCGCCGATATACTGGAGTCCTTCTGTCCATCCTTTGATGACCCTGTTCATCATCATCCTTACAGGATCCTTCTCCTTGTCTGATGCGTCGAATTCGGTCCCGTCAATGAGTGTTCCTGTGTAGTGTACCCATACGGTATCCTTAGGTCCCGGCTTCACCTCGTTTCCGGCAGCGATGATCTTGTATTGGAGACCGCTGTCTGTAGTTACCACGCCGTCATTCATCTTGTTTGCTGTCATGAACTGCTCGCCCTCGGCCTTGTTGACTGCGGCCTCGTAGTTGTTCCTCTTTGAGATGAATGAGTTGAACAGCCTGTTCATGTTGTCAGGGTTGACCTTGAGGCTCTCATTGAATTCAGGAGTGTTCATCTCGCCTTCTGCGGTGATGAAGTCCATCATGCCTTTCTTTATTTCCGCGAAATTGAGATCCTCGCCGAAGTTGTTGGCTTTGATGAAGTACCCGAAATTGACACCGATGAGGTAACTTACAGAGTCAGTCTCTGCCTTGTCAGGAAGTTCAGCGTCCACTTTCACATTGCTGCCTGTCGAGTTGCAGGCTGTCAGGATGGCTGCCGCTGCGGCAGCTGCCGTGATGATTCTGATTGTCTTTTTCATTTCTGTATGTTTTGTCTGTTATTACCTGTTTTGTCCGCGATTCCGCCGGAAAGCGGTGAAATCATGCAAATATCGGAAAAATTATTCAATAATGTATTATTTGCAGAGCCTTTATTTGGCAGACATCTCAATTTGTCTTCAACGGCTGTCTTCCTGCCTTGGGGCAGGTCATCTTCAGTGCAAGTATGCCGAGTACTGCCGCAAGGGCTGAGGTGATGAGGATGCTCATCTTGCCGATGTCCGTGACTTCCGGATCCTGGAACGCGAGGCTGTTGATGAATATTGACATCGTGAATCCTATGCCTCCCAGCACCCCCATCGCGGCCACCTGACCCCATCTGACTCCTTCTGGAAGTGATGCGAGCCTCATCTTTACGCCGAGGTAACTCAGCAGGAATATCCCTGCAGGCTTCCCTATCAGCAGCCCGAAGAATATGCCGAGCGATACGGCCGGTATCCCTGTCCCGGCAAAACTGCTGAAATCTATGGCGACACCTGCATTCGCGAGAGCGAAGAGGGGGATGATCAGGAAGTTGACGACAGGCCCGAGACCGTGTTCGAATTTGTGCATCATCGAATCTTTCATGCCTTCTCCTGTGCATTTCGCCGGGATCATCATGGCCAGCAGGACTCCCGCGATGGTGGCATGGATGCCTGACTTGTAGGTGAAATACCACATCAGTACGCCGGGGATGATGTACAGTGCCCTGTTCTTCAGATTGTACCTGTTGAATATGAACAGGATGGCCATGATGACTGCCACATACAGGAGCCAGCCCAGATGCAGGGCATGGGACGGGTAGAAGATGGCAAGGACGATGATTGCCCCGAGGTCGTCGACTATGGCAAGTGCGGTCAGGAAAATCTTCAGTCCGGCAGGTACGCGGCTTCCGAGCAGGGATATTATGCCTATCGCAAAGGCGATGTCCGTCGCCATCGGGATGCCCCAGCCTCCGGCTGTCTCCGGGTTGCCGGCATTGAGTGCGGCGTAGATGCCAGCCGGGACCAGCATCCCTCCGATTGCGGCCATTATCGGCAGGGCTGACTTCCTGATGGATGACAGTTGCCCGAAAAGCATCTCCCGCTTGATCTCAAGACCGACGACGAAGAAGAATATCGCCATCAGCCCGTCATTTATCCAGTGTCTGAGACTCATTTCAAGAGTGAATCCGGCTATCGTGATGCTGCCGGCATTCTCCCATATCCTGTCAAACCATGCCGTCTCCGGGAATGAGGCCATGGCGACGGAAATCATAGCGCATATAAGGAGAAGTATGCCTGTCGCGGCCTCGCTATGCAGCATTGTGGATATGCCTCCGGGCCTTGAGCCTTCATGAACCGTCGCGGTCTTTGGGATGTTATTGTCTGACATACAATTATTATTAATTACACGGATACAAATATAGGACGAAAAAATCTCTTGTAAATATTTTGCATCAGAAAAAATTTAATTACCTTAGAAAAATAAATCCGTGTTCTTATGAGTATTGATTCGTCGACGCTCCATGCGAAATTGAAAGAGTTCTTCGGTTTTGATTCGTTCAAGGGTGATCAGGAAAAGATAATAACTGAGCTTGTCTCCGGTCATAATGCCTTTGTGCTGATGCCGACAGGCGGCGGGAAATCGCTTTGCTATCAGTTGCCTGCCCTTGTGATGGAAGGGACGGCGATTGTCATATCCCCTCTGATATCCCTTATGAAGAACCAGGTCGACGCCATCAGAGGATTTGTGGCAGGGAACGACGGCATAGCGCACTTCCTCAATTCCTCATTGCCTAAGGCGCAGATAAACGAGGTCCATGAGGATCTGCTATCGGGGGTCACCAAATTGCTGTACGTGGCTCCTGAGTCTTTGACAAAGCCGGAGAATGTGTCGTTTTTCAAGGGCCTGAAAATCTCTTTCTATGCAATCGATGAGGCTCATTGCATCTCCGAATGGGGGCATGACTTCCGTCCGGAATACAGGAGGATACGTTCGATAATCGACGAGATAGGCCAGGCTCCGATAATCGCCCTTACGGCCACGGCCACACCAAAGGTACAGAATGACATACAGAAGAATCTCGGCATGATGGACGCGAAAGTGTTCAGATCCTCATTCAACAGGCCGAACCTGTATTATGAGGTCAGGGACAAGACGGATACGAAGAGGGATATCATCAAGTTCATCAAGCAGCACCCGGGCAAGTCGGGTATCATATACTGCCTGAGCAGGAAGAAGGTCGAGGAACTTGCGGAGCTCCTGAATGTCAACGGCATCAAGGCTCTCCCTTATCATGCGGGGCTGGATGCGAAGACGAGGGCGGAGAACCAGGACAGGTTCCTTATGGAAGAGGTCGATGTCATAGTGGCCACAATAGCATTCGGCATGGGCATAGACAAGCCGGATGTCAGGTATGTGATACACTACGACATACCCAAGAGTATCGAGGGATACTACCAGGAGACCGGCAGGGCAGGACGAGACGGCAGGGAAGGTATATGCATCACATACTACAGTTACAAGGATATCCTCAAGCTGGAGAAGTTCATGCAGGGGAAGCCTGTGTCCGAACAGGAGATAGGCAAGCAGCTGCTGATGGAGACCGTCGCCTATGCCGAGTCAAACCAGTGCAGAAGAAAGCTCCTGCTCAATTATTTCGGGGAGGACTATGCAGTGGACAACTGCGGGGCCTGCGACAATTGCCTGCATCCTAAGAAGCAGTTTGACGGTCAGGAGGATATGCTGCTCGTGATAGAGCTTGTCCAGTCGCTTCCGGAGCATTTCAAGATAGAGCACCTTGCCAATATACTTGCAGGTGAGGCCAATTCCCTGATCAAGTCTTACCGTCATGACGAACTGGAACTTTTCGGGGCAGGCAAGGATCATACTGTCAGATACTGGTGTGCCGTGATGCATCAGGGACTGATTCTGCATCTGCTTGACAAGGAGATAGAGTCTTATGGACTTATCAATGTGACAGAGAAAGGACTGCAGTTCTATGAGCATCCGCATCAGCTGATGCTCACGGAGGACAGGGAGTTTGCTGAGGGGGATGATGACGATGACGATGTCCAGGCTCTGGCTGCCGCGGCCAAGGGCGGGGGCGGGGACCCTGTGCTTCTTGCCATGCTGAAGGATCTGCGTAAGGACATTGCACGGAGGCTGAGACTCCAGCCTTGGGTGATCTTCGGGGACAATTCCCTTGAGGATATGACCATCCTCTATCCGGAGTCTTATGACGAACTGAAGAACTGTCAGGGCGTAGGCGAGGGCAAGGCCAGGAAATACGGTAAGGAGTTCATAGACCTGATATCCCGCTATGTCAAGGAGAATGATATCATCCGGCCGGACGACTTTGTCGTCAAATCCGTGGTGAACAAGTCTGCCAACAAGGTCTATATCATCCAGAGCATAGACCGCAAACTTCCGTTCGAGGATATTGCGGAGGCAAGAGGCCTTGAGATGGAGGAGCTTCTTGACGAGATAGAGGCGATAGTGTATTCAGGGACCAGGCTGGATATCAACTATTACATAACACAGACAGTGGATGACGATGTCGTTGATGACATCTATGACTATTTCCGCAATGATGCCGAGTCGGATTCGCTTGAGGATGCCCTGAAGGAACTCGGCCCGGACTATGATGAGACGGAAGTCCGTCTTGTCAGGATCAAGTTCCTGTGCGAGGTGGCCAACTGATTTATCCTATACGGTCCATACACAGGCTCCTGCCCTCAAAGTGGGCGAGATATCCGAACCCTGCAGAGCGGACGGTTTCCGAATAGAGACTGAACTTGTCCCCGACACGGCCGGGGTCATGTGAGTCTGACCCCAGTGTGACGGCCTCGCCTCCGTATTCCCTGAACCGCTTGAGGATGTTGATGTCGAGAACAGGTGTCCTTCCGTGGTAGTCCTGGTATGTCTTTGTGTTGATTTCCAGTGCTTTCCCGTTTTCTGCAAGGTATTTGAGCAGGGCGTCAAGGATGTCGCTGAAGTCTTTGTACAGTATGCTTGCCTGGGGATATGGGGCATATCTTGCCACATAGTCGAAATGTCCCATGATGTCAAAGTCTCCGAGCCAAGTCATTTCTTCATATATTGTCTCCAGATAGTGCCCGTAGGCTGTTTTCCAGTCCTTTCCTTCGTAATATCCGCCATAGAACGGGTCAGTGTCGTCCAGATAATGCACTGATGCGATTACCTGGTCGAACGAATTGCCGGAAAGGAAGTCACGTATGCTGTCCCTGCATTTTTTCTGCAGTCCGATCTCGACCCCTTTCAGTATCCTGAATCCCTGATTCCCGATCTTGTCCCCGGTTCTCCGAATCTCCTCCTGCTGGGCTTCGACATCGAATGTCTCGGGTACAAGATGTTCGTATGCAGCCTTCATTGGCGGCACGAAGAAGTCGCAATGGTCTGTGAAGCAGATGCCTGCAAGTCCTTTCCCCTTGGCGGAGGATGCGGATTGCTCCACTGTCGTCCTCTTCCCGTCGAACGAGAACTGGCTGTGGTTATGCGTGTCGAATATGTTCTGCAATGATGATGTGCCCATATATGTAGTTTTCAGCTGAGACCTTCGATTTCCCCGTTGACGATGTCGATGTGCATTGCCTGGGGGTCTTTAGGCAGTCCTGGCATACGGATTATGTCCCCTGCTATTGCCACAAGCATTCCGGCACCGGTGTTTATGACGATGTCCTTGATGCTGAAATTGAAGCCTGACGGCGCTCCGTATTTGGTGCTGTCCTGGGAGAATGAATATTGCGTCTTCGCTATGCAGACCGGAAGATTCGAGATGCCCATCTCGTTGATTCGCCTTATCTTGTTTCTTGCTGTCCTGCCTATTGACACCGAGCCTGCCCCGTATATCTTCTTGGCTATGCTCTCTATCTTGGATTCAACACTGCTGTCCTCATCGTAAGTGAAGGCAAGCGGGCCTGACGGATGTTCCTCTATTGTCTTTACCACCAGTCTGGCAAGTTCTTCGGCGCCTTTCCCGCCTTCTGTGAAGGCATTGTTGACTGCGAATCCGACCCCTGCCTCCATGCAGTGCCTGCGTACTATGTCGATTTCTTCTTCCGTATCGGACGAGTATCTGTTGAAGCATACGATTACGGTCTGTCCGAACTCCTTGAGATTGCGGATGTGCCTGTCAAGATTGGCAAAGCCTCTTGCCAGTCCTTCAGGGTCAGGGACCGACAGTTTGTCTTCAGGGACGAATCCGTGCATCTTCAGACCGCGGAGAGACGCTACGAGTACAGTGAGATCCGGTCTCAGGCCGCTTTTCCTGCATTTTATGTTGAAGAACTTCTCGGCACCGAGATCCGCCCCGAATCCGGCCTCGGTGATTGCATATTCTCCGAATGTCATTGCCATCCTTGTGGCGATGAGGGAATTGCATCCATGGGCTATGTTGGCGAACGGTCCTCCGTGTACAAAGGCCGGAGTGCCTTCCGTCGTCTGTACCAGGTTGGGGTGTATCGCATCCTTCAGCAGGACCATGATTGCTCCGGCCGCGCCGAGATCCTTGACGGTGAAAGGCTTGTCATCGAAAGTGAAACCGAGCGTGATGTTCTCGATTCTCCTTCTCATGTCGGCAAGGTCTGATGAAAGACAGAGTATGGCCATCAGTTCGGATGCCGGTGTGATGTCAAAGCCCGACTGCCTCGTGATGCCGTTGGTGCGCGGGCCCAATCCTGTCACGATGTCCCTGAGGGAACGGTCATTCACATCCAGGACGCGTTTCCAGAGTATCTCCTTCAATGCAAACCCTTCGTTCTGGTGCTGGTACAGATAATTGTCCAGAAAGGCGGCTATCATGTTGTGGGCTGATGTTATGGCGTGGAAGTCCCCTGTGAAATGCAGATTGATCTTGTCCATGGGCATTATCTGGGCATAGCCGCCTCCTGCCGCCCCGCCTTTCATTCCGAAACATGGTCCCAGCGACGGTTCCCTGAGGGCGACTATAGCCTTTTTCCCTATACGGTTCAGGCCAAGTGCGAGACCTATTGATACTGTTGTCTTGCCGATTCCTGCCTTGGTCGCGGTGATGGCTGTCACGAGGATGAGTTTGCTCTTCCTGATGCGAGACTCGTCGGCAAGTGTCTCCGGTACTTTTGCCATAAAATGTCCGTAGGGTTCGATAAGGTCTTCCGGAATGCCTGTCTCTGCGGCGATTCCGGCGATTTTCTTCATGGTGATGCTTCTTGCGATTTCGATGTCAGATTTCATGCGGTCGGACTGTTTGTGATTTATGTCAATATCTCGCGAAGTTACTGAAATTTTTCCTAATTTTGCAGGATAAGGATTGCCAAAAGGGCAATCCGGAATTTTACAGGTCAGGATTATGATTACTTTCGGTTTCAGGAACAGGATGAGCGGCATATTGCGTGCCGTCGCATCGATACTTCTCGGTATTGTCATGATAGCCATGCCAGGGTCTTCGCTTGAGATACTCGTTCAGGTACTGGCGGCCATACTTATTGCCTCCGGACTTGTTTCCGTTGTGTACGGGATCGTGAACAGGCAGAACGGAGGGCTTCCTCTCATGGTATTCAATTCCGTGATTGACGTTCTTCTCGGTGTCCTGATATTCTGCTTCCCTGATTTCGTGGCAAGTTTCATAATAATGGTTCTGGGAGTGCTGCTGCTCGTTCTCGGGCTTATGCAGATTTTCACTCTTGTGAGTGCTGCGAGCTTCGTCAGGATGGGTTTCTGGGCATTCATCTTCCCGGTACTGTGCGTGTGTGGCGGTGTGTTGCTTGTATTCGAGCCGTTCGGCATAGCACAGTTCATCACGATTGTGGCTGGCGTCGTGCTCCTCATATACGGCGTCTCAGAACTGATAGCATCGTGGAAGATGCGCAAGGCGATGAAGGAGTATGAGATAAAGTTCGGTACAGACGCTCAGGACGGTCCGGGGAATGCAGGGAAGGAGGATTTTGCCGGAGTCAAGGATGTAGAATTTGAAAAGGTAGATGATTCCACGCGAGACAGTAGACAGGATAATTGATGCTGCCCGGATAGAAGATGTAGTCGGGGATTTCGTCTCTCTCAAAAGAAGGGGGGCGAATTTTGTCGCGTGCTGTCCTTTCCATAACGAGAAGACCCCTTCTTTTTATGTGTCGCCTGCCAAAGGCATATTCAAATGTTTCGGGTGCGGGAAAGTCGGTACTGCGGTCGGCTTTGTCATGGAGCACGAGAATCTGTCTTATGTGGATGCCCTCAGATATCTTGCGAAGAAATACGGCATAGAGATAGTGGAGAAGGAGGTGTCGGCGGAAGAACTTGCCCTCAGACAGAGGAACGAGAGTCTGATGCTGGTATCTGAATTTGCCGCTGGCTTCTTCAAGGAAGCCCTGCATGGCAAGGAGGGACAGGCCATCGGATATGAGTATTTCAAGTCAAGAGGGCTCGAGGATGCCACCATTGATAAATTCGGCCTCGGATGGGCGCCTCTCAGTCGCCATGCCCTTGCTGATGCCGCCAGGGCTGCCGGGTACAAGGAGGAATTTCTGGTGGATACCGGGCTGTGTGTGAAACGGGATGACGGAAGATTGACAGACCGCTTCTACGACAGGGTCATATTCCCGATTTATTCCGTTTCCGGCCGTCCGATTGCATTCGGAGGCCGTACTCTCAAGACAGACAAGACAATAGCGAAATATGTCAATTCTCCGGAGACCGATATCTATGTCAAGAGCAAGTCTCTGTACGGGATCAGTTTTGCGAGGAATGAGATAGCAAGACAGGACAGGTGCTACCTGGTCGAGGGGTATCTGGATGTCATCTCGATGCACCAGTTGGGCATAACCAATGTCGTGGCTTCGAGCGGTACTTCCCTGACGGTGGAACAGGTGAGACTGATAAGGCGTTTCACGGAGAATGTCACTATCATCTATGACGGGGATCCGGCAGGTATCCATGCGGCATTGAGGGGCATAGGGCTTGTGTTGAAGGAAGGTCTTAATGTCAGGATTGTGCTGCTCCCTGACGGGGATGATCCGGATTCGTTCTCAAGGAAGCATACTCTTGCCGAGGTGGAGGATTTCATAAGCACGCATGAGCAGGATTTCATTGAGTTCAAGACGGACATATTGTTGGGGGAGGCCGGGACAGACCCTCTGAAAAAGGCAAATCTCATCAATGATGTAGCGGATACGGTGGCTCTTATACCGGATGCTGTGAAGAGATCGGTGTATGTGGATGTATGCAGCGCCAAGTTCAGGATAGAGCCGCAGATATTGTTTGAAAGGATAAGCCATACCAGGGGAGAGATGATTGCCGAGGAGAAGAAGCAGCAGGACATCAGGCGCAGACGGCAGGAAGCAGGGGATGGAAAAGCAGATACGGATGGGGTCTCAGCCTCTGTCCCGGTGATGCATGTCGCTCCTGTGCCCGTTCCGGAAGGGCTGTCTCTTGAAGATACGTATCTCGCTCCGTGTGAGAAGGATCTGCTGGAATTCATTGTCGAGTCTGGAGATGAAGTTCTCAGGTTTGATATGGATTCTGAGTTCTATTCCCCGAATGAGGAACCTGTGACTGTCGCGGAGTTCATTGATGCCGCCCTTGCGGATGACGGGGTGGTATTTGCCAATCATATTTACCGTAAGGTCTATGACGCCTATTTCGGCTTCTTTGACCAGGGGCTTTCGCAGGAGCAGATACGCAACAGGCTGCTGAACAGTGAGGATCACGAGATTGCATCGGTCACGTCCGATATTCTCGTGGACAAGTATGTGATAACGGTGGAGAATTACAGGAGTTCTATGACTTCCAGAGCCACGATGCTGGTGATTTATGTGCCTAAGTCTCTTCTGGCATATCAGGGTCGCAGGGTGGACGAGATGCTGAAAGAGAGTTCCGCGAGGCTCGAGACGGAGGACCTCGATGTGGAGACCCAGATGGCCCTGTTGAAGGACATAGATTCTCTGAACAAGACCAGGGCGGTGATAAACAACAAGTTGGGGAGAGTATAAGTCCCCGTGCACGAAAGAATATAAGAAAGAAAAAATATTGACAGAAATGGAAAAGAATTACAAAAGGACTTTGGTCACGTGTGCATTGCCTTATGCCAATGGACCGGTACATATCGGCCATCTTGCAGGAGTATATGTCCCTGCGGACATCTATGTGCGTTATCTGAGGATGAAAGGGGAGAATGTCCTCTTCATCTGCGGGTCTGACGAGCATGGTGTTCCCATTACCATCAAGGCCAAGAAAGAAGGATGTAAGCCTCAGGACATCGTGGACAAATATCACAAGATAATCAAGGATTCATTTGCAGGGCTCGGAATCAATTTCGACATCTATTCCAGGACCACTTCCGGGATTCATGAGAAGACGGCGTCGGAATTCTTCCGTAAATTGTATGATGAGGGGAAGTTCGTCGAGAAGGAGTCCGAACAGTATTATGATACAGAGGCCAAGACCTTCCTTGCGGACAGATATATTGTCGGGACGTGTCCTAAATGCGGCAATGAGAAGGCATACGGGGACCAGTGTGAGAAATGCGGAAGCACTCTCAGCCCTGACGAGCTCATCAACCCGAAGTCCGCTCTCAGCGGCAGCGAGCTTGTCAAGAAAAAGACCATGCACTGGTATCTTCCGCTTGACAGGTATGAGCCTTGGCTGAAAGAATGGATTCTTGACGGCCATAAGGAGTGGAGGACGAATGTGTACGGGCAGTGCAAATCCTGGATAGACGGGGGCCTGCAGCCTCGCGCCGTGAGCCGTGACCTTGACTGGGGCGTCCCGGTGCCTGTCGAGGGTGCGGAAGGGAAGGTGCTCTATGTGTGGTTCGATGCGCCGATCGGGTACATCTCCAATACGAAGGAACTGCTCCCGGAGTCGTGGGAGACTTGGTGGAAGTCCGGGGACACAAGGCTGGTGCATTTCATCGGAAAGGACAATATAGTGTTCCACTGTATCGTATTCCCGTCCATGCTGAAGGCATACGGGGATTTCATCTTGCCTGACAATGTCCCGGCAAACGAGTTCCTCAATCTGGAAGGAGACAAAATCTCCACTTCCAGGAACTGGGCGATATGGCTGCAGGAGTATCTTCAGGAGTTCGCAGGACAGGAGGATGTCCTCAGGTACGTCCTCTGCGCCAATGCTCCGGAGACAAAGGACAATGATTTCACATGGAGGGATTTCCAGGCCAGGAACAACAACGAACTGGTGGCCATTCTGGGCAATTTCGTAAACAGGGCCGTAGTCCTGACTCACAAGTATTTCGGAGGCATGGTCCCTGCCGACAAGAAGCCCGAGCCGATAGATGCCGAGACCCTCGCGCAGATACCGGCAATGAAGGCTGCCATAGAGTCTGACATCGCAAATTATAAGTTCAGGGAGGCATTGAAGGAGGCTATGAACATCGCCCGTCTCGGCAACAAGTATCTGACAGATACCGAGCCTTGGAAAGTGGCCAAGACGGATATGGACAGGACAGCATCTATTCTCAACGTGGCACTTCAGATATGCGCGGATCTCGCCATCGTGTTTGAGCCGTTCCTCCCGTTCTCTGCCGGCAGGCTCAGGAAGATACTCAATGTCGGGCTGATAGCCGGCTCGGATCATCGTGCGGGGGAAGGCGTCCCTACAGAGAATTTCTTCAAGCCGGGAGAGTCGGCCGCCCTTCACACTTATCCGGTGGCCAATCCGGATTACCAGGAGGCTTCCGTAAGGCATTCTGCTGATGATGACTATCCGGTGGTATTGACCTGGAACTTGCTCGGGATGGAGTGCCTCTTGCCTGAGGGTCATCAGCTCGGAGAGCCGGTATTGCTTTTCAGCAAGATTGAGGATGACGTGGTGGAGGCTCAGATGCGCAGGCTGGAAGACATCAAGAAGGCAAATGAGGCTGTACAGGCGGCAGAGGCTGCGGCTCATGTGGCACCGCAGAAGGCTGAATGTACATTTGATGACTTCTCGAAGATGGATATCCGCACCGCCACCGTGCTTGAGGCAGAGCGTGTTCCCAAGACAGACAAACTCCTGAAACTCACAATCGATACGGGTATCGACAAGCGGGTGATAGTCTCAGGGATAGCCGAATATTACACTCCTGAGCAGATGGTCGGCAAGCAGATATGCATCCTGGCGAATCTCGCTCCACGCAAGATACGTGGCATAGAGTCCAAAGGCATGATTCTGATGGCACGTCAGGGTGACGGCAAGATGCGTTTCATAACCCCAGCCGAGACCCTCGCCAATGGCGCCGAAATCGGATGATTTTATATTTTTAAAGATATGCATACCTATAATCTTGGTTTTATATCTGATTCAGATATTTTTCAGCACGTAAAAAATACTGTTGAACAATATCGGGTTGCTATTGATTTGGCAGAATTCAACCAGAATCTGATAGATCCGATAAAACTTACTTTTGACGCCAAGGTATATGGAAAGAGTTTTGAGGACATTATAGAGTCAGAATCTGTCAGACAGATTGATAAGTCAAATACAAATCAGATAGGATACTTTCATCAGAAGTTATTTAACTACGCCGGGAATGGATGGGAGGTTCCTTCTGCTGGATTTGATATTGTAAATAAGGACAGACATATTTATGTAGAACTGAAGAATAAACATAACACAATGAACTCTGCATCGTCTCAAAAGACATATTTGAAGATGCAGTCCCAAATTCTTGAAGATGATCAGGCAATTTGTATGTTGGTTGAAGTCATTGCCAAGAAATCTCAGAATATCAAATGGTCTACTACAGTTGATGGCAGACAATATTCACACGATAGAATAAGAAGAGTCTCTATAGACAAATTTTATGGGTTAGTGTTTGAAGATGAATATGCCTTTATGAAGCTTTGCAAGATGTTGCCTGTCATTCTGGATGATGTGATAGAAGATATCCATGCCGGATATATCCATAATTCTGTATTTTCTGAATTGGCGGCGGTGTCTACAGATACATTTAAAAGTTTGTACCTGTTAGCATTCAGAACATACGAAGGGTTTGACTTGTTTTAAAGATTATGACTTCAGGAACTATTTCATATACTGATTTTGCAAATTTGTTGGGGGTGTCGAAGGCAACACTCTCTAAATGGGAACGTAATGGGAAATATGTTCCTGTTGTTTTGAATGATGGTGAAAAAAGGTACGAAATCTCATCATTGTCCGAAATTCCCGCAGTAAACGAAATGCTGCATTCAAGATGGAATGAAGAACTTGACGTGAAGCCGAGTCTGCCATACACATCGGTTGAGTTGTTCGCTGGCGCAGGAGGGCTTGCAATAGGTATGGAACAGGCAGGATTTAAACATGTCATGCTTAATGAGATTGACCATGATGCCTGCGAGACTCTGCGTAGGAACCGTCCGGGATGGAACATCATAGAAGATGATATCCATAATGTTGATTTTTCCCGATTTCGCGGAGAAATTGATTTGTTGACAGGCGGATTTCCGTGTCAGGCATTTTCTTATGCAGGCAAGCAAGGAGGATTCAACGACACAAGAGGAACGCTTTTCTTTGAATTAGCCAGGGCAGTCAAAGAGATTCGTCCCAAGATTTTTATGGCAGAGAATGTTAGGGGCCTGCTTGCACATGATCATGGTAAGACATTTGAGATTATCAAGAATACAATAAAAGAGTTGGGATATGTCCTGTTGGATTATCAAGTCTTGAGGGCATTGAAATATAAGGTTCCGCAAAAACGTGAAAGGCTGGTAATGGTCGCTGTCAGGAAAGATTTATATGAGTATATTACATTTTCATGGCCGTCGCCATTTTATAGGGTTTTGACTTTGCGGGATGCTTTTTATAAAGGGGAACTATACGATACTGATGTCCCTGAGTCTGAGGGACAGAAGTATCCTGAGAAAAAACGCCTGGTAATGGATTTGGTACCTATGGGTGGAGACTGGCGAGATCTCCCGGTAGATGTCCAGAAAAACTACATGGGTAAAAGTTACTATCTAGGAGGAGGGAAGACGGGTATGGCGAGAAGGTTGTCATTGGATGAACCAAGTCTTACTCTCACGTGTGCTCCTGCACAAAAACAGACAGAACGTTGTCATCCTATTGAAACGAGACCATTGACAGTCAGGGAATATGCCAGAATTCAGACATTTCCTGATAATTGGCAGTTCTCGGGGAATCTGTCATCACAATACAGACAAATTGGAAACGCAGTCCCTGTTAATATGGCGGCAGCAGTAGGCCGATCTATCGTCAGGATGCTGAATGAACTTGTCGAGTCTGGACATTATAACGTGGAATGATGACCTTCAATTCTTTTTGAGAGATGATAATATCGTATGATTATGATCTGAGCGGGTGGAATACTTTCGGGATGAAGGTGTCCTGCGGGTGTTTTGTGGAGTACGGCTCTGCTGAGGAACTGGCAGTGCAATGGAATGCAATCAGGTCAGGAGATGATTTCCCTCGGCCGTTCCTTCATATAGGCAGGGGGAGCAATCTGCTTTTTACAAGGGATTTTCCGGGTACGGTGTTCCACTCGGACATACGGTTTATCAGGCCGCTTACGGATGTGCATCCTGCAGCCGGGCAGGACAGTGCGGAAGTACTGGTTGAGGTCGGTGCCGGCGTCATCTGGGATGACTTCTGCCGCTGGTGCTCCGAGAATGCTCTGTGGGGACCGGAGAATCTGTCCGGAATACCGGGCGAGACAGGGGCAGCCGCAGTCCAGAATATAGGGGCGTATGGCGTCGAGATAAAGGATATTATAAGGAAGGTGACATGTTTCGACTGCGTGACGGGCAACAGTACAGGATTCAGGACATCCGAATGCAGATACGGGTACAGGGAGTCAATCTTCAAGACATCGGCAAAAGGCCGCTATGTGGTGACATCGGTAGTCTTTGCCCTTTCCTCAGAAGACAAGCCGAGACTTGAATACGGACATGTCCGGAATGCGGTGGAGCAAGCATTGTCAGAAAACGGGTCTGCCCCGTGCTGCGGCAAGGTCGGGTCCGGCCATGCGATGACTCCTGGCCTGGTGAGGGATGTGATACTGTCAATCAGGGATTCCAAACTTCCCGATCCGGATGTTGTCGGCAGCGCCGGCAGTTTTTTCAAGAATCCTGTCATCCCGAGATCGGACTATGAGCGCATAGCCTCTATTGCGAGGATAGAGTACGGCCAGGAGTATGAAGTCCCGCATTTTGATGCCGGCTCAGGGTTCATCAAGGTCCCTGCGGCTTGGCTGATAGACAGATGCGGATGGAAAGGATACAGGGAGGGCAATGCCGGCGTATGGGAAAGGCAGCCTCTTGTGATAGTGAATGCCACAGGGGAGGCTTCCCCACGGGAGATTCTGGACCTTGAGTCAAAGATAAGGCTTTCGGTCTTGGAGAAGTTCGGGGTCGAACTCCAGCCGGAAGTCGAACATATTTGAAAGTTACCACATAATAGAGATAAGACATGAGTTCGTTTGTTATAGAGGGAGGGCATAAGCTCAGCGGGACCATCCGCCCGCAAGGTGCAAAGAACGAGGCATTGGAGGTCATCAGTGCCGTATTGCTCACTGATGAGGAGGTCACCATCTCCAATGTCCCTGAGATTCTGGATGTCAGGAACCTTATCCTGCTGCTTGAGGGCATGGGAGTCAAGGTCACGAGACATGAGAAAGGAAAATATACATTCAAGGCAGACGATATTGACACCGATTATGTCGAAAGTGAGGATTTCGTCCGCAAATGCGCGTCGCTCCGCGGTTCTGTCATGGTTGTCGGGCCTCTTCTTGCCCGTTTCGGGAGTGCATGGTTCCCTAAGCCGGGTGGAGACAAGATCGGCCGCCGCAGGGTGGACACGCATATCACCGGCATGATCAATCTCGGTGCAGAACTGCTCTACAACCAGGAGCGGAAGGCATTCTTTCTCTATCTTCCTGAGGGAAGGAATCTCAAAGGCCGGTATATGCTTCTTGATGAGGCTTCGGTCACGGGTACGGCGAACATCCTGATGGCTGCTGTCCTTGCCGAGGGCGTGACTACCATATATAATGCCGCATGTGAGCCTTATATCCAGCAATTGTGCAGGATGCTCATACGGATGGGAGCGAAGATAGAAGGAATCGGGTCTAACCTGCTCACCGTGACCGGAGTGGAACATCTGCACGGGACATCACACAAGATATTGCCGGATATGATAGAAGTAGGCAGTTTCATCGGCATGGCTGCCATGAACAGGAGCTCGATTACCATCAAGGATGTCTCGCATGGGGACCTCGGTATCATCCCGGATTCATTCAGAAGACTCGGAATCAATCTTGAGCAGAGGGAAGATGATATTTATGTCCCGGAACAGGACAGTTATGTGATCGAATCGTTCCTTGACGGCTCCATAATGACGATAGCGGACGCTCCATGGCCGGGACTGACCCCTGACCTGCTGAGCGTGATGCTTGTCGTGGCTACACAGTGCCGTGGCAGCGTGCTGATTCATCAGAAGATGTTTGAGAGCAGGCTCTTTTTTGTAGACCGGCTGATTGACATGGGCGCGCAGATTATATTGTGCGATCCGCACAGGGCGGTAGTGATAGGGCATGACCACAATTTCAGGCTCAGGGCCAACAACATGTTGTCCCCGGACATCAGGGCAGGTATTGCGCTTCTGATAGCCGCAATGTCGGCCAACGGTACGAGTGTAATAGGGAATATCGAGCAGATAGACAGGGGTTACGAGGATATTGATCTCCGCCTGAATGCCCTCGGGGCCGGCATCTCCAGACAGTAGTCAGAGATTCGGGAGTTTCCTGATGATGTTCAGTCCGTCTCTTACAGGCAATATCACTGATTCGACCCGGGGGTCTTCCCTCACCATGTCATTGAATGCTGCTATGCCTTCCGTCTGCTTGTCGTGAGGCATAGGATTCATACACACTTTGCCGTCCCAGAGCACATTGTCGGCGAGGATGTATCCTCCCGGTCTCACCATATCGAACACAAGTTCGTAATATGCGCAGTATTCCCTTTTGTTGGCATCCATGTAGACCATGTCATACATGGTGCCGCATGTGTTCTTGAGTCTTGCCAGTGTCTCTTTCGCATCCCCGATGTGGAGCGATACCTTTTCTTCTACTCCGGCTTTCCCGAGGCCTTCGGCTATCAGGTCTTCGAGTTCATCGTTGATCTCAAGGGTGTCGAGATGTCCTCCGGCCGGGAGCCCGTATGCGATACAGACTGCGGAGTATCCGGTGAAAGTCCCGAGCTCCAGTGCCCTGGACGGGTTTATGAGCCTGGTCAGCATGGTCAGGAATCTGCCTTGGACAGCCCCTGAAAGCATCCTGGCGTGGTTCGTCCTGATGTTGGTCTGACGTTCTATCCATGCCAGCGCATCTGACTGTGGAGATGAGTGCGCTGTAATATATCTGTCGATTGCATCCATATTCCTGCAGGTTTACATGAAGACAAGTCTTGAAAGGGAAGAACTGTCGAACAGCCGGCATGCCATCTTCATGATTTCTTGTGATGTCACCGCCTCGATTTCCTCCCTTATCTGTGAATTCCCGGGTATCTGCCCGTAGGTAAGCAGACTTTTCCCCATTGACAGGCACTGCGTCTCGCCGTTGTCCGAACTGATGGCCAGTTGCCCGAGCAGCTGTTTCTTTGCCGCTTTGAGACGTCTTTCACTCAACTCCCTGCTTCTGAGGCTGAGAATCACTTTCTCTATTGCCTTGATACATTTGTCCAGATTGCCTTTGTCGCATCCGAGGCATATTGTCACGATGCCGGTATCGGCATATTGCGTATAGGAGCACTCGACACCGTACACCCATCCGTGTTTCTCCCTGAGGATTGAATTGAGGATGGAGTTTGTCGCCGGACCGCCGAGAATATTGCACAGCAGGATAGTCGCTATCCTGTCCTTTTCTTCGTATAGCGACGGGGCGGTACCGCCTATGACACAGTTGACCTGATGATTCCGTTTTGATATTGTCCTGTCGAAAGTGATGGCGGCCGGTCTCGAATATTCCCTTCCCGAGTCATCCCCGGTACATGAGGTCTCATCGCAGGCAGGGAAATATTTCCCTGCAAGGCGTAACGCGGATTTCTCCATCACGGTCTCGTCTATGTCCGCCACGACTGTAAATGCCATCTTCCATGGGACGAATTTCTCCTTCACGAACCTGAGCAGCTCGTCTCTCGTGATTTTCTTGACAGAGGATGCCGTGCCGAGGATCATTCCTGACAGGGGGTGCCCGTCGAAGAGCATTGATTCGAACCTGTCATAGATGTCTTCTGAAGGGGAATCCTTGTATGAATTGATCTCGTCTATGACAACTCCCTTTTCTGTCTCCACCTCGTTGGCCGGGAAAGTGGCGGAAGTAGCCAGTTCGAACAGCAGTCCGGCTGCCTTGCCCAGGTCCTCCTTTAGCACAGTCGCGTGCAAGACTATTTCCTCTTTCGTGGTGTATGCATTGAGTTCTCCTCCAAGCTTGTCAAGGCAGCCGTTTATCGTCGATGCATTTTTCTTTATGGTACCCTTGAACAGAGTGTGTTCCACGAGATGTGCAATCCCCTGATGGAACCCGGCTTCATCCCTGGTCCCGCATCTTATGCTCAAGGCGCAGTATCCAACCGCAGAACCGCTCCTTTTGACGGCATATCTCATGCCGCATGGCGCTTTCCCGCATTTCATCTTCCGCTTCCTTGTCTGTTGTTCCTGCTTTCGGCAATCCTCATCATGTCCTCTGCCAGGAATCCGGGGCCAGTGTGCCTGTTGATCCTGTGCTTCCTGAAATAATGGAGTTCATGGGTGCCTGCATCTATCAGCATCTTGTAGCAATAGGAGCCTGTCACAGGCTCAAACGGACATACCGTGTAACTTACAAGCGTATCAGGGCTGTTGCGGAGCATCATATCATCGGCCTTGTCCTCGCCGGTGACAATGATTCCGGCCTTGAAATATCCTTCCATGAGTTCCGAAGTTATCTCATCCGAGAGGTCCTCCTCGGCAAATACTACGGTCATGTCATCCGGTATTGACAGGCTTGCGTATGCGCTCTCCAACGTCGTGTAGGCGTTGATGCCCCTGTCGAGGGCATATATGACCTGCTCCTGGATGATGTCAATGAGCGCAGGCAGGAAGATGAGTTCCCTGCCCGAAGGGTATCTTGCTGACCTCATCGGGACAGACACCAGTTCGAGCATTTTCCTGATGCCCTTGTCGGCCCCTTCCCCTCCTTTTATCAGGCTCAGCATCTCGATTCCCGGTTCGGTCTCTCTCTTGAACCTGCTTTTGAGCGGGATCAGGAAATAATAACTGTCATCGGCCTTGAGGCTGTCGAAGTCGGATATGGTGCAGAATTCGAAAGGAGAGATGCTCCATCTCGTACTGATCTCCTCTTTCATGGACGAGTCGAAGAATTCATTCCCGGTAAGTACAATCTTTGTCGTCTTTTCAGGGAAATCCTCTATCTTTTCATTTTTGGTCGTTATCTGTGCCTGTGCTGACATGAACAGCGGTATCATGGCAGAGACAAACGCCAGAAGGAATCTTTTCATTTCAACAACTTTTCTGAACGGGCAGCAAAGTTACAAAAATATGATTAAATTTGTCGGTCATGACAGAATATATAGTATCAGCAAGGAAATACAGACCGGACACTTTCGAGTCTCTGGTAGGGCAGGACAATATAGCGAGGACTCTGAAGAATTCGATTGTCAGGGGGCAGCTGGCACATGCCTATCTTTTCTGCGGGCCGCGTGGAGTGGGCAAGACAAGTACGGCCAGGATTTTTGCCAAGACAATCAACTGTTCCGACCCGACTCCCGAGATGGAGCCTTGCGGCAGATGCGAATCATGCATTTCATTCGCCGAAGGCAGGTCCTACTGTATCCATGAGCTCGACGCAGCCTCCAATAACGGTGTTGATGACATCAAGGCCCTGATGGAGCAGGTACGAATCCCCCCGCAGGTCGGGAAATACAGCGTATATATCATTGACGAGGTGCACATGCTCTCCCAGTCTGCCTTCAATGCGTTTCTGAAGACACTGGAGGAGCCACCGGCCCATGCCATCTTCATCCTGGCCACGACCGAGAAGCACAAGATACTCCCGACTATCCTGTCCCGATGCCAGACCTATGACTTCAACAGGATCTCCGTCGCGGATATAGTGCGTAACCTCAGACATATAGCGGAGAGCGAGAATGTCAGCATAGATGACGAATCTCTGCATATAATAGCGGGGAAGGCGGACGGCGCCATGAGGGATGCCCTTACGATATTCGACCAGACAGTAGCGTTCTGCGGTACGGAGGTGAGATACCAGGATGTTCTCAACAATCTGAATGTGCTGGACTATGAGCATTGTTTCAATCTTGTGGATGATTTTCTTGCAGGAGACTATCCTGCCGCCCTGCTGAAATTTGACCGGATACTTTCCAAAGGGTTCAATGCCTTGCACTTCGTGGCGGCGTTGAGCAGCCATTTCCGGGATCTGATTGTCAGCAGGAGTTCCGGTCTGGATGCCCTTCTGGAACTGCCTGACTCATTGAAGAAGAGATACAGGGAACAGTCGGAGCGATGCCCGTTGCAGTTCCTGTATGAATGCTTGAATATAACTACCCAATGCGAGGCCGGCTACAGGATGAGTGTCAATCCGAGGCTTCATATTGAGTTTGCCCTCATGAAACTGTGTCTTCTGCAGCATCCTTTCCAGGCATCTTCCGCTGCAGTGCCGCAGGTGCAGCCGACCATGTCACGTATGCAGCCTGCGGAGCAGAAGTCCGAGGCGGGTTCGCGTGCAGATACGGCGCCGCCGGCATCGGAAACAGTGCCGGCAACTGCATCGCAGGCCGAGGCAGTTCCGCAGCCTCAACCGGAGCAGACCGAGCCTGCCAAACCGCAGGAAGCGGCGGCACCTGCAAGAACCAGGCGTCGTCAGCCTGCAAAGACCGCATCCGCCCTTTCCATCAGATCCATGATGAACGAGGCAGGGTCCACGGATTCTCCCGAAGCAGGGGCGGTTCTTTCCGGGACGGAAAGCGATCTCCTGCCGTCTGATGACCATATCCGCAACAAGTGGAAGGAACTGGTGGTCACCTATGCCTCAAAGCCCAGGCTTGCCAACACCCTGTCTTCCACCAAACTCGAATTTTCTGAGAGTGAGGGGAGCAAGCTTGTGGTATTCAGTGTCCAGAACGAGTCCCAGAAGAAATGGATTGAAGAGAAACTGCTCAGGGAACTCGAGGGTACGCTTCAGAGACTGGCAGGATCGTCACGTGTGCGTCTGAGGGTATCGGTCGTGCCTGACGATGCTGTCAATACAGTCCCGTATACCCAAAGTGAAAAGGCCAAGGACCTGATGGCGAGAAATGACGAGGTCAGGAATCTCATTTCGGATTTTGACCTGGATGTTAAATGACTGACGGGCCTCGCACGGGGCCGGATAATAACAACTTTTGCGTATGAAATTGCGTTGTGAAAATCTTGTGAAGAAATATGGTGTCCGCACAGTGGTCAAAGGAGTGTCAATGGAGGCGGAGCAGGGGGAGATTGTCGGTTTCCTCGGTCCGAACGGGGCAGGCAAGACCACCAGTTTCTATATGATTACAGGACTGATAGTCCCTAATGCCGGGAAAATTTATCTTGATGATGAGGACATCACCTCGCTGCCTATGTACAAGAGGGCGCAGAAAGGAGTCGGCTATCTTGCGCAGGAGGCTTCGGTATTCCGCCGTATGTCGGTGGAGGACAATATCATGTCCGTGATGGAGATGAAAGGCTACAGCAAGGCTGAAAGAAAGGAGAGGCTTGAGTCCCTGATTGATGAGTTCGGCCTGCACAAGGTGCGCAAAAGTCTCGGTATCCAGCTCTCGGGAGGGGAGAGACGCCGTTGCGAGATTGCCAGGGCTTTGTCAATCGACCCCAAGTTCATCCTGCTGGACGAGCCGTTTGCCGGAGTCGACCCTATTGCCGTGGAAGACATCCAGCATATCATCGCCAAATTGAAATACAAGAATATCGGCGTCATCATCACCGACCACAATGTCGGCGAGACCCTTGCCATCATAGACAGGGCATATCTGCTTTATGAGGGAACCATCCTTCAGAGCGGTACTCCGGAGCAGCTTGCTGCGGATGATGATGTGCGCACCAAATATCTCGGCTCCAACTTCGTGCTCAAACGCTCGGTGGCGTTTGAGAAGCCAAGAGAGAATCAGTAGACGTATGCCTTGACATCATCTGGCGTGATCTTGTCTCCGGAAAGTATCAGCAGCCTCTCGACCACATTCCTGAGTTCCCTGATGTTTCCTGTCCAGGTCTTGTCCACCAGCATCTGCATGGCCTCCGGATCGACTTCCCGGCGGGCCATTGCCGTCTCCGAGCATATCTGGTCTATGAAATAGTCCACAAGAAGAGGAATGTCTGACTTCCTCTCATCAAGAGGCGGCACCTGGATGACTATGACGCTCAACCTGTGGTACAGGTCTTCCCTGAAGTTGCCTTTTTCTATCTCCTCCTTCAGGTTCTTGTTCGTGGCGGCTATCACTCTCACATCCACCATTATGTCCTTGTCGCTTCCGACTCTTGACAGTTTCTTCTCCTGGAGTACGCGAAGGACCTTGGCCTGGGCTGCAAGGCTCATATCCCCGATTTCGTCCAGGAACAGCGTGCCTCCGTCCGCCTGCTCAAACTTGCCCTTATGCTGCTTTATCGCTGATGTGAAAGCGCCTTTCTCATGACCGAAAAGTTCGCTTTCAATGAGTTCTGACGGTATGGCGGCACAGTTGACCTCTATATATGGCATTGATGACCTGTGGCTTTTCTGGTGCAGGCTTCTTGCCACCAGTTCCTTTCCGGTGCCGTTTTTTCCTGTGATGAGGACACGTGCATCCGTCGGTGCGACCCTTTCGATCATCTCCCTTACTCGTTGTATTGACGGGGACTCACCTATCATCTGTTGCCCGTAGACCTTCTTCTTCAGTATTTTTGTCTCTTTCACGAGGGAGACTTTCTCTGTGGCATTTTTTATCGTGATCAGTATCCTGTTGAGATCCAGCGGCTTCTGGATGAAGTCAAATGCCCCTTTCTTGATGCACTCCACAGCCGTGTCTATGTCCCCGTGTCCTGAAATCATTATGATGGCGGCATCGACTCCCGACTCGTGCAGTCTGTCCAGCACCTCAATCCCGTCCATGTTCGGCATCTTTATGTCGCAGAAGATGGCGTTATATTTTTCTTTTTCGGCCATTTCGCAGCCCTGAAGCCCGTCTTCCGCCACATCCGTCTCATATCCTTCATCGGTAAGTATCTCTTTCAGGGAGTTCCTGATAGAGCGTTCATCGTCTATTATAAGAATTTTCATGTCCTGGTTTTTTGTCTGTACTTTATCTGGCACCGCATCAAATGCTGTCCGCATTATTCTTCCGGAATATTGCAGGCCGTGAAATTTCGGACGGCGTGGCCGCCCGTGGCCTCGTGAACGGGAGGGGCCCATACAAGTATGGGAGGGATTTACCGTCCCGAACATTTATGGCCTGCATTAGCAGGGTATTTCTGCGGATAGCCAATTTGCATCATCATACAAATATCGGACATTTTCTTATCTCTTTTCATAAAAATTTCTATTTTTGTCTGCTAAACGTGTACTTGATGCATATACCTGACATAATAATTGCAATAGACGGCTATTCTTCGACAGGCAAGAGTTCTTTTGCCAGGCTCATTGCGGATGAGTTTGATTTCCTTTATCTTGACTCAGGCGCGTTGTACAGGGGAGTTACCCTTTACGCCATGGAGAACGGGATGATTTCCCCGGACAAGGAGATAGATGTCCCTGCCCTTGAAACGGCTATGGAGACCCTTGACCTTCATTTCGCCGGCAGCGGCAGCCACAGCGTGACCTATATGGGCGAGAGATGTGTCGAAAAGGATATCCGTACTCTTGCTGTATCCGGTCTGGTCAGCCCGATTGCCGCCGTTCCTCAGGTGAGAGCCTATGTGGACAGAAGGCTGCGGGAGTTGGGAAGCCGCAAACGGGTGGTGCTTGACGGCAGGGATATAGGTACTACGGTCTTTCCGGATGCCGAACTGAAGATATTCATGGTCGCGGATCTGGATGTCAGGGCGATGAGGAGGGCATCGGAGATGCAGTCCAAAGGGGAGAATGTCTCTTTTGACGAGGTGATGAAGAATCTTGAAGAAAGGGACTATATTGACTCCCACAGGAAGGCGTCGCCTCTTGCCAAGGCTGAGGATGCGATAGTACTCGACAATTCCAGGATGACGCTTCAGGATCAGATGGAGTGGATCAGAAAGATCATCTCGGAAAGATTCAATCCCTCGACAAGCGCAAAATCATGCTGAATATGAATATTACTGTAGATATTGACAGCAATTCAGGCTTCTGCGCCGGAGTCATCAGGGCTATCGGCAAGGCGGAGGACTTCCTTGATACACATGCCGGGACAGACGGCAGGAAACTTTTTTCCCTCGGGGCGATTGTCCACAATGATGCCGAACTGAAAAGGCTTGAGAGCAAGGGACTGGTATGTATTGACAGGGATGACCTGGAGGAGATGCGCGATGCTGCGGGGGAGTCTCTCCTGATCCGGGCCCACGGGGAGCCGCCCCAGACTTATGTCAAGGCAGAGGCTCACGGGTTCAATATCATTGACTGCACATGTCCTGTGGTGCTGAGGCTCCAGAAAAGCATAAAGGAGGCTTATGACAGGCTCCGCCCGGTCAACGGGCAGATTGTGATCTTCGGAAAGCCGGGCCATGCCGAAGTGCTGGGACTGATCGGCCAGGTGGACGGCCATGCCGTGGTGATAGAGAATATGCAGATGCTGACAGATGCCGTGGCGGAGAAGACCATTGATCTGATGAGGCCGGTGGAGATTTTTTCCCAGACTACGAAAAGTCCTGCCGAATATGCGGCGATATGCTCCAAACTGGAGGAAATGATGGCGGATGCCAATGAACTTTCGATGGAGAGGTTCAAAGGACGCAGGATGTTTACTGCCCATAATACCATCTGCTCTCAAGTGGCGACGCGGCATTCAAGGCTGTCTGCATTTGCCATCGAGCATGACATAGTCATATTTGTCTCGGGCAAGTCGAGTTCCAACGGCAAAGTCCTCTGTGAAAGGTGCAAGTCATTGAACATAAGGACATATCACATTGATTCACCTGACGAGTTGAGGAAGGAATGGTTCAGGTCGGATGACAGGGTAGGGGTCTGCGGGGCAGCCTCCACTCCGAAATGGCTGCTTGAAGCCGTCGCAAATGAGATATTGTCGTATAATTCCTGCGGAGGCGGGAATGTCAATGAATGACAGAAAATTTTGCAGAATTTCCGACAATTTATAATTTTGCACCCGCAAAAACTAACAGTCAATCATTTAAATTAGATATTATGGCAACAACAGCTGATTTCAAAAACGGTCTTTATCTCAATTTCAACGGCAAGCCATGCTCGATAGTGTGGTTCCAGCACGTGAAACCGGGAAAAGGACCTGCTTTTGTGAAGACAAAGCTCCGCAATCTTGAGAACGGCCGTATTCTTGAGAATACATTCACTGCGGGAGCCAAGATTGAGACAATCAATGTGGAGAGGAGACCGTACCAGTTCCTTTATAAGGATGAGGACGGATACAACTTCATGCATGAGGAGACATTCGAGCAGATTCACCTCGAGGAGGATCTCGTGGATAACGCGGACCTCATGAAAGAGGGACAGCATGTCGAGATGATGTTCGTTGCGGACGAGGAGAGATGCCTTACCTGCGAACTCCCGACATACGTCGAACTCGAAGTGACATATACCGAGCCGGCTGTCAAGGGCGATACAGCATCGACAAGTGCGATGAAAGAGGCAACTCTTGAGACAGGCGCCATCATCATGGTCCCTCTCTTCATCAACCAGGGAGACAAGATCAGGGTGAATACCACAGACAGGTCCTACGGCGAGCGTGTAAAATAGGCAGCAGTCGTATTGGCATCATAGAGAGTGACCCGAAATCATTTTCGGGTCACTCTCTTCTTTTATATCAGTTACCGGTATATTTGGGAAGCCTTACAGTGAAGCAGGCTCCTTTCATCACAAATGACCGCTGATACGTTATTGTGCCGTTGCATTTCTCCACGATGTTCCTGCAGATGGCCAGTCCGAGTCCTGTACCGGAACTCTTGGTGGTGAAATTTGGTGTGAACAGTTTCCCGAGATTCTCGTCCTTCACACCGGGGCCGTTGTCCTCAAAGACGATGTCATAGTATCCGTCTTTCATACTGTTGCGGATAAATATGCCGATTGTCCCCCCGGTGACCTCTTTCCCGTTTTCCCTGTCCTCTTTCTGCTGGATTTCTATGGCCTGCACAGCATTCGTGATCAGATTCACAAATACCCGAATGAGCTGCGGCTTGGGCGCAAGCACGCAGGCATTCTCCAGTCCCATATAGGATATTGAGATGTTCTCCTTGTTGTCGAAGATGGCCAGTTGGTCACGCATGGTCTTGTCCAGGTCCATCAGGACCGGCTCTTCGCTGTAGAGTTTGGCAAATGTGGAGAATTCATTAGCCGTATCTGTCAGGATGTCAATGTGCTCAAGCACGACGGCCGATACCCTGTCGAACTTTTCGCTCCATGACTGGTCATTCCTTTGCTTCAGCCGTATCAGTCTCTGGATTTCCAGTTTTATCGGTGTCAGCGGATTCTTTATCTCGTGTGCGACCTGCCTTGCCATCTCGCTCCATGCCTTGTCCCTTTCCGCCTGTGCCAGCTGCTTGGTGCTGGCGAGGATGTCATGCACCATCCTGTTGTACGCCTCCACAAGGGTCGATATCTCGTCTTCCCGCCTGTAGATGATGTATTCCAGTCCGTGAATCCCGGTCGAATTCATTTTCTGCCCGATTTTCAGGATAGGCCGGAACATCGCATTGACCACTGTCGTACTTACTATTATGGTGACAATGAGCAATATCAGGAAGAGGTTGATGATGGTGGCGGAGTGGAAGAATGCGTCACGCTTGAAATCATATCCCTGATCTGTGTACGGGGCGTTCAGTATGGCTATCATCTTGCCGTCGTTGTTGAACAGGGGCGCGTACAGCGAGTAGAACTTGTGGTTTGCGAATTCTTCGTTCGTGATGAAGAACCTCTGCTTCCCGTATATTATATTATAGTAGGCATCCTGGTTCATCCTTGAGCCGAGAATCATCCTTTCGAATATCTCCGGCGTGGTCGTCTTGAATATCTTCCCTCCCGGGGTGTACAGGTTTATGTCCGACTTGGTCATGTTGCCCACTTCTGTTATTATGCCGGAGAACTCCTGCGAGTTCATGACATGATAGTCCGGAACATACTTGAGCCTTGACTCAAGCATAGCCTGGATGGTGTTTATCTTGTTGGACATCAAGTTGTACATGTTGTTCTCGTTCCTGTTGTACACAAATGTCACACTGGCGATTGTCATGATGACAAGTGTGAGGAAGAGCGCGAAGAACAGCACCGTGTTGATGCGTGACCTGTAGTAGTTTTTCTTGAATGAGTTCCGTTCATCCTTCCTCTTGTTCGAGAACAGGTACAGTATGCTGAACGTGATCAGAAGAAGATAGGAGAATGTGATGAAATAGGTCATGAACCCGCGCACAGGCCGGGAAATCACAATCACCTCATTGCCTGACACCAGGTTGACGAAATGAATGTATTTCCTGTTTTTAAGTATGCTTCTCCTGCCAAGCTCAATCGGGCTGCTGTCTCCTGACCCTGACTTTATCACTGTAGGATAGGCATAGTTGCCCTTGTATGTGATGAGTTTCCCTGAGACATATTTTGCATAGGAGTACAGTGGCGGCATGGAGATGCGTCCGAGCCCGGAAACAAGTCCGGGGATGTTGCCGTACCCTCTGTTTTCGCTGTAACTCTTTGGCCTGACTTCCAGGAACATCCTGATGATGCCCGCCTTGCCGGTGTAGTATATGAACATGCCGATATAACTCGGGATGCCTTTGTCATTCACATATATGAATCTGGAGTTGTCGGCTATGGGCGAGCCTGTCCTGACCCTGTTGTTGAAATATTCCAGGGTACTCATGGGCTTGTCGGAGTTCACGGTCGTGACCCTGTCGGAGTCGCGGCACAGCGTGACCATGATGTCGTAGTTCTGGACCACACCGGTGAGATAGTTCTCTGTGAGCCTGTTCAGAATCATCATGCTGTTCACGCTTTCCCCGCTCAATGTGGAGATGAACGGGTCTCCTGCAATCTCGTTCTCGACAGACCTCAGCTGGATTTCCACTCCCAGGTCCCGGTCTACGGCAAGCCTGTTGGCCCATACGCTCACCCTGTCCTGCTCTTTCTGGAACCCTATAAGTCCTGCCATTGATGTGAGGTAGGCTGCACATATCAGTGCATACACGAACAGAAACTTCCTGGAGAATGCATTGTATCTGATACCCATGTAGTATCGGAATACGGGTTTCAGCATCTGTATCAGGAGAAGGATTGAGAAGAACAGTGTCGAATAAGACAGGTATACCAGTAAGGTGTAGACGGATATCTCGTTCCACAGGTACAGTTCGAGAGTGATGCTGGAATTGATGATGAGGCTCTTGAGGCTGAAATGCGTGTATGCGCAGACGGCTATGATCATTGCCATGATTCCGGCTGTATATCCTGCCCTGGCCCGGTCCGTATTCTTGCGTATCACGATGCCTATCACGTCTCGTCTGACCAGGAATACCCCCATCACATACAGTATGATTGCCGAGTTGATGATAATCAATGCCCCGAACGAATACAGTACAGGCCCTCCTGCGTATATGGTCGGTGAGAAGAATCTTGAGTCGAGCTGGTGCCCGAGGATATATGCGAGGACGGTCATCCCGATGAGTATCAGCGTACAGAGCAGATAGTTCATTATTGACCTGTGCGCCCAGAGATACAATACAGCAGATATGGTCAGCAGGAGCATCGCGAGCCACCTCAGCATCGAATTGGCGAAGAATACCGGTTTCTCGCCGGGGTTGGCTGTAATCTTGAACATCGGTCTTCCGTCAATCTCCACCACTGTGCCTCCCGTCTCGCTTACAGGCATGATGTCATAGTAGGAGGGCAGTCTCAGATGCGGATTGACTCCGTTCTCCATCTTCTGGATTCCTTCGAGAAGACTGTTCTTTATTTCAAGTCCCGCTATGACCTTGCAGTTGACCCCGTCCGTGGCAGACTTGACGATGTACCATTTGGGACCGAGGCTTATGTAGCCCGCTTTGTCGGAGACTTCGGCCAGTGGGGATATGAGATTGGTCCGGAGATTCGAGAATTTCTGGAATATCATTCTTGACCCGGTGTCATCGTTGGTGATAGGGAACTGGTTGCTCCATGACTGGAGGGTGTCGTAGACATACCGGTAGACCACCATGTCCTCAGGCAGGTCTTTTAGTGTCATCCATGAGTCATGGTCTGATTCCAGAGCCTTGCCTATTTCCGCATCGAGCAGGTCCATCCGCTTGCTGATAATCCGTTCCGTGCGGGATGCAATCCGGTCGGAGTTTACCGGGGATGTGCTGACTATGAGAGACAGGAGAAAGCAGATTGCTGCCGCAGCCAGACACAGTTTGTAACTGTTTCTCCTGAAATATCTTTTCGTTTCTGACCTTATTTCCATATCCGGTAAGCGGTTATTCGTGATGGTACGGCTGTCCTTTCATTATGGTGAAAGCCCTGTACAACTGTTCGGCAAATATCACACGTACCATCTGGTGTGAAAATGTCATCCTTGACAGGGATATCTTTGCGTTGCATCTTTTATATACATCGTCAGAGAACCCGTATGCGCCCCCGATTACGAATACCATGTCTTTCCCTGAGGCTGATATCCTTTTCTCCAGGGCACCGGCCCATTCGACAGAGCCGTATTCCTTGCCGTGTTCGTCAAGCAGAATCACCTCGTCGGTTTCTTTCAGTGTCTTCAGGATGAGTTCCCCTTCCCTTTTCTTGATTTGTTCCCGGCTCAATGCAGACACGTTCTTCAGTTCCGGGATTTCATTCACGGAGAAAGGGATATAGTGCCGGAGTCTTGCCACATACAGGTCAAGTCCGTCGCGTATCCAGTTCTTTTCTGTCTGTCCGACAGTGAGCAAGGTGATTTTCATGTTGATGTATATGCTGTCTCTTACAAAGGTAAGAATGTGGCTCGGTATTTGCAATAATCATGCACTGCTATCATGACAAGTGATGAATCTTATCCAGAACATATTGCTGTTGCCTTTGGCTATGTTTTTCATCTCGCCCGGCCACGTTGCGGCGATGCAGGACAATTCTTACGACGTCTTTGTCCCGATAGCAAAATATATCAGCCAGGGCAATGCCAGCAAACTGTCCGCATGGTTTGCCGACAACTTGGAGATAGCGGTCATTTCGTCGTCGAATGACTCAAGCCGCAACCAGGCGAGGCAGATAATCAAATCCTTTTTTGATTCCTATACTCCGAGATCCTTTGAGATTACCCATACTGCAGGACGGTCCAATATGAAATATGCCGTCGGTTCGCTGAATGCGGGAGGTGAGATGTTTGCAGTGACGATTTTTGTGAGTTTCAGCGAGTCTGGCTACAGGATTCAGCAGTTGAAAATCGAGAGATTGATGTGAGCGTGATGTCTTTGCGGTTTTTGGCATGGACTTTGTAAAATTGATGTCACGGTTAGTTTAGTTGTTAATAATAGGGTTATAGCAAAAAGAGAGGGTGACTCAAATTTTGAGTCACCCTCAAACGTCTTTCTTCTAAAGGCTGGACTTCTTTTTATGTGTCTACGTCATTTCTGCCTGATGAAGACCCTTACAGGGCATCCGGAGAAATCGAACTTCTCCCGCAGTCTGTTCTCAAGAAATCTCTTGTAAGGTTCCTTCACATATTGAGGCAAGTTGCAGAAGAAAGCGAAGGCCGGAGACCTCGTCGGCAATTGGGTGACATATTTGATTTTCACATATTTGCCTTTCCATGCCGGTGGCGGGTAATTCTCGATTTCCGGCAGCATCTCCTCGTTCAGGACGGAAGTCGGTATCTTCTTGGAATAGTTCGCGTACACCTTTGCCGTGGCATCGAGCACGTCCATGATCCTCTGCTTCTTTATCACGGAGGTGAAGATGATAGGAATGTCATTGAAAGGGGCGAGGCGTTCTTTCAGGGCCTCTGTGTACCTTTTCATGGTATTGCTGTCCTTCTCCACCGCATCCCATTTGTTCACCACCAGTACGCAGCCTTTCTTGTTCTTCTCAATCAGGTTGAGGATGTTCATGTCCTGGGCTTCCATGCCGGTCTGCGCATCAATCATCAATATGCATACATCTGAATGCTCTATTGCCCGTATGGCGCGCATCACCGAGTAGAATTCCAGGTCTTCATGCACTTTTGCCTTCTTTCTCATGCCTGCAGTGTCCACAAGCATGAATTCATGGCCGAACTTGTTGTAGTATGTGGCGATTGAATCCCTTGTGGTACCTGCAAGCGGTGTCACTATGTTCCGTTCTGAGCCGAGCAGCGCGTTGGTGAGTGACGATTTCCCGACATTCGGCCTGCCGACGATGGTGATCCTCGGAAGTTCCGGATGGTCGTTCTCCGCAGCGGCGTCCTCCGGCAGTTTCCTGACAATCTCGTCGAGCAGGTCTCCAGTGCCACCTCCGTTGGCTGAGGAGATGCTCCATATCTCACCGAGTCCCAGCGAATAGAACTGGTAGGTGTCGAACATCTTGTCTCCTGTATCCACCTTGTTCACCGCCACGACCACCGGCTTTCCGCTTCTCCGGAGCAGGTCTGCGATTTCTGCATCATAATCGGTCACACCCGTGGCCGCCTCAGTCATGAACAGTATCAGATCCGCTTCCTCAATGGCAAGCAGGACCTGCTTCCTTATCTCCTCCTCGAAGATGTCGTCGGAATTGGACGTATATCCTCCGGTATCGACAACCGAGAATTCGGTGCCGCACCATTCGCATTTCCCGTAGTGCCTGTCTCTCGTGACGCCGGCAGTCTCGTCCACTATCGCCTGTCTCATGCCCACGAGACGGTTGAACAATGTGGACTTCCCGACATTCGGCCTCCCCACTATCGCTACAAGACTCATTTCTTTTCCTCCTCTGTTTTTGTCGCCAGTCCGCATCCTGCACAGTCACCGCAGCCGATGTCGCTGCAGGTCGGGTGGCGCTTGCCGTTTTTTTTGCCCCAAAGCCTCAGTTCGTCCTCCTTGGCGCACCTGATGCCGAGCCGGCGCATTGCCGGATTGTGGCTGATCTCGGTATCGGGGAATTTTCCGTTCTTGCGGAAAATGATATTGAAACATAGGCCGACAACGCTGATTCCCACCAGCAGCAGTGCGGCGATGAAGATTTCCATACAGGTCTCAGAATATGAAGCTGTCGCTTATCGGCTCGTAGTTGTACACCTTGTCAATGATGTTGGCAAATGTGTCCGCAACCGAAAGCACAGTGATTTTGCTCTTGTCCTTGTCAGGATCCGATGAAAGCGGTATAGTGTCCGTGACAATCACCTCCTCAAGTGCTGACTCTGCAATCCTTTCGTATGCGTTGCCGGAGAACACGGCGTGTGTCGCGCAGGCCCTTACGCTGAGCGCGCCCATCTCTTTCAGGACATTGGCAGCCTTTGTGAGTGTCCCGGCTGTATCTATCATGTCGTCCACAATGATGACATTCTTCCCTGCGACATCACCGATGGCTGTGATTGAACCTACCACATTTGCCCTCTCGCGTGACTTGTGGCAGATGATCACAGGGCACTGGAGATACCTTGCGTATGCGTTCGCCCTCTTTGCCCCGCCCATGTCCGGAGCCGCGATGGCGATATTCTCTATATCCAGCCCTCTCAGATACGGGAGGAAGATGTTGCTTGCATATATATGGTCCACAGGGAAGTCGAAGAAGCCCTGAATCTGGTCTGCATGGAGGTCGCAGGTCATCACCCTGTCGCATCCTGCAGCATGGAGGATGTTTGCCACCAGTTTCGCACCGATGGATACCCTCGGCTTGTCTTTCCTGTCCTGTCTTGCCCATCCGAAGTACGGCATGACTGCTATGACTGTGTGGGCGGATGCACGTTTTGCGGCATCAATCATGAGAAGAAGTTCAAAGAGGTTGTCTGTCGGAGGGAATGTGGACTGTACGATGAATACTGTCGCTCCTCTGACACTTTCGTTGAGTGAGGGCTGGAATTCCCCGTCGCTGAAAGCCAGCACATCGGATTTTCCCAGTTCGATGTTGAGGGATCTTGCGATTTTCTCTGCAAGGGGTCTTGAACTCCTGCACGCAAATAATTTCATTTTGTGTTCGTTGTGCATCGTATAAGAGTTTTTAGCGTGTTATCCGTTCTGTTTCATCTCGTCAAGAAGTGTCCCGATGTAGTCCAGGACTTCTTCCCTGCCGAGTCCGGTCTCCGAAGATGTGATGAATACCGGAGGCAGTTCCTCCCAATATTCCAGCAACGCATTCCGGTTCTTTTCTATCTGCGTCTCAAGGGCATTTTTCCCCATTTTGTCGGCTTTGGTGAATATTATCGCGAAAGGGATTCCGCTGTTGCCGAGTTCCATGAGGAAGTCCATGTCAATCCTGCCGATGTCATGCCTGGAGTCTATCAGCACGAAAAGCAGGTGCATCTCCTCCGAGAAATTGAGATAGTTCCGGATGACCTGCTCCAGTTTCTGCTTCCCTGTCTTTGACAATTTCGCATAGCCATACCCGGGCAGGTCCACGAGATACCATTCCCTGTTGATCAGGAAATGGTTGACGAGCCTTGTCTTGCCCGGGGTGCCGGATGTCATTGCCAGTTTGCGGTTGTTGCACAGCATGTTGATCAATGAGGATTTTCCGACGTTTGAGCGTCCTATGAAAGCGAATTCCGGGAATTTCTGTTTTGGCTTTTCAGAAATTCTCGTGCTGCTTCCTGCGAACAGTGCTTCAGAAATCTTCATTTTCGGTCAAGATTGATTTGAGCGGCAAATATACGCAGAAGCCGAGAGCAATGCAAACTTGTTTGTAATTGCCGAGGCGTGAACAGTATAAATGGCGCGGCAGCGGCAAATATACGCAGAAGCCGAGAGCAATGCAAATTGAACTTCTCCAAACTTCATTTCCCGGGCACGGCGGTATGGATTTCCTCTCTTTCCTGCAATGTACGAATTATTCACGTCAATTCATATTTTATCGGAAAAATTATGGCTTCAAATTGAAATTTTGTGTAAATTTGTAACGATTCGGACAATAATTCTATGGGAAAGGAAATTATCGACCTGTATGGGCTGCAGTCGCGGTTGAAGGATGGCATAGAGCATATTTTCCCTACCAAGGTGTGGCTCAAGGCGGAGATAAGTGCTGTAAAGGCGCGTCCGGGGGGTCATTGTTATATGGAATTGTCCCAGAGCGGGGATGACGGGCTGGTGGCCAAGGCTCAGGCGGTGATATGGGCTTCCAGATACAGGTTCATTGCCCCTTTCTTCGAATCTGTCACCGGCACCAGAATAGAGGAAGGAATGCTGGTGCTTGTCCGGGTACAGGTGAATTTCAGCCAGTTGTACGGACTTACACTTGTCATCGACGACATAGATCCGGATTTCTCTCTCGGCGAAAAGGAGAAGATGCGCCAGCAGACTCTCGCGAGACTGAAGGAAGAGGGCCTGATGGACATGCAGCAGGGGCTGTCTCTGCCGCGCCGTCCTTACAGGCTTGCTGTCATATCGGCTCCTGACGCAGCAGGATACAGGGATTTCATGCGGCATCTTCATGAAAATGAATATGGTTATGCCTTTGCCACGGATCTCTATCAGGCTCTCATGCAAGGGGCAGATGCTGCGGATTCGATAGTCTCGGCCATTGACGGTGCGCTGTCTTCCGCCATCAGGTATGACGCTGTCCTGATTCTCAGGGGCGGCGGGGCGAAGCTGGATCTGGCCTGCTACGATGACTATGTTCTCGCATCCCATATCGCCAGATGTCCTGTGCCGGTGCTGACGGCTGTCGGGCATGACCAGGATGTGCATATATGCGACATGGTGGCATGGGCTTCAGTCAAGACCCCTACTGCGCTTGCCGACACTTTCATCGGCATCTGTTCGAGAGAGGAGGCTACGCTCCTTTCTTATGGTACGAGGCTGAGACTGGCATTCTCAGCCAAGATAAGTTCGATGGAGAGCAGGGTGCGTCTGCTGGAGGCCAGGATAAACGGTGCGGATCCGAGGAACATCCTGAAGCGGGGGTATGTGATTGCCCTGGACGGCTCAGGAAAGGTCATGAAAGGGGTTTCAGGCAGGAGACCGGGGGACAAGGTGACGCTGATGTATCATGACGGCAGCCTCGGATGTACCGTGGACAGCGTGACGGCATCGGGCGCGGAGGCCGGAAAATGATGTTTATGAAAATGGATGATATGGCAAAGAAAAAGGAATTTGATTATTCGGCAGCGGTGGCGGAACTGGAGGAGATTGCATCCAAGGTGGAGTCCGCCGATACAGGCATAGACGACATAGACAGGTATATCAAGCGTGCATCGGAACTGATTGCCGCCTGCCGCGCCTATCTCAGGACGGCCGGGGAGAAACTTGAGGGGCTTGACATTCGGGAATGAATATGATATATTATAATAGAGGATGACGGTTATGAAAAATAAGGAGACCGAAATGATTTATGACAGGGACCCGTGGCTGATGCCATATAAGGATGCCATAGATGCAAGGCACAGGAGAATCCTTGCCGAAAAGGAAAGGATCGCAGGCGACGGAAAATTGGCAGATGCCGTGAACAACCATCTGTATTACGGCATGCACCGTTGTGCGGACGGGTCCTGGGTGTTCAGGGAGTGGGCACCGGATGCTACCAAGATCTATCTTATCGGCGAGTCCAATAACTGGAGAAGGACGGAGTCCTATGCACTTCATCCGATAGGGAACAGCAACTGGGAAATCCGCCTGGAGCCGATGTTCCTCACACACGGGGAATTGTACAAACTCTATATCGAGTGGCCGGGAGGCGGCGGGGAAAGGCTGCCGGCATATACCACGCGGGCTGTCCAGGATCCCGAGACCAAGTTGTTCTGTGCCCAGGTATGGGCTCCCGAGAAGCCGTACAAGTGGAAGCACCGCCGTCCCGGAAGGCGGGAGCATCCCCTTATCTATGAATGTCATATAGGGATGAGTTCGGAAGAGGAGAAAGTATCCACTTTCAATGAGTTCCGGGAGAATGTCCTGCCGTATGTCAAGAGTCTCGGTTATGACACTCTGCAGATAATGGCTCTCCAGGAGCATCCGTATTACGGGTCGTTCGGATACCAGGTGTCGAATTTCTATGCGTTGAGTTCCAGATTCGGCACGCCGGAGGATTTCAAGGCTCTTGTGGATGCAGCCCACGCGGACGGCATTGCGGTGGTCATGGACATTGTGCATTCGCATTCCGTCGACAATGAACTCGAGGGGCTGAGCCGGTTTGACGGTAAGGAGGACCTGTATTTCTATTCAGGCAGCCGCGGAAGACATCCGGCATGGGGGTCGAGATGCTTCAATTACGGGAAGTATGAGACTATCGCATTCCTGCTCTCCAACTGCAAATTCTGGATGGAGCAATATCATATTGACGGATTCCGGTTTGACGGTGTGACCAGCATGCTGTATTGGGATCACGGTCTCGGAAAGGATTTTGTCGGCTATGACAATTATTTCAACGGAGGCGTGGACGAGTCGGCGGTGACTTATCTCGCCCTTGCGAACATGCTCGTCAAGGAACTGAATCCGGATGCGTTCACGATTGCCGAGGATGTGAGCGGAATGGCGGGGCTCGCCGCTCCGTTTGAGCAGGGCGGTGTCGGATTTGATTTCCGCATGAGTATGGGCGTCGCCGACAACTGGATAAAATGGATAAAGACCCTCCCTGACGAGAAATGGAGCATGGGAGAGATGTGGTGGCAGCTCACCAACAAGCGGGCAGACGAGAAGACCATCAGTTATGCCGAATGCCACGACCAGGCTCTCGTCGGAGACAAGACCATCATTTTCCGGCTGATGGACAAGGAGATGTATTTCCACATGGACAAGAATTCCTCGTCTCCGATTGTTGACAGGGGTATCGCCCTGCATAAGATGATAAGGCTGGTGACCATGGCTACGGCCGGTGACGGCTATCTGACTTTCATGGGCAACGAGTTCGGCCATCCGGAGTGGATTGACTTCCCGAGGGAGGGGAACGGGTGGTCCTACAAATATGCCAGGAGGCAATGGTCTCTTGCGGAGCCTGACTACCTAAGGTACAGGAATCTGCTTCTTTTTGACAAGGCCATGGTCTCTCTTGCGCATTCGGAGCGCATTTTTGACGGCAGACCTGAGCTCCTCGTGCAGGACGAAGAGAAAAAAATATTAGTATTCAAAAGAATAAATTGTATCTTTGCGCTCAATTTCAATGCGTCAGAGTCTTTTTCCGATTACGGCTTCGCGGCCCCTGCCGGGAAATATGAGATGATGCTTGATACAGACGAGGAGGAATTCGACGGATTTTCACGGCTGAAGAAGGGTGAGATACATTTTTCTGTGCATGAGAAATCCGCAAACGGCGACCAGAGATACGAAGACACGTTGTATTTATATCTTCCGAGCCGCTGCGCAGTGGTTTTGAAGAAATTGGATTGAAAACAACATTAATATTATTGATATGGCTTTTCTAAAATTCAACAAGTCCGAGCTTGTCAATCTGGAATACTCGCTGAAAAGGGAGATTCTTTCCGCGAGCAAGACAGGGGCTTATTGCAACACGTCCATCGTGACCTGCAATACGCGACGCTACCACGGACTTCTTGCCGTACCTGTAGACAATTTCGGAGGCGGGAAATATGTCCTGCTTTCGTCTCTTGACGAGAGTCTCATCATGAACGGCAGGCAGTTCAATCTCGGCATCCATTGCTATGGGGATGTGTATGAGCCGAGAGGTCATAAGTATATCGTGGACTTTGATGCAGACCCGGAGCCTAAGATTGTCTACAAGGTGGGAGAGATCCTGTTCAGCAAGACAATCCTGATGGTGCCGGACAGCGATCAGGTGATGATCAGGTATGACCTGCTTGAGGCGCCTATGAAGACAACTCTCATTCTCAAGCCTTTCCTGGCTTTCAGAAGCGTGCATAGTCTTACGCACCAGAATCCGGAGGCCGACACTTCCTGCAAGGAGATTGTCGGAGGAGTGTCATTCCGGCTGTATGACGGATTCCCTGACTTGAATCTGCAGCTCAGCGGCAAGTCGTCTTTCAAATACATGCCTTACTGGTACAACGGCATAACTTATTCTGACGAGTTGAGAAGAGGTTTCGACTGCAAGGAGGACCTTTTCGTCCCGGGAACGTTTGTCACTGAACTGAAGCCTGGGGACTCAATCGTGTTCTCTGCATCTGTGAAGGCGGACAATCCTAAGCAGATGAAGAGGAAGTTCACCGATATAGTCCGCAAGGACGGTGAGATCAGGGACTATCATGACCTCCTTGTGCATGATGCCGATCTTCTGAAATGCAACCGTAACGGTCACGAGAGGATCAATGCCGGATTCTCATGGCTTGAGACCGGGCTTCTGCGTGAGACGGTGGAGTCTCTCCCTGGACTTACCCTGTATGCCGGGGATAAAGGAGAGGACTTCGAGGAGATTCTTGACAATCTGGTCGCAGAGGAGCAGGACAGGCTTCTCCGCAGGACTACCCAGGTGGAGGCCCCTTTGAGACTGACGGATACCATCCAGCAGTATATCAATTATTGCGGGGACGAGAAACGCATCTGGACCAAATACGGCAAGCTGCTCAAGTCGATAATCGACAGTTACGCCCCGGGCAAGAGACGCGAGATCACTATGCATCCTAACGGCCTGCTCTGGGCGCAGATGGACCGTGTCGCACTCTCCTGGATGAATGCCTATGTGGACGGGTACCCTGTCACGGAAAGGGCAGGCTATCAGGTGGAGACCAATGCGATGTGGTACAATGCGCTCTGCTTCGCTCTTGACATGGAGAAGAAGTACGGGGCCAAGAAGAGTTCGTTCGCCGCACGCTGGAGTCATGTCCGCGATCTCGTCAAGGCCAATTTCCAGCCTGTCTTCTGGAATCCCGAACTCGGATATCTGGCAGACTACGTGGACAATAACGGCCAGAATATGGATGTCCGGCCGAACCAGTTGTTCGCCATCTGCCTTGACTATTCCCCTGTGGAGGACGAGGTCAAGTCAGAGGTGATATCAGTCATCAACAATGAACTCGTGACACGCAGGGGCATCAGGACCCTTTCTCCGAGAAATTCCAAGTATAGAGGAGTATATGAAGGCTCACAGAAGGACAGGGACCTCGCATATCATCAGGGTTGCGCATTCCCGTCTCTCCTCGGGCCGTATATCGATATCTGTTTCAAGATGGTGGGACCTTCATTCTACAACAAGGCCAAATATCTGACCGAAGGCTTCTACGATGACATCAACAAGCATGGTGTAGGTGCATTCTCCGAACTTTATGACGGGGATCCTCCTCACGAGGCTCATGGTGCCATATCGTCAGCCTGCAGTACTGCGGCACTTTTGAGGGTAGATTATCTGATGAACAAATATAAGGAGGAAAGAAGATGAAAGTCCTGATGTTCGGTTGGGAGTTCCCTCCTCATATCGCAGGAGGTCTGGGAACCGCTTGTTACGGAATGACGAAAGGTCTTGCCTACAATGGTGTCGAAGTCCTTTTTGTGATGCCTTCGGCTTCGGGGGACGAGGACCAGAGTGCAGTCAAGATAATAAATGCCAGTGATGTACCGATAGACACGGTATCCACCTCTGTCGATGAGTTTCTCGGCAAGGTGCAGTTCGTTCACATCGGCTCCAATATGGTGCCTTATGTCGACCCTGAGGATTTCACCAGAATGGTGGAGGAAGAGAGGGTCAAGCAGATCAAGAATTTCCGTGTCCAGTACGGACAGAAATACAAATTCTCCGGCAAATACGGGGCAAACCTCATGGAGGAGGTGGCGAGATATGCAATGGTCGGAGCCACTATTGCCCTCCAGCACGCCGATGAGATAGATGTCATCCATGCCCATGACTGGCTGACATACCTCGCAGGTATTGCAGCCAAAAGGCTTACAGGCAAGCCTCTCGTAGTCCATGTCCACGCCACGTCGTTCGACAGGAGCAGTGACGACCATATCGACACGAGGGTCTATGACCTGGAGAAGAAAGGCATGGAGGCCGCTGACAGGGTCATAGCAGTGAGTGACCTTACAAGAAACATCGTGATCAACAAGTACGGCATATCTCCTGACAAGGTGGTCACTGTCCACAATGCCGTGGATTTCAGCGGAAGGGAGAATATGACTGTAGAAAGGGGAGTGAAGGACAAGGTGGTCACATTCCTCGGCAGGATCACATTCCAGAAAGGACCTGAGTACTTCATAGAGGCTGCTGCAAAAGTGCTGAAGAGATGCAGTCATGTGCGTTTCGTGATGGCCGGCAGCGGAGACATGATGAACAGGTGTATCCGCCATGTGGCACGTCTGGGAATCTCGGACAGGTTCCATTTCACGGGCTTCCTCAGAGGGGCGGATGTCCAGAAGATGTTCGCATTGTCGGACGTGTATATCATGCCGTCAGTGTCGGAGCCGTTCGGAATCTCCCCGCTTGAGGCTATGCGTACCAATGTGCCTTCGATCATCTCGAAGCAGTCAGGAGTCGCCGAGGTGCTGAAATATGCCATCAAGGTGGATTTCTGGGATATTGATGCTATGGCTGATGCCATATACGGTCTTCTCAACTATCCGGCACTTGCCGATATGGCGGCGCGCTGCGGATATGACGAGGTGAATGCGCTGAAATGGAACAATGCAGCGTACAAGGTCAAGAAAGTTTACGAGTCAGTGATAAAATAAAATCCTAAAAGATATGAAAAAGAGCATTTGTCTGTATTTTCAGGTTCATCAGCCATGCAGATTGAGGTTATACAGATTTTTTGACATAGGGAAGGATTCCCATTACTATGACGATTTCGCCAACAGGACAATTCTCAGAAGGGTAGCCCAGAGATGTTATCTGCCGATGAATGCCCTCCTCCTTGAGATGATCAGGAGGTATAAGGGAGAATTCAAGGTGACTTTCTCGATTTCAGGCTCGGTCATAGAGCAGTTTGACAGATATGCCCCTGAGGTGCTTGAGAGTTTCAGGAAACTTGCTGATACGGGATGTGTCGAGTTCCTTTCGGAGACATACTATCATTCTCTTGCATCCATTGCGTCCCCTGACGAGTTCAAGCATCAGGTGCTGAAGCACAAGGAGACGATTGAGCATTATTTCGGTGTCACTCCTAAGGCGTTCAGAAATACGGAACTCATCTATTCTGATGCCATAGGCGCGATGGTATATGATATGGGCTTCAAGACCATGCTTACAGAGGGCGCAAAACACGTGCTCGGCTGGAAGAGCCCGAACTATATATATTCAGGCGCAATGGCTCCGAAGCTCAAGCTCCTGCTCAAGAATTCATCCCTGAGTGATGACATCGCATTCAGATTCTCCGACAAGAGCTGGCCGGACTGGCCTCTGACAGGCGAGAAATATCTCGCATGGATCAAGGCTTCCGCACAGAATGACGAGATTGTCAACCTTTTCATGGATTACGAGACTTTCGGAGAGCATCAGAAAGCTCAGAGCGGGATATTCGATTTCATGAGGTATCTTCCGGACGTGGTGCTTAATGACGGCGAGTTCGAGTTTGTCACCCCGTCGCAGGCAGCCAAGAAACATTCATCTGTAGGCGTGCTCGATGTCCCTGATGCAATATCCTGGGCAGATGAGGAGAGGGATGTCACCGCATGGCTCGGAAACGAACTTCAGAATGACGCATTCAGGAAACTCTACAGTCTCGAAGAGAAACTATCTCTTGTGAACGATGAGGCTCTCTGGTCAGATTACGGCCATCTTCAGGAGAGCGACCATTTCTATTATATGTGTACAAAGTTCTTCTCAGACGGCGCAGTGCATAAATATTTCAACCCGTATGATACTCCGTATGAGGCATTTATCAACTATATGAATGTCCTGAGCGATTTTATTTTGAGGGTGGATGATGCAATTTCCGTTTCAGATGCTAACTTTGCAGCTCCAAAAAAGGAGACGAAGGCAAGGACAAGGACTGCCAAAGCCGTGAAGGCCGCACCTGCAGCCAAGACAAAGTCCGCGAAGGCGGAGAAGCCTGCGGCTCCTAAGAAAAGAACAGTAAAAACCAAAAAACAGTAAATGAGCAAGGAATTGATCAGACCGGATTACCTGTTTGAGATCAGTTGGGAAGTCTGCAATAAGGTAGGGGGCATATATACGGTCATTGCGACCAAGTCCCTCTACCTTAAAAGCGAACTCAAGAGACATCATATACTGATCGGTCCTGATGTATGGATGGATACGGAAAGTAATCCGGATTTTATTGAGGACCCGCATCTCTACAGCGCCTGGAGGGCACGTGCTGCTGCGGAAGGCCTGAGAATAAGGGTCGGCAAGTGGAATATCCCCGGCAAGCCGGTGGCCATACTTGTCAACTTCAAGCAATATATTACCCAGAAGGACAAGATTCTTACAGAGTTCTGGAAGAAGTTCGGTGTGGACTCGCTGACAGGGAACTGGGATTACATAGAATCCGCACTTTTCGGGTTTGCCGCCGGAAAGGTGATAGAGAGTTTCTACAGATTCAATCTCAGCCCTTCTGACAAGGTCGTGGCCCAGTTCCATGAATGGATGACAGGGGCCGGGCTTCTGTACATCAAAGGTACGGGGCTTCCTATCGCGACAGTATTCACTACCCATGCCACAGTCGTGGGACGTTGTCTTGCAGGCAACAATCTCCCTCTGTACGATGCTATGGGCGTATATAACGGAGATGCCAAGGCTCGTGACTTCAATGTCCTCGCAAGGCATTCGCTCGAGAAACATTCGGCAGGCAATGCGGATGTGTTCACGACAGTCAGTGAGATCACTGCAGCGGAGTGCAAGCAGTTCCTTGAGAGGGATGTGGACATAGTCACTCCGAACGGATTCGAGAACAGTTTCACGCCAAAGGATGATGAGGAGTACGAGACCAAGCGCAAGGCTGCGAGAGCACGTCTTGTGGAGGTCGCTGCCGCCATGTCCGGTGAGGCTGTCCCTGAGAATGCCGTTTTCATAGGGATAAGCGGAAGATACGAGTACAAGAACAAGGGTATCGATGTCTTCATCGATGCGCTTGACCGCCTGAACAAGTCTGACTTCGAAGGCAAGAGCATACAGGCGTTCATCATGATTCCGTCCGGGAACAACGGCATGGACAAGGAACTTGCCGCGAAACTTGCCGGGAACGGGTCTGACTACGTTACGAGGACGTCGCATTATCTGATGGATCCTGAGTATGACATCATCACCAGGAGACTGAACGAACTCAATTTCAGGAATGCCATAGGCGACAAGGTGAAAGTGTATTTCATCCCGTCATATCTCAACGGCAATGACGGCATATTCAACATGCCGTATTATGACCTTCTCGTCGGCCTTGACCTGACATTGTTCCCGTCATATTACGAGCCGTGGGGATATACCCCTCTTGAGAGCCTTGCATTCAAGGTGCCTACCCTCACCACGACCCTTGCAGGGTTCGGACTCTGGGTACGCACGCATTACGGCAAGGAGCATCCGGGGATCTGCGTGGTGACACGTAATGACTCCAACTACAACAACGTTGTGGAGGATGTCGCAGGAAGGGTAAGGGAGATTGCCAGACTCACCAAGGAGACACGCAAGGTATATATGGACAACGCCAAGGAGGTGTCCGAGATTGCCTTGTGGGAGAATAACATCATTTATTACAAGGAAGCCTATTCCAAGGCTTTGGAGAAAGTCATATCAGAAAAAGGAGCATTCCCTGAGGTAAGGGATGATAAATCGATGCAATATACGAAGATAGATGTAAACCAGCCGTCATGGAACAGCGTGTTCATCTCGCGCCATCTTCCGGACAGGCTGAAAGGATTGGAGATACTTTCAAGGAATCTCTGGTGGTGCTGGAACGAGTCTGCGAAGAACATATTCAGCCGTGTTGACCCTGCCGCCTGGAAGGCTTCAGGGGAGAACCCTATCGCCATGCTTGACATGGTAAGTCTCAAGAGATACAAGATGCTTGAGAACGATGAGGAATTCGTTGCGGCACTCGATGAGGTGATGAACGAGTTCAATGCCTACATGGCAATGAAGGCAGAGAGGACGAGCCCTTCCATCGCATATTTCTGTATGGAATACGGGCTTGACACCTCACTGAAGATATATTCCGGAGGTCTCGGGATACTTGCGGGAGACTACCTCAAGGAGACAAGCGACATGAACACCAATATGGTGGCTGTCGGACTTCTGTACCGTTACGGATATTTCACCCAGATACTTTCGTCACAGGGAGACCAGGTGGCAAAATACGATGCGCAGGACTTCATGAAGATCCCGGCATCGCCTGTAAGGGATGCCTCAGGCAACTGGATGGCAGTCAGTCTGGCCTTCCCTGGAAGAAATCTCCATGCCAGGATGTGGAAGGTGGATGTAGGCCGTACCGAACTTTATCTTCTCGATACGGATTATGAGGAGAATCTGCCTGAGGACAGGTCCATCACCCACCATCTCTATGGCGGCGACTGGGAGAACCGTCTGAAACAGGAACTCCTGTTGGGAATAGGCGGTATCCGTGCCCTCAGGAAGCTCGGACTCAATCCGGAAGTCTACCATTGCAATGAGGGACATGCGGCGTTCATCGGGCTTGAAAGGCTTTATGAATATATTTCAAGGGACAACCTTGACTTCCCTGAGGCTATGGAAGTGGTGAGGGCTTCATCTCTCTTCACAACCCATACCCCGGTGCCTGCAGGACACGACGCATTTGACGAAGGACTTCTCAGAAAATATATCGGCCACTATCCTCAGCGTCTGAAGATAGACTGGCAGACGATGATGGGACTCGGCAAGATCAATGCAGCCGACCCTAACGAGAAATTCTCAATGAGTTATCTCGCTGCCAACATCTCCCAGGAGGTGAACGGCGTGTCATGGCTTCACGGCAAGGTGAGCCAGGAGATATTCTCCAAGATGTGGCCGGGCTATCTCCCGGAGGAACTCCATGTAAGTTATGTGACCAACGGTGTGCATTATCCTACATGGGCTGCTCCTGAATGGAAGGAGATTCATTCCAAGGTATTCGGAGAAGAGTTCAAGACGCATCACTACGACAAGTCATGCTTCGAGGGCATATATAAGGTGTCGGATGCCGACGTATGGAATGTGAGGACGAAATTGAGAGCGAAACTCATCGATGCGATCAAGGACCGTCTTTCCAGCCCTGCGGCTACCAACCATTACTCACCTCGCCAGATTGTCACCATCAAGGACACTCTCAGGGACGATGTGCTCACAATAGGATTCGCAAGGCGTTTCGCCACATACAAGAGGGCACACCTCCTGTTCAGAGACCTTGACAGACTCAATGATATCGTCAACAATCCTGAGCAGCCGGTACAGTTCATCTTCGCCGGAAAGGCCCATCCTGCCGACAAGGCCGGACAGGATCTCATCAAGATGATTGTCGACATATCCAAGCAGGACAGGTTCATCGGCAAGATTGTCTTTGTGCCGGATTACGACATAACCCTTGCCAAACTTCTTGTACAGGGCGTGGATGTGTGGATGAACAACCCTACAAGACCTCTCGAGGCCTCAGGAACATCAGGAGAGAAGGCTGCCATGAATGGTGTGATGCATTTCTCCGTACTTGACGGATGGTGGGTCGAGGGCTACAAGAAGGGAGCCGGCTGGGCACTTCCGATGGAGAGGACCTACGATGACCAGAACTATCAGGACGAGCTTGATGCCGCTACTATCTATACCATCATAGAGAATGAGATCGCCCCGACCTTCTACAGGAAGGATGAGGCTACAGGAAGCTCATCGGCATGGATACAGTACATCAAGAACACTGTTGCCATGGTTGCCTGCAACTTCACCACCAACAGGATGCTGACTGACTATATCAACCAGTATTATGTCCCTCAGTCCGAGAGACAGGCAAGACTGGTCGCCGATGACTACAACATGGCCCGCGATATCGCCGCATGGAAGAAGCACATGCGCCGCGAATGGCAGAATGTCGGCGTCGTGTCTGTCATCAAGCCAGACAGTTCGTACAATGATGTCTCGCTCGGCAATGAGTTCAAGGCTGAGGTTGTCCTCAATATCGGGGATTTGCAGCCGGAGGAGATTGGAGTGGAGCTTCTTTTCGCCACTGCCGATACAAAAGGCAAGCTGCATATACAGGAGAAATATGAATTCGTCCCTGTTGAGCACAATGACGGTGTCGCCAAGTATCAGTCAATGATACTTCCTGAGCGCACTGGCCTTTATCAGGTGGCTGCAAGAATCTATGCCAAGAATCCTCTCATGCCGCACAGACAGGACTTTGAATTGGTAAGATGGTTATAGCAACCGGATTTTTCGACGGTGTCCACATCGGGCACCGTCTTGTCATAAAGAAGCTGGTAGAGACAGCTTTGCAGAAAGGGGATGAGAGCATGGTGATTACATTCTGGCCTCATCCCCGTAATGTTCTGCAGTCAGATGCGCGGACTCTGAGGCTGCTGTCCACCATGGATGAGAAAAAGTCCATGCTCAAGTCCTTGGGAGTCGATCATGTCGAAGTGCTGAGGTTTACCAGGGAATTCAGCAGGATGACCGCAGGGGAATATCTGAAAGAGATTGTGGCCGGACGTTTCGGCGGGAAGACTGTCGTGCTCGGGTATGACAACAGGTTCGGGAGCGATTCCGGGAGTGCTGATGCCGCGGCGAGTCTTGGGCTTGAAGTCGTCAGGGCGGATGTCGCGTCGCTTGAAGGCTTGGCAGTGAGCTCTACCAAGATACGTTCCGTGCTCGAGACCGGGGATGTCATGCAGGCATCAGAGATGCTCGGATATGACTATTCCATGTCAGGTGTGGTCGTGGCCGGCAACAGGATAGGCAGGACCATCGGTTTCCCGACGGCGAATATGCAGTTGTATGAGCCTCTGAAACAGATACCTGGGAACGGTGTCTATCATGTGACTGTCGACACGTTGGGACGGACATGGGACGGGATGTGCAATATCGGGGTGCATCCGACAGTCGGCTCGGGTGGGGCAAGAACCATCGAGACCAACATATTCGATTTTGACGAGGACATATACGGTCTGGACATCCGGATAACTTTCCGGCGCAAGATACGGGACGAGGTCAGGTTCGATTCGATTGACAGCCTCAAGTCCCAGCTCGAGAAAGATAGGATGTTGTGCCGCTCATTTGCGGAGGGCAGGTAATCTCATTCAGCGACGGATAAGACTGTAATCTGACCGCTGAAGTCGTAAAAAGTCCGGGATTCCGTTTTCCTTTCGGAAAAGATTTATTATATTTGCATGAAGAGTCAGGGTTCTGTGTTTGTTCACAGGACTCCTTTTTAATTGTATGGTTTAATAAATACTAATATTATGGCATTACATTATATGACCCAGGAGGGTCTGGACAAACTGAAGAAGGATTTGTCAGAGGCGATAGCACAGAGACCGGTCATTTCGGCGCAGATTGCCGAGGCAAGAGACAAGGGCGACCTGTCCGAGAACGCGGAATATGAGGCGGCAAGGGAGGCGCAGGGGCTTCTGGAACTGAAGATTGCCAAACTCCAGGATCTTGTAGCAAACGCGAGGGTGATTGACGAGTCCCAGATAGGGACTGACAAGGTGCAGATGCTCAACAAGGTCAAAGTCAGGAACCTTGCCAACAACCAGGTGGTTGAATTCACCCTTGTAGGTGAAAGCGAGGCGGATTTCTCCGCCGGCAGGCTTGCTGCCACCACCCCTATCGGAAGAGCCCTGATGGGGCATTCAAAAGGAGAGACAGTGGAAGCCAAGGTCCCTTCAGGCGTGATCAGGTTCGAGATTCTTGATATAACATTATAGTCATGTCCACAATTTTCACAAAGATTGCCAAAGGCGAGATACCTTCGTACAAGGTGGCAGAGAATGAGGATTTCTACGCATTCCTTGACATCAATCCTCTCGCAAAAGGCCACACCCTCGTCATCCCGAAGAATGTGGAGGACGACTATATCTTCCATCTTGATGACGATGTCTATATGGGGCTTTGTGCATTTGCGAAGAAAGTTGCCGAGGCCATCAAGGCTGCCGTCCCTTGCAAGAGGGTGGGCGTGGCCGTGCTCGGGATGGAAGTGCCGCATACGCACATTCATCTGGTGCCGCTCAACAGCGAGTCCGACCTTGATTTCAGAAAGAAGAAACTTGAACTGTCTGCAGAGGAATTTGCCTCTGTCGCGGAATCAATTCTCAAGGAGTATGAAAAACTTTGATATTCTGTCACTTTTGTCCAAGGCGGCTGTCCTGCTGTCTGCAACAGTGCTGCTGGCCTCATGCGGAGGGTCAGCCCGGGTCGACGGCATCCTGGAGGACGCCCCTGATTCCGAAGTCATAGTCAGACTCTTGGACATCAACAGGTTCAAGACCTTGGACACTGTGTCTGTAGATGATGAAGGCAGATTCTCATACAAGATGAAAATCGCTGCCGGACAGCCGGAGTTCGTATATCTTTTCTACAAGGATACCCGGATTGCGTCCTTGCTGCTCGAAAATGGGGACAGGGTAAAGGTGACGGCCGATACAACAGGCACATTCGAGGTGTCGGGTTCGGAAGAAAGCCGTCTGCTTGCGGAAGTCGAGCGGGATTTTGCTGTATTCTCTGCCTCGTTCACAGACCTTGTGTCACGCCTTGATGCTGCTGACCCTGATTCGGAAGAGGCATCTGACCTGAAGCGTGAGATGGGCGCAAGCTATACTGACTATTACCGTAGCCGTGTGAGATATGTGATGGAGCATCCGTATTCGATGACTGTCATACCGGTATTCTATCAGGTGGTCGGAGCAGGGCTTCCTGTGTTCGGACAGGATACCGACGCTATCCATTTCGACAATATATGCGATTCCCTTGAGACAGTGTACCCTGATTCACGGTATGTCAAGTCACTGAGGGATGAGGCTGACAGACGTCAGGATATTCTTGAGATGAGAATCCGGATGCAGAATGCGGATGAGGTGAATTTCCCTGACATTGAACTCTCTGACGTGAGCGCGACAAAGGTGAGGCTGTCGGATGTGGATGCCAAGGTCATTATCCTGCATTTCTGGTCGCCTTCAGATGCCTTGCAGAAAATGTTCAATCTTGACGTGCTCAAGCCTGTCTACGAGGATTATCATTCCAGGGGACTGGAGATTTACCAGGTCGCGCTTGACGCCGACAAGGCTGGATGGGCGCGGACGGTGAAGGACCAGGGGCTGGAATGGATAAATGTCTGCGATGTGCAGGGGTATGCCTCGACGGCTGCACGCCTGTACAATGTCAACAGTCTGCCGGTCTCATTCGTGATTGCTGAAGGGGACATGACTGCAGGCAAATTCACTGATGAGAAATCCCTCAGGAGATTGCTTGACAGACTTCTGTGAGGTCAGAACAGTTTCTTCCTGCTTGAAGTGGCCACAAATTCCTTAAGATAGAACGGTTCGAAGTACGCAGTGTCTTTGAACCGTTTTTCTTTGTACTCCCGAATTGCCGGCAGCAGCATTGCAGAAGCCTTGGGGCAGCATTGGCAGAAACTTGCATTAGGGGATGTGATTGTGCCCCGGCATTTTTCCGCCCCGTCACCGATGAAAAGGACGGGACCTTCTTCCAGGTATCTGCCGAAACTATCTTCCGTCACGACAAGGGGCGCAGTCTCTTCAACCTGTCTTCCGTCAGCCGAGAAGACAGCCGTATACACTTCCATCCTGCGGGCGTCTATCATGGGTATTATATATCTGCATCCTTCCGGCAGAATCTCTTCCGTGATGGCCTGCATCACCAGTATGTCAAGGGTGCCGACTGCGAGCAGCGGAATCCCTGCACCGAAACAGAGCCCTTTTGCAGTTGAGACCCCGACTCTCAGTCCTGTATAGGACCCCGGTCCCATGCTGACGCATACAGCCGAACAGTCTTTTGCCGAGAGATTCCTTTCTTCAAGTATCTCCTTGACAAACACTGCCGTCTTGGATGCATGGGCGCGCGGCTCGGAACTCTCCCTGTATGAAACTATACTGCCGTTTTCGGCAAGTGCTGCCGAGCACAAGGCGGTGGCAGTCTCTATCAATATTATTCTCTCCATTGCAGATTTGTTTTCAACAGTCGGACATGGTCAGAAAAGACCTTTCAGATACGGGAAGATCGAATCCGCCATATCCAGGAACGGCCTGTACAGGACCGATTGGGCGAATACGTCCGGCTTTACAAGATTCATGGTCCGGTTGATGTCATCGAACAGCATCAGCAGCAGACCGAGAATTATGGCATATTTGAGGATGGCGAAGACTACCCCCAGCAGTTTGTTCAGCCATCCGAGAAGTATGATTTTGACTGTCGCCTCAAGAAGCCTGCCCAATGCGGCGAGGGCAAGAATCACCAGTATCAGGATGACAGCGAATGATATTATCTGCAATATGTTCTCCGGAGCCTCGATCCATTTGCCGAGCCAGCCGCTCACGAGAGCCGAGAATCTGAATGACATCCATATCCCGAGGATGATGGAGACAATCGATATGACCTGCGCTATGAAACCTTTCCTCAGTCCGGTGATAATGGCCGGGATGAAACATATCAACAGAATAATATCCAGAACATTCATTTTGCAATAAAAATACTATATTTGCAGATTGAAATTTTCGAGGCTGCAGGCAGCCGATGCAAAATTAGATAAAAAATTGAATATATTATAAATTATATGAAGTTCAACGAATACAAGGGTCTTGACCTCGTTTCCGTCAACAACAGCATACTGGAGAGATGGAAGCGGAATGATGCTTTCAGAAAGTCGCTGGAGATCCGTGAGGGTGCTCCGGAGTTCATTTTCTTTGAAGGCCCGCCATCCGCCAACGGGATGCCGGGTATACATCATGTCATGGCCAGGTCCATCAAGGATGCGATCTGCCGTTACAAGACCCAGAGCGGATATAAGGTTGACCGCAGGGCCGGATGGGATACCCACGGGCTCCCTGTGGAACTCGGCGTGGAGAAGATGCTCGGCATAACGAAGGAGGACATCGGCTCGAAGATAAGTGTGGAGGACTACAACAATGCCTGCCGCAAGGAAGTGATGAAATATACCCGTGAGTGGGTGTCGCTTACTGAGAGAATCGGCTATTGGGTAGACATGGACGACCCTTATATCACGTATGACAACAGATACATCGAGACTTTGTGGTATCTGCTCAAGGACATCTACAACAAAGGGCTTCTTTATAAGGGATATTCGATACAGCCGTATTCCCCTGCCGCAGGCACCGGGTTGAGTTCCCACGAACTGAACCAGCCGGGATGCTACAGGGATGTCAAGGACACTACCGCTGTCGTGCAGTTCGAGGTCATAAAGGATGAGAAGTCGCAGATCCTGTACGGATGCGAGACCCTTCCTGTCTATTTCCTCGCGTGGACCACGACTCCATGGACTTTGCCGTCGAATACGGCATTGTGTGTCGGACCGGACATCACTTATGTCAGAGTGATGTCATTCAATCCTTATACCGGTTCGCCTGTGATTTATGTCGTGGCCAAGGCGCTTGTGGACTCTGTATTCAATCCTAAGGCCAGGGAGATTGCCCTTGAGGACTATAAGCCTGGGGACAGACTGGTTCCTTACAGGGTGCTGGACGGGGAGTTCAAAGGCTCTGAACTGACAGGCATCGTATATCGCCAGCTGATTCCTTGGTTCAGACCGGATGAGGGCGCGTTCCGTGTGATATCAGGAGACTATGTCACAGTCGAGGAAGGGACTACAGGTATCGTGCATATCGCCCCGACATTCGGTGCGGATGATGACAGGGTGGCCAAGGCTAACGGAGTGCCGCCGCTGATGGTAGTGGACAGGAACGGCGAAAAGCAGGCTCAGGTGGACAGGAAAGGACGCTTCTACCGTATCGAGGATATGGATCCTGCCTATGTGGCAGAAAGAGTGTCTCCGGAGTACGCGGAATATGCCGGAAGGTATGTCAAGAACGCGTATGATCCGACCCTTGCACCTGATGCTCCGACTCTCGATGTGGATATTTGCGTAATGCTCAAGCAGCAGGGCAAGGCATTCAAGATAGAGAAGCACGTGCATACATATCCTCATTGCTGGAGGACGGACAAGCCTGTGCTCTATTATCCTCTGAACTCATGGTTCATCAGGACAACTGCCGTGAAGGACAGGATGATAGAGTTGAACAACACCATAATGTGGAAGCCTGCCTCCACGGGTACTGGACGTTTCGGAAAATGGCTTGAGAACATACAGGACTGGAATCTGTCGCGCAGCCGCTATTGGGGGACGCCTCTCCCGATATGGCGTACCGAGGACGGGAAGGAGGAGAAGTGCATAGGTTCGCTGAAGGAGCTCTATGCGGAGATAGAGAAGTCGGTGGCAGCAGGTGTCATGTCTTCCAATCCGTTGAAGGATAAAGGGTTCAATCCTGACGACATGTCCAAGGAAAACTATGACAGGATTGACCTTCACCGCCCTTATGCCGATGAGATATATCTTGTGTCCCCGTCAGGGAGGAAGATGACAAGGGAGACGGACCTGATTGACGTATGGTTCGATTCCGGAGCCATGCCTTATGCCCAGGAGGGATTGAGAAACCTGCATTCACCACGTTTCGGCAGGACGGCTGATTTCATTGCCGAAGGAGTCGACCAGACACGAGGATGGTTCTATACGCTTCATGCCATCAATACGATGGTCAGTGACAAATGTGCGTTCAGGCGTGTCATTTCCAACGGACTTGTGCTCGACAAGGACGGCAACAAGATGAGCAAGCGGCTCGGCAACGCAGTCGACCCGTTCAAGGCTCTCGACAAATACGGGGCTGATGCCCTCAGATGGTATATGCTCACCAATTCCCAGCCTTGGGACAATCTCAAATTCGATGAGGCAGGGGTTGATGAGGTGAGAAGAAAGTTCTTCGGGACACTCTATAACACCTATTCATTCTTCGCGCTTTATGCCAATGTGGACGGGTTTGATCCTGAGACTGCTGTCACTGTGGCGGTTAAGGACAGACCGGAACTTGACAGATGGATCATCTCGCTGATGAACACCCTGGTCAAGGATGTCGTGGCGGCATACGAGGATTATGACATCACCACGGCAGGCCGGCTTATACAGGACTTCGTGTGTGACCATCTCAGCAACTGGTATGTGCGTCTCGGCAGAAAACGTTTCTGGGGCGGGGAGATGGACAGTGACAAGGTGTCAGCATATCAGACACTGTATGAGGTGCTGGTCAATGTGGCAAGACTGGCTGCTCCGATAGCGCCGTTCTTCATGGAAAGGCTGTATCTCGACCTTGTCCCGGGAGCGGAATCGGTGCATTATACCACTATGCCGTCATGTGACCCGTCTGTAGTGGACAAGGACCTGGAGGACAGGATGGAACTTGCCCAGAGGGCATCATCGATGGTGCTTGCCCTCAGGAGGAAAGTCAATATCAAGGTCCGTCAGCCTCTGTCAAGGCTTGTGATACCTGTAATTGATGCCAGGGTCAAGGAACAGATTGAGAGAGTCAAGGATCTTCTTCTCGGCGAAGTCAATGTCAAGGAACTCGAATTCATGTCAGATACGGCCGGGATAATCACCAAGAAGATAAAGCCGAATTTCAAGACTCTTGGAAAGACCTACGGCAGGCAGATGAAGGAGATTGCCGCCGCATTCGGCACTCTTGACCAGAAGACCATATCGGAAATCCAGGCTGCGGAGCAGTCCGGGGCTGCCTATGTCCTGCATCTCCCGTCAGGGGATGTGTCGCTGCAGCAGGGAGACTATGAAATATCTTCGGAGGATATGCCAGGCTGGCTTGTTTCATCAGACGGTCCTCTTACTGTGGCCCTGGACATCACAGTGACCGATGACCTGAAGAAAGAGGGGACTGCAAGGGAACTCATCAACAGGATACAGAACCTCAGGAAGGACAGCGGCTTCGATGTCACAGACAAGATCAATGTGTCAGTATATGCCTCCGGGGAGGATCTTGCTGATATCGCATCATCTCTCGAAGGCTTCGGAGAATATATCGCAGCACAGACACTTGCAAGGAATGTGGAGGTCAGAGATGCCGCCGAGGCTCCGGAGTCCGCTCATGATGTGGACTGGGGTGAAGGAAGCATAAGGATTGCAGTTGAGAGGATCTGATCTCGATCACATGGACGGCATTGCCGCCAAAGACATAGAATAATAACCAATAACCTAATAATTCTGAAGTTATGGCAGAAGAAAATAAAGTGAATGAACCTGAAAAGGTCCGTTACAGTGATGAGGAACTCCAGGAGTTCAAGGCTATCATCCTTGATATGCTTGAGAAGGCGAAAAAGGAATACAAGACATTGCGTGATGTCGTGACACACGGCTCCAGCAATGACATCGAGGATACATCACCGACATTCAAAGTGATGGAAGAGGGGGCGTCCACCCTTTCCAAGGAGGAGGCCGGGGCATTGGCCCAGCGTCAGTACAAGTTCATCCAGAATCTTGAGGCAGCCCTGGTGCGCATCGAGAACAAGACTTACGGTGTGTGCCGCGTCACAGGGAAACTCATTCCTAAGGAAAGGCTCAGACTCGTGCCTCATGCCACTCTGACGGTTGAGGCAAAGGAGATGATGAACAAGAACAAATAGCAGTTGACAGAATCGCCGATGAAGATAAGCAAGGGGAAACGGCTCCTGATACTCGGAGTGCTGCTGGTCGTGATAGACCAGATCATCAAGGTCCTGGTGAAGACGAATATGTCGATAGGGGAAAGTATCCATGTTTTCGGAGACTGGTTCCAGATATATTTCATAGAGAATGAGGGGATGGCATTCGGACTGAAATTCGGCGGGACTGTCGGGAAGTTCCTTCTTTCGCTTTTCAGGATACTGTTCTTCGGATTTCTGGTCTACTGGATATCGAGGCTTCTGAAGAACTGCACGACCCCTACAGGGGTTGTTGTCGGTCTGACTATGATTACTGCGGGAGCATTGGGCAATATCATCGATTGCCTTTTTTACGGTCTGATTTGGGACTATGCCCCATTCATGTTCGGACGGGTAGTCGATATGTTCTATTTCCCGATTATAGACACCACATTCCCGGATTGGATGCCTCTTGTAGGCGGCAATCCTTTCCGGTTCTTTGCCCCGGTATTCAATTTCGCAGACAGTTGTGTCACTTGCGGAGCCATTTATCTGATTTTCTTCCAGTGGAGATTCTTTACCAGGGAGGACAAGGTCTGAGTCATTAGGAGGCGTTTGATTCAATATCAATAAAAAAGGACAGACCCGCAAGTCTGTCCTTTTTTATTGGTGAGGCTGCATGCTATTTCCTGTAGCAGCCTATATCTTCCTTGTTGAAGTTGCAGATGAATGCGTTGTGTTTCTCAACCTCGGCTTCAGCATAGTTCACATAGGCTTTTGCCGACTGGGTGAACATTTCAGGAGCGCGGGTCGCATCCTGGATGATGAGGTGTGACATGACGCAGTCTGCTGCCATCTCATAGAGCCGGCGTGCCATGAAGTCATGGAACTCCTGGTCTGCAGCTTCCTTTACAAGGTTGGTGCATGCTTCGAATTTGTCTGTCATCGTCTTGACACGCTCAAGCAGAGGTTTCATCTCTTCAGAGCATGCTACCTGCTCATATTCGCGGAGGGTTGCCAGGTAAGAGCCGTTGGTGACGTAGCGTATTGCGGCCACCGTCTGCAACTGTGTCGTACCCTCGTAGATGCTGGTGATACGGGCGTCACGGTAGATGCGCTGGCAGGCGTATTCAAGCATGAAACCGCTTCCTCCATGCACCTGGATGCAGTCGTATGCATTCTGGTTGGCATATTCCGAGTTCATTCCTTTTGCCAGTGGAGTGAAAGAGTCGGCCAGCCTTGCGTACCTCTTCTGCTCCTGACGCTCCTCCGGAGTGAGCTTGCGTTCGCGGGCTATGTCGTCAAGAGCCTTGTATATGTCCACGTAACGGGATGTCTGATAGAGCAGTGCGCGTCCTGCATCAAGTTTCGCCTTGATTGTGGACAGCATGTCATATACTGCCGGGAATTCGATGATTGCCTTGCCGAACTGCTTGCGGTCCTTTGCGTATGCAAGAGCCTCGTTGTATGCAGCCTGGCTCAGTCCGACACTCTGTGCCGCGATGCCGAGGCGTGCGCCGTTCATGAGGGCCATCACATATTTGATGAGTCCCAGCTTGCGGTCTCCGCAAAGTTCCGCCTTTGCGTTCTTGAATACGAGTTCGCATGTAGGGGAGCCGTGGATGCCGAGCTTGTTCTCGATACGGCGGACATTCACGCCACCGTCTCTCTTGTCGTAGATGAACATCGAAAGTCCTCGTCCGTCTTTTGTCCCTTCCTCGGAGCGGGCGAGCACCAGATGGAGGTCAGCATCCCCGTTGGTGATGAAACGCTTTACCCCGTTCAGTCTCCAGCAGTTCCCTGCCTCATCGTATGTGGCTTTCAGCATGACGCTCTGGAGGTCTGAGCCTGCATCAGGCTCCGTAAGGTCCATCGACATTGTCTCACCTGCGCAGATACGCGGGATGAAACGGCTGTGCTGGTCCTCGTTTCCGAATTCGTAAAGTGTCTCGATACAGTCCTGTAGCGACCAGATGTTGCTGAACCCTGCATCGGCAGCCGCAACAATCTCCGCACACATTGTATATGGCGTGATAGGGAAGTTGAGCCCTCCGAAACGGCGCGGCATCGTCATACCGTTCAGCCCGGCCTTGACCGTCGCGTCCATATTGACTTTTGTGCCGGCGGCATATTCCACTCTGCCGTTGGCGCAGTGAGGACCTTCGAGGTCAACGCTTTCTGCATTTGCCGCTATGACTTCTCCGGTGATCTCACCGGTGATTTCCAGAACCTTGTCATAAGAGTCCATTGCATCCGCATAGTCCTGCGGGGCATAGTCAAACTCATCCTTGTCCCTGTAGTTCCGCTCCTTGAGTTCACAGATGCGCTCCATCATCGGATTGTTGAGATGGTAGCGCAGTTCCGGGTGTTCAGTATAGAAATTGGCCATATTATTTGCTGTGTGATTTGTAATACTTGATCATCTTAGGGATTACCTCTTCAACAGTCCCGTTGATGACGTAATCTGCGATAGTGTTGATAGGGGCATTCTCATCATTATTGATGGAGATGATTATGCTGCTCTCCTGCATTCCGGCAATGTGCTGGATCTGCCCGCTGATGCCGCAGGCGATGTAGAGTTTCGGCCTAACGGTCACTCCTGTCTGGCCGATCTGCCTGTCGTGGTCTGCAAAGCCTGCATCCACTGCCGCACGGCTGGCGCCGACTTCCGCATGGAGTTCCTTGGCCAGTTCGAACAGCATGTCGAAACCTTCCTTGGAGCCCATGCCATAGCCTCCGGCTACGACGATTGACGCGCCTTTGAGATTGTGTTTTGCTTTCTCGACATGGCGGTCGATGACCTTCACCACATAGTCTGTCTCAGGTACGTATTTGGCTACATCATGGTTGATGACCTCGCCCTTGTAGTTCTCGTCGAGAATCTCCTTTTTCATCACGCCTTCCCTGACAGTGGCCATCTGAGGACGGTGCTCAGGATTGACGATTGTCGCCACTATGTTGCCTCCGAATGCCGGGCGGATCTGATAGAGCAGGTCCTTGTATGTCTTGTCCGCCTTCTTGTCCTCGTGGTCTCCGATTTCCAGGGACGTGCAGTCTGCCGTGAGTCCGCTGGTGAGGGCTGAAGATACGCGCGGCCCGAGGTCGCGTCCAATCACAGTCGCGCCCATCAGACAGATCTGCGGCTTCTCTTCTTTGAACAGATTGATGAGAATGGAAGAATGCGGCAATGAAGTGTAAGGGAAAAGACCTTCCGCATCGAATACATGCAGTTTGTCCACGCCGAACGGCATCACTTGCTTCTCAATGCCTGCAAGGCCATGGCCTGCGGCGATTGCTTCAAGCCTGCAGCCCAGCCTGTCAGCCAGCTTGCGGCCTTTCGTCAGCAGTTCAAGGCTGACATCGGCAACGGTAGTGCCTTCTATTTCAAGATATACGAATACGTTGTTCATGATCAGTCTATCCTATCGTATGGTTTGCTAAAAGTTCTGTAATCAGGCCTTCCACATCATGGTCGCTCCCTGTCAGCGTCTTGCTTTCCTTTGCCTGGAACGAGATATTCTGGATTGCCTTTACTTTTGTCGGTGAGCCGCTGAGCCCGCATTGCTCAAGATCCGCATTGACATCGGCAGCGCTCCATTCCGTGATATTGAGATACGGACGTCCGGCATAGAGTTCTGCGTATGGCAGTTCTGCCCCATCTTTTGTGATGGCTGCCTTTTCCTGTGCCCCAAGTGCACGTTTGTATTTCTGCACCAGCCGTGCATTTCTCGGACGGCAAGGTGCCGCGCTTCCGTTGACAGTTATCACCAGAGGCAGCGGAGCCACGACAGTCTCCACACCTCCGTCGATATGCCTCTTGATCGTGACTTTCTTTTCCGCTTCGTTTACTTCAAGGATTTCCTCTGCGTATGTCACCTGCGCCAGACCGAGTTTCTCAGCCACCTGAGGTCCTACCTGGGCGGTATCCCCGTCGATGGCCTGTCGGCCTCCGATTATGAGGTCATATTCTCCGATTTTGCGGATAGCCGTAGCCAGGGCGTATGATGTGGCCAAAGTATCTGCTCCGGCAAAAGCCCTGTCTGTGAGGAGGTATCCTCCGTCTGCCCCTCGGTACAGGCCTTCGCGGATGATTTCCGCAGCGCGTCCCGGACCCATGGTCAGGATGGTCACGGTCGATCCCGGATGAGTATCTTTCAGCCTCAGAGCCTGTTCAAGGGCATTGAGATCCTCAGGATTGAAGATGGCCGGGAGTGCCGCGCGGTTGATGGTACCCTCGGCTGTCATGGCATCTTTCCCGACATTGCGTGTGTCAGGAACCTGTTTTGCCAATACAACGATTTTTAGACTCATGTTATTGTATCTGATTAATAATTTATTATTTAATATGTGTCGTGTTACAGCGTCTTTATGATTGACAAAAGTCAACAACCCAGCAAATATACTAAAATCCGTGAGATGTACGATGAAATGCCGTTGAAATAATTGATATAAAAACATCGGAGCATGAAAGTTTTTCGCTTTTTGCCGGTTTTTTCTCATTTTTACAATCGAAAAACAGAAGGTCCGATGGTTTCTCTATTTTCTTTTCTTGCCATTTTCGGCGGTATGGCTGCGGTCCAGGGCGGACTGCAAGATGACAGCAGTCCGGCTGCAGACAGCGGATGGGTATTGAGTACAGATGATTATGTTTCGGAAGATTATGCCGGAGTCCCTGTCGCCAACGGGATGCTCGGCATCCTGCCATGGAAGGAGCCGTTTTCTGTCAGGCATGTCATGCTGAATAATGTCTCTGACAGGCTCGGTCCTGACCAGGTCAACGGTACTGTCCGCGGGATCAATCCTTTCGGACTCTCGATGAGTGTCGGGGGAATGTCTGCCTGGACAGTGTCGGGATGGCGGCAGTCTCTCGATATGAGAAATGCGGAGCATGTGACGGAGTTTGTGGCGGACGGGAAAGTCGGAGTGAGGTATTCATTCTCAGCATTGAGAAATCTGCCGTATTCAATGCTGATGGATGTGGAGGTGACGGCTTTTGAAGATGTGGAAGTGGAGTTCCGGAACAGGATGTGTGTCCCGGAAGATTACACAGAGGCGGAAAGAGAACGGAAGTCATATCTTGTAGAGGGTAGGGAGTTGGACGTGCTCAGGACGTCTGCCGAGACAGCCGGGGGCAGATATGAAGTGGCTGCCGCTTCTATGTTCATCCTTGGTGACACTTTTTCTGGCACAGAGGGGATTACCTCAGGTGTCGGCGGCACATCGTCAATATCTTCCCGCTCAGGAACCTCTGATGAGGATATCCTGGCTTTCGGCCTTAGGCGGGGAGGTTCCGTCAAATTCACGCTTGTTGCCTCTGTGTGTTCCACGGCTGATTTCTCCGACCCTTGGAACGAGACAGTCCGCCAGCTTGTTTATATCGACAGGATGTCTGTCGGGGAGATCATGGAGGGACACAGAGCCGGATGGGAAGAACTTTGGACGGGAGATATAGAGATCGAAGGGGACATTGAGGCTCAACAGGCGGTCAGACTTGCGCTTTTCAATCTCTACGGCTCGTGTCGAGAAGGCTCCCGATTGAGTATTTCTCCTATGGGTCTTTCGTCCCGGGGATATAACGGTCATATTTTCTGGGATGCGGAGATGTGGATGTTCCCTCCGATGCTTCTCTTGAACAGCGGTATTGCCGAATCCATGATGGATTATCGTCTGGACAGGCTTCCGGCAGCAAGAAGGAGGGCGATGGCATCCGGATATGTCGGGGCGATGTTCCCATGGGAATCGGATGAATTCGGGCAGGAGTCGACCCCGGTGTGGGCATTGACCGGCCCTATGGAGCATCATATCACTGCGGATGTCGGTATTGCGGCGTGGAATTATTGGTGCGTGACCGGGGACAGACAGTGGTTGGCTGACAAAGGGTGGCCGTTGTTGAAGGCTGCTGCCGAGTTCTGGACAGGAAGAGTGAGGGACAATGGCGACGGTACATACTCGATAGCGGGAGTGGTCGGGGCTGATGAATATGCCAATAATGTGACCGACAATGCCTTTACCAACGGGGCAGTCTCAAGGATGCTTGAGTATGCCGTCAAGGCTGCACATCTGTGCGGGGAGAAAAGTCCGGCGGAGTGGGGCAGGATTTCGGACGGGCTGAGAATCCTGCATGATAATGGGGTCACAATGGAGTATGAGGGATACGATGGGCGGCAGATCAAGCAGGCGGATGCCAATCTGCTCGGTTACCCTCTCGGGGTCATAAGGGACAAGTCCCGGCTTAGACGGGATCTGGAGTATTATGAGTCCAGGATAGACCCTGTCAACGGCCCGGCAATGACATGGAGCATATTCTGTGTCCAGTATGCAAGGCTGGGGGACGTGGCAAAGGCGGAAGATATGTTCTACCGTTGTTTCAGGCCTTTCTCCCGTCCTCCGTTCGGGGCGTTGGCGGAGACTCCGGCATCGGACAATCCTTATTTTGTGACGGCCGCAGGAGGCCTGCTGCAGGCTGTGCTGTATGGATTCGGCGGATTTGAAGTCACGGATAGAGGCATTGTGCGTCATGATGCAGTGTTGCCGTCGTCCTGGAGTTCTCTGACTGTCAAAGGAGTAGGGCCTGACAGGGAGACGGTGGTGATCCGGGGCAGATGACAGGGCGCGCATGGGTCGTGATACAAAAAAAGATGCCGTGTCCGGCATCCTTTTCTGTCAGTCAGGCTGATTTCTTGTCTCCAGACAATCAGAAATAATACTTTACACCGGCGGTTATCCCGTAGTTGAACCCGGCTGCGAAGTTGGTCATTCCGGCTGTGAAGTCATTTGACCCGGTCTCGACTGTGTTATAGAGCACTGTGAAATCAAGGAGATTGACACTTACGCCCAGGAAGTCAACAGGCTTGAACTCGAATTTGCCGAGATCTGCAGAGAATCCGAATGCAAAAGGAAGTTTAGTGGTCGTATTGCCATAACTGTCCGAGTCATAGTTGTAGTCTGGCGATACGACTGAGCCGCCGCCGAACCCGAACTGCAAACCAGGGGTGTAGAACAACTTGTCCTCAATGAGAGGGATGTAGTAGTTGGCGCCGATGGTGAACATTGCGATATGGGTCGTGGAGAAGTAGTTCTTGTTGTTGTGATTGTCATAGAACTCCTTGCTCATGTCGTACTCAAGTCCTGCAGATACTTCGAGATTGTCGATGACAAAGTAGCTGAACTGCGGGGCAAGCAGGAATGATGTTGTTCCTGGGGTCTTTGTGGTTTCTGACTGTCCGGCTGCACTTATTGTGGTTGATGATGAACCTCCGGATACTCCGAGATTGCCGCCTACTGTGAATTCACCTTGTTTCTGTGCTGACATTGTTGTCACTGCTGCAACCAGAACGGCTGCTGTAAGAAAAAATTTTTTCATAATAAATGTGTTTGTCTCAGTTTAATCTGTTTCCAAATTCTCCTGACTGAATTGCGGTACAAATATAGTGAAACTCGTCCACATACCGATAGATTTTGGAGAAATAATGCAAGTTGTTGGAAATAAAGATGATGTGCAGTTGTTTTTTTATCCGACATTGGTGCATATTTGCCCTTATATAAAGGATTGAGAAAGTAAATCGCTACCTATCCGTTGTCTTTTTCGGAGTCAAAAAACTCGGCATTAGTTTTCCGGTATATACAATCTCAACATTACATATCTCTATGATAATATCGGCAGATTATCTGAAGTTAATGGATATGAATATGTGGGGGGTAAAAGAGTTTCAGTTCAAGACACCCAATCAGTGAATATGTAAAGTATATTAGTTTAACCGCTCTAAAAGTGACGACCAAATTTGGGGAAGGTCACAATCGATATATTCTATTGGAGAAAAGTGGAAAAATTCCATTTTTTCTCCAATAGAATGTCCGGATTACGGATATTTTTCTCTATTTTTGCTGCATGACTATACCAAGAGACAAATACTTATGTGAACTGAGACGTGTAATGCACAACGGAATGATTAAGATCATTACCGGTGTGCGTCGTTGCGGCAAATCCTACCTTCTGTTCGAACTGTTCAAAAAATCCTTGCTTGAAAATGGTGTGGATGAAAAACATATCATTCAAATTGACCTGGAAAACCGTCGCAACATGCGACTCAGGAATCCGGATGCCCTATTGAACCACATCGACAGCCATATGACGGACGAGGGCGTCTATTACATCCTATTGGACGAGATTCAAATGGTTCCGGAGTTTGAGGATGTGCTCAATAGTTATCTGAAAGTGAGAAATGCCGATGTATATGTAACCGGCAGCAACAGCCGCTTCTTATCAAGGGATGTAATTACTGAATTTCGTGGGCGCGGATATGAAATCAGGGTGCATCCGCTGAGTTTTTCAGAATTTCTTAAAACAAGACAGAATGAAAGCGACCTTTCGGCACTGCAGGACTATATGATATATGGCGGGTTGCCGCAGATTGCGACTTTTTCAACCAAGGAGGAGAAGGAAAAGTATCTGAAGTCATTGTTTCAAGGCACCTATATCCGCGATATAAAAGAACGCTACGGCATCAGGAATGATGACGATTTAAGCGAACTTATAGATATCATTGCTTCCGGCATCGGATGTCTGACAAATCCGACCAATCTTGAAAACACATTCAAATCAGTAAAAGGTCACAGTATTTCAGATACTACCATACAGAGTTATCTTGGTATGTTGCAGGATGCATTTCTATTGGAAAAAGCCGTCCGGTACGACATCAAGGGAAAGCGTTATATCAACACACCGTCAAAATACTATTTTGAAGATACGGGACTGCGCAACGCCCGTCTGAATTACAGACAGATTGACAGCGGACATCTTATGGAGAATATCATATACAATGAACTCCGTATCAGAGGTTATTCGGTTGATGTGGGGCAGGTAGAAGTACGCAAGACAAATGATGACGGAAAGAAAATACGGAAACATCTGGAAGTGGACTTTATCTGCAACAGGGGAGACAAGCGCATGTATATCCAATCGGCGCTTGATATGCCTACGCAAGAGAAAATTGAGCAGGAGACCAATTCTCTTCGTCATATAAGAGATGGATTTCCTAAAATCATCATAACCGGAGGTCTGATGCCGTCTTATGTAAATGAAGATGGCATATCGATCATTAATGTCATTGATTTTCTGAAAGACACGGAAGGTTTTTCGCTATAGGTCCGATATTCATATAAAAACAGTCTGAAATTTTCATATCCGTTGCCCGTTCTCGTGCGAGTTTTTTATAAAAAGTTGATAGTAAGGAAATTATTCGAGTCTACTACAAATATACGCAGAAGCCGAGAGCAATGAAAACTTGTTTGTAATTGCCGAGGCGAAACAGTATATGTGGCCGTAGGCCAAATTACGCAGAAGCCGAGAGCAATGCAAGTTGTACGGAATCTTTCTGATTTTGCACAAAAATTTGTATCAAATCAAAAAAATTCATACCTTTGCACTCCCTTTAAGAGAACAGGTATTGCCAATCAGATATTACCTGTTTTATGAGGGGGAGACATATTGGAGAGATGGCAGAGTGGTCGAATGCGGCAGTCTTGAAAACTGTTGATCTTCACGGGTCCGGGGGTTCGAATCCCTCTCTCTCCGCACTACAGTCGCTGTAAGTTTCCTATTAACAAGGGCTTACAGCGATTTTTCAATTTATGGCTTCTGATAAGAAAAGAAAAACGGGCAAACCGTCGTTTCCGAAGATTTGTCCGTTTTGGCTCCTGAACCAGGACTTGAACCTGGGACCCTCTGATTAACAGTCAGATGCTCTAACCAACTGAGCGGTGCTTCGCACGGTGAAAATCAGAGAGTTATGAAACCTTGCCTTGACTGGATGGCTTTGCGGTTTACATGACGGTTTACATTCGAGTGTAAATCCAGAACTGGTTAAACATAAAGTAATATAATTGGATATCAATTAATTGTATTAGTCTTAATCTCTCATTCTCTCACCTACGCCATATTTTAGAGCAAGCTCTACAATAAAGGCTGTACCTCGGCATAGTCAGAACAAGTTCTGCTCTGCACTCGGTTTGCACTTTATTTTCCCGATTTTTCTGTTTATATTATCCCCCCCCATACACTCTCTCGTAGAGGGAGGGAATAAAACTATTCAGCAAAGAGAGCCGCTAGTATGATAAGGGCTATGAAAATTATTATAGCCCATTTGATGACTTTTGCAATAAAAGACCCGCAACCTCCTTTTTCCGCTGAATCTTGTCCAGAGTATGTAGGCTGACTGTTCGTGGTCTTGCTTGCATCGTATTCCATTTTGCATCTCTTAGAACAGAATGCGTTTCCGCTCCAAAAATCACGATAATAAGGCTTACCAGATATAGGACGACCGCACCAATGACAATGTTCCATAATTACCTTAGTTAAAATGTTGTCATAATTTCTTCCAGCAAGAATTTTCAGAGAAATTTCCTCTGATATTGAGAGAATAACTTTTCGCACCAATCCGCTCGATTATATTCTTATCAACAAACGGATTGATAGCCCTGCTTACCCGACTGTGAAAAGAATTTGTAGGTTCTGCATCATTGTGAAAGTCAAAATAGTCATCTGAATGATTTTTCAACAG
>CALUST010000008.1 GCA_944323505.1 uncultured Bacteroidales bacterium
ACACGAAGGTTCTGAGGCTTGTCAAGATAGTCCGAGAAGAGCACCACCTGTGAGGAGAATGCGAAATTGTCGTTGATATTGACCTTGAAGTCAACCTTCAGCTGGGCACCGAACTCGAATTTCGCCGCCTTGTAGACGCTGCCGTCGATATTCCCGTCAGCATCCTTTGGCAGGTCCGCATCTGCGACCTTCTCCCACTCCTTCTTCAGCGGCTGTCCGTAGGACTTGCGCAGGAACGGGTCGTCCACAATCACGAAACCTCCTGTGACAGGGGCGAAGTTGACCGTAAGCCATTTCAGAGGCTTGTAGTCAAGACCGAGTGCCAGGTTGGTATACGCAGCAGAAAGAAGCCCTGATTTCAGCACCCTTGCAGCCTTCCAGTCAGCAGCGTTGTATTCCTCTCCTTTAGGCAAGGCCGAACCGTCCGCCCTTGAAGACGGTGTCGGGAAATCGTATGTGTTCGAGAACTGCGACCTGAAACTGAACTCCGCTGAATAGTAGAGGTTCTTGGTGGCGGTATATCCCCATTTGCTCTCAAGATAGATCCTGTCGTCAGTCTTCTGGAGAATCGGCTTGTCGGCAGAATAAAGGAAACCATAGTCCAGCTGGAGGCGGTTGTTCCAGAACATCTCATCTTTGCTGTAATTGGCATTGGCATCAATGAATGTCTTGAGCGACACCGTATTATATCCGCCGGCAGCCCAGTTGGTAAGGGACGTCTGCCCGAGGTCAAGCTTCGTCTGGAGTGAAGTCTTCCAGTATTTCGCCACAGGCTCTGCAGGCTTCTCAGGCTCCGGAGCCTGATCGATGGCAACCGCAGCCTCTGCTGCGACTTTCTGGGTGTCGGTAAGTTCTTCCTGTGCCTTCATGGCAAGATTTCCTGCACAAAAGGCAAGGATGACGGTCAGAATGATTTTTCTTGTCATGACAACAATAATTAGGTTTGTATTGAATTGATTAATATGAGCGGGCAAACAGCACTCTTCTGTGCGACGGTCTGCCTGAATATATGCATTTCCCTTCCTCTTCGCAGACAGCGCTGTCGATAGGGATACACCTTATGGTGGCCTTGGTCTCCTCCTTTATCCTCTCCTCGGTCTCGGTGGTGCCGTCCCAATGGCAAAGGAGGAAACCACCGTTCTCTATCTTCTCCTTGAAATCTTCCCACGTATCCACCTTTATGATGCTTTCATCACGGAACTTGAGAGCCTTGGCATAGATGTTCGCCTGTATCTCCTCAAGCAGGTCCTCGATTCGCTTCCCGAGCCCTTCCTGCGGCACTTGGCATTTCTCCAGGGTATCCCTGCGGGCGAGTTCCACCTCCCCGTTCTGAAGATCGCGCGGGCCGATTGCGATACGCACCGGCACTCCTTTCAGTTCCCACTCGGCGAATTTGAATCCCGGACGAAGGGTGTCCCTGTCATCGATCTTCACTGTATGCCCGTGAGCCTCCAGCTCCCTCTTAAGCTCATCCATCTTGTCAAGAATGGCGTTCCTCTCCTCCTCGCTCTTGTAGATAGGCACCATGACCACCTGGATAGGGGCGAGCCTCGGCGGAAGGACAAGACCGTTGTCATCACCGTGAGCCATCACAAGGGCACCCATCAGACGGGTGGACACGCCCCACGATGTGGCCCACACATACTCCTGCTTCCCTTCCTTGCTGGTGTACTGCACATCGAACGCCTTTGCGAAATTCTGTCCGAGGAAATGAGACGTCCCTGCCTGGAGAGCCTTACCGTCCTGCATCAGAGCCTCGATACAAAGGGTGTCAAGTGCACCGGCAAATCTCTCGTTAGGACTCTTGTGCCCTACTACCACAGGCAATGCGAGAGTGTTCCTTGCAAAGTCGGCATAGACATTTATCATCTTCATTGCCTCTGCCTCTGCCTCCTCCCTTGTGGCATGGGCCGTATGCCCCTCCTGCCAGAGGAATTCAGCGGTACGGAGGAACAGCCTCGTCCTCATCTCCCATCTCACCACATTGGCCCACTGGTTGCACAGGATAGGGAGATCCCTCCACGATGTGATCCAGTTCTTGTATGTATTCCAGATGATTGTCTCGGAAGTAGGTCTGACCACAAGCTCCTCCTCAAGCCTTGCGGAAGGATCCACCACCACTCCCGGCCCGTCAGGGTTGGTCATAAGCCTGTGATGGGTGACCACCGCGCACTCCTTGGCAAATCCTTCGACATGCTCGGCCTCCCTGCTCAGGAATGACTTCGGGATAAAGAGCGGGAAATAGGCATTCACGTGCCCTGTATCCTTGAACATCTTGTCAAGTGTGTCATGCATCTTCTCCCAGATGGCATATCCGTATGGCTTGATGACCATACAGCCTCTCACAGCCGAACGCTCTGCAAGGTCCGCCTTCACGACCAGATCGTCGTACCACTGGGAATAATTGTCCGCTCTTTTAGTAACCTCTTTAGCCATTTTATTATTGCTTTTGTTTCTTTTTATATTTAACATTGTGTACCGTTCCGAATCTAAGGAACGGTTATTGCTGGAATATCCGGCTGCGAAGGTACGAAATTATTGGAAATAATGGGAGATTCGGATATGAAAAAGAGATTTGTACTCCTGATTTCAGTTGCTGCCATCCTTTCTTCTTGCGGCACTGCTGCCCGCTATGCCTCATCAGGACAGAGATTCCAGGACGGAATCTACTACAGGCCTGAACCGACAGGCACGGGACTGGCTGTATCTGACGAGACGCTCGACAGGCTTGTGGCAAAGAGCGAGGAGACAAGCCTGATCCTTTTCGGCAACGGACGGGATACAATAGCCGTCAGCGGCGACACCCCTGCAGCCGTCAGGGCAATCGGAGGCAACGGCGGGACGACAGTCACCATATCGACGGATGACCCGTTTGTCGATATCTATTACAACACTTATCCATGGACTTACTACAGACCGGTGACTTTCACAAGTGTATGGTGGGACCCGTGGTATTACGGTAGATATTGGGGATATTACGACCCATGGTACTGGGGCGGATACTATGACCCGTGGTATTGGGGTGTGACAAGCGTGTTCTGGGATCCTTGGTTCTGCAATCCTTGGTTCTGGGGTCCGCCGAGACTTCCGTACAATCCGTATTATCACCACCATCACCACCATTATCATGACGGGGTATACTCGGGGAACGGATACTATTACGGACACAGGACCTCAGGAAGCCAGTCCATCAGGAAATATGTCCAGAGAGGAGGCTCGGGCACGGTAAGCGGATCGCGGAGCGGGACTGTTGTCAGGCGTGGGACATCGGCGACCAAGTCCGGCACAGCCGTGGCATCATCCTCTTCATACAGGCGTGGCTCGACATCAGGAAGACCGGCAGGAAGCACCATATCTCCTGTGCGCAGGTCCTCCTCATCGACATCCTCATCATCCGGGACAGCATACACAGCCGGCACCGCAACATCAAGAAGGAGCGTCGCAGGAAGGGTGTCTTCATCGGGCTCTTCATATACAAGAGGCAACGGATACATAGCCTCTGGCTCGTCATCGGTACGGTCTTCTGTCAGCAACTACAGAAAACCGGCAAGCCGTCAGACTTCGGTGCCGTCAGGCAGCACAATGTATAACGGGAGCGGCACCGCCACAAGGTCGGCAGGATACGGGAGAAGCACAAGCGGCTTCAGCACAAGATCCTCCGCATACGGCAGGAGTTCATCCTCATACGGCAGCGGCAGCACATCCTCGTTCAACAGAAGTTCGTCATCCTACGACAGGAGTTCATCCTCGTTCAGCAGGAGTTCGTCATCCGTCAGCAGGAGTTCAGGCTTCAGCGGAGGCTCCTCGACCCGTTCAGGAGGTTCGCGCGGCGGAGGAGGCAGCTACAGGCGGTGATTCCGTCCATAAGGATTCACTTCTATTATAAACAATAAAAACATTCATCATGAAAAAGACAGCGATTTTACTTTTGCTGGCGTGTATTACGGCAAGTGCGGGAGCGCAGACTATGTATGATGCGTTCAATTACAGCAAAAGCAATTATGTGGGGACAGCAAGGACAGCAGCCATGGGCAATGCCTTCACGGCTCTCGGAGGAGATATAGGGGCTGTCTCTATCAATCCGGCGGGCTCTGCAGTGGCAAGATACTCGCAGATATCCGTCACTCCCGGCATCAGCATCTCGACAAATACAGCCATGGGGACAAGCACGGACTGGTTCGAAAAGAATCTCAGGACGTCCATGACAAGATTCGCAATGCCTAATTTCGGATTCACCATCAATTTCGAGACGCCGAGGATATCCGGACTGAAGAACTGGAGCATCGGTTTTATCGGCACGCGCACTGACACATATCAGGATGACATGATGGCTTCAGGCAGCAACGCTAACACATCGTTTGCCGGTTCGCTGGCCACACTCGCAAACGGATACGATTCGGGAGTTCTTCTTGCAGATGACGCATACGACAACATCCCTGTCAATGACTGGAGGGCGATACTCGCCCACAGGACACATATCGCATCCCTCGTACCCCTGCTTCCGGGGCAGGACGAGAACAACGCCCCGACCAACGAATATATCGGCGTCACCGAGAATGCCTACCTCAATACCGATGAAGACGGGAATCAGTATTTCATCATGAAGCAGGGAGGTCCCATCGACCAGACATTCGCCAGAAGGACGCTCGGAAGCAAATATGACTATGTCATCAATCTCGGGGGCAACTTCTCTGATGTGGTGTTCGTGGGAGCCAACCTCGGCATCACGTCTCTGAGATACAGCCACCAGTACTATATCAGGGAGACTGCGCAGGACCCGACTTTCTTCGAGACGGAGTTCGATTATCTGAAATACGGATATGGATATGACGCCACAGGCACTGCCGTATACGGGAAATTCGGGATAATAGTCACACCTGGGGCAGGGCTGCGCCTCGGAGCGGCCATCCAGACCCCTTCCTCCATCACCATCAACGAGTCATGGTCCATGTCAGCAGAACATAGCAGTTACAATTCAGAGGGAGGGAGCGAGACAAGCCCTGACGTAGAATACTCCTACCGTATACTGTCACCTTTCCGCTTCAATGTCGGGGCGGCTTTGACATTCGGAGACTTAGGTCTGATAAGCATAGACTACGAGAGATGTAACTACGGCTCCATGAGATTCTCAGAACTCCGCTCCAACGACAACACCGCATTTGAAGATGTCAATGCCGACATCAGGAATACAATGGGTGTATCTCATGAAGTAAGAGCCGGAATCGAGGTCAAGCCTCTGCCGGAACTCGCAGTGAGAGCAGGCTACAGCCTCATCACGTCTGCCCTGCCGTCGGATGTGGACTATCAGAACCAGTTCATCTGGGAACGTACAGACGGGGATATGCACAACTTCTCCCTCGGTCTGGGCTACAGTTCCAAAGGCTCATTCTTCGCCGACCTGGCAGTCAGACTTACCAAGTATGCGGACACATGGATATATCCATACGAATATTATGTATACGATGACGACTGGAACCAGTATGTGGATGCAAATGTCCTGACACCGGAGATAATCAGCCGGAGGATGCTGTGGAATGTGATGCTGACACTCGGTCTCAGATTCTGACATCGCCCCGCCGCAATACGGCGACGCATCAGAGCCTCTTGAGATAAAGGATTGAATCAGGGCCCTCGTTGAAAAGGAGATCCATGACAGAAAGATTCGGGATGAAGCCGTGCCTTCCGGAGAACACCTGGAAATACGGCTCCCCGAGTCCAAGCCTGTCCATGATGTCATTGTCCCTTTTCGGATGGATGATTTCCCTCAGGTCACAACCATACTCACCAGTCTCAGGCAGTCCATGCCACGGGCTGCCGCTGTCTTCGCACATCTTTTCCGGCTCCGCAAAGACATCCGTCTCCCTCAGTTCGACAGGTATCCCTGTCTTCTCTATGAAAAACCTGGTGAGAGCCATGTCGAGAGCAAAAAGCGTCTCCGGATGAGAGTCCATTATGGCAAAGAGATCATCCTTGTAATATTCGAAATAGGCCGAAGTCCTGTATGCGGACTCGATGGCCCGCTTATGCCGAATGACCCATTGCACAGAATAGTCTATCCTGATATCCCGCACAGGCAGTTTGTGGGTCCCACCGTCATGGCGCACCGGGAAATTGAGATATTGCGGCCCGGACTCAGCATAGAAGAGGCACCTGTTCCGCCATGACTGCTTCTGATAATTCTCGCAAGCCTCAATATAGACAATAGACGGATTTACCCTGTCAGGTGACAGGGTAAATCCGGCCGACATCGCGGCAAAATATTCTATCGGCGGGAAATACGCCGCACTAAGCAGTACAGGCACTACTCAATCTCCCCTTTGGAGTTGGAAGTCATTCCCCTTACGATACCTCTCTTGGAGTTTCTGATGAAGTCGAGGATGGTGTCCCTTTCTTCCGACTGTGGGAAACCGGCCTCAATCTTCGTGCAGGCATCGCTGAAATTGAATCCGGCATTGTAGACGATGTCATACATATCTTTGATGCTGCGGATCTGGTCAGGAGAGAAGCCCCTTCTGCGGAGACCTACGATATTGACCCCTGCATAAGAAAGAGGGTCACGGCCACAGAGAATGTATGGAGGCACATCCTTATTGACCTTGGAGCCGCCGCCTACCATTGCGTGCTTGCCGATTCTGGAGAACTGATGCGAAAGTGTGCCGCCACCGAGGATTGCCCAGTCATCGACACATGTCTCACCTGCAATGCCGGTGAAACTTACGAGAATGCAATGCTCTCCCACCGAGCAGTCATGAGCGATATGCACATAAGACATGATCAGAGTGTTGCTCCCGACCTTGGTGACTCCCTTGCCGCTTGCCTTTGTCCCTCTGTTAATGGTCGCACATTCACGGATGTTGACATTATCCCCGATCTCCACATAGGTGATCTCCCCGTCGAATTTCAGGTCCTGCGGGATGGCGCCGATTACCGCGCCCGGGAATACGCTGCAGTTCTTCCCCATCTTGACATAGTTGAAAATCGTGGCATGGGGCAATATCCTGCAACCGTCCCCTATCTCTGTGAATTCATCAATGAAGGCGTATGGGCCTACTTCTATATTGTCTCCGAGCTTCGCATTCGGATGGACGGTGGCAAGAGGATGTATCTTGTTCATGATTCTTTTGTTATTTTCTGTTCAACAGCAGTTCACGTACCGCACGTGCTGCCCTGGTATTAATCGAATGTCCTGACTTGACTGCCGACACCCTGACATTGAGGAAGCCTCCGACGAGCCTCAAATCGCCCATCAGATCAAGCAGTTTGTGCCTTGCACATTCATTTTCAAAACGTAGTCTGAGATTGTTGAGATAGCCGTTGTCGCATATCTTGAGGGCCGGGACATTGAAAAGTCTGGACATGTGCTCGAGCTGTTCGTCCGAGACCGGATGCTCTACGATGACAATTGCATTGTCCACATCCCCGCCTTTTATGAGATTGTTCTTGAAAAGATATTCAATTTCGTGGAAGAAGACGAATGTCCGGCATACGCCTATCTCTTCCGCATAAGTCAATGAAGGATCCCAATGTGCCGTCTGTACGCCGAGAACCTTGGAATTGAAGTCAATCTTGACATCGTACGAAGGACTGTCCGCCGGTTCGATCCGGACAACGGAGCCGGTCTTCTCGTCACATATCTCCACAGGTTCGGGGATTTCGAGATATTTGCGCTGTGCATCCAGTCCTATGATACCGTCTTTCCAGATTGCATCGATATACGGTTTCGCACTGCCGTCGAGAATAGGCACCTCGATATTGTTGATCTCAATGAGGGCATTGTCAATGCCCATCCCTGTAAGAGCTGACATAAGGTGCTCGATTGTCATCACCGACACCCCGTCAGCTGAAGTGATGGTAGTGCTTCTGGCCGTGCTGGAGACATTCTCTGCAAGCGCCTCCACTGCCGCATCCCTGTCTATATCTGTTCTTACAAACCTGATTCCATAATCTGCAGGAGCCGGATTTACAGTGACTTTCGCCACCTTCCCTGTATGCAGTCCTTTTCCCTCAAAACTGTAACTCTTCCTGACTGTCTGTTGCTGCATTTGTATCATTCTCAAAGTCAATTCGAAACGCAAAGATAATCAAAAAATCATTCTATCCTACTTTTTTTCTTCCGCCCCGCGCTTGAAGATGGCATAGCACTTAAGGTAGTCCTTGTAAGGGATTGCAGGGGTCCCGAGGAATGCCTGCCCCTCTTTACGCACGTTTCCGAGCACGCCCGACTGCGCTCCGAAAGACGTATTGTCCGCAATTGTTATATGTCCGGCGATGCCGACCTGCCCGCCGAGGACACAGTGTCTTCCTATCTTGGTGGAACCGGCTATCCCGCTCTGCGCGGCAATGACCGTATTCTCCCCTATCTCCACGTTATGCGCAATCTGGCACAGATTGTCGATCTTGACTCCCTTGCCTATGATTGTAGAGCCTATCTGGGACTTGTCGATGGTGGTATTGGCCCCTATCTCCACATCATCGCTGATGATGACATTGCCGGTATGCTCTATCTTCTTGTAGGTACCGTCCTCAAGCGGAGCGAAACCGAATCCGTCTGCCCCTATCACGGCATTGGAATGTATGATGACATTGTTGCCTATCACCATCCCCGGATAGATACGCACGCCAGGATAGATTATGCACCTGCTGCCGATCTTCACATCATCACCTATATAGACATTCTCATAAATCCTGGTATAGTCTCCCACGACCGTGCGCCTGCCTACATGGCTGAAATTCCCCAGATACACCTTGCGGCCCAGTCTCGTGGACAGGAACCTCTTTGACATCAGCCCGCGGTATCTCTTGTAGGATCTCCTCTTTGCAGTGACATATTCAAGAAGCCTCGCGATGGCAGCATACGCATCCTCCACTCTTATCATGGTGGCAGGCACCGGCTTCTGCGGCTCGAACGAATTGTTCACAATGATGATATCTGCCTTGCACTCATATACATAGTGCTCATATTTCGGATTTGCAAAAAAGCAAATTGCCCCCGGCTTCCCGTTTTCAATCCTTGCGAATGCCGAAACCCTGGCCTCCGGATTCCCTTCTACCGTCCCGTTCAGAATTTCAGCAATCTCTTTTGCCTTGAACTCCATATTTTCAGAGATTATGTCCTGTTATCAAATTGCCTCCGGCATAAAAATCCCACAAAGTAAATACTTTTATATCTATTTATGAAATTAATGTCAAATTTTTTGTTATTGCAAAAATACTTCGTACATTTGCGGCGTGAGCATGATTCCAGGGGACGGGCAGTCCCCTGTTTTTTGTTTAAATAAGTCAAATCCTGTCACGCATTATGAATGCAATAGAAATTAGAGATGCAATAGAGCCCGCAATTGTTGCACGCGGACTGTTTATTGTGGAAATAAATGTCAGTGCGGACAATGACATCGAACTGGCAGTGGAGTCCGAAAAAGGAGAGGTGACTCTCGATGACTGCGTGGCTGTCAATGACTTGTTCGAGCAGAGATTCGACAGGGAGCAGGAGGATTACTCCCTTACCGTCACTTCGGCAGGACTCGACCGTCCGTTCAAGGTTCTCGGGCAGTTCGTCAAGGCCATAGGGACCAAGGTGGAGGTATCTCTCAAAGGAGGGAAAAGGTTCGTAGCCGAACTGACAGGTGCCGACGAGGATGGCATCAACGTGAGATATGATGCAAAGAAAGCCGTGGAAGGGAAAAGGAAGAAAGAACTTGTACGGCATGACGAGAGGATTGCGATGGATATGGTGAATTCCGTCCGCCCGTTTCTTGAATTCTAAAAAACAATAAATAAAATCAATGGAAAAGACAGAGTTAAAAGATGCATTTTCAGAGTTCAAAGACCTGAAGAACATTGACAGGGCCACAATGATGGGAGTCCTTGAGGATGTATTCCGCACCCAACTGGCCAAGACATACGGCTCGGCCGACAATTTCGACATCATCATCAACATCGACAAGGGTGACTGCGAGATCTACTGGAACCGCGAAGTCGTGGACAAGGTCGAGGATCCGAACACCCAGATCGCCCTCTCCGAAGTGAACAAGGAGGATGACGAATACGAGATCGGCGAGACATACGCGACAAAGGTCGACATGAAGAGTTTCGGAAGAAGGGGCATCCTGAACCTCAGGCAGAACCTTCAGGGAAGAATCATGGACATCGAGAAAGCCAACCTCTACAATAAATACAATGCCAAGATCGGTGAGATTTTCACAGGCGAGGTGTACCAGACATGGGCAAAGGAAGTGCTCATCCTTGACGAGGACGGCAACGAACTGAGGCTGCCGAAGTCCGAGCAGATACCTGGAGAGCATTTCAAGAAGAACGATACGGTGAGAGCCATCATCAAGAGTGTGGAGATGAAGAACAACACCACACCGTACATCGTCCTTTCAAGGACCTCCAACGAATTCCTTGAAAAACTCTTCGAGCAGGAAGTGCCGGAGATCTACGACGGGCTGATCACCATCAAGAAAGTGGTACGCATACCGGGTGAAAGGGCCAAGGTGGCTGTGGAGTCATACGACGAGAGGATTGACCCTATAGGAGCCTGCATCGGAGTGAAAGGTGCGAGAATCATCGGCATCGTCAGAGAACTCAGGAACGAGAACATAGATGTGCTGCAGTGGACGAGCAACACCCAGCTGCTCATACAGAGGGCGCTCAACCCGGCCAAGATATCATCTGTGGATCTCGGGGACGGCACAGACAAGATCAAGGTATATATGCAGCCTGACGAGGTGAAGAAAGGCATCGGCAAGGGCGGATGCAACATCAAGCTCGCAAGCATGCTGGTAGGAAGAGAGATAGAGGTATGGAGAGAGTTGCCTAAGCAGGAGGACGACGGAGAGGAAGATGTGCTCCTCAGCGAATTCAGCAACGAGATTGACCAGTGGATCATCGACAAGCTCGAATCCATCGGATGCGATACCGCCAAAAGCGTACTCGCCCTTTCAGAAAGCGACATTGCCAAAAGGGCCGACCTCGAAGACGAGACAGTCGCCGAGGTATTCAGGATACTGCGTGCCGAGTTTGAGGACTGATTGGAGGCGGCATCCGCGATTTAGAAAAGAAAAGGGGTTAATTAATATTTATTTATGAGTGAAATAAGACTAAGTAAACTTACAAAACAATTCAACATAGGACTGCAGACTCTGGTCGATTTTCTGAAAGAGAAAGGCGCCGATGTGGAAGTGAATCCGAATGCAAAGATCTCGGACTCATATCTCCCTGCCATCGAGGCGAAGTTCGGTGAAGAGCAGAAACTCAAGCAGGACTCGGAAAAGGTGGCCATCAAACTCAAGGAAATAATCGAAATGGGCTCCAAAAAGAAGACTGTCGAAGAAGAAGAGGAGGATGAGGAGCCTGTAAAGGAGATAATCATCAAGAGCACCGGCATCACTGCCGTCCAGCAGGAGGAGAAGCAACCGGCAGAAGAGACGGCTGCGCCTGAGGCTGCTCCGGCCAAGGAAGAACGAGTGGAGAAGCCTTCGGAAGAACCGGTACAGAAGGAAGAGGCGGCAAAGGAAGAAGAGCATACAGGAGGTCTGAAGATTGTCGACAAGATCGACCTTTCCCGGTTCGACAAGAAGAAGCCTGAGCCGAGGCAGGAGGAGACGCCTCAGCCGCAAACAGAGCAGGCAGCCGTTGAAACCCCTGCGGCGACAGCCCTGACTGATGACGGCCGGAAGAGCGAGGCAGAGGAGGAGAAGCCGGAAGAGAGCAGACATGAACCTAGAGCAATAAAACTGGAAGTGGAAAAACTGCAAGGACCTAAGATTGTCGACAAGATCGACCTTTCCCAGTTCGACAGGAAGAAGAACAAGAAAAGGGAGAGAATATCCAAAGGAGGGAGCCAGAAAGTCGACGTCACAAAGGTCGGCAATGACCAGGACGCAGGACAAGGCTCCGGCAAGAAAGACAAGAACAAGAAAGACAAGAACCGCAAGGACTTCAGGCAGGATCAGGGCAGCGGCAAGAACCGCAACAAGCATGACCGCTTCAAGCCTGCAATGACGGAGGCCGAAGAGGAGGAGATGCAGAAGGAGATCCAGAAGCAGATCAAGGAGACCTACGCCAAGATGAACGAGGGCAAGTCCAAGAACAACTTCGGAGCCAAGCACAGACGTGAAAAGAGGGAACTCGCATCACAGAAGATGCATGAGGAGATGGAGCAGCAGGAACTCGAGAAGACAATACTCAAAGTGACAGAATTTGTCACTGCGAACGACCTTGCGACCCTCATGAATATCCCTGTGACCAAGGTAATTGCCTCATGTATGAGTCTCGGTCTCATGGTATCAATCAACCAGAGGCTCGATGCGGAGACAATCGTGCTGGTGGCCGAGGAATTCGGATACGAGGTGGAATTCGTCACTGCGGAACTGTCTGAGACCATCGAACAGGAGAGCGATGACGAGCAGGACCTCGCACCGAGACCGCCAGTCATCACCGTGATGGGTCATGTCGACCACGGAAAGACATCCCTGCTCGACTACATCAGAAAGTCAAACGTGATTGCCGGCGAGGCTGGTGGCATCACGCAGCACATCGGTGCATACAATGTAAAACTTCCGGACGGGAAGAGAATCACATTCCTCGACACCCCTGGACATGAGGCATTCACCGCCATGCGTGCCCGAGGTGCGAAGATGACGGACCTTGCCATCATCATCATCGCTGCTGACGATGCCATAATGCCGCAGACTGTGGAGGCCATCAACCATGCGCAGGCCGCAGGTGTCCCTATGGTATTTGCCATCAACAAGATTGACAAGCCGGGCGCCAATCCGGACAAGATCCGCGAGCAGCTCGCCAACATGAATCTCCTCGTGGAGGACTGGGGAGGAAAGTACCAGTGCCAGGAAATCTCTGCGAAGAAAGGCATCAATGTGGACAAGCTTCTTGACAAGGTGCTGCTTGAGGCAGAGCTTCTCGAACTGAAAGCCAATCCTAAGAGGCGCGCCACCGGAGCCGTCATCGAATCATCCCTCGACAAGGGACGCGGATACCTCGCGACTGTGCTTGTCCAGAACGGCACACTGCACATCGGAGACATCATGCTGAGCGGATGCTACACAGGCCGCGTGAAAGCCATGTTCAACGAGCGCGGACAGAAAGTGGATGAGGCAGGTCCGTCAACTCCGGTATCCGTCCTCGGTCTCAACGGCGCACCTACTGCGGGTGAGACATTCAATGTGATGGCCGACGAGAAAGAGGCAAAGGACATTGCCAACAAGAGGGAGCAGCTGCTGCGCATCCAGGGCATCAAGACCCAGAAGCACATGACACTGGAGGAGATAGGGCGCAGGATTGCCATAGGCAACTTCAAGGAACTGAACATCATCGTGAAAGGAGACGTGGACGGTTCGGTGGAGGCGCTTTCGGATTCACTCCTGAAACTCTCGACAGAGGAGGTACGTGTGAATGTGATACACAAGGCTGTCGGAGCCATTTCGGAATCCGACGTCCTGCTTGCCGCAGCATCCGATGCCATCATCGTCGGATTCCAGGTGAGACCGTCTTCGAATGCGCGAAGGCTGGCTGAGAAAGAGTCAATCGAGATCAGGCTCTACTCTGTCATCTATGACGCCATCAACGAGGTCAAGAGCGGTATCGAAGGTATGCTTGCCCCTGAGGAGAAGGAGGAAGTCACAGGTACAGCCGAGGTCAAGGAACTGTTCAAGATATCCAAGGTGGGTACGATTGCCGGATGTCTTGTCAAGGAAGGCAAGCTGAACCGCACGTCAAAAGTACGTGTCATCCGCGACGGCATCGTGGTCTACACCGGGGAACTCGGTTCTCTCAAGAGGTTCAAAGATGATGTCAAGGAAGTGTCTATGGGTATGGACTGCGGTCTGAACATCACAGGATACAATGACATCAAGGTCGGCGATGTCGTGGAGGCATACAACATCATTGAGGTCAAGAGGACTCTGTAACTGAGTCGGGGACTACATCCCAGACACTGATAAAAAGATGTGTGACTTGAAAGCAATTTCGGGTCACACATCTTTTATATTTAATCACATCATTTGCTATTTAATCGCTACCCGGGACCTTTCCGGTACAGGCATCAGTTATGTATGTGCCGTCATTGCAGGGCACGGAAGATACGGCTGACTTCCGCACGGGTCGCATCATCGTCGGAAAGGAGCGTCTGCAGCCGGTCGAGACGGACAGCATTGCCGCTCCACGGTATCCATAGCCGCAGATAACCTCCTGCCCCGTATTTTGCCTTGAGATGAGCCATGGCACGGGCAACCTGTTCCTCAGAAGACAGGGAAGGATAATTGGACATGCCGTATTGGAGTGTCCGTCTGATGATTGTCTCTGCATCAATCAGCCTGTCGGCCTCGGCGACAATCTTGCCATAGATGCTTCTCGGCTCTGACTTGGCGGATGCCCTGTGGTCCTCGGCAGCCTCTGCAACAATCTCTATCTGCTCTGATGAAAGCCATCTGCGAAGATGCCCATCCGCCCTTATCATCTTCCCGGAATCAATATGATGATTCTCCTTGCCGTTTATCCGTCCGAGATCATGGCATGCCGCAGCAACGAAAAGAATCTCAGGGTCAAGTCCGGATCTGATATCCTCCGGAGCGGTCCTGTACAGTTCCATGGAGTTGTCTATCACTGCCAGTGCGTGATCCTGCCGGTGCGCAGGGTCAAAGAAAGCATATTTCGGAACCACCTCCTTGCAGATGTATTCCCGCAGTTCCTGTCTTATCTCTGGATATTCATTCATCTTCTCATTATTTCCAGTACAACATTTCATTTTATCTGTCATTATCCGGCGTATTCCTCAGCATATTCAAGCAGCAGCCCGGCAATATCGGCAATCAGCGACTCACATTGAAGCATGGTACAGGCGGCATCGCAGACAAACACGGCCAAGGAGAAATGTCTTCCGTCCGGCAAGACCACAATGCCGATGTCATTGACCGCGGACACCCTGCCGTCAGACAGCATATCGCCTGTCCCTGTCTTATGGGCAATCGTCTGCACCCTGCCTGCAATCCTGCCCGGAATGCGCTCCTGCCCTGTCTCGCAACCGGACATCGTGTCCCAGACAAATCTGTGATACTCATCTGAATCCCTTCTGTCCCAAAACACCTCAAGAAGCCGCACGGCAGAAAGAGGTGTGGTCCAGTTGCGGAGACAGGCAGTCCGGTCCGAGTGCATCTCTGCCTCCGTACATGCTATCCTGAAGTCAGACAGCCCCAGCGAACGTATATACGAATCCACCGCATCCGGACCGCCGATACATCCGAAAAGGATGTCGCAGGCATTGTTGTCGCTCATGGCAAGGGAATATGTCAGCAGTTCAGCATACGTGAACGCACCACCTTCGGGATGGACGTCCCTCAGAGGGCTCCATGTGTCGTCCTCCAGACTGTCTGCCGGCACGTCAACTTCACTGTCCAGCGGTATCGAAGACCTCCTGAGAAAGTCACAGACCGCAAGAGCCTGATGAAACTTCATCACACTCATCATCGGAAAGCGCACATCCTCATCTCCGCATAAGGACAGCGACTCACCAGTCCCGGATGACGCTACGTTAGACCAGACAAGCGTATCCCCGGGACCGTACACAGCAGCCACGCCGATTCTTGCATCCACACTGGCCGCAATGGAATCAAGTCCCGCACAGAAATCTGACATCTCTTCATTTTCCGCAGGCACATGACCGTCACCATACAGATATTTATAATACAGACCCACGATAATACCTATTGCCGCTGCAGCAGCAAGATTGAGGATTATCTGCACTATGGTCTTTCCCGAAATCGTCATACAACCGGATTTTTTCGATAAAAACGGTTAAAATTAACAAATAGATTGCCGTCCGGCAACTAAACTTTCATAATGGCAAATTTTTCTTAACTTTGGTCCGACGAAATCTGATGAAATGAAAAAGACACCGATTGTCGCTCTCATCTATGACTTTGACGGGACACTCTCGCCCGGCAACATGCAGGAATTCGGGTTCATCCAGGCCATAGGGAAAAGTCCATCTGAATTCTGGACAATGAGCGACGAGATTGCCATAGGGCAAGACGCCAGCAACATCCTGAGTTACATGAAACTGATGTTTGACGAGGCCAGGAAGGCAGGCATAAGCCTGCAGCGGGAGAAATTCAGGAGTTTCGGCAAAAGCATAGAACTCTTCGACGGGGTGAAGGAATGGTTCGGCCTTGTAAATGAATACGGACGCCGGCACGGTGTCATCGTGGAGCACTACATCAACTCTTCAGGACTTGCCGAGATGATAGAAGGAAGCCCGATTGCCGGGGAATTCAAACGCATCTTCGCCTGCTCTTTCCTGTACGACCAAAGCGGCAATGCAGTATGGCCGGGAGTGGCTGTCGACTACACGGCGAAGACCCAGTTCATATTCAAGATAAACAAAGGCATCCTGAGCATCAGGGACAACAAACTGGTCAACGAGAGCCAGTTGGAGGAGAACAAGAGAATCCCGTTCCCGCACATGATTTATTTCGGAGACGGTGAGACCGATGTGCCTTGCATGAAGATTGTCAAGATGTTCGGAGGACATTCGATAGCTGTCTACAACCCTCTTGTGCCTGGGAAGAAGGAGACGGCAAAGAAACTTCTGAAGCAGAAACGTGTCAATTTCATCACCCCTGCCTGCTATACGGAAGACAGCAGGACATTCAAGGTGGTATGTTCAATCATCGACAAGATCAAGGCAGACCACGAACTGCAGATACTGTCCAAATTCAGATGATCCCGTCAGTCCAGGAACAGCTTCGTGGTATTGAGCATAATCCTCTCCAATTCAGGAACATGCCTCCTCCTGAATCTCATGCTGCGGAGCATGTCAATCTGTGCAAGGGAATGAAGGTCAGTACCTGCGAAAGAATAAAGGCCGCGCTCAAGTATGGCTCTTGCCTTGACAGCCGCACCCTTGCCGTAGAATCCGCCCAATGACAGGAGATTGAACTGAAGTTTACATCCCTTGTCCACAATCTCCCTTATCCTGACAAGGTCTGACGGATAGAAGAGATACCGCTCAGGATGAGCCAGGACAGGATTGTACCCCATACAGATGAGACGGAACACCGTCTCGTCCAGGTTGGCCGATTCATAGGCGTATGACATCTCTATCAGGATATGCTTCCCCGGCAGCAGGAGCATCTCACCTGAAAAAGTGTCCTCAAACCCTTCGTATACCATGTGTTCGCCTCCCGGCAGGAAATTTATTCCCGAGGCTTCACGAAGACTGTCCTTCACCTCACCGAATTTTGAGACTATCGTCCCGTAACTGTTCCCGGGATAGAGTTCGGGATATATGTGAGGGGTGAGTATCATATTCCTCACCCCCATTTCTGCCAGACGAGAGACCGCCTCACAAGAATGTTCCAAAGACCTGAAGCCGTCATCCACCCCGGGAAGCACGTGGGAATGCATATCCGTCTCGAAAGGCAGCTGATCCAGGGAGACGTCTTTCGCAAACAGTGACGCCCAGAATCCATTGGAGGACTTCATACGGTTCATCGTCCTGACGTCAATATACTTTTACCGAGAGTTTCGCATAAGCCCTTTCGGCTTTGGCGCGAGCCTCCTCGACAGTGTCCGCAGTGGCAAGGATGACACCGAGGCGACGATGTCCCGCAATCTCAGGCTTGCCGAATATCCTCAACTGGACACCTGGCTCCTCAAGCACCTTCTCAAGGTCGCAGAACTCGTATTCGCGGGTATTGCCCTCGACTACAACCGCCTTTGATGCAGACGGCCCGAAGAATCTGACTTCAGGGACAGGAAGACCGAGCACCGCCCTCGCATGGAGGGCAAACTCCGACATATCCTGTGAAATCATGGTCACCATACCTGTGTCATGAGGACGCGGAGACACTTCGCTGAATATGACATCATCGCCCTTGACAAAGAGTTCCACTCCGAAAATGCCATATCCTCCGAGAGCCGCTGTTATCTCGCCTGCGATATGCTCGGCCTTGGCAAGGGCTTCCGGAGACATGGCCTGGGGCTGCCAGGATTCACGATAGTCCCCGTCCACCTGATGATGTCCCACAGGCTTCAGGAATGTGGTACCGGCACAATGGCGGACAGTGAGCAGGGTAATCTCATAGTCAAAGTCCACAAACCCTTCCACAATCACCTTCCCGCTTCCTGCCCTTCCGCCTTCCTGTGATATATGCCATGCCTTGTCGACATCAGCCTCAGACCGGAGCATACTCTGACCGTGTCCAGAGGAACTCATGACCGGCTTGACTATGCACGGGAACCCGATCTCCTTCACAGCCTCGTCAAACTCTTCCCTCGTAGCGGCAAAACGGTATTTGGAAGTAGGGAGACCGAGAGTCTCTGCCGCAAGACGACGGATGCCCTCGCGGTTCATGGTGATTTGTGCAGCCTTGGCTGTAGGAATGACATTGAAGCCTTCATTCTCAAGTTCGACCAGCCTGTCTGTGGCTATTGCCTCTATCTCCGGAATGATATAGTCCGGCTTCTCCTCCTCGATGATCTCTTTCAATGCCGCCCCGTCAAGCATTGAGATGACATGATGCGAATGTGCGACGTGCATTGCAGGGGCATTCTCATATTTGTCCACAGCCACCACCTGCACGCCGTATCTCTGAAGTTCGATGGCGACTTCCTTGCCGAGTTCGCCTGAGCCGCAAAGCAGAGCCTTCTTGCCGTACTTTGTGAATGTTGTACCTATATTTGCCATTGTACTCACTGGTTTTAGTTTTTCTGATATACCGTCATCAGCCAATGCTGCAGATTATTATTTTCCGTATCTCTTCAGGATGTCTCCGTATGCGTCAATCCTGCGGTCCCTGAAGAACGGCCATCCTCTCCTCACATACTCAGTCCTGTCCAGGTCAATATCAACTACCCTGACGCCTTCCTCATCTTTGCCGAACTGGGCCAGAATCTCCCCCTGAGGTCCCGTTGCAAACGAATTTCCCCAGAAATCCAGCCCTATGGTATTGCCGGAAGGGTCATCCTCATGTCCTGTCCTGTTTACAGTGACCACAGGCAGACCGTTGGCCACGGAATGTCCTTTCTGGACAAGTTTCCACGCGTCACACTGGACCTTCTGCTCCTCCGCCGGGTCTGTCCCGACGCCTCCTATCGCTGTCGGATAGATGAGAATCTGCGCACCGTTCAATGCCATGAGCCTGGCAGCCTCGGGATACCACTGGTCCCAGCATACGAGGACTCCCAACGTCCCGACGGATGTCTCTATCGGCTTGAAACCGATGTCTCCCGGGGTGAAGTAGAACTTCTCGTAGTAGCAAGGGTCGTCAGGTATGTGCATCTTCCTGTACTTTCCGGCTATCGAACCGTCTTTCTCTATGACTACGGCGGTATTGTGATAGATGCCGGCAGTGCGGCGTTCAAAAAGCGAAAGCACCAGGACTATGCCGAGTTCCCGCGCCAATGCGCCGAATGTCTCGGTAGAAGGACCCGGTATAGGCTCCGCAAGGTCACAGAGTGCCGCATTCTCCGTCTGGCAAAAATACACTGAATTGTGCAATTCCTGAAGCACCACCAGTTGCGCGCCTTCAGAAGCGCACTTTCTTATATTGCTCTTGAGTTTTTCGACATTGGCAGCGATATCGGTCCCGCAAGACTGCTGCACCATTCCTACTTTCAATATATTCATGTCTGTCATCTGTTATTTGTCCATATCATTCAGTCCTCAGATACCCCTCCGGGAACTGCATCGTGACACAATGCAGAGAGCCGTGCCCGGAAAGCAATGCCCTGCAGTCAATCACCCTGACCTCCCTGTCGGGGAACACCTCCTGAAGTCTCTGACGTGCGATGTCATCCTTTGGCGAACCAGCCCCCGGAACAAGGACGCCCCCGTTGACTATCAAGAAATTGGCATAGGATGCAGGCAACCTGTAGTCATCGAGCCACAACGGGTCAGGCAACGGAAGCGGGACAAGCCTGTAAGGGCGTCCGTCCGCAGTCCTGAACGTCATCAGCTGTTTCTCCATGGCATCCAGTTCCGCGAAATTGTCATCTTCCGGATTGTCGCAGCGGGTATAGGCTATCGTATCCGGAGAGCAGAACCTTGCAAGGATATCCACATGGCTGTCCGTGTCGTCCCCTATTATGCCCCCGTGGTCAAGCCAGAGAATCCTGTCAAGCCCGAAAGCCCCCTTGAGTTCGTCTTCAATCTCCTCCCGCGACAGGTACTCGTTCCTGTTGACGGAGCACAGGCATGATGACGTGGTCAGCATGGTCCCGCACCCGTCCGTGTCTATGCTGCCTCCCTCCAGGACATAAGGGCGCATATCCACCCCGAGCACGTCATCATTGAACACACCCTGGTCGAAAATCCGCCTTGTCAACCGGTTGTCAAGATCCGAGGCGAACTTCAGCCCCCAACCGTTGAACACGAAGTCGTAGAGGTACTTCTCCCCGTTGTTCCCGAACACCGAGATGCCGCCATGGTCCCTCGCCCATGTATCATTGAGAGGAGCCTCGCAGAAACGGATCCTGTCAGTATCAAGAGTCATCCCTGTCCTGGCGCAGACTTCCACGATATCCGTCTTCGCCTCATCGATGTCCCTCGCGACAATCATCAGCGGCTCGAAATCAATTATGTTACGCGCTATGTCCACATAGCACTCCAGAACCTTGTCAATCTGATACCACTCGGTATCCCTGTGCGGCCATGTGAGCTGTACGCCGCTCTGACTCTCCCATTCTGCAGGTATTCTCATCTTTTCTCAAATTCATCATAAAACGAGGCCAACCAGCAATGGTCAGCCCCTCCCGAAAAGTTTACGGTCAAAATCATAGTTAAGCATATCGCGACCGCAGTGCAAATATATGCACTTTTGATGCCAATATGAAATTTTATTCGACAAATATCGGTCTGTCCTATGACAGGAGACTTAAATTCCGGCAATATTACGGATTATCCACCATGCCACTACAACCGCAAACACAGTCCATGCGGCAGTCGCGCTGTTGACCTTGGCATAGAACCCGGGGAACCGGCTTTTCAATATCAGGGCAGCCAGGAGAACCCCCATGAAAGGCACGGCAAGCACAAGAAGAGCATTATACCTCACCGCATCGGCGACATGAAGATGCAGCAGCGAATGCAACGCCCGCTGAGTCCCGCATCCCGGACATTCCAGCCCTGTCAGCATCAGAAACGGGCATTTCGGGAAAAAGACGGAGCCGGCCGGATCGAATATGAGATAAACGGCAGCGGCAACAACTGCCGCCGCCACGACCGCAACCGTCAGGAGGCCCTTTGAACGGCCGCCTAAGGCAGCCATGTCAGATAAGTGTCATATCCGTCCCACCAGGCTGCCCAGGATATCCCCAAGGCGAGCAGGATGATGTAGGCTATCCATAAGCCTGCTGTCAGGAATATTCCCCAAAGACACCAGTTCCTTGCCTTGCGGGAGAACATGATGGCATCCTCCTCCTTGCCGGCATTCCAGCACGAATCGACTTTTGAGGCATACACAATGCCGACTATCCCGAACGGAACACAGCAGAATATCAGGACGAGGATGGAGAGCACAAGATAACTTGCCGGTCTTGTACGCCCGGATGTACGGGTGTTGTGATATTGCGGCATCTGACCGCCTGCAGCAGCCAGGTCACATCCGCAATTGGTACAGAACCTGGAATCATCCGGCAGTTCCGCACCGCAGTTCCTGCAAAACATGTCTTTATCTTTTTGTTATCAGAAAAGAGGGAACGTCCTGTCGTTCTCCACATACTTGGCATTGAAGTCCTCGTCGGACATGGTCAGCATCAGGATGCCCTGGATAAACATGACAAGAGTCCAGATGTAGCAAGAGAAAAGGCTTATGACAATCGTAAGGACACCGGCAGTGGTCTTTCCGAGATAGAAATAATGTATGCCCAGACCTCCAAGAAAAATGGCGAGAAGACCGGCCACGACTTTGTCTTTCTTGCCAGTCACATCACAAGGCGCGACGCCCTCCCCGCAATTCGGACAATATCTTGTATTCTCCGGAATCCTGGTGCCGCAATGAGAGCAATATATATCCTTCACGACAGGAGCCCCGCAATGAGGGCATACGGAAGCGGCATCAGAGATCTGCTGCCCGCATTCCTTGCAATTAATAAGAGCCATAGCACATAATTTTACAACAACGGGGCTAATTTACGATTTTTTTGCGCATAAAAATCATATTTTTGCACAAATTCACAGACAGACATGACAGAAAAGGAAAAAGCCGCGGCAGGAATGCTGTATGATGCCAACAATGATCCGACCCTGCTTGCAGAGATGGCTGCAAGCGGGGAGAAATGCTTTGCACTCAACTCCCTGCCTCCGTCAAAGGCTGCTGAACGGAAAGCCGCGATACGGGCTCTGCTCGGCAGGACCGGAGATAATTTCGAGATACGCTCCCCGTTCTACTGCGACTACGGCTATAATATAGAAATCGGGGAGAATTTCTTCATGAATGTCAACTGCGTCATCCTCGACGGGGCGAAGGTGACATTCGGAGACAATGTCTTCATCGCTCCTGGATGCGGGTTCTATACCGCCGGGCATCCGCTTGATGCTGCACAGCGCAACCTTGGGCTTGAATATGCCCGCCCCATCAGAATCGGCAGCAATGTCTGGATCGGAGGGAATGTCATCGTGCTGCCCGGCGTGACCATCGGGGACAACTGCGTCATCGGCGCGGGCAGTGTCGTCACAAAGGACATCCCGTCAGGAGTCGTCGCCGCCGGCAACCCGTGCCGTATCATGAAGAAAATCTAATCTGATACAGAATGGCTGCAGACAGGAAGATACAGATAATGGGGATTGTCAACATCACGGACAATTCATATTTTGCCGCCAGCAGATGCCTCGGCGCTGACGGCAGGCCCGACATACAGGCTGTGACGTGCAGGGTCGGAAAGATGCTGGAAGAGGGGGCTGACATCATAGACATCGGGGCCTGCTCCACGAGACCTGGAGCGGAAGCCGTCGGGGAGGATGAGGAATGGAGAAGACTCGCCCCAGTACTGCGGGCTGTCAGAAAGGCATATCCGGAAGCCGCCATTTCCATTGACACATATTGGAGCAGTGTCGTCAGGAAAGCCCATGAAGAGATAGGAGACTTCATCGTGAACGACATTTCCGCAGGAGAGGATGATCCTGAGATGCTGCATACCGTGGGCAGGCTCGGGCTGCAGTATGTGGCCATGCACAAAAGAGGTACGCCGTCAACCATGCAGTCCATGTGCGACTATGACGACGTGACCAAGGAGGTGTCGGAATATTTCAGGGATTTCGGGGAAAAGGCCTCGAAGGCAGGCATCAGGGACTGGATTCTGGACCCGGGATTCGGATTTGCCAAGACGCCGGAGCAGAACTGGCAGATGCTGAGGGAGCTGGACAGGTTCGCCGGACACGGGCATAAGATACTTGTAGGCGTATCCCGGAAAAGCATGATATACAAGACATTCGGCATCACGCCGGAAGAATCCCTGCCACAGACACAGGTTCTGCATTTCGCGGCACTGGAGAGAGGGGCTGACATCCTGCGCGTGCACGATGTCGCCGAAGCCGCAAGGACGGTCCGGGCATGGAGACTTCTCTCTCTTCAATGAAAGATTGGAATTGACGCAAGTTCTGAATATATTTGCAGACTGATAACATAACATATATGGACAATCATGCACTTTTGGCTGTCTCCCCAATCGATGGAAGATATGCCCGCCAGACGGAGATTCTTAGGAACTATTTCAGTGAATATGCCCTGATACGCTACAGGGTACGGGTCGAAATCGAATACTTCATCGCCCTGTGCGAGATCCCGCTGCCGCAACTGGCGGACTTCGACCACGGGAAGTTCGGGGCACTCAGGGACATCTACAGGAATCTGACACCTGAGGACGCAGCCAAAGTGAAGGACATAGAGCGCATCACCAACCATGATGTCAAGGCCGTGGAATATTTCATCAAAGAGAGATTCAAGGAAATGGACATCATGAAATGGGGGGAATTCGTGCATTTCGGACTCACCTCCCAGGACATCAACAACACTTCCGTCCCGCTCTCGCTAAAAGAGGCTGTCCACGAGGCATATCTGCCGCTGATGCAGGAAGTCCTGGGCACAATCGCCGGCATGGCCGAAGAATGGAAGGACATCCCGATGCTCGCGAAGACACACGGGCAGCCGGCATCCCCCACAAGAGTAGGCAAGGAATTCAAAGTGTTCCAGGTAAGGATTGAGGAACAGCTGCGCCAGTTGGAGGCACTCTCCTACCCTGCAAAGTTCGGAGGTGCCACAGGCAATATGAATGCCCACAAGGTGGCCTATCCGGGCATAGACTGGGTCTCGTTCGGGGACAGGTTCGTCGCATCCCTCGGTCTGAGGAGATCGTTCCCGACCACACAGATAGAGCATTACGACAACCTTGCCGCCATCTTCGACAACATCCGCAGGATAAATACCATACTCATAGACTTCTGCCGTGATATATGGACATACATATCCATGGAATACTTCAGACAGAAAGTGAACAAAAACGAAGTCGGCTCGTCCGCAATGCCGCATAAGGTCAACCCTATTGATTTCGAGAACGCGGAAGGCAACCTCGGGATGGCAGATGCGGTGTTCACACACCTGTCGATGAAACTCCCCGTGTCAAGACTCCAGAGAGACCTCACGGACTCCACAGTGCTCAGAAACATAGGCGTGCCCGTAGCCCATACGATGATCGCGCTCAACTCCCTGAAAAAAGGACTCGGCAAGCTCATCCTGAATGAAAAGGCGATAGAGTCCGACCTTGAAAGGAACTGGGCTGTGGTGGCAGAGGCCCTGCAGACGATACTCAGAAGGGAAAACTACCCCAACCCTTACGAGACATTGAAGGCATTGACACGCACCGGGGCGGCCATCACACACGAGACCATAGCGGATTTCATAGAAAGCCTCGACGTCAGCGAAAGTGTGAAAGAAGAAATGCGGGCAATCACACCGATGACTTACACCGGATTCTGACAGACTGTCATTCAACAATATAGACATCATCGCCAGGCTCAGCAAAATTGAATTGCTCCCTGGCGAATTTTTCAAGGGTATCCTTGTCGGATGTAAGCATCCTTATCCGCTCGTTCATCTCCCTGATCTTGTGACGGTAGTCCCTGATCTGCCTTTCCTGACGGGCAATCTCTACTTTCGCGCCTATCCAACGGATGACATTGTTCCCCGGCCAGAATACCATGATAAGAACAAATACGGCCAGAGTCCCGGCCACAAATTTGGCGAATCCTCCGTGCCTGCCCTTGAATATTTTACCTGCCCTGCCCAAATTTTGATTGATTATAATGGATTTTCATGCAAAAATAATTATTTTTGGGAGATAAATAAAACCTCTAATGATGAAACCTACACTTTTGGTCTTGGCTGCCGGCATGGGCAGCCGTTACGGCGGATTGAAACAGATGGACGGTCTCGGTCCGAACGGAGAAACAATCATCGACTATTCAATTTACGATGCGGTACAGGCCGGCTTCGGCAAGGTTGTCTACATCGTAAGGGAATATTTCAAACCTCAGTTCGAGGAACTTGTACAGAAGAAATACAGTCACGTGAAATGCACGGACGGCACTCCTCTCAAGTTTGAATTTGCCGTCCAGGAACTTGACAAGATTCCTGCAGGAATGACATACAATCCTGAAAGGCAGAAGCCTTGGGGCACAGCCCATGCAGTACTCATGGCAAAGGACATTGTCAAGGAGCCGTTTGCCGTCATCAACGGGGACGACTACTACGGCAAGGAGTCATTCGCCATCATCGCAGACTGGCTCAGGGCTCATGAGCATACAACAGGACATTACTGCATGGTAGGCTTCGAACTCGACCACACACTGTCCGAGTCCGGCGGAGTGTCAAGAGGTATCTGCTCGGCTGATGCAGGACATTTCCTCACCCATGTCGAGGAACATCACAACATCGCCAAGGCAGAGGACGGCAAAGTCTACGGGGACAACAGCAAGGGAGAGAAGGTAGAACTCGACGGAAAGGCCCTTGCCTCAATGAACATGTGGGGCTTCACACCTGATTATTTCGAGAAGAGCGAAGCCATCTTCAGGGACTTCATCGAGAAGAACCGCAACGAACTCAAGGCTGAATTCTACATCCCGTATGCAATCGACTGCATGATAAAGGACAATTCAGCCAGGACAGAACTCCTCTCGACCCCGTCACACTGGTTCGGAGTCACCTTCAAGGAGGACAGGCCGGGAGTGGTAGCCAAGTTCCAGGAATTTGCCGACAAGGGCATCTATCCTTCCCCACTGTACTAGAATCACAAGAATCACATCACGGGACTGACTGCGGCACACCCCAGCCGGTCCCTTTTTTTATCCACGACAGCAGATGGCACCTTTTTTTCAGAAGACAAGAAAGAAATCATACGACCTCTTTTCAGGCTACCAATATTATCTGCCGGGAATATTGGGCACCATCATACTCATTCTCCTGCTGGCTGCAGGCAGTTTTCTGGGGGCGGCAGTGACAAGCGTCTTCACTATTTTCTTCGGGGCTGAGTCCGCCACGACCTACGGTATGCTGCTATCATATCCGGTGATGTTCGTTCCTCCTATGGTGTTCGCCTCATACATGAGCAGAAGAAATGAACTGTTCGACACGGGCTGCGCCCTGGACAGCACAAATTTCGGAAGAATCGGCGGATGGAAGATGGCCTTGATGGTCTCTGTGGTGACTTTGGCGGCAGGCTTTCTCATGGACCCTGTCAACGCAGCCATGCCTCCGATGCCCGAGAAACTCAAGGAACTGATGGACAACCTGGTATCAGACTCCCCAGTGTGGGTGTCACTGCTCTCTGTATCGGTCCTGGCTCCGATATTTGAGGAATGGCTGTGCAGAGGCATGATTCTCAGAGGGCTGCTGCAGAGGATGCACCCTGTATGGGCAATGGTCATCTCATCCTTCTGCTTTGCCGTCATCCACCTCAACCCGTGGCAGGCCGTCCCTGCGTTCGTCCTCGGGATGCTCTTCGCCTATGTCTATTACAAGACCGGCTCCCTCAGGCTCACAATGCTTATGCACTGCGTAAACAATACGTTTGCTGTCATTGCAGGACAGTCAGACAGGCTTAAGGACGTGGATTTCTACTTCCAGATAATGGAGAAGTGGCAGTACATCTCGCTCCTTGCCTGCTGTCTGATACTGATAGTCATCTTCGTGGACATCGTGTGGAAGAACATTCCGATGAATTCGGCAAGAGGCAATGCCGACCGTGTGGCTGCAGAAGACCTGCTCAGGAAGGAGGACTGAGTGCCTGAGGCATCACAGCAGACTGCTGCACAATGCCTCGGCCTCCCGGAGTGACTGGAGTTTACCTACATCGACAAGATGCAGATTCCGGGCCTCCACTCCATATATGGGACAATCGGCGGCCACCTTGAGATAGAAGTCCATTATCGGAAACCGCTCTCCGAGAGGGTCAATACCCAAGGCCTCCGCTTCCCTGTCATACCGGTCCATCACATCGAATATCCTGTCAGAGATGTGATGAATCCCTGAAAATGCAAGCCTGCGGCAGGAGTCGGGATCAAGCCCGCGATAAGGTGTCCTCACCTCACCTGTCGATACATTCTGCCATCCGACAAGTCTCATGTCCCTGTCAAAAAGCAGATAGCGGCTTGTCTTCCTGTCGCTTACAAGCAGGTTGGCGAGCGCGCCCTGACGACATTCTGAGGCAAACCACGCGAGGTCAAGATCAGAAATGATGTCTACGTTATGCACGAGGAAACTTCCATCTGCCATGCCGTGGCTCCCTTCCTCTTCAAGCCATTTTCTTGCATGGCGGATACCGCCTCCGGTCTCCCGCAGAAGATCCCTTTCGTCCGAAATGCTGACCTTCATACCGAAATTCCCTTCCTGCAAAAGATACTGCTCAATCATGTCGGCAAAATGATGGACATTGACCACGATCTCGTCATAGCCGAAAGACTTCAGCCTCATCATCACGTGATACAGGAGCGGCTTCCCGCACAACGGGACAAGAGCCTTCGGAAGAGAGTCCGTAAGTGGTCTGAGTCTTGTGCCGAGACCTGCAGCGAATATCATTGCTTTCATAATGTACCCTTGTTGCCAATGTTCAAAGCTCCCTTGTCACGCCCTGCTCCCTGTGCACCACAGTCACACGGACATCAAAGGCTGATGCTATATGCGCGGCTGTCCTCTCGGCGCAATATACCGAACGGTGCTGTCCTCCGGTACATCCGAAACATATCATCATGTGTGTGAAACCACGCTGCATAAATCTCTCCACATGGGCATCGGCAAGGTCCCATACATGTCCGAGAAATACAGGTACCTCCTCCTTGTCGGCAAAGAAATCAATCACTTCGGCATCCATGCCATTGTACTGCCGGTAATATTCGTATTTCCCCGGGTTCGGCAATGCCCTGCAGTCGAAGACATAACCGCCACCGTTCCCTGACGGGTCATCGGGGAGACCTTTCTTGTAGGAGAAACTGCACACAAGCACGTGAAGCCTGTGACTTTCATGACCGTCGGAGGATTCAGTACCGGCAGGCGCCTGCTGTCCCTGATACTGCGGCAGCGAAGAGAGATCTCTCAGCAACGGCACAAGATAGGCATAACCGGCCGGAGGCTCTTCAAGAAGCCTGCGGAGATTGGCCATCGCATACGGTATGCTCTGCAGGAAATGCAGTTTCCTCTCGAAGTTGCCGCGGAATCCGTACGCCCCGAGCACCTGCAGCGTCCTGAACAGCACGAAAAGCCTGAGCCTCTCCTTGAACAGGCCCCTGTCAATCCGCGCATATTCTCCTGCGGCATCGAGCCACGCATCAACAAGCCTGTCCTTCAGTCTTTCCGGATAACCCGCCTTCGCCTGCCAGACGAACGAGGCGACATCATAATACACCGGACCTTTTCTCCCCCCTTGGAAATCTATGAAATACGGGACGCCGTCCTTGAGCATCACGTTGCGAGCCTGGAAGTCCCTGTACATGAACTGCCGGAAGTCTTCCGACATGAGGTCGGACGCGAAGAGTCCGAAATCCCTGTCAAGGGCGGACTCATTATATCCTATTCCTGACGGTTTCAGAAGACAGAATTTGAAATAATTGAGATCCGACATCACAAGCCTGCGGCCGAAAGCCGGTTCGGGATAGCAGAGGTTGAAATCAAGGCCTTCCGCTCCGGCATACTGGATCTCAGGCAGAGCAGAGACAGCCTCTGTCAGAAGAGATTCCTCGTCTTCGGAATACTCCCCTGCAGCCCGCCCCGATGACACTGCATCGAACAGGGAGATGTCTCCGAGGTCCTCCTGTATATATGACATCCCGTCCTGACTGACAGCGAACACTTCCGGGACATTCACACCCTTGCCCCTGAAATGTCTGTCCAAAGCAACAAACGCCGCATTCTCATTCCTGTCTGTCCCGGCGCAGCCAATATATGAGCCATGCCCGTCTGTCATACGGAAATACCTCCTGTTGCTGCCTGAAGTGGAGAGCGGTGTCATGCTTTCCGGCTCATGGCCGTAAAATGACTTGAAAAGGGATGCAAGGGCATCTTCTCCTGTCCTCAAAGTATCTTTATCAAATGTCATCTGTTTCAATTTTTGTCCGGAAGACAAAATTACTAAGAAAAAAGACTACATTTGTATAAATATATCTCTTATTATGCTTGAAATCGCATATTGTTCCGACAAGTACCAATATACAATGGGAAAGTCATTCTATGAAAGCGGGATGAAAGACAAGACCGCCATCTTCAATCTTTTCTACAGGAAAGCCCCGGAGAACAACAACTGGGCAGTCGTGAGCGGCGTTGAGGAAGTGATTGAAATGATAAGGAATCTGGGCACGATGCCTGAAGAGTTCTATGAGAAGTTCCTGCCTGGTGAGGAATATGCCGGATTCAGGAGGTATCTCTCGTCCATGAGATTCACCGGGAACGTCTACGCGATGAGAGAGGGAGAGATAGCGTTCCCTTCCCAACCTGTGATAATAGTAGAGGCCCCGATGATAGAGGCGCAGGTGCTTGAGACACCGATGCTCTGCATTATGAACCACCAGATGGCAGTGGCCACAAAGGCATCCAGAGTGTGCCGTGCCACCAACAGGCCGGTAAGCGAGTTCGGCTCCAGGCGGGCGCACGGGCCATGGGCGGCGACATACGGGGCCAAAGCAGCCATCATTGCCGGATGCAGCAACACATCAAACATCCTGACAGGAGTGATGTTCGGCTGCGGGTCCACAGGGACTATGGCCCACAGTTACGTGACATCTTTCGGATGCTCTGTCGAAGGCGAGTTCCATGCATTCGACACATACATCAAGACCCATATAGGCGAGCCGCTGATTCTTCTGATAGATACATACGACTCCCTCAAATGCGGCATTCTGAATGCCATAAGGGCATACAAGGCCAACGGCATCGACAATTCCTACGGGCCGGGGTACGGCATCAGGCTCGACAGCGGCGACCTCGCATACCTGTCATGCGAATGCCGGAAGATACTGGACAGGAACGGATTCGACGGATGCCGGATCTTCGCGACCAACTCACTTGACGAGTATCTGATTTCAGACCTCGAACGGCAGGGCGCCTGCATTGACTCCTACGGTGTCGGGGACGCCATCGCCACCAGCAAGGCCAACCCATGTTTCGGCAATGTCTACAAACTGGTGCAGATTGACGGCCAGCCTGTGCTCAAACGTTCTGAAGACAAGGCCAAACTGATCAATCCAGGGTTCCAGATTACATACAGGATCACGAAGAACAGCCCGGACAAAGGTGAAATCTTCAAGGCTGACGTCACCTGCCTGAGAGGAGATGACCTTGCCCTCAAGATAGAGAACGGGGAGACATTCACCGTCTATGACGAGAACGACAGGTACAAGTTCAAGACCTTCGAGGCAGGGGAATATTCCGCCAAGCCTCTCCAGCACCAGGTCATCCGCAACGGGGAAAGATGCGTGCCGGAGCACACTCTCATGGAGAAGAAGGCCTACTACGACAACACTCTGAGGCATTTCAGCCCGAGCGAGAAAAGGCTCATCAATCCACATTATTATAAAGTGGACATATCGGACTCCCTTTATGACCTGAAGATGGAGATCATCAACAGGCTCACAAGGGAAATCAACGGATTCAATCTCAGATAACGATGAAAAATTCTGCACTGGTAGTCGTGGACATGCTGTACGACTTCATTGACGGCTCCCTCGCATGTCACAATTCAGAAAATGCTGTAAACGAGGCTGTCAGGTTCATCGACAGGATGACTTCAGGACAGGAGGGGGACGGAAATGAGGAGATACTTGACACATTCCCTATTCTTTTCGTATGTGACCATCACCCTTCAGATCATTCCTCATTCAGGGAATATGGAGGGACATGGCCTCCGCACTGCGTGGCAGGGACACATGGAGGGGCAATCCATGAGGCGCTGCAGCCATACGCACAGGAGGAACTCACATTTCTGAAAGGATGTGACAGGGAGAGGGAGCAATACTCAGGTCTTGATGCAGTCAACGGTGCAGGACAGACTCTCGGGGACATCCTCTGCCTGCTCGATACCACCGATGTGTATGTGTGCGGGATAGCCACCGAATACTGCGTCCGGTCAACATGTGAGGACCTGATGAAGACAGGGATGAAAGTGCATCTCGTCTCTCCGGCTCTTGCCTACGTCGATGAGTCCGGACACCGCAAGGCTCTCAAGGAAATGGCTGCAGAAGGAATCTCCATAGAGTGACATCCCGGCAGACCCGTGATGGCTGCCTATCAGCCTTGGCAATGCACTGGCGACACCCCTCATTTTGAATTTTGCCTAATTATCCGTACCTTTGCAGGTTCGTATGAGAAACGTGTTATCCAAAATATGGATTCCTGCTCTGCTCATTGCCGCAGCAGCAGTCCAATCCTACGGGATAGACGCCGGGAGAATGCGAAATTCTGCCGCATGGCCGTATTTCAGTGACAGCACATCTGCAGTCACCGATTCCACGTACCTTTCCATACCTGACACAGTGATAGCGGAAGACACACTCCCGCATGCCGTTGCCGATTCGGCACAAGAGACCGATTCCCTGACACTTGTCATGGCAGACTCACTCATGACTGCAGCGGATTCCGTCACATTCATCCCGGCACGGGACACCATCACCATCCCGGATTCTCTCAAGGACACGGATCCTTTCAGATACAGATATTACGTGGAACTGAAGGACTCGCTGACACGGCTCCATACCCGTGACTCGCTCAGAAACATAGGAGACTCCCTGGAACTGCACAAGTTGGACTCGCTGATCTTCAAGGACTCCTCCGAGACGGCATACAGGGATTCAATTGCATGGTTCAATTCCCTGTCAAGACGTGAGAGGAAGAAATATCTTGCAGAAATCAACCTGCCGAAAATGATGGCGCGCGTTGACAGCATCCTGAACGCCAAGGACAGCATACGGGCATACAAAGACAGCGTCATCTCAGCGACTCCGAGAATCCTCGAGACATACGCCGTACCGGACTCCATGCAGTACAAGAGACTGATAACATGGACACACGACAGGTACTTCAACAATGTCGAACTGCATGAGCAGGACACATCGTACAACTACCATTTCAATGACTACCCTTTCTTCAAGACGGACATCAACGCATCCTACCTGGGTGTGATAGGCTCTCCTGTCCAGACGTACAATTTCTTCAGGAGGGATGATGAGGAAAACGTGGTATTCTACACCCCTTACAGGATGTACAACTATTCCCCTGAGAGCCTGCCGATGTTCAATACCAAGACACCGTACACGGAACTGGCATATTGGGGTACATTGTTCGCAAATGACGAGAAAGAGGAGACTAACATCAAGGTACTGACGACTCAGAACATACTTCCTGAACTGAATATCACCCTCGAATATCACAGATACGGCTCAAACGGGATGCTCCAGAACGAGGCGACCGACAACAGGACGTTCGTGGCCGCAACCAATTATATGGGGAAAAGGTATCTGATGCACGCCGGATACATATACAACAAGGTGGAAAGGAGCGAAAACGGAGGTATCATCGACAACATGTGGATCAGGGATACGACAGTGGATGCAAGGGAGATAGCAGTACACCTGACCAACGCCACCAACAAGATCAAGAAGAATACAGTGTTCCTGGACCAGTCATACAGGATTCCTTTTGACTTCATATATGATATAGGCAAAGGAAAGCGCAAGGCCCGCAAGGCCGAGGAGGCAAGGAGAGACAGCATACTGGCATCCGGGGACAGCACCGCAATCGCGGAAATGTACAGGCTCGATGCGGAGAAGGCTGCAAAGGCTGCTGCTGATGCCGGCTCGGATACGGTGGACAACAGGATAACCACCGCATTCATCGGGCACAGTTCAGAATATTCCGCATTCACAAAATACTATACGGATGAGATTGGCCTCAACGATGAGGCAGGACGTGGTTTCTACAATGACAGGTTCTACCTGCACCCTACCAACTCCGCTGACTCGATGCGTGTCATGAAACTGGAGAACAGGATATACCTGAGACTCCAACCATGGGCGGATGACGGCATTGTATCCAAACTCGATGTGGGCATAGGGGACAAGCTGCTCAACTACTATGACGTGGTGAATACCAACAGTTACCTCAACAGAGGCAAGAATGTGGTAAGGAACTCCATGTACCTCTACGCCGGAGCACAGGGACAATACAAGAAGTATCTGAACTGGGATGCCATGGGCAGATATACGTTCCTGGGCTCTGAAATCAACGATTTCGGGGTGAACGCCAACATCTCAATGAATTTCTACCCGTTCAGGAGGGACAGGAACAGCCCGCTGTCAATCATCGGGAGGTTCGAGACCACCCTTAAGGAGCCGGACTACTATCAGGAGCATTTCCACTCCAACCATCACTGGTGGGACAGCGATTTCGGCAAGATTTCGACAACAAGAGTAGAGGCGGGGGTAAGCATCCCGAGATGGAGATTCAATGCCGGATTCGGATACTCGCTTCTCAGCAACAACATATATTATGATTATCAAGGCATAGCACGACAGAATGTCACTCCTATGAGTGTCATGTCGGCGTATGCAAGGAAAGACTTCAGGGTCTGGAAGTTCCATTTTGACAATATGGCACTTTTCCAGCTGTCATCAAACGGGTCTGTACTGCCGTTGCCTATGCTGGCACTCAATTTGAGATACTATCTGCAGTTTGACGTGGTGAAGAAAGTGATGCAGATGCAGATAGGCGCCAACGCGACCTATACGACCAAATGGTTTGCACCAGGCTACAGCCCTGACTCCGGAGTATTCCACAATCAGAATGACGAACTCTACGGCAACAGCCCTTATATAGACGTATTCGTCAATATACAGTGGAAGCGTGCCTGCATATTCGTCAAGGCTGTCAACCTCGGAATGGGCTGGCCGGACAATGCGGTCGACTATTTCAGTGCAGACGGCTACATACGGTCGCAGAGAGCCATAAAATTCGGCATTTTCTGGCCTTTCTACGTCCAGTCAAAGAAAAATTCAAGCGTAGGAGGATCCTCAACGTCGGGAATTGACGGAGCGGGATCCCGAGGGCTCAGTCCCGGTACGGTGGCAAACACCGGCCTGCGCTAAAAAACAATATTATGGTTAGTTTAAAACAGATTTTTAGCAGTAAGAAAAAGAAAGACACCAGGACCCGAAATGAAAAAACTTTTACTATTCTCAGGTATCTGACCGCCACTGTCCTGGTATTTGCTGTCGTCACATTCTCACAACGTTCCATCGCTGTGGATGCAATTGACACGACAGGTGACACATTCGCCGGAGATTCAATAAGATGCGCTATCGCTACCGGCGATGACATGTACTCGAAAGACCTCATGACAGGGTTCAACTATGAACTGCTGGAGGCATTTGCAGGGACGGACAGATGTTCAATGACAATTGTCCAGGCCCATGAGGGGGAGAACTATGTGGATTCCCTTCTGAACGGAAGCATTGACCTGGTCGTACTGCCGTACAGAGATACGGTCATCGCGGGAATCACTGTATCCAAGCCTGTGGAAGGCAACGTTTGGGCTGTCAGGTCAGGAAAATTCTCCCATATCAAGGAGATAAACCTGTGGCTCGGGCATTATATGAGCCTGCCGGAATACGACTCGCTGAAAGACAGGTTCTTCAGGTCATACAATCCCTACCCGAAAGCCGAGCATGGTATCAGGACCAGGAGAATCAGCCCATACGACAGTCTGATTCGCAAATATGCGGCGACAATGGGATGGGACTGGAGAATGCTGGCTGCCGTCATATACCAGGAGTCCCGATTCTCAATCAACTCGATGTCATCAAGAGGTGCGGCCGGACTCATGCAGGTAATGCCGTCCACGGCTTCACACTATGAAGTGTCCGACCTGCTTGACCCTGAACAGAACATAATGGCAGGGACAGAACATCTGAAAAGGCTGCAGCGCAGATACAGGAACTCCGACATCAGCCCGGAAGAGCAGATAAAATTCGTCCTCGGAGCCTATAATGCAGGCGAAGGCAGGATAGATGACTGCAGGTCCTTTGCCGCAGGAATCAATCTTGACAACACAAAATGGGACGACATCGTAAAGGCCATCCCTGAAATGAGAAAACCTGAACTTGTACAATCCTCATCACTGCGGTTCGGCTGCTTCAACGGCACTGAGACAATCAGATACGTTGACAGCGTCCTTGACCACTACAAAGCGTTCTGCGAGATATGTCCGGCATGACTATCCGACTCTGACAGTCCTGGCCGGATCAATCCCTGAGATGAACATCGAAGGGATGAGAAGAAGGAGCATAATCACAAGATATGCAAGCAGATCAGCCAGCAGAATCGGCAGGATATCAACATGGACAGGCACGAATGAGACGAAATAATTCTGCGGATCCAGCCGCAGAATCCTTGTCGTGCCCTGGACAAGACAGAAAAGAAGGGCAATGCCATTGCCTATAGCCATTCCTTTCAGCACCACTGAAGACGATGCTGAAAGGAATATTTTTGCTATCTGCCTGTCTTTCATTCCGAGAGATTTCAACGTGCCGATGACCGGGATATTCTCGAAAAGCACTATCAGCAGCCCCGAAATCATATTGAACCCGGCAACGACTGTCATCAGCACCAGCACGAAAAAGACATTGAAATCGATAAGGTTGAGCCAGTCGAACAGTTGGGGATACCTCGACACGGATGAAGAGGCGACTACTGGAGGCTCGTCCTCCGTTGAATACAGCAGGGATATGTCCCCTGCCTCGTATGCAGCCTCCTCAAGCCCGGACACAGTCCTGCGTGAGGGCATGAGGCTTATCTCCAGTGCAGATGCGCTGCCGCTGTCCCAGCCGTTCACCCGCTGCATGTCTGACAGGGAGGCGTATATGACCGGGCTTTCACTTGCATCAAGCACCCCCTGGTACGTGGACACCAGGCGGAACTTGCGGACTTTTACCCTGTCTCCCACAAAATACGCCGTGACATCATCACCTTGGACTATGCCGAGCTGCCCAGCCATGCTTTCAGGCATGGATATGCCCAGTCCTGCCAATGATGTATCCCTGTCCGTGCCCTTGAACAGCACACCGTGGATGTTCTCACCGGCCTTGATGATACCGGCGCGGTAGACGACAGGTTCTATGCCTCTAACATAAGGTATCCCTGCAAGCCTGTCATAATATGAAGGTCTGCATGGGACAGGAGAATCCTCCCCTGTCCAGTCCTGACCGACTGACACCAGCTGCACATCGCCTGCAGCATACGAAATGCCGTCGCGTATCTCATGCCGGAAACCGGAAGACACTGCAACGGCAATTATCATGACAAGGAAACTGATTGCGATGGAAACCATCGCAATGTTTCCTCTGAATCTTATCCTTCTGGCTATAAAATGCGATACATCCATCAGGCGGATGGGTTACCAGATCACCACCCTCTCGTTCTCAGGACGGAACATCGCATCTCCCTCCTCCACGTCAAATGCGGAGAAGAACGTGTCGATATTCCTGAGAGTGACATTGACCCTGTTCTCACCGAGAGAATGCACATCAAGCTTGGTAAGCCTTGCCTTCTCTTCATCAGTGATGTTCTGTGCCCAAAGGGTCGCATAGGAGAGATAGAAACGCTGCTCGGCAGTGAATCCGTCTACCGGCTCCGGATGTGTGTCCCCGAACGAATTCTGCATTGCCGTATATGAGATTCTCAGACCTCCCTGGTCTGCGATATTCTCTCCGAGGCACAATGCCCCGTTGGCATGAAGTCCAGGAAGAATCTCCACTTCGTCGAACTGCTCCACAAGACGCGCAGTCTTTGTCTTGAACGCCTCTGCATCGGCTTCTGTCCACCAGTTGTTCATATTGCCGTCCTTGTCAAAATTGCGTCCCTGGTCATCGAAACCGTGGGTCATCTCATGACTTATGACCACGCCGATACCACCATAGTTGACAGCGTCATCGGCCTCAGGATTGTAGAACGGAGGCTGGAGAATGGCCGCAGGGAAACAGATCTCGTTTGTCGTAGGATTGTAGTAGGCATTGACAGTCTGCGGGCTCATGTGCCACTCCGTCCTGTCCACAGGCTTGCCGAGCCTGGAGAAATTGTCTGCCACATACCATCTGGCGGCATTGCTGATATTCTCGAAATAACTGAGGGACGGATTGATGATAAGGGAGGAATAATCCTTCCATTTGTCAGGATAGCCTATCTTGACGACAAAGGCATTGAGTTTCTCATGAGCCTTTGCCTTGGTGGAGTCGCTCATCCAGTCAAGGGCATCGACATGCTCCCCGAGAGCCTTCCTGATATTCCCGACCATATTCAGTACCTTCTCCTTATCCTCATGGGAGAAATATTTCGCAACATACATTTTTCCCACGGCCTCGGAAAGAAGGTTGTCAGGTACAGCCATGGCACGTTTCCAGCGAGGTTTCTGCTCCTGCACTCCTGACATCTGCCTCTCGAAGAAATCGAAATACGCCTGATAGAAATCATCGCTGAGCGAGCCGCAGGCTCCCTGTATGAACTGCCCGAGAATATAGTTCTTCATCATGCCCAGATCGGCGGTCGAGAACAATGTGTCCAAAGAGGAGAAATATGACGGCTGCCCGACTACCAGCTTGTCCTGGTCACTTATGCCGAGAGCCCTGAAATATACAGAGAAATCAAGGTCCGGATACTGCTTCACAAGGTCGGCAGTGCTCATCGGATTGTACAGTCTCTGCACATCCCTGAGCTCCACACTCGACCATGATGCTTCTGCGATGGCATCCTCAACTGCGAGCGCATCGGAAGCCGCCTTCTCAGGCGACTCAATGCCTGACAGGGCGAATATCCTTGAGAGGAATTCCTTATATCCTGCCTTGAGTTCCGCATTCGCAGTATCGACATAATAGTCCCTGTCACCCATTCCGAGCCCCGACTGGGTGAGATAGAGTATCTGGTTATTGCTGTCAATCAGGTCAGAAGACACATAGGTGCCGAAAAACGGATAGTCCGAAGAAGAATGCAGGTCAGCAATCACTTCAACGAGCCCTCTCCTGTCCTTGGCTGCAAGAATCTTGGCGATGCCCGGCTTCAGAGGAGCGGCGCCTTCGTTGTTCAGCCTGACGGAATCAAGTCCCATCTTGTACAGGTCGGAAATCTTCTGCTCGACACTGCCCGGCATCACGGTCTCATTGTCAAGACCCGCGAACAGGTCATTGAGACGTTTCTGGTTGTTCTCCCTCAGCACATCGAACGTCCCGAAACGGGAGAATTCCGGTTTCAGGGGATTGTTCTTCTGCCATCCTCCGGTAGCATACCGGTAGAAATCCTCAGCAGGAGATACGGTTGTGTCAAAATTCGCAGGATCTATCGCATGATAGGCCTGTGGTGTCTCATTGCAGGCCACCGCCAGCGCAGGAACCATAATCAGCAATAATTTTCTCATCAGTCCTAAATTTATTCTAAACATATATCCTGCAAATTTAAGTAAATTCATCGGGAAAGCACCTCAGTTTAATGAAAAAATTGCATATTTGCAGTGATATGGATTTAAGAATACCTGATAAAATGAGAATCTCATCACCATATATGCTGCCGGTTGCATTGGCAGCCTCTTTTTTCTGCACAGCCGAAGCACAGGAACCGTCAACGGAACGTTTTGCCGAAAGATACTCTCTCCTGGTCTCCAGACTGGGTGCCGACGGGGTCGGGATAGAGACGCTCCTTAACGCATGGGAGGCTGAAGACTCGTCTGACGTGAGGCTCTATACGGCAAGATTCAATTACTACTTCGCCAAGTCAAGGTCATCATCCGTCGTGACAAAGCCGGAAAGAAAATATCTCGGCACCGATCCGGTGCTCCATCTCAAAGATTCAACCGGTGCCGATGTCTACTATTTCCAGGAATATTCCTATGATGACTCGCTGTTCTCGATGGCGGCAACTGCCATAGACAAGGCCATAAGGATGCACCCGGAAAGACTGGACATACGGCTTATGAAGGCCGACGGGCTGTATTGCTACGAGAAAGGCAGCCCTGACATGACGTATGCTCTGCTCGCAGGCCTAATCGATGAATACTATTCAGGGAAGACTGCATGGCAGTATCCTGACAACGAAGTCAATGACGAATTCTTCAAGTCCCTGGTACAGCAATACTGCGCCATGTTCTTCAACCTCGGGACAGCAAATGCATACGACGCATTCCGGATGCTGTCTGAAAAGATGCTGGAGTATGAGAAGAACGACACCACTTTCATGGCCAATCTCGGCTCCTATATGCTTGTGGCAGAGAAAAACTACAAGGGCGCGCTGAAATGGTACAACAAGGTATTGAAAATCAATCCGTCTGACTATGCCGCCCTGAAAAACTGCATCATCACCTCAAGACAGTTCAGGAATACGAAACTGGAGAAGAAATACCTGTCAATGATGGCATCAAACGGGCCTGAGAGCGAAAGGCAGAGCGCCCGTATCCGCCTCAATGCCCTGGAAAAGAACTATTGATGCTGCAGCGCTGGAGAAGGTCGACGGTGACGAGGCCGTCGCATTCCAGCATGGCGACATTCTCCCGGACCTCCCGCCACGGCAGCCCTGACAAGGAGGACAATTCATCCACTGTAATCCCCCTGTGCCTTCTTATCAATGATATGATTGAGGACAGCATCCCGATTCTGTCTACATCGACCCTGCCGGCAAAAGACGTCCTCACGGCTTCTTCCGGACTCCGTTTCCTTTTGGCGGCATAGCCTTTCATCCCAAGGCCGGACACAAGGTCTTCACATGAATAAATCGCCTCGGCCATCTTGCTCCTGATCAACCAGTTGCATCCCGCTGACCGGATATCGTCAGCACGCCCCGGCAGAGCATACAGATCCCGTCCGTAAGACGATGCAAGCCCTGCAGTCACCATCCCCCCTCCCTTTCTCCTCGACTCCACGACAATCACAGCCTTGCACATCCCGGCTATAATCCTGTTCCTGCGCAGGAAATTGACTTTGACAGGAGATGTCCCGAGCGGGAAATCAGTCACGAGTGCCCCTTCTGCGGCAATCTCCTCCGCCAATGCCTTATGACGCCATGGATACACAGAGTCTATACCTGTCGCCATGACGGCGACTGTGACAATGTCCTCGTCAAGAGCCTGCCGGTGTGCCGCACAGTCAACCCCGAATGCCAGTCCGCTCACTATAGGAGACGGAGAGTCCGTTGAAGAAATGGCAGTCACTATACTCCCCGCCCATTCCCTGCCGTATGGAGAGACATCCCTCGTACCGACAACGGCTATCATATTGCCGGAAGACAGCACCTTCCTGACATCCTGCCCGGTCTTCACATAAAGACCTGCCGGGGCATCCTCGCACTCTTTCAGCAAGACAGGATAGTCTTCTCCGGTGAGCCCTATGAACCGGCATCCCATATCCGACACACGGGACAGTTCCCGCTCAGCCTCATCCAAAGCCCGTTCAGTTATTTTCGCAGCATGTCTTGAATACGGGCCGAAGACGGCATCCAGCCCTTCCTTGTCAAGCCCGAACACGGCAGATGCACTCCCCAGGGTGTCCAGAAGCGCCTTCGAAATCTTCGGTTCGTACCCGAATATCATATTCAGGGCACAACAGCACAGTGTCTCGTCATATTTTCCGTTCATACAGTCATCGCTTGTCCCGCAAATATGACTGAACGGTATGTGAATACATAAAAAATGTGGCGAATCCGTAACAGAATCCGCCACATTTTTCTCTTTTTATATGAAATTTCTTTTTCTTGTCAGATGATAAGGAGCGCATCTCCGTAAGGGCCGAACATATAGTCCTCCTTGAGAGCCGTCTCGTATGCTTTCATCACATTCTCATAGCCGCCGAACGCCGCCACCGACATGAGCATAGTGGAGCACGGCAGATGGAAGTTCGACACAATGGCATCAGGGACTGCAAACCTGTATGGCGGGAAAATGAACTTGTTTGTCCATCCGTCATAGGCATTCACCTCGTCATTGGTGGTGACATAGGTCTCAAGTCCGCGCATCACCGTCACCCCCACGGCAAGTACCTTGTGCCTGTCCCGCTTTGTCCTGTTGATGATGTCCGCCGTCTCCTCAGTGATGATGAGCCGTTCAGAGTCCATCTTGTGCTTCGACAGGTCCTCGACATCCACCGACCGGAAATGGCCGATACCCATGTGAAGGGTGATGAAAGCCTTGTTGATATCCTTGAGAATCATCCTGTTGAAAAGTTCACGGCTGAAGTGGAGACCGGCAGCAGGCGCAGATACCGCACCTTCATGTGCGGCGAAGATGGTCTGGAAATTCTCCGTATCCTCCGGGGTCACATGCTCCTTGACCCATTTTGGGACAGGTATCTCCCCGAGACTGAAAAGAGTGCTCTTGAAGTCCTCGTAACTCCCGTCATACAGGAATCTCAGCGTCCTTCCTCTGGAGGTGGTGTTGTCTATGACCTCGGCAACGAGACTGCCGTCCTCGCCGAAATACAGCTTGTTGCCTATCCTTATCTTCCTGGCAGGGTCCACAATCACATCCCAAAGCCGCTGCTCCCTGTTCAGTTCCCTCAGCAGGAAGACCTCTATGTCTGCCCCTGTCTTCTCTTTCTTGCCGTAAAGCCTTGCAGGAAAGACCTTGGTGTCATTCAGCACAAAAGTGTCCCCTTTGCCGAAATAGTCTATGATATTCTTGAAAAGCTTATGTTCGATCTCGCCCGTCTTTCTGTCAAGGACCATCATCTTGCATTCATCGCGCCATCTCGGCGGCTCTGATGCGATCCTGTTCTTGGACAGGTTGAATTGGAATTGCGATAGTTTCATTTTCTCCGGTCTTCAGTTCATTTTACACACAGTCTATTATACGATTTCCGCAGGATTTTGTTTCACATCAAAAGAGATATTTTCTGAAAAATTTTTATTATATTGAAAATTTTCAGATTATCCCGGCCGCACGGAACACTTCAACAATGGACGGATATGTATTCAGCAGGAACGGAGTAAGGCTTGATTTGGCCACCCACGCCGCCTTGGAGATATCCTCCTCTCTCTGCGGAGTGAGATCCAACGGATTGTCATAAAGCATATCGAACCACCAGGTGTGCTTCAGATGCCATTTCCCGTCTCTCCTGTAACAGTGGTCCGTGACACATATCAGATCCCGCAGCCGCAGGTCATCCACACCGGTCTCCTCTTGTACCTCCCGCAAAGATGTCGTCCTGATGTCCTCGCCCTTCTCCTGATGACCTTTCGGCAGATCCCAAAGCCCGTTCCTGTTGATGAGAAGGTAGTCCCCCCTCCTGTTCGACACGAGCCCGCCGCCCGCATTGACTTCCACGAATTCACCGCAGATGGCCTTGTAGGCGGCTTCGACATCATCGACAGGGATGTATATCCTGTGAAGCGAATCCGAACTTTCGAACATATTGATGAGGCTGTGCACGGATTCACTTCCCGCAAGCCTGAATCCTATGGCATTCGGGTCCGACAGGACCTCCTCGGTTGGAGGGCAGATGATTATACATCGCTTTTCAAGATATATCTTGTGCATTTGGATGTTAATTTATTATCTTTGCAAGATTGCAGCCTGCAAAGATACGCAGAACAAGTGAAATATTATAAGATAAAATGAACAGTATGGAATCTATTGACAGAAAAGTCGCGAAAGCCCTTCTTGACATCAAGGCGGTGATGCTGAGACCGGACGAGCCTTTCAAATGGGCGTCAGGATGGCTTTCACCTATCTATTGTGACAACAGGAGAATCCTCTCATACCCTGAACTCAGGGAGAACGTCTGCAGATGGATGGCAGACATCATATCCGAGAAATACCCGGAGGTCGAGACCATAGCCGGCGTAGCCACCGGGGCCATTGCACACGGGATGCTGATTGCCCACCTGCTCAAGAAGCCGTTCATCTATGTGCGTCCGAAGCCGAAGGATCACGGCACAGGCTCCCAGATTGAGGGCTATGCCGAGAAAGGGTCAAAGGTTGTCGTAGTGGAAGACCTCATCTCGACAGGGTCAAGCAGCCTTTCAGCCACTGATGCCCTCATACATTCAGGGCTCGACGTACTCGGCATGACAGCCATATTCTCATACAATTTCAATCAGGCAAGAAGAGCCTTCGAAGTAGCCGACATTGAACTCACCACCTTGACCAACTATGACACCCTCATAGAAGTGGCACACGACACAGGCTACATCAAGGACTCTGACATCGAGATGCTGAAAGAATGGAGATTCTCCCCATCCACATGGGGCAAAAATGAATAGTCATGGCCACAGTCATAAAAAGCAGGCACGCCACGGTATCAAAGCCGCCATATATGCTTTATATGGCTTTTACCGATATGAGCAATTTCGTCAGATTCCTGCCCGAGGACAAGAAAAAGGACGTGACGGCGGACTATGACTCGATAAAGGCGGTAGTACAGGGATTCAACATCGGGATAAGAATCTCCGAACGGGTCCCGTACTCAAGGATAGAAATGAAGGATGACGGGGCGCCATTCTCATTTACCATAACCATGTTCTTCGATGCCGCAGGAGGAGACCCTGACAAGACGGACTTCCATATCGAACTGTCGGCAGAACTGAACATGGTGATGAAAATGATGCTCGGCTCCAAGATTCAGGAGGCTCTCGACAAGATAGTGGATGCCCTTGCAGCAGTATCGGAGGGAAGAGTGCCCGAGGGGATTGACCCGGACATCCTGAAAAATGCCGGTCAAGGGAACTTCAACTGATTTCATATTGAGGATATGATTCCGGACAGGGTTTTCATGGGATATCTTGAAGAAGCGATCGGGAAAGACAATGCCCGTATCGCTTTTTCTGCATTTGAGGAAGAACCCGCCACATCTGTCAGGCTCAACCCGTTCAAGCCGGGGGCGGACTTCGGATGCGGCAGCACGCAGGTACCATGGAGCAGATACGGACTGATGCTGGACAGCCGGCCCAGATTCACCCTTGACCCGATGCTGCATGCCGGAGGGTACTATGTGCAGGACTCGTCGGCGATGTTTCCGGGATATATTTTCAGGAAAATCCTGCAGAAGATGCAGTTGCCGGGAGACAGGCCGCTCAGGGTGCTGGACTTATGCGCAGCACCGGGAGGCAAGACAACAGATCTCGCGGCATCGCTCAGGCTCGCGGCTGGAGAGAGGTTCCTGCTTGTGGCCAATGAGGTGATGAGGCAGCGGGCAGGCATCCTTGCAGACAATGTCAGGATATGGGGCGACCCTAATGTGATGGTGACATCCTCCGACCCGGAAGCGTTCGGAAGGCTGAAAGGATTTTTCGACATCATCCTTGCCGATGTCCCGTGCTCTGGGGAAGGCATGTTCAGGAAAGACCCTGAGGCGGTGGCACAATGGTCAGAAGAGACCGTCAACCTGTGCCAGGCGAGGCAGAAACGAATCATTGCTGATGTCTGGGATGCCCTTGCCGACGGAGGCATGATGATTTATTCCACCTGCACATTCAACCGGGCTGAAAACGACATGAACATAGACTGGCTCCTCGGGAACTTCGTCGGGACTGTATTCTCCGAACCGCTGCCTGAAAGCGAGATGCCGGGAGTGATGAGGACGGAATACGGATACCTGCTCGTACCGGGGCTTGTCAAAGGGGAAGGCCAATATTGCAGCGCCGTCATCAAATCCGGGAACAGGGATACACAACCTGCATCCCGCAGCAAGAGACGGGCTGAGAGCCGATCCGGCAATACCGCGGGCAGCGCGCTGAAGAAAATCATTCCGGAGAACATTTTCAACACCGGGGTCGTACTGAAAGAAAAGAACGGGGTCATAAAGGCCGTCCCGGCAGCGATTGCCGGAGACGAGGAGAGCGTGGCTGCAGCGACGGCCGTCCTGGTATCCGGATGCGCAGCAGGCACGGTGAAAGGGAAGGATCTTGTACCTTCTCCGGACCTGGCGTTGTCCCTGATACTCTCCGAGGGAGCATTCCCGTCAGCAGATGTCGACAGGCCGACTGCGCTCTCATATCTGCACAGGGACCAGATCAATCCGCCATGCCCAGCGAAAGGCCATAACATAGTCCGCTACGGCGGGCTGGCCCTGGGATTCATCAAGAACATAGGGAACAGATGTAACAACCTCCATCCCATGTCACGGAGAATCAGGATGGACATAGACAGCCACGAAGACACTCCCGTTTCTCCGGGAGGGACAGACAGCAGGAGATGACGTTTATGACAGAATATACGGATACGCACACACATCTATATGATGAGGCTTTTGCCGGGGAATACGACAATACCATCGGAAGGGCGACGGATGCCGGGGTGACACGTATGGTCTTCCCTGACATCGACAGCAACAGCAGGGAGGCGATGTTCGCACTTGCAGAGAGGCATGAGGGCACGGTATTCCCATGCCTCGGTCTGCACCCGACTTCCGTAGACGGCAACTGGAAGACGGAATACGGGAAGATGGAGGCATGGACAGGGAAAAAGATCTGTGCCATCGGGGAAATCGGCATGGACTGCTACTGGTCAAAGGAGTTCGTCGAAGAGCAGAAGACGGTATTCAGAATGCAGCTGGAACTCGCACACGAAATGAACCTGCCTGTCATAATCCATTCCCGCGAATCCACATCACTCATCCTCGACATACTGGAGCGATGCCGGCACCTCGGACTGAGGGGAGTATTCCACGCATTCAGCGGAAGCATCGAGACATTCAGGAGTCTCAGCCGCTACGGGGACTGGTATGTCGGCATCGGAGGAGTACTGACATACAAGAAGGCATCGATTGCAGAGACCGTCAAGGAAATCCCGCTGGAAAGGATAGTGCTCGAGACCGATTCGCCGTATCTGACACCCGTCCCGAAAAGAGGGACACGGAACGAAAGCGCGTATATCCCTCTTATTGCAGAGAAACTGGCATTGCAGAAAGGCGTGGACACAGAAGAAATCGCAGCAGTCACCACGACCAATGCGAGGTCGCTTTTCGGGATATAGGACATGAGGAGACAACACATCAAGCATACATATATATGGAAATGACAGATTGCACCAAGGCTTCGCTCCTGCTCATCTACACCGGAGGGACAATCGGCATGAAACAGGACCCGTCAGACATGACTCTCAAGCCGTTCAACTTCGGACAGATATTGGAGGAGGTGCCGGAGCTTTCCAAATTCGCATACAGGATCGACTCCTTCTCTTTCGACCCTATCATCGACTCGTCAGACATCGAGCCTGAATCATGGAAAGAACTCGCCACTCTCATATATGAGAAATACGATGAATATGACGGGTTCATAGTCCTGCACGGCACTGACACCATGTCATATTCGGCATCCGCCCTCAGTTTCATGCTTGAAGGCCTGACAAAACCTGTGATCTTCACAGGCAGCCAACTGCCGATCGGAGTCCCGAGGACCGACGGCAAGGAGAACCTCATCTCCGCCGTGGAAATCGCAGCCGCCAAAGACGCTGACGGCCATGCCAGAGTCCCCGAAGTCTGCATCTGCTTCGACAATATGCTGATGAGAGGCAACCGCACCACCAAGGTGAACGCCGACAACTTCAGGGCATTCCGGTCAGAGAACCTTCCACCGCTTGCGGAAGCGGGCATCTACATCCGGTACAATGACGGACTCATCAGGAAGCCAGCCGACTGGGACAGGAAGCCCGTCCTGCATCTGGATTTGGACACAAGGGTGTCGATTCTCAAGATACACCCAGGCATCACCCCACAGGTAGTGGAGAACATCCTCTGCGGGAAAGAGACGAGGGCCGTTATCATCGAGACCTACGGCTCCGGCAACGCCCCGTCAAGGCCATGGTTCATAGAACTCATCGGCAAGGCCGTCAGAATGGGGAAGATACTCGTCAATGTGACGCAATGCCTGGCCGGCTCCGTGAACATGGACATCTACGCCAACGGGAAGACCCTGAAAAAAGCCGGTGTGGCAAGCGGGTATGACAGCACTACCGAGAGCGCGCTGGCGAAACTGTTCCACCTGATGGGAAAGACACAGGACAACGGCAAGGTGACAGAAATGCTTGATGCCGACCTCTGCGGTGAAATATCAAAATAATTTATTGTCAAATGAAAATTAATTGCTAAATTGCACCGGTTTTAGAATTGGAATCGAGGATAGACCAAGTTCTTTGATTAATATAACGATTTGATACATTATTAATTAAACACACAAAAACAATTATGAAAAAAATTTTCATGTTTTTGGCAGTAATCGGCGTTATGGCCTTTACTGCACAATACGCAGCAGCACAGGATCAGGCTGCCGCTGAAGACACTACCGCTGCTGAGACAGTTGCTCCGGCAGAGGCCGGCTCACTCGCAGACCTCGTTGCTGCAACATCCCAGGATATTCCTCTTCACCAGCAGTTGAAGACCAAATTCATCGAAGGAGGTCCTGGCTTCATGGCCCTCATCGTTCTGTGTCTTATCCTCGGTCTTGCTGTCTGCGTAGAGAGAATCATCTACCTCAGCCTTTCCAAGACCAACACCAAGAAACTTCTCGCCAAAATCGAGGAAGCACTCAAGACTGGCGGTCCTGAGGCAGCGAAAGAAGTATGCCGCAATACCCGCGGACCTATCGCAAGCATCTTCTACCAGGGATTCCTCCGCATGGATCAGGGCGTTGAAGTCGTTGAGAAGACCATCGTATCCTACGGTTCAGTACAGATGAGCCTTATGGAAAACGGCCTCTCATGGATCGGCCTCTTCATCTCTGTAGGACCTTCTCTCGGATTCCTTGGAACAGTCGTCGGTATGGTGCAGGCATTCGATGCCATCCAGGTTGCAGGTGACATTTCACCTAACGTCGTTGCCGGCGGTATGAAAGTGGCCTTGATCACGACAGTCGGTGGTCTTATCGTCGCCATCATACTCCAGATTTTCTACAACTACATCGTATCAAGGATTGATGCCATCTCCATCGAAATGGAAGACACTTCAATCTCGCTTGTAGATATGTTGGCAAAATATCAGGAGAAAAAATAATTTATCAAGATGGGATACTCTAAATTAGTAAAAATCATACTTTGGGTGCTGATGGTGATCGGCGTAGCCGTCGGAGTATGGGGATTTGTGGCAGATTTCAATGACGCATCTGTCAACGCCCTCCTCAGATGGGGCTATGTGATGGTTGTAGCCGGAGTTGCAGTGGCAGTCTTCCTTGGTCTTGCAATCGCCATCATCAACAACCCTAAGAGCCTTATCAAGATGCTTGCATATCTTGTGGGCTGTGCTATTATCGTCGGGGCAGCATACTTTGCAGCCAGCGGAGATCCGGCAATGGGCTATGTAGGTGTCCAGCCTGCCGAGAGTACACTGAAGATGACCGATACGATTCTGAATCTTGCTTATGTAGCTTGTATTGCTGCTGTTGCCGCAATCATTTTCGGAGCCTGCTTCACTGCGTATCGTAACAGCAAATAACAAAATATCAATATGGCAAAGAAATTACCAGAGATTAATTCAAGTTCAACAGCCGATATCGCGTTCCTGCTGCTGTCATTCTTCCTTATGACATCAAATATGGAGCAGAATTCGGGGTTGCAGCGTCGTCTGCCTCCTATGCCAGACGAAAACCAGAAAGTCCAGAATCAGAAGATCAACAGGCGTAACATCATCGTCGTGAAGATCAACTCTGCCGACAGACTTATGGCTGGGAATGAGCCTATTGATGTGAGCATGCTGAAATTCAAGATCAAGGAATTCCTTATCAACGCAAACAATGATCCGAAACTCCCGGAAAAGGAGAACAAGACCATTGAAGGGTATGGTGATTATATGGTCTCCAAGGGAGTCATTTCCCTGCAGAACGACCGCGGTACAAGTTACCAGGCCTATATTGCAGTCCAGAACGAAATCGTGAAGGCCATTGACGAACTTCGCGACGACTTCTCGAAAGCAAACTACGGCAAGCCATATCTCAGCCTTGATGAGGACCATCAGAAAATAGTTAGAGAGGCTATTCCGCAGAACATTTCTGAGGCCGAGCCTAAGGATGTAAGCAAAAATTAAACGGAGGTAAGAAATGGCTAAATTCGGAAGAAGCGGGAAAAAGGAAGTTCCAGGACTGACCACAGCGTCAATGTCTGATATTGTCTTCATGTTGCTGTTCTTCTTCATGGTGACAACCCAGTTGAGGGAGACGGAAAACAAAGTCATGGTCAAACTTCCTGAGGCATCCCAGTCCGCAAAACTTGAGAGGAAAGACCTCGCTGCTTATATCAACGTTGGTCCTCCTGTTCAGCACCTGCAGGCACAGTATGGTAACGACGCCCGTATACAGCTCAACGATTCATTCAGGACAGTAGATGACATCCGAGATTTCATCGCTACTGAAAGGGAGTCAAAGAGCGAGGCCGACAGACAGTTTATGACAGTGGCTATCAGAGCCGATGAAAATGTGAGAATGGGTATCATAACAGATATCAAACAGGAGTTGAGACGATGCTCAGCACTGAAAATCATGTATTCGGCAAGAAAACCGTCAGCTGACTGACAAGACTGACATACAATTAGAAAAAAGCAACCCTGCATGGGTTGCTTTTTTTATGCTATTTAATATTCCAAGAGAGACAGATACAGGAAAAAATGAGTATTTTTGCAGGTTGGATAATCAAGATATGAAATGAAAAGGAAACTTATCATCAAGGCACTCGCCGCATTTACGGCAATAGGCACATTAGTTGCATTCAACTCATGCTGCGGAAACAGAGCATCCGGAGACAACGGACGGGCAAAATACATCTTCGTATTCATCGGGGACGGAATGGGGGCTGGACATGCAGCAGTCGCAGAATCATACCTCTCTCACAAGGAAGGAAAACTCGGAGGAGAACAACTGTGCTTCACAGGATTTCCTGTACTCGGCCTGTGCACCACTTACTCGGCAGACCATCATGTGACCTGCTCATCAGCATCCGGTACCGCCATTGCCTGCGGGACAAAGACAAACAACGGTTTCCTCGGAATAGATCCGGAAGGGAACAGGCTGAAAAGCATTGCATACGACCTGAAGGAAGACGGCTACAAGATTGGCATCATGTCATCAGTACCTGTCAATCATGCCACGCCTGCATCCTTCTACGCTCACAATACTGACAGGGAAGACTACTACAGCATCAGCATGGAGATTCCGGAGACAGGATTTGACTTTTTCGGAGGCTCAGGATTCCTGCAGTACAACGGCAAGGACGGCAAGAGCGAGCCTACGCCACAGGTCCTTGAGGATGAAGGCTACAATGTATGCTTCGGAGAGGCCGAATTCAGGGATAAGATGGACTCGACCGCACATATCGTATTCATCCAGCCGAGCGGAAAGCAGGAAAACGCTGACAATTATGAGGTTGAAGGTCTTGAGGAAAACGACTCAAGGCTTGCAGAGATGCTGCAGATGAGCCTTGACTTCCTTGGAGACGAGAATCCATTCTTCATAATGTGCGAAGGAGGCGAGATTGACTGGGCGGCCCACAGTAATATGACAATGCCGATGATAGATGCAATACTCAGGTTCGACGAGGCAGTTGCGACTGCATACGACTTTTACAAGGAACACCCTGATGAGACCCTGATCATCGTCACTGCAGACCATGAGACAGGAGGTATCACTCTTGGAAGCAAAGGCTCATATTCAGTGGACTGGGACATATATGAGAAGGCTTCAAAAGACGGCAAGAAGATGTCAGCCGCAGAGAACATCAAACTCAATGACGCAGGACACATAGGATGGACAACCGACAACCATACAGGGGCCCCTGTGCCGGTCTACGCTATCGGTAAAGGTGCAGAAAGATTTGCCGGAAGAATCGACAACACCGAGATCAAAGGAAAGATTCTCGGCGAGGAGATCAGATAAATAATTGAACAATAAAACAAGACAATAATGGAACACGCAGGAAGAACCAAAGTAAAGGAGTTGCTGAAATGCGCTCCAGGACAGGAAGTTACAGCGAAAGGTTGGGTCAGGACAAGAAGAGGCAACAAGAACGTGTCTTTCATTGCCCTTAACGATGGTTCTACAATAAACAACATACAGATAGTGGTGGACATGGGCTCGTTTGACGAAGAGATGCTCAAAAAAATCACCACAGGGGCCTGCATCTGTGTAAAAGGCTCACTTGTAGAATCAATGGGAAGCGGACAGGCTGTAGAAATCCAGGCAAAGGAAATCACCATATACGGTGAGGCGGATCCTGCCACCTATCCACTCCAGAAGAAAGGGCACACTCTTGAATTTCTGAGAAGCATTGCGCATCTCAGACCGAGGACGAACACTTTCGGAGCCGTATTGAGAATCCGTCACGCAATGGCATTCGCAATACACAAGTATTTCAATGACAAAGGTTTCGTATATCTGCACACCCCGCTTGTGACAGCATCCGACTGCGAAGGAGCAGGAGAGATGTTCCAGGTGACCACTCTCGATCTCAACAATCCGCCAAGAAAAGAGGACGGAAGCATCGACTACAGCCAGGATTTCTTCGGGAAGCAGACAAGCCTCACAGTCAGCGGACAATTGGAAGGCGAACTCGGCGCCATGGCTCTCGGCGAGATATACACTTTCGGACCGACATTCAGGGCTGAGAACTCCAACACTCCGAGACATCTTGCCGAATTCTGGATGATAGAGCCTGAAATGGCATTCTACGAGATAGAAGACAATATGGACCTCGCCGAGGATTTCATCAAATATCTTGTCAGATACGCACTGGAGAACTGCGGGGATGACCTCAAATTCCTGAACGACATGTTCGACAAGGAATTGATCCAGAGACTTGAAAGTGTGGTCAACACGAAGTTCGTCCGGCTCACCTACACCGAGGGCATCAAGATACTTGAAGAATCCGGTGAGAAGTTCGAATTCCCTGTCAGCTGGGGAGTCGACCTTCAGAGCGAGCATGAAAGATACCTTGTCGAGAGACATTTCGGCAAGCCGGTCATAATGACGGACTACCCTAAGGACATCAAAGCCTTCTACATGAAGCAGAATGATGACGGAAAGACCGTAAGAGGAATGGATGTACTCTTCCCTAAGATAGGCGAGATCATCGGAGGCTCTGAAAGGGAATCCTCACTGGAGAAACTGGAGACCCGCATCAAGGAACTCGGGATGAAGAAAGACACTCTTGAGTGGTATCTTGACACCAGAAGATTCGGGTCAGCCCCGCACAGCGGATTCGGGCTCGGGTTTGAAAGGCTTCTGCTTTTCGTGACCGGAATGGCGAATATCCGTGATGTCATCCCGTTCCCGAGGACTCCTAAGAATGCCGAATATTGATCTGACCATCAAACCAATCGACTATGCTGGTAATAGGAATAGCCGGAGGCTCAGGTTCCGGAAAGACTACAGTGGTGAAAGCCCTGACAGAGCAACTGAAAGAAAAGGTAGTTGTCCTGCCTCAGGACTCATACTACAAGGATTCGAGCCATCTTCCGCTCGAAGAGAGGCAGAAAGTCAACTTCGACCATCCTGACTCGATTGACTTTCCGCTGCTCATCAGCCAATTGGAACAACTTAAGGCCGGCAGGACCGTCGAACAGCCGGTGTATTCCTATCTTACCTGTTCACGCTCAAAGACAGAGACAATAACTGTCACCCCGGCCGATGTCATCATTATAGAAGGGATATTGATCTTCACATGTGCAGAGCTGCGGAACCAGATGGACATCAAGATTTTCGTAGATGCGGATGATGATGACAGGCTTATGAGGGTGATGACAAGGGACATCAGGGAGCGAGGACGAGACATGATGGCTGTCATAGAACGGTACAACCGCATAGTCAAGCCCATGTACCTCCAGTTCATCGAGCCGAGCAAACGGTATGCTGACATCATCATTCCGCAAGGAGGACACAATAAGGTGGCTATAGAGATAATAGCGGCCACCATCGAAAAAGAACTGAAACAGAAACAATAGTCTGAAGTCTCGGTTTGGGGAAAAGGGAAATCATATCCTTTCTCAGGTTGATTGCCGGTTCCGCAGGCAGGATTGCCCGCAGGACCGGAAGGATAATCTGTATATCAGCCGCACGGATAAAGTCCAGGACAAAAACCGAAGACAGGGCCGGCCTGTACGTCACAGTAATATTTCATCTTGTCATCATCATAGTTATGCTCGCCGGCACTGTAAGTTCGGCGATAAGCGGGGATTCCTCCTACCTGTTTGACTTTTCACATCAGGAGGAGGCAGAAAGGCTTGAGGAGGAAGAGGCATTCAAGGATGAGATCAGCAGACGGCTTGACAGGCTGCTCAATGACGCGGGGGATGTGGATCTCCCGCCTGTCCCTGATGTAAGGAACATCGCGGTCGAGTCTTCTTCACTCACTGACGACAGGAATACAGATGCCGAAAAACTGTATGCAGACGCGGCAAGACTGCAGGCGGAACTGCAGAACGGCTACAGGCAGGATTTCGCGGTACAGGACATGAGTGACGAGACTGTTGATACAGGAGACACACAGGAGGACGCCTCCGAAAAGAAACCTGTCTACAAAGGCCCATCGGTGGCATCGTGGACACTTGACGGCAGAAAGCCCGTTACACTCAACATACCGGCATACAGATGCATCGGAGGAGGAGAAGTGTCTGTAATAATAACTGTCGACAATTCAGGCAGGGTGGTAAACGCCAGAATCATGGACGACATATCTTCTGATGATGAATGTCTCAGGAAATATGCCGTGCGGGCCGCAAGACTGTCAAGATTCACGGCATCCTCCTCGGCCCCGTCAAGACAGACAGGGGAAATCGTCTACAAGTTTATTGCGCAGTGACCTGCCCGACAAATCCGGGGGCATCCAAGGCAGCCTTTACCGTCTCATCTATCTCGATATAGAATCTGTAGAAAGCCTCGTCATCCAGCCTTGAATACCGGCCGACAAGAGCATATAACTGAGGCATAAGATACTCCTCAGTCTTCGCCCACTCCCCTTTTTCCGGTCTGATCCCGTCTACCTCTGCGGCATATTCAAGGAATTTCGCACCGAGATCCAGCGAATCAAGATAGCCTTCCAAAGCACGGAAATCATCTATCGGGGCAAGCGAATCCTTATACCGGTCGAACATCGCCGAAGCAAACCTCATCTGCGTCGCCTTGCGGTTGCATTTCAGATAGAACCCCGTAGCCTTTGTCGTATCCATAGGTACGAATATGTCAGGGATTATGCCGCCACCGCCATATACAACCCGGCCTGAGGCCGTATGGTACTCTATGCTCTTGTCAACCTTCATACTGTCGGCATCGGTAAACTCCCCATGCATATAACGCTCATAGATATCGTAGGCATAGTCTTCTGAATACGGCTTCTGGATACACCTGCCTGACGGAGTATAGAATCTTGCCACAGTAAGCCTGATGCCTGAGCCGTCAGTGAAATTGATCGGCTCCTGGACAAGCCCTTTTCCGAATGTACGCCTGCCTATTATGACACCTCTGTCATTATCCTGTATTGCACCCGAGAATATCTCACTCGATGACGCAGTCGACTCGTCCGTGAGGACAGACACCTCTATATCCTTCAATGAACCTCGCCCGTCAGCATTGTAGTCCTGACGCGCCCTGTGAAGCCCCTCCATATACACGATAGGCTCGCCTTTCTCAAGAAACTCGTTGCACAGCAGCAAAGCCTGGTCAAAATACCCGCCTGTATTGCCTCTCAGGTCGAATATCAGCCTGTTCATACCCTGGGAAAGGAGCCTGTCCCTCGCCTCTGTGAACTCCTTGAACGTCGTCCTGGTAAATTTAGACAGTCTGATATATCCCGTGGTATCATTAATCATGAACGCGGCATCCACACAATGGACAGGAATCTTGCCACGGGTGATCTCAAACGGGATATCTGTGCCGTCGCGACTGACCGTTATCATGACCTTGGTGCCCGACGGGCCTTTCATCAGGCCTACCATAGTATCCTGAGGTGTCTTGCTGCCGGCTATCACACGGTCATCCACCTTGATGATCCTGTCACCCTGCAGAAGCCCTGCCTTTTCTGACGGGCCCCCGGGAATGACACTGAGGACAATAGCCGTATCGTTAGGCACATTGAACTGTATGCCTATCCCGTCAAAATTCCCGGCGAGTTCTGTCTCTGATGCCTCCAGATCCACAGGAGGAAGATACATTGAATGTGGGTCGAGTTGCGACAATGCGGCTGTGACGGCAGCATCTGTCATTTTCTTCATGTCGATGGTATCGACATAGTTCTCCTGTACCTGTTCGAGGATAAGATTCAGCTTGCGCCATCTGTCATAATCCCCGTCGAACTGTCTGGATGTGCCCGACACTCTGTTCACGACCATCGTCACAAGCACACCTATGACAATCCCGAATACCGCTATTACAAGATTCTCCCTTTTCATTCCGCACTGGACTACCGTCATTCCGACGGATTAATGTTAATCGACTTTCTCTACTTCAATCCCGGCAGCCTTGAGCAGGTCCACACCGTCAGTAAGCCGGTATTCATCCCTGTAGACAACCCTTGTTATGCCTGCCTGGATAATGAGTTTGGAGCACTCCAGACATGGGGCGGCAGTCACATATAATGTGGCCCCGAGACTGCTGTTGCCTGACTTTGCCACTTTTGTGATGGCATTGGCCTCGGCGTGGAGAACATACGGCCGTGTGACCCCGTTCTCATCCTCGCAGATATTCTCAAACCCGGACGGCGTACCGTTGTACCCGTCAGAGATGATCATATTGTCCTTGACGAGAATCGCACCGACCTGTCTGCGCTTGCAATATGAGTTTCTCGCCCATACCGAAGCCATCTCAATATAACTCTGATCGAATTTCTGCATTATGAATTTCTCTGGTAAAGATACCTCTTTATGCTCCTCTTAGGAGTACGCTCAAAGTCTTCAGGCATGATTTCTATACCCTTGATTCTTGCGTAATTCGGAAGTTCATGGTTCGCTGCTACAAGAGATTCCTCTATGTTGGCTTTCAGAGCCTCCGGTGACAGTCCGTCAAGTTCGCCCTGATGGAAGTCCGGATAGATCAGAGCGGTCAGTGCGCCCTTGTCCTCGATGACAAGAGAATCCACGACGTAAGGCATATTATTCAGGACTGACTCAATCTCCTCCGGATAGATGTTCTGGCCGGAAGGCCCGAGAATCATGCATTTGGATCTTCCGCGCAGATACAGATAGCCGTCCTTGTCCATCACACCCATATCTCCTGTCCTGAACCATCCGTCCTTGGTGAAGGCTGCCTCAGTGGCCTCCTCATTCTTATAGTAGCCGAGGAAAACGTTCATTCCTTTTACAAGGACCTCTCCAGGGACATTCTCAGGGTCATCGGAATCTATCTTGATCTCCATGTTAGGGGCAACCTTGCCGCAAGAATAGAGCCTTGCCGTCTTCCAGTCGTCATAAGAGATGATAGGGGCGCATTCCGTCATCCCATATCCCACCGTGAACGGGAAGCCTATCTTCTTGAAGAACGCCTCTACCTCCTTGTTGAATGCCGCTCCTCCGATTATAATCTCCTCAAACCTGCCACCGAATGCTGTGACAAGTTCATTGCATATCTTTTTCATGACCATGTGGTCAAGTACAGGCAATTTCATCAGGAACTTGATGCCGTTCTTCTCAAGAATCGGCTTCAGTTTGCTCTTGTACACCTTCTCTATGATGAGAGGCACGGCTATCACCACATCCGGCTTCACCTCAGCAAGCGCCTGCATGATAATCTTCGGGCTCGGCACTCTCGTAAGGAAATGCACATGCGTACCCACCGCCAGTTCGAAAAGCAGCTCGAACATCATCCCGTACATGTGGGCTGACGGCAGCATAGCCACGATATTGGATGTCTCGTTAAGCATCGGGAGCACCTTCTTCGCAAAGAAGATGTTTGAATACAGTGCCCTGTACGGAATCATCACACCCTTTGAGAATCCTGATGTCCCGGATGTATAGTTTATGAGAGCCAGTTCATCCGGCTTGTCCTCATAGTAACTGATGCTTTCCGGTGTGAAATTCATAGGATACTTCTTCCCGAACAGTTCATTGAGATGTTCACGGACCTCAGTGATACGTCTTGTCCTGGCATAAAGAAGATGGAAAGTGTTTATCTGGACGACAGCCTGGAGATTAGGCATCTCACCTTCGGAAAGCCCTTCCCACACGACGTCATCGACAAAAAGTATCTTCGCCTCTGAATGGTTTACAAGATGGTGGATGTTCCCTGCCTTGAATTCATGAAGAATCGGCACAGGCACTGCCCCGTATGTCAACGCCGACAGGAAAGCCACACCCCAGTTAGCCTGGTTCCTTGAACATATCGCCACCTTGTCCCCTCTGACCAGGCCGCACTGCTCATACATGATGTGCATCTTGGCGATTCTTCTTGCCACATCCCTGAAATGAAGAGTGACTCCCTGATAATTGGACAATGCAGGCCTGTCCCAATTTTCCCTGAAACTTTTTTCGTAAAGTTTATTTACCGATTGAAATTCCATAATTTTCTCAGTTAAAAATCCTTCGTCAATAGTATATTATATTACAATTTAATACGATGCTCCTTCCCGTCATAACAGGTGACCGTGACGGAACTGCCGTCAGACGGGACAACCTTGCTGTCCGTCCTGATCATCTTGTCACCTGTGTCCGGAGTAAGAGATTCCCCGCCGTAGAACGGGAAAATCAATGTCCGTATGGACGTCCTGACCACCCAGTATGTCCTGCCTCCGACCTTTACCGGCTCAGGCAGATTCTTGATAGTCTCTTCCGCAGTGATTCCCTTCCATTGCAGAGGCTTCTGCCCCTGAAGATTGTACATGTCAATGGTATTGTCCGTATGCAATACCATCACATTGTACCTCCTGCTGTCGTTGAAATCATATATGTCCGGACCCAGCAATATGTTCTTCCCGAGATCTATCGGGAACGGATTGACGAAGCGTCCGAGCCTGTCGATCAGATAAAGCTTGCGTCCTGAGGCAAACAATATCTGCAACTTGCCGTTTGCAAAATAGTCGATTGTGCCGGCACGTCCGCAGATCGGGGCATCGAACGGTGCGCCCCAGATACCTTTCCCGGACTCTTCCTGCAGACAGAGATACATATTGTCCTGCTGATAGAAGAGATTCATCCTGCCGGTGCCTGAATTCTTCACCCGGAACGGGCCTTTCGGTACCTCAATCAATGTATCACGTTCAAATACAGGAGGTTTGCTTTTTCTCACCGTCACCTTGTCAAGTTCAAGGGATATTTCCGCAGATGACTTTACCGCCCCGACAGACAGGGTGACAGGCTCATAAGAGATGCCCTCCGCAGATGCGGACAACGATGCTGCAAAGTCGCTTGAGAAAATCCTTGCGAGTGCGTCATCGCTCTCGGTAACGGAGAAATATGAGACGAAAAGCCTGTCCTTGCCCGAGAGCCTGTCCGGAAGACCGGCATCCTGCATATATGCCTTCAACGTGTTCTCCAAGGCCCTGCCGGAGACGTATTCCCCTACAGCGACTGCGCTTCCGGAAATCACCCATCCGTCAATAAACGTAAAGCAGGTCTCGTCTTCAAGCGAATACATCGGACCGAAGAGCGAGGCCGCATAACCCTGGTACTTATATTCGTGTACTCTCGGAGCATACTGTCTCACAGAGAGAGAGTCGCCGAACAGGAACTGGTATGCCTTTTTCGGCTCAGTGCGCACCATTATCACCTGCTCCAGATCGGTCCCGGCATAGAACGATGCCACAGACACCTCCCTAATATTCAGTGAGGCCGCCCAATCCTCCGGACTTGTCCCTGTACGCTTCCTGAGAGTATTCTGCCTTGACTCAAGCCTTGCAGTCCCGGAGCGGGCATCCAGAAACCTCTCATAGGCGGCTGCATACGCCTGCCAGTCAGACATGGGCACAGAGGCAGCGAACACCGTATAAGACGGAAGCACAGAAGACACCTCAGACGCTGCAGGCTGAAGCGAGGACAGCAGGTTCATGAAATCGGCATCCCCGTCCACACAGGATGATGCGCCTTTGAGATAGATATGCGACCCCCCGTAAGAATATATTGAAAATGCGTTCCAGTCAGCCACATCAGCCAGAAATGAGGAATATCTCCTGTACTTACGGCTCATGAGACGGTCTGTGATCTTGTCGATATTCTTGCCTGAGACAAAAAGAAGATTGTCTCCTTCCACACTCTGAGCAGCCCTCTGGAATCCTTCAGAGCCGGTTATCGAGATATTTCTGGCAAGATGTCTCTGGGCAGACTTCGCGATAAGGTCAGACGGGGAAAGAATGAGGACGCTGCGCCTGTCAATCCGCGAGTTATGCGAGAGATTGTCCGAGCAGTCCACAAATACGGAATACATGTCCGTACTGTCCGCCATGTCCATGATCAAGTCGGCTTCTTCCGATATGCCGGAGCCGGCACGGCCGGCATCAATCACAAGCAGCGGTATCAGATTCCCGTTATAATGCAGGGACAAAGCGGTCCCGGATGACGACAAAGGCATCCTGGCGGACGACTTCAGCAGCATGATGAATCTTTTCAGGGGCTCTGCCGTGCCAGACTCAAGAAACGGCGCGACAGGCATATCCGCTGACAGTATATCCGTCATCTTCTCCAGATCATCAAATCTCATCACCGCCACCGCATCGGACGGTACTGCATGAAAAAGTGCATATCTCGAATCATCAATACTGCCCTTGCCTGCACCTGTGCCGGAATAAAGCACCGAGACAGCGGCGGCCACCCCAATAAGCAGGATGACTATCACAGATACGCAGATGAGTATGGCTTTCTTACTCATAATATCCTACGAAACTGACTTTAACGTACAAAGATACGAAATTAATGCAGACCGGACAAATATGAAAAATATGACCGGGGCAATCCTGCCGGCCACATGCCGACCGTTGCTCCCGGTCATCCTTCCAAGTCTGATCCGACATCCGGACAGGCTTCACTTTCTTACTGCCACAGCCTCGATTTCCACCTTGACTCCCATTGGCAGGGCAGCAACCTGGAAACAGGCTCTTGCCGGCTTGTCCTCCGTGAAGAACTCGGCATAGACAGAGTTCATTGCAGAGAAATCAGCAATATCATTCAGCAGGACAGTGGTCTTGACTACATCCGAATAGGACATGCCTGCCTCAGCAAGAATCGCCCCGACATTTTTAAAGGCCTGCCTTGACTGGTCTTCAATAGACTCCGGAACTGTCCCGTCAGCCGGATTGACCGGTATCTGACCTGATACATAAAGAGTCCCGTTGACCTCAATCGCCTGCGAATAAGGACCTACGGCCTTAGGCGCATTCTGTGTGGCTATTACTTTCTTCATGATTGGAATTAAAGAGTAGTCCCGGGCAGAATCGAACTGCCATCTAAAGTTTAGGAAACTTCCATTCTATCCGTTGAACTACGGGACCATGTGCAGAAAAGACCTACTCGGCGCTTTTCTGGATAATCTGACGGCCTCTGTAATATCCGCACTCAGGGCATACCCTATGGTACATTACAGTAGCACCACAATTTGAGCATGTTGCCAATGTCGGAACCACAGCCTTGTCATGTGTTCTTCTCTTGTCTCTTCTCTGTTTTGAGACTCTGTGTTTCGGATGTGCCATTGTTCAATTATTTTTAATTATTTATTGTCAAATCCATTTCCCCGTCATAGACGGGAGCCGTTTCAGTCTCCTGAAAAAACATCCTTCAATGCCGAAAAAGGATTCCCTTGCACCTCTGTCCCTTCTACCCTTATCCCGTCCTTCAGCCTGGTCATAGCGACCGGATTGCATTTGCCGTCCTCGTGGAACCTCTGCATCGGCAGAGACAGACATACATAGTCGTACACAATCTGCCCCATGTCAAGACAGGATTCAACCGGATCTACATATAATGTCTCCCTTTCCCCGCCATCATCTTCCGTCTCATCCTGAGGAGCCTCTCCATACCTGACATCAAACCCGGCTTCAACGTCCACAGGCATCACGAGTTCGTCCATGCATCTGTCACACAGGACCGTCACCGAGCCTGACATGTGACAGTCAACCTTCAGATCATGTCCTGACTTCTCGACTGTCGCACTGACGTCAATATCAGCATCAAGTATTTCAGTATTGCCGAAACTGCCAAAGAACTTCCCGTCGGCTCCCCATCGGAATTCCGTCCTGCCGGAAGCCAATCCATTTAAAGGTATCAAAAACCCGACATCCTCCATAAACAACCTATAAACAGATTTGAGCCTGCAAAGGTATAAAAAACTTTTGTAAAATCAATCCAAATTGCCACTTTTTCTTTTACGTTCTATTTCGTCAAGAATTATTTTCCTGATTCTCATAGACTTAGGTGTAACCTCAACAAGTTCGTCCTCCTGGATATATTCCAGAGCCTCTTCAAGAGAGAACTTGATCGGAGGAGGAAGCATGACCTTGTCGTCACTTCCGGATGCCCTCATATTGGTCAGTTTCTTTGTCTTGCATATATTGATGTTGAGATCCCTCTCCCTCGTATGCTCTCCCACGACCTGTCCGGCATATATCTCATCTCCCGGCTCTACAAAGAAACGCCCCCTGTCCTGAAGTTTGTCCATAGAATATGCAACGGCGACCCCTGTCTCCAGTGAGACCAGAGAACCGTTCGTCCTGCGCTCGATATCCCCCTTATACGGTTCATAGCCCTTGAACCTGTGGGCTACAACAGCCTCTCCCTGGGTGGCGGTAAGGAGATTGCTCCTCAACCCCATAAGTCCCCTTGCCGGGATATCGAAGTCGAGATGCGTCCTGTCTCCCCGGCTCTCCATGTGGATCAGCGCACCCTTGCGCCTGGTGGTAATCTCAATCGCCTTCCCCACAAACTCTTCCGGAGCCTCTATGGTAAGGTTCTCTATTGGCTCGCAGCGTTCGCCGTTGATGGTCTTGTCAAGGACCTTAGGCTGTCCGACCTGGAGTTCGAACCCTTCCCTTCTCATGGTCTCAATAAGCACCGACAGGTGAAGGACTCCCCTTCCGTATACAATGAAGGAATCCGCATTCGGACCCGGCTTGACCCTCAATGCCAGATTCTTCTCCAGTTCCTTTTCAAGACGCTCTTTCAGATGGCGGGAAGTGACGAACTTGCCTTCCCTGCCGAAGAACGGCGAATTGTTGATGCAGAAAAGCATGCTCATCGTCGGCTCGTCAACTGATATCGGAGGCAGCGGCTCAGGATTCTCGAAGTCTGCGACAGTGTCCCCGATTTCAAAGCCCTCAAGCCCCACAACTGCACAGATGTCTCCGCACTGCACGCTGTCGACCTTGGTCTTGCCGAGACCGTCAAACACCATGAGTTCCTTTATCTTCTGCTTCTGTACGATATCATACCGTTTGCACAGGCTTATGTTCATGCCGGACTCAAGCTGCCCCCTTGTCACTCTGCCGACAGCAATACGGCCGACATACGGAGAGTATTCAAGCGAAGATATGAGCATCTGCGGAGTCCCCGGATTGTGCTCCGGCGCAGGTATCACCTCCAGTATCGTATCCAGAAGAGCCGTGATGTCATTTGTCGGCTTCCTCCAGTCCAGAGACATCCATCCCTGCTTCGCGCTACCGTACACAGTGCGGAAATCCAACTGGTCCTCTGTCGCATTGAGCGAGAACATGAGGTCGAACACCTCTTCCTGCACCTCGTCCGGACGGCAGTTCTGCTTGTCAACCTTGTTTATCACGACAACGGGCTTCTTTCCCATCTCAATCGCTTTCTGCAGGACAAATCTCGTCTGAGGCATACACCCTTCAAAAGCATCCACAAGCAGGAGAACCCCGTCGGCCATATTGAGCACACGCTCCACTTCTCCACCGAAATCGCTATGGCCCGGAGTATCTATTATATTGATTTTAACCCCTTTATAGATAACCGAGACATTTTTTGCAAGTATTGTGATACCTCTTTCTCTCTCAAGGTCATTATTGTCCAGAATCAATTCTCCCAATTTCTCCTGGTCCCTGACCAGCCGCGCCTGATAGATCATCCTGTCGACAAGTGTCGTCTTCCCGTGGTCGACGTGCGCGATAATTGCAATATTCCTAATTTCCTGCATAATCCGTCTGTAATATTCTCTCGAAATGCGCTGCAAAAATATACAATTCTCCCGTCATTATAAAGTTTTTATATTATTTTTGCCGAAATTATAAAATTCGGAATATGACAGAAAAAATTATCATTCTGGATTTCGGATCCCAGGTGACTCAACTTATCGGTCGCAGACTCAGAGAATTGAATGTCTACTGCGAAATCTGGCCGTTCAACAGGATTCCTGAAATCGGGGATGACGTCAAGGGAATCATTCTTTCGGGCAGCCCGTTCTCGGTAAGGGACAAGAATGCCCCGCAGGTGGACCTTTCAGGGATAAAGGGAAGGCTGCCGCTGCTCGGGATATGTTATGGGGCACAATACATCGCCTATAGATACGGAGGAGACGTGAATGCCTCGATAGCGAGGGAATACGGAAGGGCCATGCTCGATGTCACGGCTCCGGACTCCCCGCTGTTCAAGGATGTGCCTGCCCATTCACAGGTATGGATGTCCCATGGGGACACGATAGCGGCCTTGCCGGATGGTGGAGAAGTCATAGCCTCAACCGGGGATGTGAGATTCGCCGCATACCATATAAAGGGAGAAGCCACTTATGCCGTACAGTTCCATCCTGAAGTGTACCACACCAAGGAGGGCAGCAGGATTCTTGCAAATTTCGCCTACGGGATATGCGGATGCAAAGGGGACTGGACCCCGGCATCATTCATAGAGACCACAATTGCCGAACTCAAGAGCAGGCTCGGCAACGACAAGGTGATTCTCGGTCTAAGCGGAGGAGTGGACTCCACCGTGGCATCCGTGCTGCTGCTCAAGGCCATAGGACACAATCTCACCTGCATATTCGTCAATAACGGACTGCTCAGGAAGAACGAATTCGAGGACGTGCTCGCATCATATCAGGACATGGGACTGAATGTGATAGGGGCTGACGCATCAAAGGAGTTCATTGCCGGGCTTGCCGGTGTGACCGAGCCTGAACAGAAGAGAAAAATCATCGGAAGGCTTTTCATCGAGACTTTCGACAAATATGCAAAGCAGATAGAGAATGCCAGATGGCTTGCCCAGGGCACAATCTATCCGGATGTGATAGAATCAGCATCGGTAAACGGGCCTTCGTCAACCATCAAGTCGCATCACAATGTCGGTGGCCTGCCTGAAAAGATGAATCTGAAAATTGTAGAGCCACTCAGATCCCTTTTCAAGGATGAGGTCCGCCGCGTAGGGCGCGCCCTCGGGATAAAGGACGAACTCATCAACAGGCATCCTTTCCCGGGACCGTCTCTCGGCATAAGGATTCTCGGAGATGTGACCGAGGAGAAACTGAGGATACTCAGGGATGCTGACGACATATTCATCAGAGGGCTGAAGGAATACAGTCTTGAAGGGAACAAGGCTGCGATAGAGGCTGTAGCAGGCCCGGGAGCGACAGAGGTACGCTCGGCGTCAGACCCTACAATGACAGCAAGGAATCTCTATGAAGCCATCTGGCAGGCCGGGACCATCCTGCTGCCGGTACGCAGTGTAGGCGTCATGGGAGACGAAAGGACATACGAGAACACCATCGCCCTGAGGGCCGTGATATCCACGGACGGCATGACAGCCGACTGGGTGCACCTGCCATACGACTTTCTCGCAAAAGTCAGCAATGACATCATAAACAAGGTACGCGGCGTCAACAGGGTGGTCTACGATGTCAGTTCAAAACCGCCTGCCACAATAGAATGGGAATGATATGACTATAAAGGAAATCAATGGGAAGTCCCCTGCTGTCGGCAAGGGGACTTTTGTCGCTGAGAATGCAGTATTGACAGGAGATGTGACTGTCGGGGACAACTGCAGCATCTGGTATGGGGCAGTACTCCGCGGAGACGTGGGTGCAATCCGCATAGGGGACAACAGCAATGTCCAGGACGGCGCCGTCCTGCACGGGACATACGGGGTCTCAGAGACAGTCCTCGGCGAATATGTGTCAGTCGGACACAATGCTGTAGTCCATGGGGCAAGAATAGGGAATGATGTCCTTATAGGGATGGGCTCTGTAATCATGGACAATGCCGTGGTCCCTGACGGGACAATAATTGCAGCCGGGGCCGTGGTTCTTGCGAACAGCATCCTTGAACCGGGAATCTATGCCGGCATACCTGCAAAGAAGGTCAAGGAAGGTTCTGAGAAAATAACGAAGATGGCCCACGACAATGCAGCAGGCTATCTTGAATACAAGGACTGGCACTGAGTCACCATCCCTTGGCGATGTTGGCGGCAATCAGATCCGTAAGGCGCTGACGGGCCTCCACTGAAGCCCATGCTACATGCGGGGAGAATGACATGCGTTCAGGATGCTTCATAGTCAGCAGCGGGCTGCCGTCCGGCAGCGGCTCCGCAGCGAAGACGTCTGTCCCGGCACCTGATATCACACCATTGTCAACAGCGTCTGCAAGGGCTTTCTCATCCACAATACCTCCTCTGCCGAGATTGACTATAAAGGCCGACGGTTTCATCATGGCAAGTTCTCTTGCCCCTATCAGACCGGCCGTCCTCTCGTTATACGGAGCATGGATGGAGACTATGTCAGACTCGCTGAGCAGCCTTTCAAGCGGCAGGCTCGGATACATGGTGCAATGCGATGTCCCTGATGTGGAGTAATAGCAGACTTTCATACCGAATGCTTCAGCCACCTTTGCCACCCGGCTGCCGATGTTCCCCATGCCGATGATTCCGATTGTCTTCCCGGAAAGCTCGTGGTAGGGTACAGTAACGTCCGTGAAAATACCGCTTCGGGCATATCTGCCGTCCTTAACGTATGAATCAAAGTATGCAGCCTTTCCCACCAGCGCAAGAATATGCATGAATGTACACTGTACCACGGCATCTGTCGAATAGCCGGCCACATTCCGCACAGGGATGCCCTTCGCGGCGGCATATTCAAGGTCGATGTTGTTCACTCCAGTAGCAGCCTCACAGATAAGCCTCAGCCTCGGAGCCGCATCAATCAGAGCCTGCGTCACCTTCACTTTATTGACAATCAGCACATCACAGTCACCGACTCTCTCCAGTGCCTCCTCCGATGATGAAACAGGATAGAGAACTAATTCCCCGAATTTTTCGATTTCGCTGAAAGAGACATCGCCCATAGTGGCGGCATCAAGAAACACAATTTTCATATTCGCTCCGGTTTGAAATACAAAAGGCGGCACGCTCTTCGCGGCCGCCCTTGGAGTGCGCAGGATCAGAGTCGAACTGACACGCCATTTCTGGCACTACCTCCTGAGAGTAGCGCGTCTACCAATTTCGCCACCTGCGCCTCAGTAAAGTGGGTGCAAAGATATAAAGATTTTTTCAATTTCAAAAATAAATCATTTAATGGGTTTAAATTCCGACATGAAAGTCTTGCAGCAGATCATATAGTCACATCAAACGACATTTCCTTGTCCCACCCGTCTACTGAGAATATTATGTCTGATTTGGAGTAATCTATGTCAACCTCTATGTCCTGCAGATCCGGTGCTGTCCAGTCATACCCGCTGTCAATAATCAGGTGACCCAGGGCGAATTGCCTGATGACTGAATCATCCTCCACAATCTCAAGTACCAGAGAGGCATCGGTCTGACGCGGCAGCCGCACGGAGCAACTGCCTCCGCTATCCATTTCCGGGCTGTAGATGAAATCCCCAGACAAAGGAGAGCCTGACACATCATAGCCTGATACATTCCCTGCGATTCTGACCAGGAAAGGGAAACTTCCGTCCTCGTATCTGAAATTCAGAGTCACTCTGCAATAATTCTTATGCAGTACGGGGGCACATTCGCAATATTCAGTCCTGGCATCAACCTCTGCACTGAAGATATGAATTGCGGGACATTGCTCCCCTTCGGGAATAATCAGACCTTCTGCGGGGCGATAGAATCCCCCGTCACCTGTATGCACGTTCACATCAAGGACTTTTCTCGGGACATCAACCGCATATTCCCTCTCCCTAAGCCCTGCGGCGTCCATACTGTCATGAAACAGATAGCCGTCCGCCGATGTCACATCCACAGATATTATCTGCGTGTCATCGCAACCTGCCCCGCTGAAATCAATCACCAGCCTGCACGGGCAATCACCCCTGTCCTCTTTCACCGAACATCCCGCAACCGGAATGATGAGAGAAATCAATACCGCCACTACGGACGACAATCCATGTTTCATAACAACAACCTTTTCCAATCCTATATTATCATATTTCAAATGCTCCGGCAAAACCCTCCTCCCAATCAAGTACCTCGATGGCGAATGTAGCATTGCTGTATTCCACAGGAAACTCCGGATACAATGCCCCAGGTCCGGTAATCTTCAGTTCTGTCACCACATAGATATGGTTGGCCTCTATCACAGGCAGCGTCACCGGATAATAATATGTCTTGCCGGCAAGTTCTGCCTCGACCACAAGCCTGGTATGGCGGGGGCACCAGTCCACACTGAACGAATCTTCCGCATCATTCTCATAACAATAGAAATAATGTACAGTATTGTATGGTACTCCCGGTTCCAGGACTTCCGACAGCTGTCCGCTGTATGTCAGTTCCTCAAAACGTCCGTCAAGCCGCATCGAATTGTGCCATATCCACGTTTCGCCATCCACAATGAGCGGGGCATCCCCGGCCACATTGGTCAGATATATGCCTTTAAGGACAAAATCGCTCTCCTTGAACTGGTCAAGTGTGAAATCCGTGACAATCTTTTCTATCGAAACCCTTGCGACTTTGCGGGACACAGGCACGGTCACACTGGACGATGCCTTGAGCGAGACCTTCTTCCTCCCTACCATGGAGAACTCACCGAGGGATTCGAACTGCAGAGATGCCCTCTCCTCCTCAAGATCTTCAATGTCATAGATATTGGAAATGGCAAGAGTGTTGGCCAGCACGAATATCTCCCGTTCTCCGACAGAGCATTCAATCGTGTGATAATCCTCTTCGGAATATCCCCAGGAATCAAGGCTGCCGTCCTCCCTGAACACGAACACATAGAAATGATCTATGTTCCCCTCTCCTGTGATGTCCGTCACTTTCGTATGTCCCGAATCAACAGGCGAGATATCCAATTTTATCTTCTCCCCCTGTTCCGGTTCAGACACTGGCGGAATGATGGCTTCCTTGGCGCACGAGCATAATAGCGATGCCGCTGCGAGGACAGTAAAAACAGTTTTTCTCATAATGTTGATTTTAATTGCAATATTCATGTTCATTGTGTAATTCCTCATATTTTCTTGCTATGTCCGAGAGTTCAGGGTCAAGATTGGCCCTGTGTCTCATTCGCGGGTCAATGGCAATGCATCTGCCGTATACATCCTCCGCATCTTTCTCCCTGTCCATTCTCGACAACGCTATTGCCGTCAGATACCATGAGGCTGCCGTCTGCGGTTTCAGTGCCGACAGAATCTCCAGGGAAGCCTCAACATAACCGGCGGAAAGGCAGGCAAGTGCGCTGTTATAATCCGCGTAAGGCTTCAATATCGCCACCGCTCTCCTGTAGTCCAGCATCTTCAAGGATTCGATGCCTCTCATATACATGGTATCCTGTTCGGTGGTATGCACAGTATCCTTGTCCATATCTTTCCTGTGAAGCCAGAACTCGAATTTCACACTCCGGAGTTTCGGATAGATCCTTTCCCTCATATAGCGGTATTCCTGCATCGTGGAATACATCCTCTCCGCCTCATCCTTGTCATCTCTCCGCGCTATCTCGAGTATCTTTCTTTTGGCACTGTCAGACAGGAGCGTATCCGCAGATACGAGGAGGCTGAACTGGCTCCAGTTCTCAGGGACGGATGCAGATACGAGACGTCCCCTCAGACTGTCAGGGAACTCATCCCTGAAATAATCCAGCACAGATCCGGCTCTTGCGGCCGCCAAGCCTGCATTGTAGGAATAAAGACCCTCCGGCGAGCATGATGCGGACACTTTCATCGAGTCCAGCACAAGACCGGAAACAGAAGATATATTCCGGATATTCTCCCTTATCCGCCTCAGTTCAGAGGCATTGTTATCAAGGGCCGTATCCACTTCAAAACTGTCTTTCCCGAAATCAATGAAAGCCCTGGTGTTGTCATAGACTGTCCTGTAAAGTATCTTCTTCCTGTATTTTGGGGTTTCATCAACGAGTGATGAAAGCGAACTCACATAAAACGTCAACGGAGACGGTGACGGTATCCTGCCTATCTTCTCCCCATCCTCGATTATCTCCCCGTCCATTGAGATGATTATCTTCCTGAGCCCGGGAAAACTCTTCAATGTCTGCACATACCTGTATGTCACCCCACCGTCCGACGAGTTAAGGACCGTATCAAGTCTGAAACCGTCATGAAGGAAGGGATCCTTCACAAACTTCCTGAACATCATGTCAGAATTGCGTCTTTTCTCTTCATTTCTGGCTATCAAGCCATGCCTCGTATAATGTTCAAGAGCCTCCCGCTGTGTCACCCCGAATATGTTCTCCGCTTCCGGGACCGAGATGAATGACGAGTCTGTCTTCATGGAGTATGTCTCAGGATAATAGCGGCAGAGAAACTTCTCCAACTGGCCAATCCGCACGAAATCTGTGCTGTCGGTAATAATAGAGGCAATGAATGCCCGGTATCTCTCGTATCCTCTCATCTGCCTCTCCCTGTATCTGCTGCCTGATATGTACAGAGGCTCCAAGCGTGAGACCTTCCCCATCAGGTCCATATTCGGGGTGAACTTGAGTTTCAGCCTCGAATCTATCACGGACGGCGGGATCTCAATATCGAATTCCACCGTGACCTTCCCGTCCCTCTCGGCGATGTTCCTGAATCTTGCCGTCACCTTCGATGCCCTGATGACATCCGTCGCCACCATCTCCCCAGTCTCGGAGTCCCTGACCGCATTCATGATCAGAGGACCTTCAGACCCTGTCTCAGGGGCATCTCCGGCAACCGCAATCCCGCTGATGTCATTCCGGGCCGTAGCCTCTTCCTTTTCTGCCGGGATGGATATTCCCACAGCAGCCGTACCGTCCGCTATCCCGGACAGCCTCCTGTTCATGGAGCAGGAACAGACCGGAATGACACTCAATATTATCAATGTCTTTATAAATTCAGAACACATAGGATATAGATATTGTCAGATTGTCAGGAAGTATAAAGCCTTTTCTTCCTGCATCAAGAGTACGCCCGCAGGCCTGGCACGAATATTCCCTGTACCATTTGACACCGCCCCAAAGGCCAAGGCCGAATTCAATATTCAGATTATGCCTTAGCATATATGTGTATCCGGCCGATATGCCAGCCCCGGCGCGATCTCCCTCCTCTGTCCTGCGGGACACTATGCCTCCGATGTTATATTCCTGATACTTCATCTTCCCGGCAATCCACCATCCTGAATAGACGTGCCATGGCCAGAACCTGACTCCTGCCGAACAGGCCAGCTGTCTGTACTGGAACTGTCTGGACACATCGGAGGAATTGAATGTCCACGGATTGTATTCCACTCCGGCCGTCACCGACCACTTCCTGTCGAATGCATAGGAACCTTCCGCATTCAGCGTCCCAAGCCAGGCATAGCCGACCAGATTGGTCGAGACCGAAAAGCCGTCGGCCATTGCTGCAGTGCAGCACATCAGCAAGATGGCAGACACCGCCAGTTTCCTGAATCCTCTCATTTTCATCAATAATATCTGCTGAATGCCTGATCTATGACCGTGCTCTTGCCGGGACAGACGGACATGAGCCTGACCTTGAGGGCGTATCTGTCAGACACACCTGAAGCGACAGCCCTGAAAATCTCCGCCCTGGAAATGCCCCTCTCATCAAGGTATCTGAATACCTGCGGTCTGAACCAATATGATGTCCCGAATGACGGCACAGGTCCACCGTATCGTTCCTGATACATGAGGCTCTCAAGATAATAGGCCCACATCTCCCCCACTTCACAATATCCGGCATCGGCTTCCTTGCCTGTCCCGTAAGTGGAGCCTCCCGTGGAAATGTAGGAACTGAGGATGAAATAGATGTACTTGTTCCAGTATGCGTTGCCCACCATCGAATAATGGCTCGCATGAGACAGTTCGTGACAGACTTTGCTGTACAGGAGATTGTAACTCCCGGACCATTTCGTGCCGATGGTGATATCAGGTGCGAAAAACTTCACTATAGAACAGAATACCCCGAGATATTTTGAGAGCAGGTCATTGTCGACGACTGCTCCGTGGTGTATCATCACCGCACTGCTTGAAGTCAAGTCAGGGAACAGCCATATCCTGAGATCCGATGGCGGCAACGCTATATCCATGTCATCCGATGAACATCTTGAGATATAGTCGTAGGCTGCATTGTTGACCACACTCCTGTTGAACAGTTTGCTGTCCGCATTTTTCGTTATGGTCACTGACAATCCTTGCGGGGAGGTCTTCCCCAGTGCCGACGTCGAAGCAGGCACAATGACACGGTTAAATCCTATCGAAAACCCTTTCTCATTCTTGAATACGAGCCTGTACCTGACATTTGCCGAAAACTTCTTCGGTATGGTATAGTAGCCGTCCCTGTCGGTAAAGGTATAGGAAATCTTGACAAATGTATTGCATCGCACCCTGACACCGGACACTCCGAACGGCTTGCCCCCATTGGCCTGTTCGTCAACTATGGTTATCCTTCCCGAAGGATGCACCCGTGGCTTCTTCGTATCCACTGCAAGCATATCGCCGTTCCCGGTGATGCGGTAGGCTTCCGACTCAAGTGCCAGCCAGTCTATGGTCTCCCCTGACCGTGTGGTGATATCATCGTCAGCGATAAAACACTCATCGAGGATCTCATACTTCACAGACGGGAACTCAAAATCCTTCGGCACCACGGCATACTGCCATGTGATCATGTCCTCATCAATCTCGGGATCGTGATAATAGTCCCCGTCCGTCACAATCTCATAATCGACAGGATGGTCCGTAAGTTCCAGCCCCATGTCGTACAGCAGATGGAGCTGCTCCGGAGTCTCGGGCAGGAAGCGCACATAAAGATTAGTAGTCTCTATATCAGACCTGGACCGTGTCGGATATAGTGACGTGTAGGCTTTCCTCACATTCTCCGTCGTATACGGATTATCCAGTTTGCCGCCAAGGACAATCATCTCATGTGCGACAGCATAATCAGTTCCGGACATCATCATGCCCGCATCGGATCCTTCCGAACCCACCTTGCTGCAGGACAACACCATTGTCACAAGCAGCACCAATTCCGTAACTCTTTTCATGGCATCCGTTCTTATTGATTCTGTGGCAAAGGTATTCTGCATTATCCGTGTTCGTAAAAAACAAACGTTTAAATGCAGAAACGGCCTCAGAACGCCATGGGAAAGGGGTTTTCAGATAAAATCCGAGACAAAAAACAAAAAAGAGGGTGACTCCAATGCCTTATGGCTTTCGGGTCACCCTCCTTTATAATCAATAGAATGTGTATCTGAATCCTACCGAGATGCTTTGTGGCAGGAAACGTATATCTTTCAGGAACCTGACTTTCGGAGACCATTCAAGACAGAACAGTACCGGTGAGTTCCTGAGTTTGTATTCAACGCCTAACGGGATGTCCGCAGACAGGAAGAAACTCCTCGAAGCCCTGAGGGAACGGTTCCTGTCCCCGAATTGCAAGCCTGTTGACAGGCCGGCCCCTATATAAGGGATAAGACCGGAGGTATGCCTGGTAAGATGCAGATTGTACGCTCCGGACAACAGAAGGAACTGATACTCTGGAGTGAACGGATTCATAAGACCGAATGAGATATCCATTGCGCTGGTCATCGAAAAGAAGAACTTGCCCTCGGCGGCAAAATAATTCCCGAGCCTTATACCCAATGAATAGTCATACGGCCTTGATTCTGCCTCCTTCTCCACCAGCGGGACAAGGGACAAGACAGCGACCGTCGTCATCAGCAGCCTTTTCAGGCTATGTCTTCGGGTACCCATGTGACTTCGGCATCAGAAATATGACACTGTCTTCTGCTCTATTGCAGACAGGATGCTGTTGGCAAGACGGCTCACGCCCAAACGGAAAAGACTCTTGTCAAGCCAGTCCTTTCCAAGCACAGACGAGACAATCAGATAATAACTGACGGCGTCCATTGCCGACGATATGCCTCCTGCAGGCTTGAAGCCGATCTTGCGTCCGGTAGCCTTATGATATGCCGCAATACATTCGCACATGACGTAAGCAGCAGCCGGCGTCGCATTCACGCTCACTTTCCCTGTAGATGTCTTGATGAAATCCGCCCCTGCTTCCATTGCCAGGAACGACGCCTCGGCAATCAGGTCCATATTCATGATGACCCCTGTCTCAAGAATGACCTTCAGATGAACCTCGCGACCCTGACGTGCGGCCACCTTGTCTATACATTCGCGTATCAGCCTGATTCCGTCCGATGCAGCCTTCTCATCTCCGTCAAGAAAATCACTGAGGGACAACACGATGTCCACTTCATCAGCCCCGTTCTCCACGGCCATCTCGCACTCTTTCAACTTGACTTCAACAAAACTCTGTGACGATGGAAAACAACCCGCCACCACTGTCACCTTTATCTCGTCCGAACAGCGTGTCTCGCATACTGTACGGGCAAAATTCGGATAGACGCAGATTGAAGCCGGATATGGATAGCCCGGATATGTCTTCTTCAGGTCGTTGACCTTTTCCACCAGCCGCCTTACTGAAGATACCGTATCATCTGTCTTCAATGTAGTGAGGTCCATCATTGAAAAGCAGTCCATAAGCACCTTTTCAGAAACTGCATTGTCAAGATTGGAGGCAATCAGTTCCAATTTTCTTTCAATGTCCTCCTTGTCCGGTGCATAACCGTATTTTTTCAGCAAACTGTCCATGATCTTATTATTTATTCTCTGTTTTTGGAATCAATGATTATAGTTACAGGCCCGTCATTCAGCAGCGACACCTTCATATCCGCCCCGAAAATACCTCTGGTCACATCTTTTCCCGACTTGTCCGAGAGGATCCTGCAGAAATCCTCATACAACGGTATGGCAATCCCTGGTCTTGCAGCCTTAATATATGAAGGCCTGTTCCCTTTTACTGTGGAAGCATAGAGGGTAAACTGGCTGACTACCATTATTTCTGCCCCGACATCACCGACAGAAAGATTCATCACCCCGTCCGCATCATCAAAAATGCGCAAGGCGGTGATTTTCCTTGACATCCATTCCAGGTCCTCAGCTCCGTCACCTTCGGTAAACGCAGCCAGGACGAGCAGACCATGCCCGATTGACGCCTCATAACCCTCCTCAGGGACACTGACGGTCGCATATCCGACTCTTTGTATAACTGTCCTCATTCCGTTCCTGTCTTTTATCCGCGTATCTGTATCCTGAATCCCTCGTCAAGCAGAGGTCTGACCATTTCCTCCATATCAGCGGCAGAGAATTTCACCAGATTCTTCTGAGGTGTCTCCCTGTCTATCGTATATACCATGACCTCCCTGGGATGCAGTTTCCTCACGATGTCCATCCATCTGCCGAGATTGCATTGCGACGAAGAATCATAGTCCGGAGATTTCAGGAACATTGTCTGGAGGATGAAATTCCCGTCAAATGACTGAAGGGCTGACACGACATCCGACAACGAATATCGCCCGGCGGGCCTGTTGACCTTCATGACACCGTCATCATCAGGGGCGTCAATCTTCAATATCGGATTGTCCACTTTCTTCATCGCCTCAAGCACACGCGGTCTCAGGAGAGTGGTGGCATTGGACAGGACTGAAATCTTCGCTTCCGGATAATACCTGTCCCTCAACTCAGCCGTGATTTCCGCTATCTCAGGGAACTCCGGATTGAGCGTAGGCTCCCCGTTGCCGGAAAATGTGATTGAATCAATCTTCACCCCTGCCTCGAGACAAGATGAAAGCTTAGCCGACAAGGCTTCCCGCACTTCATCACAAGTCGGGAAATGACGGTCAGGCGTCATACCGTCCCTGTTCCATCCGCATTCACAATAAATGCAGTCGAAATTGCACAATTTCCCTTTTACAGGCAGGATATTGACTCCGAGAGACGAACCCAGCCGCCTGCTTTTTATCGGGCCGAACGCTATTTCATCAAAATGCAGCATCTTTTCAAAGGATTGTCAGACAAGTCTTTTTGAGACACTGTCTTTTGTCAGCCGTCCTTCCGCATCGACATTCTCCACCAGCACCAGTCCTGGACGCATACCAGGCACCACTGCTCCGTATTCATGCTCCTTCGAAAGGAACTCAGCCCCGTTCAGGCAGGCCCAGGTCAGCAATTCCTCCATCGGGACATCCCCGAATGCAGCCTGGAGACAATAGAGTTCCTTCACCATATCCAGAGTGTCATTGCTCGACAACGAATCCGTCCCTACGGTGATTTTAAGCCCGTTCCTGCGCATAAGCCCTATTGGAGGCAAGGCATCATGAATGAATATGTTGGAGAGCGGGCAGACAGCCCAATATACATTTTTCATCACTCCGAGCGCAGCATCTATTGCCTCCTGGGTCAGACATACATTGTGGACCAGAAGAATATGCTCCTCAAACGGGGCAGGATGCGCCGCCTCAAGCCTGTCAATAAAATACATCAATGAAGGCTTCCCCGTAACAGGAGGCGTACTCATGCCAGCCCGTCTCCTGTTGTCCCACATGGCTCCGCGTCCGTACATTATCATCTCCTCCTCTTCATGACTCTCCTGGGAATGATATGAAAGGTACCCGGATTTCAGGCCGTCAGCTGCGGCAGCAGTCAGCAGCACGGGACTCATCGTATAGCATGAATGTGGTACAGGGGCCGCATCAAGTCCGTATCCCAAGGCCTCTGCCTGCAATGCACGGACAGAACGCATCACGTTCTCGCAGTCCTCCGGCTCAGTCCCGAATACCTCAAGAAATGTACGGGTATACATCGGGGAGCGGGACTTGACATCGAAACTGTCGTCGCAGTTGCTGATATCGGCCATGGCAGACACACCATGCCTCCAGAGAATGTCCATCCACCTGCGTATATAACTTATCTTGTCCTCTCTTGTGGAACTGTCCCGCAATTCATTGATCTGGTCGATAAAACCAGCCATACCCGTCCCCTTGCGGAACTTCCCCTGCAGATGGGACAATTCGATATGGCAATGCGTATTGACAAAGCCCGGAACAACAGCCCCGTCATAGAAGACCGTTTCCGATGACGGATTGTCACACTGTCCTGTCCTTATGACCGTACCGTCATCATCATATTCGACAAATCCGTTCCTTATCGTCCCTTCGGGACCGAGAGTGTATATAAACGATGCTGCTATCCTCTTAGTGGCCATACATCAATATGATTTTAACATCTTTTTGGACATGAGGCTCTGTGCTGCCGGGACAGAGACTGCATTCTCCGCGTCAGGCTCCGGCTCTGCAACAAGGGCAGATGCCGAATCGGATACCGCTGTCCGGAGACTGTCTGCAATATGGATGACCGGACCTGAAAACAGGGTATCCTCCCATTGCAGAGGATTGAAATCATACCGTCCGCCGCAACTGTCCACATAGAAGACAAGACTGTCGGCGACAGACAATCCCGGATTGCCCAGACCGGTAAGATAATATATCCTGTCCGGAGCATGACGGTCTATGCCGCTGAGCAGCAGAGTCATCTGCTCATCAAGTTCCTTTTCTTTGCGGAGTTCCCTTATCCTGGTGTCAAGGATGACAGATGTCTCCCTCAGTATCCTGGCATATCTGTCAGGGTCCTTGAGATAATAGTCAACACTTGCCCTGTAATCATCCGAGTCATAACCGTATTTCTCAAAAATAGGCTCATACACCCAGGAAGTGTCCGCCGTCCTTTTTGACTGCGGATGTGAACTTATCCACTGGTCCGTGACAAACATCTCGGCATATATCTCCGCCATCTTGTCGCGAGGAATCACATTGTCGTATCCCTTATTGCAGGCGACAAGAGAAAGAACGGCACAGACAGCGCAGGCAATATGAAAAATACTGTTTCTCATCAAGAACGGAATTATCTCAGGACAGCGCCGTATTCATTGGTGAATGTGGAAAGCAGTTTGGACATGAGTCTTTCCACATCTGCATCAGTCAATGTCTTCTCCGGATCCTGGAGCACGAAACTCATGGCGTACTGCTTCTTGCCTTCAGGTATCTTGTCCCCGCGATAGACATCGAAGAGGGATACACTCTTGAGCAGTTTCTTTCCGACACGGAGCGCGCTCTTCCTGAGATCGGCATAAGTGACATTCTCGTCAATAAGCAATGCGAGATCCCTCCTTACTTCGGGGAACTTAGGGAGTTCCCTGTATCTGATCCTGTCCCTCTTGACAAGAGTGAAGAATGCAGGCCAGTTGATCTCCGCAGCAAACACCGGCTGACGGATACCGAACTGCCTGAGCCTTGCAGGAGATACAGTTCCCATGACGGCCAATGACTCGCCGGTCCCCGGCAGCATGTACTTAAGCCCCTCGGAGAAGATGTCGGCAGGAGCAGGTTCGCAGTCCATAGAATACAGATCCGCACCGAAGCGTCTGAAAAGGAGCTCCAGATACCCCTTCATCTGGAAATAACTGCCTTTGCGCTGCTCTGAGCACCATGATTTCTCTCCGGGACCGGTGATGAACATGGCATACATCGGCTTCTCATCGTATGAGCCGACCGTGCTTCCGTCCGTCCCTGGCTTCAACGAATAGACCGAGCCATACTCGAAAGTCCTCATCGTGGTGACCTGCCTGTTGATGTTGTATGCTATCACCTCCAGACCGTTAAGTATCAGAGTCTGTCTCATGACATTGAGGTCTGAACTCAACGGATTGAGTATATGCACGCATTTCTCTGCAGGGAAAGTCTTGAGATGCGAATAATATTCCGCCTTTGTCAATGAATTGTTCATTGTCTCCACAAAGCCGTTCGCAGCGAGAAAATCCGATATGACATTCCTCACCTGCTCCGGCTCCGGCTGTTCCTCCGCATTGACAGAACCGTGCACTGATGACGGGAGTTCGATATTATTGTAGCCGTAGATTCTCAATATCTCCTCAACGACATCGCACTCGCGATATACGTCGACCATATAGGACGGGACAGCGACTTCCGCCCCGGACGGTGTGCCGTCAGGTGCAGTCCGCTTCTCTATGAACTCATACGAAAGCCCTGTCAGTATATTCTCTATGGTGTCGTGACCTATCTTCTTGCCGATGAATCTCTCTATCCTGTCATAGTCAAGGCTGACGCGCTTTTTCACGAATTTCTCAGGACAGGACACCTGTACCTTGCCTGTCACATGCCCGCCGGTGAGTTCACATATCAGAAGTGCAGCCCTACGCCCCGCATATTCCGTGACCAGAGGGTCGGCCCCTCTCTCGTATCTGAATGAGGCATCCGTCTTCAGTCCATGCCTCTTGGAACTCTTCCTTATGGACACCGGATTGAACCACGCGCTCTCAAGGAAGACATCCGCAGTCCCTTCAGTGACACCGGACTCCTCCCCGCCGAACACGCCTGCGAGACACATCGCCTTCTCGGTATTGGCTATCATCAGGTCTTCCGATGACATCGTCCTCTCCACACCGTCAAGGGTCACGAACTTCTCCCCCTCCACGGCACGTCTCACAATGACCTTGTTCCCCGTTATCCGGCCTGCATCAAAGGCATGCAGAGGCTGACCTATCTCCATCAGGACAAAGTTGGTGACATCAACGACATTGTTTATAGGCCTCAAGCCTACTGAAAGCAATTTCTTCTGCAGCCATTCAGGCGATGGAGCCACTTTCACCCCGGTAATGGTAATCCCTGTATATTCCGGTGCCCCGTCAGAAGCAATGACCTCTACAGGAATCGCCCCGTCAATCCTCCCTGATGATGAACACAGCCCCTCTTTCCCTTCCTCAAAAGCAGACACATCAGGAATGTTCAACCTGCACGGGATATTGTTGTGCCTCATCCAGGCATAAAGGTCCCTTGCCACCCCGATATGCGATGCCGCATCAACCCTGTTGGCTGTCAGGCCTATCTCAATCACCTGATCCGTCTCCAGGTGCAGATAGTCCTTTGCAGGAGTCCCCGGCACGGCCGACGGTTCAAGTACCATGATACCGTCATGTGAGGCACCTATCCCGAGTTCATCCTCGGCACATATCATTCCGAAAGATTCCACTCCGCGGATCTTTGATTTCTTGATCTTGAAATCTTCTCCGAGCCTTGTCCCGACAGTTGCGAGCAGGACTTTCTGCCCGGCCGCGACATTAGGGGCCCCGCATACCACCTGCAGAAGATCTCCCTCCCCGGTATTAAGCATTGTCACATGAAGATGATCCGAATCCGGGTGAGCCGTACATTCCACCACCTCCGCCACGATGACTCCGGCAAGCCCTCCCGGGACTGCCTCTACAGTCTCCATTGAATCGACTTCAAGCCCTATGGAAGTCAGAGCCTCTGCTATCTGTTCCGCAGAAAGATCGCATTCGATATAATCTTTCAGCCAATTGTATGAAATCTTCATATCTGATATTAATTTTTTCTGTTCCTTTCAGTATATGCCCTAACGGATATCATCCGTAGAGAAGAGAGAACTTACAAATTCTTTCTTGTCGAACACCTTGAGATCGTCTATCCCCTCGCCGATTCCGATGAATTTGACCGGCACCTTGAACTGGTCAACAATGCCTATCACCACACCGCCCTTTGCCGTGCCGTCAAGTTTCGTGACGGCAAGGGAAGTGACATCGGTGGCTTTGGAGAACTCCTTTGCCTGATGGAAAGCATTCTGCCCTGTGGAGCCGTCCAGAACGAGCAGGACCTCATGAGGGGCGTCAGGGATGACCTTCCTCATGACATTCCTGATCTTCGTGAGCTCATTCATCAGGTCTATCCTGTTATGCAGCCTCCCTGCAGTATCTATAAGCACCAGGTCGGCATCCTTGGCGACGGCTGACTTGACAGTATCGTATGCCACCGAGGCCGGATCCGCCCCCATCTCCTGTTTCACAATATCCGCCCCTGCACGTTCAGCCCAGATGGTCAGCTGCTCCACGGCAGCGGCACGGAATGTATCTGCAGCCCCGAGGACGACCTTCTTGCCGGCAGCCCTGTATTTGCTTGCAAGCTTCCCTATCGTGGTCGTCTTTCCTACACCGTTGACACCCACTACCATCACCACATAAGGCTTCTTCGAGAAATCAAAAGGCTCTGCAGCCACGGCATCCTGCCCTTCCGATACATTCAGCAGCGCGGCTATCTCATCCCTCAACATGCCCACAAGTTCATCCAGCGAGACATATTTGTCGCGACTGACCCGTTCCTCGAGATTGTCGATGATCTTCAATGTCGTATCAACACCCATATCGGTTGCGACGAGAGCCTCCTCAATCGCATCAAGGATGCCGTCATCGACCTTTGACTTGCCGACCACCGCCCTTGAAATACGCTCGAAGAAACTGCGTTTCGTCTTCTGGACGCCTTTATCAAAAATCCCCATCAGTCAGTTGTTTTAATACATCTTACAAAAGTACATAAAAACAGCGGAATATGCGAATAATTCTTGGACAGAAAAAGGGAGGATGACCGTGTCAGGTCTCCTCCCTTGTCCTATTCAGGCTTTCTCCTGCGAAAGAGTTGCGAATTAATTCTTTGCGAAGAAATCCTTTACTTTGTCAGCCTCGACAAGTTCCTCCTTGAAGACATAAGCCCCGGTCTTGGAAGACTTGTCCATACGGATGCACTTCACCATGCTCTTAGCACCTGATTTCGCGCTGAAGGTTGCGACTGCTTTCTTTGCCATAAATCAATTCCTCCTTATTTGATCTCGCGATGAAGTGTGACCTTCTTAAGGAACGGATTGTATTTCTTACGTTCCAGACGCTGAGTAGTATTTTTCTTGTTCTTTGTAGTGATGTATCTTGAAATTCCAGGTACACCGCTTTCTCTCTGTTCAGTGCATTCCAATATGACCTGAACCCTGTTGCCTTTTGCTTTCTTTGCCATAACTCACTGAATTAAACAAGATTGATGTAACCTTTCTCCTGGGCTTTCTTTACGACTGCATCAAGTCCGTTCTTCTCGATAGTCCTGATACCTTTGCAAGAAACCTTCAATGTAATGAATCTCTGCTCTGCCTCCGACCAGAACTTCTTAGTCTTGAGATTCAGGGCAAAAATACGCTTGGTGCGTCTTTTGGAATGGGAAACATTGTTTCCTACCATTCTTTTTCTTCCTGTTACTTGACAAACCTTTGCCATTGTATCTACTTTTTAATTATTATCACTTGTAAATCCGTGTCTTCCAAAGATATTCAGGCTCACGCCCATTACGGAGGGCTGCAAATATCGTATAAAATTTTCTAAATAACAAGAATTCTATACAAATTTGAACAACCTGCCCCATCTGATGTTCTTCGGAAAACTCTTGTTCCTGTCTGATGAGAACCATATCAACGCGGGCTTTCCCACAATATGGTCTTCAGGTACAAAGCCCCAATATCTCGAATCGAGAGAATTGTGCCTGTTGTCTCCCATCATGAAATAATAATCCTGTCTGAAGGTATAACTGTCGGCCTTATCTCCATTGATATAGATTGTCCCGTCCTCTGCCGTCCTGAGTTCGTTCCCCTCATAGACCGTTATCAGTCTTGAATAAAGCGGAAGATTCTCAATATCCAGCGGCACGGTAGCCCCTTTCGCCGGTATCCATATCGGCCCGTAGTTGTCACGGGTCCACCTGAACTGCTCCGCAAACGGGAAAAGTGTCAGATAGGAATCCGGATAGTCAGGCGGATACACATCTATATTCTCCTCTACCGAAACCACATTAGGGTAGTCTCTGATCTCTTCAAGCATCGAAGAGGTAAGAGGTATCGCAGGGTAACCCGGGAGATTGCCGTCATACCAGAGTTCCGAGGTGTTCAGCCCCAGACGCTCAAGGTTCTTCGGATTGATCCTCTGTCCGTCAGTCACGACAGTATATGTATTCTGGACACCGGGATATATCTCCTGCATCTCCGAATTGACATATACGACACCGTCCCTGATTTCAAGAGTATCGCCTGCAACGGCCACACATCTTTTGACATAATGGTCTTTCTTGTCCATCGGACGGACAATCACAGGCCCGAGGTTCGCAATCGCATAATCCCGGCCTACTGTCCTGGCCATCATGTAATAATCATCGGCAGGAGCCTTGGCAAGCACCGTATCCCCGTCCGGGAATCCGAACACCACGTAATCGCCTCTCCTGACATGACCGAAACCTTTCAGCCTCCTGTATTCACTCTGGATAAGGGTCGAGTATGACTCTTTCCCGTTCGGGAGCACATTGTGGGTAAAAGGCACTGTCAGCGGAGTCTGCGGCACACGCGGGCCATAGGCGAGCTTGCTGACAAAAAGATGATCCCCGGTAAGGAGGGAACTCTCCATGGAGGATGAAGGAATCTTGAATGCCTGGAAAAAGAAGATATTGATGAACGTGACTACCACCACTGCAAAGATGATGGCATCAAGCCAGTCAAGTATCCAGTTGCGTTTCTCCCCTTCCTTGTAGTATTTCTTCCAGAAAAGCCATTTCACCTTCCTGGTGATATGATGGTCGAAAATGACGACAAGTCCGAAGAGCCACCACCAGTTCCCAAGCCATATCACCCACAGGAGATAGAGCAAGGCCCAGAATGAGAACCTCACCCACCTGTTATGATATAATTCCTTCAGGCCTGGCATCTGTAACCTATTTTACAGAATTGATTATGGCTTCAAAAGCCTGAGGATTGTTCATGGCAAGGTCTGCAAGCACCTTACGGTTCAGACCGATGTTCTGTTTTGACAGTCTGCCCATAAACTGAGAATATGTCATACCGTACTGACGTGCGGCTGCATTGATTCTCTGAATCCAGAGAGCGCGGAAACTGCGTTTCTTTGCTTTGCGGTCACGGTAGGCGTATGTGAGACCTTTCTCATAAGTGTTCTTTGCTACCGTCCAAACATTCTTTCTTGCAAGAAAATTACCACGGGTTCTTTTAAGAATCTTCTTGCGGCGTGCCCTTGAGGCAACAGCATTTACCGATCTTGGCATAAATTCAACTGTTTTATGGATACAGTGTCCCTTTCAATAAGGAGCTTTCCGACTGTATTCCAAGTTCTACATAAAATGACTCAGATTACCAACAAAGCTTTGACCCTCTTCTCATCAGCAGGAGCGATGAGTCCGAAATGAGTCAAATTCCTTTTCTGCTTTTTGGTCTTTTTGGTGAGAATGTGGCTTTTGTAAGCATGCTTTCTCTTGATTTTTCCCGTTCCGGTAAGCGCAAAACGCTTTTTTGAACCGGAGTTGGTCTTCATTTTTGGCATAATTGAATTATTTGACTGTTAATAATGTATGATAAAATGTCATTTCTTCTTCAACGGGGCAATCATCATTATCATACGCTTGCCCTCAAGCTTTGGCATCTGCTCGGCTCTCCCGTACTCCTCCAGCTCAACCGCAAAGCGCAGCAGAAGCTTTTCTCCCTGATCGGAATAAAGGATGGAGCGCCCTTTGAAAAATACCGAGGCCTTCACCTTGGACCCTTCCTGAAGGAACTCCATGGCATGCTTCAGTTTGAACTGGAAATCATGCTCGTCCGTATTCGGGCCGAAGCGTATTTCCTTGATGACTATCTTGGCCGAATTGGACTTCATCTCCTTCGCCTTCTTCTTCTGCTGATAGAGATATTTCTGATAGTCAATAATCTTGCACACCGGAGGGTCTGCCTTTGCACTTATCTCTACCAGATCAAGTCCGAGCTCTTCGGCCATCTTCATGGCCTGCGCAATAGGATAGATTCCCTGCTCCTCTATATTGTCGCCGACAAGACGAACTCTTGGAGCTGTAATCTCTTCATTGATTCTCAATCCGTTCTCGTCCTTGGCCGGCTTTCTCGGGCCATTTCTGTCAGGACGGCCTGCTCCCGGTCCGGATGGCTTTGGGCCACTGAAGCGAGGTGCAGATGGTCTGAATGGTGCTGCGATAAATGTGTCCTCCTAAAATTTTAGTTAATACTATCTCATATGCAGTGAAGGTCTATGACAGCTGAGCCTTTACCTCTGAAGTAACCAGAGCGGCAAAGTCTTCAACAGACATTGAGCCTTCATCTTTTCCTCCTTGTCTTCTGACAGAAACGCTGCCTTCCTGCTGTTCCTTCTCACCGACAATCACAATGAACGGAATCCTCTTGAGCTCACTCTCACGGATTCTCTTTCCGATTGTCTCGTTTCTGTCGTCCATTGAGGCGCGAATATCGGAATTATTCAGCAAATCGCAAACTTTTTTTGCATAATCTGTAAATTTTTCACTTACAGGGAGAATGATTGCCTGATCCGGTGTCAGCCAGAGAGGCAGCTTACCTCCGGTATGCTCGAGAAGCACGGCGACGAATCTCTCAAGGGAACCGAACGGCGCCCTGTGGATCATGACAGGACGATGCTTCTGTCCGTCACTGCCGGTATATTCAAGTTCGAACCTTTCAGGCAGGTTGTAGTCCACCTGAATGGTGCCGAGCTGCCACTTTCTCCCTATCGCATCCTTTACCATGAAGTCGAGCTTAGGCCCATAGAATGCAGCCTCGCCATATTCAACGACAGTATTCAGATTCTTCTCCGCCGCCGCATCGATGATGGCCTGCTCCGCCTTGGCCCAATTCTCGTCCGTACCGATGTATTTTTCCCTATTGTCAGGGTCACGGAGAGAAATCTGTGCTACATATTCATTGAAATCCAATGTCTTGAACACATAGAGAATGATGTCAATCACCTTGCAGAACTCCTCCTTCAGCTGGTCCGGACGGCAGAAGAGATGGGCGTCGTCCTGAGTGAATCCGCGCACTCTTGTCAATCCGTGGAGCTCGCCGCTCTGCTCGTAGCGGTACACGGTGCCGAACTCGGCGAACCTCAGCGGGAGATCCTTGTATGAACGCGGCTTCGTCCTGTAGATTTCACAGTGATGAGGGCAGTTCATAGGCTTGAGAAGGAATTCCTCCCCCTCCTGCGGAGTATGGATTGGCTGGAATGAATCCTTGCCGTACTTCGCATAATGTCCCGAAGTCACATACAGTTCCTTGTTGCCGATATGAGGAGTGATCACCGGAAGATATCCGTATGACTTCTGTACCTTCCTGAGGAAATTCTCGAGGCGCTCGCGGAGCTCCGCTCCCTTAGGCAGCCACAGAGGAAGGCCCTGGCCCACTCTCGGCGAGAATGCGAACAGTTCCATTTCTTTCCCCAGTTTCCTGTGGTCACGCTTCTTGGCTTCCTCAAGCATTGCCACATACTCGTCGAGCATGGACTTCTTCGGGAAAGTGATGCCGTAGATGCGGGTAAGCATCTGGCGTTTCTCGTCGCCCCTCCAATAGGCACCGGCAATCGAAGTCAGCTTGACAGCCTTGATGACCGAGGTGTCCCGGAGATGCGGGCCGCGGCAAAGGTCCGTGAAATGGCCGTTGGTATAGAAGGTGATGGTCCCGTCCTGAAGTTCACCGATGAGCTCGCATTTGTACTCGTCGCCCTTCTCCGTGAAAGACTTGAGGGCCTCTGCTTTTGAAACCTCCTTTCTCTCAAAAACTTCCTTAGTGCGGGCAAGTTCCGTCATCTTGTCCTCGATGGCCTTGAGGTCAGCCTCGGTAATCTGCCTCCCCCCAAGGTCTACATCATAATAGAATCCGTTCTCAATGGCCGGCCCGATTCCGAATTTCACGCCCGGATAAAGGCTTTCGAGAGCCTCTGCCATAAGATGGGACGAAGAGTGCCAGAAGACATGCTTTGCCTCATCGTCTTCCCATTTCAGAAGCCTTACTGACGCATTCTCCTCTATCGGACGCGTAAGGTCATATGTAGTTCCCTTTCCTGTTGTATCAGATGCTACAGTAACATGTGCGGCAAGGACTTCCGCCGCAAGTTTCGGACTGATACTCTGCGCAATCTCATAGCCTGTAACGCCCTTTTCAAAGGACTTTACGCTACCGTCAGGAAATGTAATTTCAATCATAGCTGTATATTTTTATTCACGCTTTTTTAAGAGACTGCAAATGTATAAATTTTTCGCTATTTAACATGCAGGATTCGGCAAAAGTCGCCAAATCCTGCCGGGCGCGGTAAATTGTTTGTCATTTCTTCCTATCTTTGTCTTCCAAATGCGTTTTACTGTCAATATGGAAAGAAAACTGAACAGAAGACTTGTCTGGAACTACGCCGGTCAGAGCGGAGCCGTACTTGGCCTCGCAACGGCTGTGATAATGTTCGCCAACCAATATTCGGCGCAATTCATGTCATCCCACAATCTGCCGGCAGCAGGGCTTGCTGTCAGTGCCCTTCTCTGGATAATCAAATTCGGAGGCTGCATCTGGCTCATGCGATTTTTCATGCTCCGCCTGTGCAGGCAACACCCTGAGGCGACCAACTCCGACACCATGGTATTCGGCACAATCACAGCCCTCCTCTCAGCCCTCATATTCGCCACCTTCAGCCTGGCCAACATCCTGTTCATCTCCCCGGACCTGATGGAACAGGAATTTGACATGGTCCTGCAGTCTTATTCCAAATTCCTGGACTACAATACTCTTTCTCAAGTGGAAGACATGAAGAGGATTTACCCGCAGACAGCATTCATCAGCACCCTCGGGTACTGTTATCTCTACGGCACCGCCCTCTCAGCCATCCTTTCACGCCATATCCCGAAAATTGACCCGTTCGCCGATTTCAAGAAATCCGGACAGGATGACACCGGCAGTAAAGGCGACAAAAACCAGCTGCAAGATTGACGATAAAGGCCCACAGCAAAGACAACAAAAACATACAGCGACCACAAATGTACAGAAATATGAATCCTGCCGACCAGTCAATAACCGGAAGATCCAGCAAAGACATCTCCGTCGTCATTTCGCTTCTCAACGAAAAGGAATCCCTGCCGGAGCTCGTCAGCTGGATTAGGAAAGTCATGAAAGACAATGGATTCAGCTATGAAATAATAATGGTCGACGACGGCAGCAGCGACGGTTCCTGGGAAATCATCAAAGAACTTGCATCTGCCGGACACGGCCTGACATCCGCCGGACACGAGAAAGTCCAGACGGAGAGAGACAAAGTTCAGGGAGAGAATGACAAGGCCCAGGCGGGAAGAGATATCAGAGGCATCTCATTCAGACGCAACTATGGCAAATCCGCCGCTCTATACTGGGGCTTCAAGGCTGCTGAGGGGAATGTAGTCATCACCATGGACGCCGACCTTCAGGATTCTCCGGATGAAATCCCTGCCATGTACAAGATGGTCACGGAAGAAGGATACGACATCGTATCCGGATGGAAACAGCACAGAAAAGACAACAAGCTCACAAAGAATATTCCTTCAAAAATATACAATGCTGCCGCACGATGGATTACAGGCATCCGCCTGCATGACATGAACTGCGGTCTGAAGGCTTACCGCAACGAAGTCGTGAAAAACATCGAGGTGTACGGCGAAATGCACCGCTTCATCCCATATCTGGCAAAGAACGCCGGATTCACAAGAATCGGAGAGAAGCCTGTCCATCATCAGAAGCGCAAATACGGCAAAAGCAAGTTCGGCATAAGCCGCTTCGTAAACGGCTTCCTGGATCTCATGTCAATCTGGTTCCTCTGCACATTCGGGAAAAATCCGATGCACTTCTTCGGCATGACCGGCATCCTCATGTTTCTCGCCGGAGGCATCATTGCAGTCTGGCTTATCATAAGCAAGGTAATCCATCAGCTGAACGGGCTTGATTTCCGCCCTGTCACAGACCAGCCACTCTTCTACCTCGCCCTCGTCGCCGTCCTCATGGGCGTCATGCTCTTCCTGGCCGGCTTCATCTGCGAACTCATTTCCCGCAACAGCCCAAGCCGCAACAATTACAATATCAAGGCCCGATTCTGACTGAAGGCAGAGGCGAAACTTTTCGTGAAGTGAAGGCGGGTGCATTTCATAATAGCAGAGGCAGTGCATTTCCTGGTGCCTAATAGCTGAGTCGATGCATTTCTTTGGGCGCGCCCGGTGGATATATAAAATGTCCTCCGACGGCCGCGATTTTGCCGGGAAAGTGTGCCCGATGGCATTTTCAAAATGCCGACGGCCGCGAAAAGGCCGCAATATCGCGCCCGGTGGACAGGTGTTTTGCATTCCACCGGGCGCGGTTCATTCTGACGGTGCCGCCTCTGGGGAACTGGATATGTACCGCCTCCGCGGATGAGGATGCCACGCCTCAGCCTCTCACATAACGAAAGAGTCCCGGGGACGACTTCCGTCATCTCCGGGACTCCCGGCCATCCCTGGCCATTTAAAAGCGGCAGCGACCTACTCTCCCACCTGGTGGGGCAGTACCATCGGCGCGCGCGGGCTTAACTTCTCTGTTCGGTATGGGTAGAGGTGGGTCCCCGCGGCTCTAGCCGCCGCAGTATATCACAATGAGAGAGAATCACGCGGAATTCCGCAGTCGAATGTCTGACCTTATTTCCCGGCGTCTTTTCCCATTCCGGGATTATGTGTCCTGCGCGGAGGATGCCCGGCCCGCGGGATACGCTCCCGCATTCCATCGCACCTCCGCTCAAGGAGAAGTGTTCGGGCTATTAGTACAGGTCGGCTTTGGCATTGCTGCCTTTACACCTCCTGCCTATCGACGTGGTAGTCTCCCACGGCCCTCAATCGAAGTCTCATCTCGGAGACGGCTTCGCGCTTAGATGCTTTCAGCGCTTATCCTGACCGGACTTGGATACCCGGCGGTGCAGCTGGCGCCACAACCGGTAAACCAGTGGTCCGTCCGTCCCGGTC
>CALUST010000009.1 GCA_944323505.1 uncultured Bacteroidales bacterium
AATAGCATCTCCCATATGTTAAATCTTACTCTTTCACGGGTAATGATTTGCAAACCATTCTTCTTCTTAAATCCGCTTTTCTTTGCGTTTTCCGATTTTTCGGCTTGTCATCATTTGACACCGTAACGACTCTGATATTAAGTCATTTAGCGTCATTTCTCCCGTTTTTCGAGGTTATTCCAGAGATTTTATGTAATTTTGCGGATATAAATCTGATGAGATGAAGACCCGGTTGCTTGGGATGACTCCCGATGAATTGAAGGCTGTAGCAGAAGAGTCAGGACTGCCGAAATATGCGGCAGGCCAGATTGCGCACTGGCTCTATGTCAAGAAAGTCAGAGACATAGACGAGATGACAAACATATCGAAAGAAGGGCGGGCGAGGCTGTCGGAGAGGTATGTTACGGGGGTATCGGGATATTCCGCCAGACAGGTCTCGTCGGACGGCACGGTGAAATATCTTTTCCCTGTTGCCGCATCCTTGAAAAAGGGACTGTGTTCCGCTGCTGTGACGGATACTGATATTGACGGGATTGAGCGCGGTGCTGTCGAGGCAGTCATGATTCCTGACAGGGATCGCGCGACCCTTTGTGTCTCGTCCCAGTCCGGATGCCGCATGGGATGCCGTTTCTGCATGACAGGCCGTCAGGGGTTTCACGGTCATCTTTCCGTGGCGGACATACTCTCGCAGTTCATATCCGTAGACGAAAGCAATGCGCTTACCAATGCCGTATTCATGGGCATGGGAGAGCCTCTGGACAATTATGAGAATGTGAGCCGGGCGATTGAGGTGCTGACCGCCGACTGGGGTTTCGGCTGGAGCCCGAAGAGAATCACCCTTTCCACCATAGGGGTGATTCCTGTGCTGAAGAAGTTCCTGGACGAAAGCAGATGCCATCTGGCCGTGAGCCTACACAATCCGTTCAGTGACGAGAGGCTTTCTGTCATGCCGGTAGAGAAGGCCTGGCCGATAAGCGATGTCATCAGCCTTGTCCGTCAGTATGACTTCACAGGCCAGCGCAGAGTGAGTTTCGAATATACGATGTTCTCCGGATTCAATGACTCCAAGAGACATGCTGATGCTCTGATAAGAATGCTTTCAGGCCTTGAATGCCGTGTCAATCTGATAAGATTCCATCAGATTCCCGATTTTCCTCTGGTGACATCTCCTGACATTGTCATTGACAATTTCAGGGACAGGCTGAACAGGGCCGGGATCACGGCTACTGTCAGGGCTTCCAGAGGGGAGGACATCCTCGCCGCCTGCGGTATGCTTGCCGGCAGGCACAGGGCGGAGGCATCCGAATGAGTGCCATTCCGGTATTTGTTTCTGATAGACCGCATGTATGATGAAATTTCTTGTCGCGATACTTTTTTCTCTTCTTGCAGTGCCTGCAATGGCATTGCATACGGCAGATGCGGCATCGTCCAAGGTCTTGCATGACGGCTATGTCCCGGAGAGCGCCCTTGTCACGGCAGAAGATTCGCTTGCGATGGAGGAGATACGGGCGCGAATGGCCGAAATCCGGAAGACCCGCCCGACTGTCGCCCTTGTGTTGAGCGGAGGAGGTGCAAAGGGTGCGGCCCATGTGGGGGTGATGCGTTATCTGGAGACTCTTGAGATTCCTGTGGATATGGTGCTCGGCACCAGCATGGGTGGTCTTGTCGGGGGACTCTATGCCCTGGGATACAATGTGGATGAACTTGATTCCCTTGTCAGGAACATGGACTGGTCCTATGCCCTGAGTGACAAGGTGCCGAGGGAGTATATCTCGTATGCGGAGACAAAGTACAGGGAGAAATACCTGCTCTCCATCCCGTTCTATTACAGGGACAATGATGAGTCCGTCCGTCTTGATGACGACATGCCTGATGCCGTGACCAAGAGGCATGAGGGGTTCGACATAGGTGCGGACACAGACGGCCATCCGTCGGACATCATCAGGCAGAACCTTATCGGAAGCCTGCCGTCGGGGTACATTTTCGGTCAGAATGTAAGCAACATTTTCAGCAGCCTTTCGGTGGGCTATCAGGATTCATTGTGTTTCAATGATCTGCCGATACCGTTTGCCTGCGTGGCGACTGACCTTGTCTCCGGTACTGCGAAAATATGGCATAACGGGAAGATAAACACCGCATTGCGCTCCACCATGTCCATCCCGGGCGTCTTCGCTCCTGTCAAGATGGACGGGATGGTGCTCGTGGACGGCGGGATGAGGGATAATTATCCTGCAGGACTGGCCAGGGAGATGGGGGCTGACATTGTCATAGGGGTGGACCTGTCAAGCGGGCACAAGAGATACGAGGAGATAAACAACATAGGGGATATAGTCAATGCGGGCATTGATATGCTCGGACGGTCGGTGTACGAGAGGAATGCCGTCATCCCAGATGTCAGCATCAAGCCCGATCTGAAAGAATACAACATGATGAGTTTTGATGCAAAGAGCATATCGAAAATCATCCAGAAGGGCTACGAGGCGGCCTATGCCAATGAGGCTGCCCTGATGGCTGTGAAGGCGAAGACAGACGGCAGGGATGTCGTGAAGCCTGTCCGCAAGGTGGCCATCGACATAAACAGGGATTCGGTAGTCATCAGGAGCATAGATATTCAGGGCGTCTCAGACAAGGAGAGAGCGATACTGATGAGGAATATCCACATTGGCCCGGGAGACAAGGTATGCCGTCGTGACATAGAAAATGTTGTTGCCCAGATATTCGGCACCCAGGCCTACGACTATGTCACATACGAGATGCGGGGTATGGAATCCCCTTTCGACCTTGTCATATTGTGCAGGCCCGGACCTGTCCATCAGTTCGGTATAGGTGTGAGGCTGGATACGGAGGAGATAGTGTCTGTGCTTCTGAATATAGGGCTGAATGCGCACAGGCTCCAGGGGTCGAGGTTTGATTTCTCCGGAAGGATAAGCACCAATCCGTATTTTTCGTTCCATTATTCGTATGATGCCCCGAAATCCCCGACTCTGAATGCGACGGCATCCGTGAGATATACTGACATGAATCTCCTGAACTTCAATCATGGCAGGTTCAATATGAGTTACCTCAGTTCCTGGCAGGAGTTCTATCTGTCCAATCTGAAATGGTCCATGTTCGATATGAGAGCAGGACTCAGAAACGAGTATTTCAATGTCAGGTCGCTGCTTGCGTCCGAACCGATACTTGGAGACTATGATCTGGGACAGTTGACCAATGACTATATATCATTGTTCTATGATATTCAGGCAGATACCTTTGATGACGGGTATTTCCCGAAAAGAGGGTTCAGGCTCGGCGCGGAGTATGAGTGGGTGTTTGCCGCTTTCCCGAACAGGTTCAATAATTTCCATTCGGTGCAGGTGGACGGCCGTTTTGCCGTTTCAGGAGGCGATGTCTTCACATTCATCCCGTCATTCAACTGCAGTTTCCTGTTCGGGCCTGATGTCCCGCTGCCGTATATGAACTGTATGGGAGGAAGTATTGCGGGACGTTATATGGACCAGCAGATTCCCTTCATGGGCATCAACAATATGGCGACCATGAGGAATATTCTCACGACAGTGGGGGCTGATTTCCGGTTCAATGTGGCCCGAAACCATTATCTGAGCGGGATTGTCAACTATGCCAGGGACTGTGACAGTTTCAGGACATATTTGGTGGGAGACGGGATTTTCGGTGCCGGGGTGAAATATTCCTACGACTCAATATTCGGGCCTCTGTCGGCTGATGTCCACTGGTCAAGTTTCTCGAAGAAGGTAGGATTCTATATCAGTCTCGGTTATGATTTCTGATTTTACAGGTAACAGGGATGCGGTGAGGATACTCGACAGGATGCGCAGGCTGTGCTCGCGACGGGAGTATTGTGCCGGGGACATTTCCCGGAAGGTTCATACGGCCTTGGCGGCATTGCAGTACGATGAGGCGGATGAGAAAAATGCGGCTGCATGGATAATGGATTCTCTTGTACGGGACAGGTATGTCGATGACCGGCGTTATGCGGCTGCGTTTGCCAGGGACAAGTCTGCATTGTCAGGATGGGGGAGGCTTAAGATACGCAATGCGCTTGCAGCAAAGGGCATTGACAGGGATATTGTCAGTGATGCCTTGGCTTCCATCGACAGGGAGGCTTCTGATGCACGCCTGAGAAAAGTACTGGAGACAAAATACAAGAGCCTGAAAAAATCTTTTCCAGGCTCTGACATGTATTCGTTGAAATCAAGGATGTTGAGGTTCGCCGTCGGAAGGGGCTACAGTTATGATGAGGCTCTTTCCGAGACGGAGCGGCTGGTCTCAGGAAAAGGATGACCTGAGCCCCGCCTCCTCTGATGGATCTATCTCAGGGAAGCAAGACAGTCGGATACATTGGAGCCGATTCTCCTGAGAATTGCCTCTTTGTCTGTCCCGTCCTGCCCGGGCAGTCTGCAGAATCTTTCACCTGTTATGTTCTCGAACAGTTCGATGTACCTGTCAGTGATGCTCTTGACGATTTCCGGTGTCATTTCCGGAACTTTCTGCCCGGTCTGCCCCTGGAACCCGTTGGCCATCAGCCATTCGCGGACAAACTCCTTGGAGAGCTGTCTTTGTTTCTCCCCTTTCGCCAGTCTCTCCTCATATCCGTCTGCATAGAAATAACGCGATGAGTCAGGCGTATGGATCTCGTCCATGAGATATATCTGTCCGTCTTTCTTGCCGAACTCGTACTTGGTGTCGACGAGAATCAGCCCTCTCTTTGCAGCAATCTCGCACCCTCTCTTGTATATGGCTCTCGTATAAGCCTCTATTTTCTCATAGTCCTCCTTGCTGACAAGTCCTGAAGCGATGATCTCCTCTTTCGAGATATCCTCATCGTGTCCTTCGGCGGCCTTTGATGACGGGGTTATTATCGGTTCCGGGAATCTCTGGTTCTCTACCATGCCGTCAGGCATCGGTACACCGCATAGAGTCCTCTTCCCGGCCTTGTATTCCCTCCATGCGTGTCCTGCAAGGTATCCCCTGATGACCATCTCCACCTTGAACGGCTCGCATTTGTGGCCTATCGTGACCATCGGGTCCGGAGACGCTATTTTCCAGTTCGGAAGTATGTCTGATGTGGCGTCAAGGAACTTGGCTGCTATCTGGTTGAGGACCTGCCCTTTGTATGGGATTCCCTCCGGCAGGATGACGTCGAATGCAGATATCCTGTCTGTCACCACCATTACGAGATATTCCCCGTTGATATCATATACGTCGCGGACTTTTCCGGTATATTTTCCTGTCTGTCCGGGAAAATGAAAATCTGTGTTGACGATTGCTTCCATATTGTCAGATGTCATTAGTGAATTTTTCAGAAACTGTCCCTGATGGCAGGGCGCGACAAAATTAATAAATTTTAAGTCAGAATGCAGGACATTCTTCAATTTTTAGTCAGTCTTGCGTCTCAGAAGTCTCTGCAGATTTCCAGTCCTTTCGAGATTGCGTCATTGACTTTTTCATTGATTTCTTCCGGAGTGCTGTAATCCATGTTCTCGGCTGCGACTGTGATGATCTCCCCGAGACCCCAGAGTCTTCCGAGGGCCTTAATATAAGGTGTGGCCTGCTCAAGCGCGTCACCCGTGCGTATGTTCATGCCTCTTGTGGTGATATAGAGCACTTTTTCGCATCTGCAGAGACCGTAGCATTCTTTTTCGTTGCTGCCGAAAGTGATGTTGTACAGGGACATGTTCTCGAAGAACACCTTGAGGGCGGCAGGGAAACTCATATCCCAGAACGGGGCTGCAATCACAAGCCTGTCAGCCGCAGCCAGCCGTCTTGCCATGTCCGCATACCGCTCTGGAACGATGCCGTTGTCCCTGTCATGCAGGATACGGCTTCCGACTGCCGGGAAGTCCGCACCGTCGAGCCTGATGGTCTCTATCTCGTATCTTTCTGATAACTTGTCTATTATGGCTGTTGCTATCAGTCTTGTCCTGGATTCCTCCCTCATCGTGGAGTCGATGTAAAACAGTTTCATTTTGCTATCTTGTTTGCTTCAGTTCCTGGCCTGCAGTCGCCTTTGTAGAATATTTTCACGGTGTCTCCAATCAGAAGTCCGTCCAGTTCAGTCCTGTCTGCATTCAGTGTGCTGAAAGACAATGTGTCGCTCCCGCTCTTGATGACAACGGTGTTCATCGATGCGTCTATGACTGTTCCCGTCACGCTGTTTTCCTTGTCCTGAGAACAGCAACTGACCGTAAGGATGCAGCCGAAAATGAATGTAAGCGTATTTTTCATATTATCGGTTTTTAATTATCAGTCTGTATCTGGTGCTTCCGAAGTTCTCATAATACATACAGCCCTCATTGTGTGTCTCCTCATCGTCAGAGAGCCTCGATGTCGGTTTCCGGGTCCATGTGGCGGGGTCAATCCTGTACATGACCGATGATTTGTGTCCTTCGTCAGCGAATCCCAGCCTGCGGTAGACATTTCCGTCCGACCATTCGAGGTCGGCGTAACTCATTATGTCCCATCCTCCGAAAATCCCGTCCGCATCATTTGTATCTTGACCGGTATTGTGAAGTCCCTGATTGCATTCTTGCGGGTGCATGTCCATATCTGATATGAAATGCCTTAGTATTTTGCCCATCCCTCCTGCCACGCGCACATCCGGCAGGGATGCATATCTTATCCACTGGTATGACCTGTACTGCCTCCCGTTTCTTTCCATCAGTCTGCCGTTGGAGAATGTGGCAGCCGCAACCATCGTCCCCGCAGACAGTTCGTCGCCTTCGGTCCACGTGCCATTGATGGCATTGGACAGAGGCTTTTTCAGGAAAAGCCCGTACCTGTACCTGCATACCGTGCTGCCGTAACTGTGCCATGCGTCCATGAATCTGTCTGCCTCTGTCTTGCTGATTTTTCTCACTTCGCAATTCCGGGCGAAGACATGGCGGAATCTTCCGAGATGCGCCAGAAGCCTTTTCCTTATGCATTCGCCTTCCCCTCTCCATCTGTCTTCGGCAATCACCATCGTATTGTCGGCGGGCTCATCGGCTTTCCCTGTCGTGCTGCTGGCAGTCTCGGCTGAAATCCTTTTTTTCATGACGATGCCGCATACTTCCTTTCTGGCATTTGAGGCGGCCTCAGGAGTATCTGCCTTGATTTCCAGAGGGATGATGCTGCTCCCGCAAGATGTGCGTATGACTGTGACGCCACCTTCCCTGCAACACCGGTAGCCAATCCCGTTGTCTGCAAGGAAGCCTGCAATTTCCCCGGCCAGATCTGCTATATGGCTGTCGTTCTTCTCCTGCATCTCCTGCTGCGTTTCCTTTTTGCAAATATACACTCCAAAGGTGACAAATCAGTAAATATCCAGGCAAAATCAAAGAAATTACGCTGCAAATCATGTTTCGCAGTTCGGGCTTGACAGCATGGTCGTGAGCGCTGTCGGGGATGACCCTCCCGGCAAAGAGATTGCTTGCGGAATATGGTCTCAAGATGCTGATCCTGACCTGCGGAGTCAACGGAAGTTATGTTTCCCGCCGCATTTCCCGCCTTTCTGCCCCACTGTTGCTGCTTGATTACTTGGTGATATTGTTTATCTTTGAGTTGTCAAACTAATATTACAATGAAGGCTGAATTTATAAAAGATTTATTTGCCAAATTTGAAGAAGTTGCATCAGTTGTTGATGGAGTAGAATGTTGGAGTGCAAGGGATATATATCCGTTGTTTGGCTATACCCAGTGGCGAGGTTTTCAAGAAGCCATCAACAGAGCTAAAGAATCTTGTAAAAATGCCTCCTGCGATGTTCTGTCCAATTTTGCGGACATCCGCAAAATTGTAAAGACGGGCGTATCAGAAAAGAAAATAGACGATATACTTCTTACCCGTTATGCATGTTATCTTGTTGCACAAAACGGCGATCCCCGAAAACCGGAAATTGCTTTTGCTCAGACGTATTTTGCTGTTCAGACAAGAAAGGCGGAAATTATTGCACAAAGGCTGGAAGAACATGAAAGAGTTGCTGCCAGAGAAAAATTAAAGGAAACAGAAAAACAACTGTCTGAATCGGCAAGACTTTCGCTGAGATGACGAAGGCGGAAGAGAAGGCGAGTTGGCGATTTGTGGGGCTGTCATTGCTGTTGGCCATACCTCTGATTGCTGTAGCAGCATGGTTGTATTATTTTTAAGGGAGGAGTCATGGGACGCTTTATATTGTCAATTATCGGATGGGTGGCTGCGTGGTTTATGGCGCCGCTGATTCTGTATATATTGCTTGAGCCGGTATTTGAGAATTGGGAAGTTTGGCTGCAGACGACAGTCTTTGTCGTGGTCGTGCTGGTGATTCTTGTTGTTTCTCCTGTGGCAGGACTTCTGCTTAATAATTGCATTGACAAGATGAAATACGGCTGCCAATTGGAGGATGTAAAAGCGGGACCCGGAGAATTGATGACGCAGGAACGGAAGATGGCTGCTATGGAGAGTTCTGCGCACCGGTGGATCGGGATATCTGTGGTGATGGCTGTATCATTGCTTGTGGCGGCAGTGGTATTGCTGTTCTGATTTATTGTTAAGGGAGGAATCATGAATGATTTGATATCAGGTATCATAAAGGGTTTTATTATCGGCCCTGTGGTGGTGATTATCGGAGTTATTGCCTTGATGTATGCTGCTGAAGAGGGCTGGTGGGGGCTGTTTTATATTCTTCTTATTCCGGTATCCGTTCCTGTGCTTATAGGGGTGGTGGCGCTGCCGCTTGCCCTTTTGCCGAGGTTAGTGAGGCCGGGGTTCTGGCATCACCGGGTGCCGGGGAATTTTTACGGCAATCTTGAAGTGTTTCGCAGGTGGTATTGGCCTGATGACATGAAGGGAAGGACGAAACTGGGGAGGCGAATGTACAGGATTCGCCGTATGAATTCTGCGAGGACATGGTTTGTGGGCGGACTGTTTTCAGTAATTATGGCTTTCGCTGTGATTGCGTTGATTCTGACATATTCCCTCTGACGG
>CALUST010000010.1 GCA_944323505.1 uncultured Bacteroidales bacterium
TTGTATTATTACAGGTTGATATCTAAAGATAAGTGGAAAAGGGAAACTGTCAGTCTAATAGGTTCACCAGTTCCTTCTTCATCTCGTCGTCAATCTTGCGGTACCGTGCGAAGGCCCGGCTCCCTTCCGAATGTCCCGACATGGAGGCTATCAGGTTCGGGTCCTTGACCTGCCTGTACAGGTTACCGATGAAGGTCTTGCGCGCGGTGTGTGTGGTCGCCACTTCGTATAAGGGTCTTGCCACATCTTCCCTTGTCTTGGGGTCGAGGACTATGACCGTGCGGTCGATGCCCACATACTTGAGAATCTCCTTTATCTTCTTGTTGTAGCCGAAGTGCGAGAAGCGGGGGAGCAGGGCGTTCTCCAGATCCTTGTAGCGTTCCAGTATGTCCCGTGCTTTTTGGTTGAGCGGCACGCGCACCGTATTGGCGCGCTCCATCTTCGTCTTCTGCGGGATGTACTCCACGAAGCCATCCACGATGTTCGCCTTGGTCAGCCTGTTCAGGTCGCTGACACGGCATCCTATCAGGCACTGGAACATGAAGATGTCACGATAGACCGGATAGGTTGCCCCCATGCCGCTCAAGTCGGCGTAGTACACCTTGTCCCGCTCTTCGAGCGTCAGGTAGAATGGGTCGCCGTACATCGGTCGGGCAATCTGGTACTGGTCAAAGGGATTGTTCCTTGTCAGCCCACGCTTGACGCACCACTTTATGACGGTGCGGATGCGGTAGAGGGAGCTCGACATGCTGTTCTCGGAACGCTTCTGTTCGACGTTGCGGCGTACCTCATTCCGGTAGAATACGGGGTACATGTCCACGTACTTGTGTTCCTCCTGCATCCACAGCTTGAAGTCCCTGATGTCATCCGCCGTGACGGTGTCGATGCACAGGTGGAAGCCTCTCTGGTGCAGCACCTCGTGGCGGAAACGCTCGTAGCGCAGCACCTTGTTGAGATTGTCGAGATGATGCTTGCGGCTTTCATCCGCAAGCGGTGTTTCCTCTACGTATTTCCGTATCTGGTACGAGAGCTGGTACTCGTCGGCCTTGTTGCCGCCCCTCGCGTTGATGCCGGGATGGTGGTATTCCTCTATCAACCCCTTGAGCCAGCTGCCGTCCACGCCCCGGTGGTACTCTTTCGTGATGAGATGGGTGATCTGCTGCACGTCCTTGTCGAAGTTCATCTTCTTTTCCTCCGACACCAGGGCCACGCGGGGCTTGTAGCCCTGCCGTTCCGGGCTCCAGTGGTTGGGGTTGATGGACAGTTCGCTTGCGGCCTTGATGTCCACGCCGCCGATGTCCCGGATACGGAAATAGACACGTGCCTGGTCGGTGATGTTGTTCTTGGCGGCGGTCTTTCGGATGAATGCGGTCACTTTCATATGTATGTCCTCCTTTCTGTTTAGTCTATCATCTCCACAAGCCTGCGCTTCATGTCATCGTCTATCGTGCGGTAGCGACTGAATGCCCTGCTGCCCTCCACATGTCCCGACATGGAGGCGATGAGGTTAGGGTCGGGCACCTGCCTGTACAGGTTGCCTACGAAGGTCTTGCGTGCCGTATGACTGGTGGCCACTTCGTACAGGGGTTTCTGCATGGTGTTGTAACCGTGCGTGTCGAGGATGGTCACCGTCCGGTCTATTCCGCAACGCTTCAGCAGATCCCGTATGCCGAGGTTGTAGGTGTGTATCTGCTTGAACGGGAACAGTCTGCCGGCATTGGCATCGTAACGTTCCAGTATCTTCAGTGCCTTTTCGTGCAGCGGCACCCTGACGGTCTTCGCCTGACATTTCTTCGTCTTCTGCGGCATGTATTCCAGAAAACCGTCCTTGATGTTGGCCCTCGTGAGCCTGTAAAGGTCACCCACACGGCAGCCGACATAGCAGTGGAACACGAAGATGTCCCGGATGACGGCCAACTTCGGGTTGTCGTTCAGGTCTGCGTCATAAAGGATGTTTCTTTCTTCAAAAGAGAAAAAAAACGGGTCGCCGTAGGTAGGCTCCTTGCAGCCGTAGAGGGCATAGACCTCGTTGTCGGAATACTTCATCTTCTTGCACCAGTGCAGGAAGGTGCAGAAAAGGTTCATGATGTTGATGACGGTCGTGCCGGAAAGCAGCCTCGGACGGTGGTTGATGAGCATGCGGGGAGCATAGAAGTCGGGATATTCCTGCCGCAGCAGGTATTCGTTCACCACATAATCCCGGAAAGCGTTCATCTGTTCCAGCGTGACGGTCTCTACGAAGAGGGTGAAGTCCGCCTCGCCCTGTATCTCCCGGCGGTAGTCGTGGTAGCGGGTCATTTTGCGCTCGAAGCGGACGATATGCTCCTTGGTTCTCTCCGCACCGTCAAACTTCTCCAGATACTCGTGGACACGGGCGAGCAGGTTCGGGTGGTTGCGCTCGAAAGCGCGGGCAGGGTACAGTACATCCTCGATGACCTGCCTCATCCACCTGCTGTCCGCCTTGTCCGTGAAAGTTTTCTCCGCCCGCTCGATGATGGAGGCGATCTGTTCCGGAAGGCGTTTCTGCTCGGCGGCAGGCACGGCTGTCGTGCGCCTGTAGCTGAGGGTATCGGAATCCCAATACTTGTCCTGCACTTCAAGCGGGGAAACAACCTTTATGTCCACATTCTTATCCCTGACCCGGAAGCAGATGTTCGAGGCCTCGGGGGAACACTTTTTCAGATAGACGGAAACTTTCATTCACGTTGCTTTTTCGGTTATGCGGCAAAGGTATATAAATTCCCGTAAATGTTCCCATATATCCCGAAGAAACTTGCAACAGATTAAGACAAATTAAAAAGTCGTTCCCGAATCTGATACCACATAAAGCACAGAAAATCAATGGTTATATTTGCAGATGTTTAGCTCTTTTTTTCATTTCGGGTTGTATCCGGCTTCCCGAATATCATATATTGCAGTTCCACACTTTTTTGTGTCAGTATTTCATCGGGACGGTACTTGGGAAGAGAAACCAGAAAGACGAAAAAACCAATGAAAAGAAGTTTGATATCCGGAATCCTGCTGTCATGCGTCATGGCATGTCTTGCAATTGTGGCAGATGCCCAAAGCAAGAGCAACCTGATTCCGACTACGGCCATAAGCAATATGCCGACAGTGACGATAAAGGACATGAATCTTGAAAGAAAAGATTTTGTCATCCTGAATTCTGTTTCCGCATCAGCTGTCATCAACTCTGACAATAAGAGGTCAGGCAGGGCCATATATGAAGAAAACGGGGAGTTCAAGCTGGTCTATGATATTGTCAGAGACAACGGGCGCAGGTATCTGGAGTATGATACTTGTGAAGGGGTGGTACGCCTCGGATACCTCGGGAATACGAATATCTATAATTCCGATTCTTATTTTATCCCGGCTGAAGAGATTGTCAGACGGCTGGCTCTTTACAGGCTCATAAGCCTTGCGAAAGAATATGGCGCCGATGCCCTGTTTGAGCCGACTATCACGACGTCGGCCACATCTGCCAAGAAGACCCTGACATACAGGTCTGAGGCAAATGCCAAACTGATAAAGATTATTAACAATTAATTAAATTATCTGACCATGAAAAGAATATTGTTCTGCCTTTTGTCAATCTCCATGCTGGTGTCGTGCGGATTGCTGAAAAAGTCCCCGGCTGGCCCTCAGTCGTACACCTTGCCGTTGGTGCTGAACGAGATGCCGGCATCCGACATTTATATCGACATGGACTACGGCATCCGCATCAATGTGACTGACAAGCGCACGCAGCCGTCAGTACTGAACAAATATGAGATCAATGCTGTCAATTATCTGAAACCCCAAATAGGGACTTATCCTGATGTGATGTCATTTGTTTCGGAAAGCATGAGACAATATATGGAGACAATGGGATTTGACCTCAACGCCGACATCAATACTGACTATATGCTCCAGGTGGAGATCACGGAGTATCATGTCAGTTATCTGTCAGGCATGGGATGGATGGGCACAGTCTGCTTTGACATGCAGGTATATGATGAGAACCAAAAATTGGTATATCCGAGAACCACTGTCACCGGCAGGTCTTCGGTCGCATCCGGTTCGGGTGATGTCGCCGGTGCGGCAAAGGCTCTGAATGACTCATATATCTCGGCATTGAAAAGCATTGACTGGGACAGGATTGCATATTTCCTGAGAAGGGCTGACTCCCCGTCAGGAGAGAAGAACAAGCAGGTCACAGGCAGCGGGGATACGGCTTTGGAGCATACTGACATACGCTGGTATGTCGATTCCGCCCCTAAAGGTGCCGATGTATTCTGGAGAGTGGTGTCTTCAACACCGGATGTCAAGAATACCAATCAGCTGTATATCTTGGGACCACACCGTATGAGAGTACGGAGACCTTTGATATCAAGGGGCTGACATTCAACAATTCAGGTGACGTGCAGATAGAGATATCCTGCGAGAAGGCCGGATATTCGAGCCAGAAGAAGAGGTTCAACCTGCGGCAGGCCATAGAGCAGAAGGAAATCTCCACCAAATTCAATCTCGTAGAAGAGTAAGAATATTCCCCTCCCTGCAATTTCCCGGGGAGGGGCTTTTTTATATGTATCTTCCGGTGACGCTTTCGGGACAGGCTCTGACCCGGTCAGGAGTGCCGGCGACCACTATGCGTCCACCCTCGTCTCCTCCGCCGGGACCCATGTCGATGATGTAGTCGGCGTTGCGGATGACATCCAGGTCATGTTCGATGACAATGACAGTCGCCCCGTGGTCTACAAGGCTCTGGAATACCTGCAGGAGAGTCCTGACATCGGACGGGTGGAGGCCGATGGTCGGCTCGTCGAATACGAATACCGAACTTTCCTGTCCGCGACCCATCTCGCTGGCGAGTTTCAGCCGCTGAGCCTCTCCGCCTGACAGCCCCGGAGTCTCCTCTCCGAGTGTCAGATAGCCCAGCCCGAGTTCCTGCAGCACGAGGAGCCTCTGCCTGACAGTCTTGAGGTCGTTGCAGGCGGTCAGGGCTTCATTTATGTCCATGTCCATGAGTTCCGGGAGGGAATAGAATTCCCCCGCGGCATTTTCGCGCCTGATGAGGTTGGCCGCACGGGCGTACCTTGACCCGTGGCAGTCAGGGCAAGGGATGTCCACATCCGGCAGGAACTGCACATCCAGACTTATTACCCCTGTCCCGTCGCAGGTCGGACAGCGCAGTCTTCCCGTATTGTATGAGAAGTCCCCGTCCTTGTAGCCCCTTGCCTTGGCATCGGCTGTCCTGGCATAGACTTTCCTGAGTTCGTCATGCACATTGGCGTATGTGGCCACCGTAGAACGTATGTTGATGCCAATCGGGGATGCGTCAATGAGTTTCACCTGGCTTATGCCTTCGGCTTCGACCATTTTCACGTGATCCGGCAGTTTCTTTCCAGCAATGACAGCCTGCAGGCCAGGGATGAGGCTTTCGAGGATGAGAGTCGTCTTTCCCGAGCCTGACACTCCGGTGACCACAGTGAGTCTGCCTTTGGGGATGTCCGTTTCCAGCGGTCTTACCGTGTGGATACCTGCGGTTGAAAGACGGATTCGGCCTTTGGCGAACATCTCTTGCATGGAGGTCTGCTCCCTGACATTGACACTTGCCTTTCCTGACAGGAACGGGCCTATCCTTGAGGCAGGATTGCCGCAGATTTCTCCGATAGAGCCTTCGGCTATCACACGGCCTCCGGCAGACCCGGCTTCCGGCCCCATTTCGATGATGTGCCCTGATTCCGAGAGAATCTGGATGTCATGGTCCACAAGTATGACCGAATTGCCGTCCGCTATCAGATCTTTCATCACACCTGCCAGCCCTGTGATATTGGCAGGATGAAGCCCTATGGATGGTTCGTCAAGAACATAGAGCACTCCGGTGGTGCGGTTCCGGACCGCCCTTGCCAGTTGCATCCTCTGCCGTTCGCCTGTAGAGAGGGTCGATGCGGACCTGTCAAGGCTCAGGTAGCCTACCCCGAGGTCCAGAAGCCGTCGGGATGCATCGAGAAATGATTCGCAGATGTTGCGGGCCATCGGACGCATCTCTTCCGGCAGTGTATCCGGGATGCCTGATACCCAGCCTGTCAGTTCGTTCAGAGTCATCCTGCATGCCTCGGCGAGTGATATACCCCGTACCAGCGGCGCTCTGGCCGCATCCGACAGTCTGGAGCCACCGCAGTCCGGACAGGTCCCGGTCTTGAGGAATTTCTCGACCCTCTTCATCCCTTTCTCGTCCTTTACCTTGGCAAGGGCGTTTTGGACAGTATATACGGCATTATAATATGTGAAGTCCAGTTCCCCTGCCTGGTTGGTGTTCTTGGACTTGTAGAATATGTGCTTCTTCTCTGCAGACCCGTGGAAGACGATGTCCCTCTCCTTGTCTGTCAGTTGGTTGAACGGTACGTCGGTCCTTACTCCCATTTCCCTGCAGACATCTGTCATCAGTGACCACATGAGGGTGTTCCATGGGGCCACGGCCCCCTCGTCAATGCTCAGACTCTCGTCAGGCACGAGAGTGGACTCGTCGACTGTCCTTACAGTTCCTGTCCCGTCACAGGTGTGGCAGGCTCCCTGGCTGTTGAACGACAGTTCTTCTGCTGAAGGGGCGTAGAAATGTGCCCCGCACTCTGGACAAACGAGTTCCTGACCTGCCGCCACAAGAAGCGACGGCTCCAGGTAGTGCCCGTTCGGACACCGGTGGCTGGCAAGTCTTGAATATATGAGCCTCAGGCTGTTGAGCAGTTCTGTGCCTGTCCCGAACGTGCTGCGGATGCCTGGGATTCCGGGGCGCTGGTGCATCGCGAGGGCGGCAGGTACATACAGCACCTCATCCACATCCGCCCTTGCTGCCTGCGTCATCCGTCTCCTGGTGTATGTCGACAGCGATTCAAGGTAGCGTCTTGAACCTTCGGCATAAAGCACCCCGAGGGCGAGAGATGACTTCCCGGAGCCGGACACCCCCGCAATGCCCGTGATGCTGTTGAGAGGTATCTCGACATCTATATTCTTCAGGTTGTGTACCCTTGCCCCGTGGACTATGATCCTGTCCGGGACTTCTGTCGGATTTTTCATGTGCTTTTCTGATTGATTGTACAAAATTACACTTAATTTCAATTTGTCTGTAGTTTTGCATATCTTTACGGACTTCAGTTTTTGTATGATTCAAATAGGATTTTTATGAGACATGTCACGTCCCTGATATTTGCCCTGATTATTTTCCAGGCCGGGGCATCAGCCCAGAGCATCAATATGGCGATTGAGAACAGAGGCGGTGCAGCCAAGGCCTGTACTGTCCGGGAACTCGACGGGAGCAATGAGGCCACGTTCCAGATGTGGCTCGACATTGACAGCCTTGCACCGTGCACATTGCTTGCCCAGGACAATTTCGCGCTTTCCATAGACGGCAATGAAGAGATTGTCCTGCAGGTCGGTGCAGGTCGGGCTTCTGCATCTGCCGCATCTCTGCGTGACGGCTGGGCACAGCTTACGGTGATTTTTGATGAGGGTAAGGCGGATTTCTATATAGACAATATCCTGCAGCCGTCTGTGGCAGATGCATTGCCGGAGGCGATTCCTGCTACAGCCTACGATGCTGATGCACCGGGATGTGTCATAGGACGTGGATTCAAAGGCAGGATGGATGAGATCAGGATATGGTCAGAGGCATTGGCCCAGGCTGATTTCTGCTGGCGCAATACGGTGGGCAGATACAGCCCTTGCCATGATGCCCTGGCTGCATATTGGAAATGCGACCAGAAGGAAAGCGGCCGCCTTTATGATAGCGCAGGCGGACATCACGGGACTTTTGCCGGGGCCATCAGACGGGTGGAGTACGATGACAATCCGCGTTTCCGTTATCGTGTCGTCGTCGGGTACACGGACCTGATGCGTTTCATTGACAGACCGAACATCGACCGGGAGATGTACCTCATGACCAATGATGTCATCGTGCTTTCTGCCAAACTTCAAGACGACGGCTCAGTGTCCATGCAATACCCGGACAACAGCCTCTCAGGCAGGAATGTGTCATATCTTCCGGAGCATGGCGGCAGGACAGGGCTGATGGATTTCGGCGGAGAAGGGGCGTTGATGACTGCGTCCGATGCCAGGACTCTTGATGACCCGAGGGGGGCACAAGGCTACAGGTCTTCGTCTGCGGTGACCGTCGAGGGCTGGATATATATCGATGAATGGCATGACGGCGCTGTCCTTTTCTCTCAGTACAAGGACGCTTCCGGCTGTCTTGTCATCAGTCTCGGGAGCAAGGCGGACAGGGCCTTGAAAGTGAATGTCTGCGGAACGGAGGCTGTGCTTGATGATAAGTTGGAGACTGGGAAATGGCAGTATCTGGCCGTGTATGTCAAGCCTGAGGAGGGGAGGCCGGGAGATGAGGGCTGGTCTCCTGTACGCATTGCTGTCGGGGAAATGCGCGACGGGGCATTCTTCTCAGAGACATATTCGGCATCATCCGGTGATGCCCGCATCATAATGTCAGGCAGTCCGATGTCTATCACACAGTTCCCTGCGCTTGACGGCAGCACCTTGAGCGTCGGCCGGGACTTTGACGGCAAGATGGACGAAGTCAAGGTCTGGGGCATGGACAGGTCATCACGGATAGGACAAGACGCGACAGAGACAGTGGAATGGGATTCCGGAAGCGAGAATATCTTCCTTAACACCTATTGGAAAGGAGATGACCCTGACAATGTCGGCAAGGATTACTGGAGTTATACCAATATGGTGGAGACAATGCGGGGATTCTATGCAGGGCATTCGGGAGCACGAATCCGTTTCGGTCTTGTCAACGGTACGACAGGAGGATGGTTTGGCGTCCTTTCAGACCCCGGCAAGACGGACCGGTTCATTGCTGACTGCAAGCGTCTTGTCACCGGGTGTGACGGTCTTGACGTGGATTTCGAATGGATGTACAACCAGTCCCAGTGGGATGTCTACAACAATGCGGTCAGGCGTCTCATCAATGAGGTCATGGCAGGGCATCCTGACAAGATTTTCTCCTGCTCGCTCCACAATGTGTCGTACAACGGCTTCGACAAGAGTCTCATACCTGAAGTGGACTATTTCACAATGCAATTGTATGGTCCGTCTCCGGCCACTTTCACATTGGACTATTACAAGAAAGCGTATGACAATTTCATTTCCTGGGGCTATCCGAAAGACAAGTTGCTGCTTTCATACGGGATACTGCTGACAGACGGCAAGTCTCCTGTCGAGGGATACAAGGACCTGTTCTCGAAATATGGCTTTGGAGGGGAGGGCTATGACCCGGCTCTGGACCGGTGGGACTGCAACGGCTCTGTCAAGCAATTCTGCGGTGTCTCGCAGGTAAGACAGCGTCAGGAATTCATTGTTGACAATGATGTGCGCGGCACGATGTATTTCGATATGGGCAATGACATGCCTGTCTCTGATTCCCGCAGCCTTATACGGGCCATGAACGATGTCATAGCCGCCAATGTGGACACGGTCATCGTCTCCGTCAGCCGTGATGGAGATGCTTCGGAAGACAGGTCCTGTGTCATGTCGGCAGGCCCGGAGTCCCTCATTCCTGTGCCATACCGCTATACAACGGAAGAGGGCGTATTCTCTATGCCTGAAGGAGCCGGTTTCTTCGTGAAAGAGGCAAAGACCTCATCCCATGAGGAGGCGTTGCTCCTGAAGGACGAACTGCTGTCCCTGCCCTATGGTCTGACGGAGGTCGGAAATGCCTCTGATGCTGATATACTTGTCACCATAGGCGGCAAGTCCTTCATTTCAAAAGAAAGATCTGCATCAGCCGGCCGGTATGCAGGCAACGAGGCCGAGTCGTATGTCATGAAGGTCACTGCAGACTGTATCAGAATCACCGCCCCGACTGCGGCGGGAGCGTTCTATGCCATACAGGACCTCGTGCAGATGGCCGGTACGTGCCCGACTCCGCATATCAGATGCTGTACAATAGAGAACATCCCGAGGTTCGGGTACAGAGGCCTGCATTTCGATGTCTCAAGACATTTCAGGTCAAAAGAATTCCTGATGAGACAGATGGACGCCATGGCTCTCCTCAGGCTCAACAGGATGCATCTGCATCTGACAGACGGGGCCGGCTGGCGGATAGAGATTGACAGATATCCCCGCCTGACGGAATATGCAGCATGGAGGCCTCAGAAGAAGTGGAGCGACTGGAATGTCTCGGAATACAAATATTGCGAAGAGGGGACTCCGGGAGCCTATGGAGGTTATTATACCAAAGATGACATAAAGGAGATTCTCGACTATGCCGCCCGGAAGCACATAGAGGTAATCCCAGAGATTGAGATGCCCGGACACAGCGAGGAGGTGCTTGCAGCATATCCGGAATTGGGTTGTGAGACGGCGGTCCACGGCTCTGACCTGTGTCCCGGAAAGGAAGGGACATTCGCTTTCCTTGAGGACGTGCTCGATGAAGTGATGGCGCTTTTCCCGTCTGAATACATCCACATCGGCGGGGACGAGGCTTCGAAGCAGGCATGGAAGACATGCCCTGACTGCCGTCGCAGGATGCAGGAGGAAGGGATGGCTGATGTCGAGGAACTCCAGAGTTATCTCATCCACAGGATAGAGCAATTTGTCAATTCGAGAGGAAAGAAAATCATAGGCTGGGACGAGATTCTCCAGGGCGGCCTTGCCCCGAATGCCACAGTCATGTCATGGCGAGGCACGGAGGGCGGTATCACGGCCTTGAAGTCAGGTCATGATGTGATAATGACACCTAATACATATTGCTATCTTGACTACACCCAGGATGCCGCATTCAAGGAGCCTGAGTCAATAGGAGGATTCATCACACTGTCCAGAACATATTCGTATGAGCCTGTGCCTGAGGGGAGTTCGGAGAGTGAGGCCTCTCATCTGCTCGGCCTGCAGGGCAATATGTGGGCAGAATATGTCACCGAGGACAGCCATGCGGAATATATGTATTATCCACGGGCCTATGCAATTGCGGAGACGGGCTGGAGCAGGCCGGAAACAAAGGACTATGATGATTTCAGGGATCGTGCTCTCAGGATGAACTCAATATTGGCGGACAGGGGATACAATACATTTGACCTGGAGCATGAATATGGGGACAGAAAGGAGAGTGTCACCCCTGTGCGGCACATGGCGGTCGGCTGCAGGACGGAGTTCGTGACTCCTTACAGCCGGCAGTATCCGGGCTCTGGAGACTGTACATTGACCGACGGCCTGTGCGGCGGGTGGTCATACGGAGACGGAAGGTGGCTCGGCTTCCTTTCGGATATGGATGTCATAGTGGATCTCGGGGCTGTGAAGCCTTTGCACTATGTCGGCGCCACATTCATGCAGTCAGCCTCGGCATGGGTGCATTATCCTGAAAAGGTGATGATATCAGTCTCGGATGACGGGGTGGTGTTCAGGCCTGTCGGCACGGTGTGGACGGATTTCCCGTTCTCGTTGAACGGGCTGTTCTACAAGCCTTTCGGGCTTGCCTGCAATGAGAGTTGCAGATATGTCAGGCTTGAGGCTGTCAGAAATCCTGCCAAGCGTGGCACGTGGCTTTTCACGGATGAGATTGTCGTCAACTGACATCTGCTCCGAAGTGCGTTATAAGTTTTTGAATCCCGAGAAAAATCGGTATATTGCAGGGGTCTTTTGAGACCCTTTGCGTGTCATATATAGACGTGCATTTTATTGACATTTTTAACTGAATAATTATAACATGAAACTGATGACAATCGCATGCGCTGTCTTCATGACGGTCCTATGCTCATGTTCGGCGGATCTGTCGACATCATCTCCCGACGGCATTATCAGAGTTGAGGCGGCTCTTGACGCAAGCGGCGTCCCGTCCCTGACAGTATATTCAGGCGGAGACAGGCTTATGACCATGGACTCTCTCGGTCTTGAGTCTGTCGAGGCTGTGATGTCACACGGTTTCAGTGTCGTGGATGTCTCCAGGGACAGGGTGGACGAGACATGGACCCGCCCGTGGGGGGAGAACAAGGTCGTGCGCGACAGGCATCGTGAGATGTCAATATTGATGACAAACCCTGAAGGGGTGACGCTGACGTTGAGGGTGAGGGTCTTTGATGACGGTCTCGGATTCCGATATGAGTATGAGACAGGCTGTGATTCCCTTACTGTGACGGAGGAGAACACCCGTTTCTGTTTTGCTGAGGACGGGATATCATGGTCCATCCCCGGCAATTTCGAGACATACGAACTCGATACCCGTGAACTTCCGGTCAGCGGGGTCGAGACGGCAAATACCCCGTTCACATTCAGGACAGGAGGTGTCTACGGGAGCATTCATGAAGCCGCTCTTTATGACTATCCGGAAATGAATCTCTACAGGTGCGACTCTCTTGAGTTCCGCACTGAACTTGCCCCGAGGCCTGACGGATGCAAGGCAAGGGTGGCCGGGACATTCATGACCCCTTGGAGGACAGTGCAGCTGGCCTCTGATGCAATAGGCCTGATAAACTCGTCACTGATACTCAATCTGAACGAGCCATGTGCCATAGAGGACGTGTCATGGATCAAGCCGCAGAAATATGTCGGAGTATGGTGGGGAATGCATCTCGGCACGCACACATGGACTTGCGACAGCCGTCATGGCGCCACTACTGAAAGTGCATTGAGACATATAGATTTCGCGGCCGACAATAATATAGAAGGTGTCCTTTTCGAGGGATGGAACAAAGGCTGGGACACTTGGGGCGGACGGCAGCACTTTGACTATCTTGAGCCTTATCCGGATTTCGACCTTGAGAGGATTGCGTCATACGCGGCTGAAAAAGGAGTGTCGCTGTGGATGCACAACGAGACAGGCGGGAGTATCTTCGAGTACGAGGCTGCTCTCGACTCCGCGTTCGAGAAGTATCAGAGCCTGGGAGTCCATGTGGTCAAGACGGGGTACGCCGGGGGTATGCCGGGTAATATCAGGCATCATTCACAGAGAGCGGTGCAGCATTATCAGAAAGTTGTCGAGGCTGCTGCCGCCCATCAGATAATGCTGGATGCCCATGAGCCGATAAAAGAGACAGGGACATGCCGCACCTGGCCTAACATGATGACACGAGAAGGCGCCAGAGGCATGGAATGGAATGCCTGGAGCGCAGGAAACACATCGGAATATCTCTGCACAATCCCGTTCGTGCGCCTTCTTTCCGGCCCGATGGACTATACTCCGGGGATTTTCGATATATATTACGAGACTGCGTCGGGATGGCCGGGACGTGAAGAATGGAACGGAGACAATTCCATGTGCTATATCAAGACCACTCTGGCCCGTCAGATTGCCAATTGGGTTATACTTTATTCCCCTCTGCAGATGGCGTCGGATCTCATAGAGAATTATGAAGGGCATCCGGCTTTCAAGTTCTTCAGGGATTTTGATGCGGACTGCGACTGGTCCGAAGCCCTTGCAGGTGAGCCTGGCGACTATATCGTTGTGGCCCGCAGGGCAGGTGACAGATTCTTCCTTGGAGCGGGGACAGACGGCACTCCACGTACTGTGGCATTGCCTCTGGATTTTCTTGAGGACGGAGTGACGTATATGGCTGAAATCTATGCAGACGATCCTGATGCCCCTGAGGTCAGACAGCCTGACGGTACTCGTGCCCCGGACAAGACGGCGTACAGAATCTCGCAGCGGCAGGTGACATCGGAGGATGTCCTTGATATTGTCATGGCGGCTGACGGAGGGCAGGCGGTGGTGTTCACCCCGGAGAAATAGAGACAGTCTTAGTGCAGCAAAGCAGTAATCTTACAGTCATGACATCTGATAAAGGAAGAAAATCACCTTTGAGATGGGTTCCGAGCGCATATTTTGCCATGGGTATGCCGTTCGTGGTGTTGAATATGGTCTGCGTGCTCATGTTCAAGGGATTGGGCATAGAAGACAGCCAGATAGCATTATGGACTTCCATAATCATGTTCCCATGGACGATAAAGTTCCTCTGGAGCCCGTTCCTTGAGATATTCAAGACCAAGAAATTCTTCGTGGTCACGACCCAGCTCATTTCCGGGGTCGGATTCGGGCTTGTCGCCTTGGCGCTTCATCTTGACCATTTCTTTGCTGTGTCCATCGCCATTCTTGCAGTCATTGCTGTCAGCGGGGCGACACATGACATCGCCCTTGACGGACTGTATATGCAGGAACTTTCCAGACAGGACCAGGCGAAGTACATCGGGTGGCAGGGGGCATTCTACAATCTCGCCAAACTCATCGCGACAGGCGGACTGGTCTATATAGCCGGGGCAATCAAAGAACACTTCGCATCCGGGGACTATGTCAAGGCATGGTATACTACTGAAGAGGCATATCTCCCGGCATGGACAGTCATCATGCTTGCCTGCTGTGCCATCCTTGTCCTGCTTGCTGTCTGGCACAGGGTATCCCTGCCGTCAAGCCAGGTCCGATCCGAAGGAGGCAGCAGGTCTGCCAAGGACATCAAGGCTGAGCTTGTCGAGGTCTTGGGTGATTTCTTCAGGAAGAGGCACATCTGGACGTACATCGCATTCATTATCCTTTACCGCCTCGGTGAGGGATTTGTGATGAAGATTGTCCCGCTTTTCCTCAAGGCCGACAGGGCTGCAGGAGGACTCGGACTCAGCGAGCAGCAGATAGGTCTCTATTACGGCTCTTTCGGAGCTGCGGCATTCGTCCTCGGTTCGCTTCTCGCAGGCTATTATATAGCGCATCTCGGACTCCGCAAGGCGTTGTTCTCGCTTGTCTGCATCTTCAACATACCGTTCCTTGTGTATACGTTCCTTGCCTGGCTGCAGCCTGAGTCGGTTCTTCTCATAGGCGGCGGTATCGTCCTGGAATATTTCGGGTACGGTTTCGGATTTGTCGGCCTGACACTGTTCATGATGCAGCAGGTCGCTCCGGGAAGACATCAGATGGCGCATTACGCCTTTGCTTCAGGTATCATGAACCTGTCCGTGATGATGACAGGTGCCGTTTCGGGTTTCCTGAGCGATGCAATAGGATACAAATGGTTCTTTGTGGTGGTGATGCTTGTCGTCATACCTGTGTTCGTGATGACAAGATTCCTCCCGTTCACATATCCTGACAAGAATGAGCCTGGGAAAGAACAGGCGTGAAAATGTGGAATTATCTTAAAATCAATATAATAATAAATACAAAATCATGACAATGTTGAAAATATCCGGCCAGCCGCTGCCGTCAATGCCTTGGGAGGCCCGTCCTGCAGGCTCAAAAGCGGTGATGTGGAGATATTCTGCCAACCCGGTCATCCCTCGTGACCTTCTCCCGGACTCCAACAGCATCTTCAATTCTGCCGTAGTGCCTTTCGGTGACGGCTATGCGGGAGTGTTCCGCGTGGACGATACCAATATCAGGATGACCCTCCATGCAGGTTTCTCGAAAGACGGGATTCATTGGGATCTGAACCCGGATACCATCAGGTTCGATTGTGACATCCCGGAAGTGGGCGAGTGGGTCTATGGCTATGACCCGCGTGTCTGCAAGATAGAAGACAGATATTATGTGACATGGTGCAACGGCTATCATGGCCCGACTATCGGGGTGGCGTGGACGACCGATTTCAAGACTTTCCACCAGCTGGAGAATGCCTACCTTCCGTACAACCGCAACGGGGTGATGTTCCCGCGCAAGATAAACGGCCGTTTCGCCATGCTTTCCCGTCCGTCTGATACCGGACATACTCCGTTCGGAGACATTTTCTATTCAGAGTCTCCTGACCTCGAGTTCTGGGGCAGGCACCGTTTCGTGATGGGACCTTCTGACTTCGAGAAGAGTGCATGGCAATGCTGCAAGATAGGGGCAGGACCTGTCCCTGTCGAGACTTCCGAGGGCTGGCTGATGTTCTACCACGGGGTGCACCGTACCTGCCAGGGCTACAACTATTCATTCGGGGCCGCTCTCCTCGATCTTGAGCAGCCATGGAAGGTCATTGCCCGTACAGGCCCGTATCTGCTTCATCCGGAGACCATATACGAGTGTACCGGAGATGTGCCTAATGTATGTTTTCCGTGCGCGGCTCTTCATGACCCTGATACAGGGCGTATTGCCATATATTACGGTTGTGCGGATACGGTGGTCGGGCTTGCTTTCGGCTACATTCCGGAGATTATCGATTTCACCCGCAGGTACAGCATCGTATAGCCTGCCGGCTGCATGACGACAGACTTATTTCATAATGAGTGTAATGAGAAATATATCGGTTTACAGATACGGGGCTTGTGCACGGATAGTTCCGTTCCTGCTCGTGTGCATCATGGCGCTCACGTCAGGTGCCCCTCCACGGGGTGAATCCGCTCTCGGATATGTCGACCCGTTCATAGGCACCACGAATTTCGGGACGACCAATCCCGGAGCAGTGTGCCCTAACGGCCTCATGTCAGTGTCGCCGTTCAATGTGATGGGCTCGGAACTCAATGTCTATGACAAGGACAGCCGCTGGTGGTCCACCCCATATTGCCATGAGAACAAGTTCTTCACCGGATTCAGCCATGTCAATCTGAGCGGGGTAGGATGCCCTGAACTCGGTTCTCTGCTGACAATGCCTACATCAGGCCCCCTGGAGGTGGATTACCATGTCTACGGCTCGGAATATACTGAAGAGCAGGCAAGTCCGGGATATTATTCCAATCTCCTCATGTCATACGGCATCAGGACAGAGGTGACAGCGACTCTCCGCACGTCTGCGGAACGCTATACTTTTCCGGAAGGGCAGGGGAATATCCTCCTGAACCTCGGGGAGGGGCTGACCAATGAGTCCGGAGCAATGGTCCGCAAGGTCAGTGACAATGAGATTGAGGGGATGAAACTGCTCGGGACATTCTGCTACAATCCGCAGGCTGTCTTCCCGATATATTTTGTCGCCCGTGTCAGCAAGGTCCCGGAGTCGTCCGGATATTGGAAAAAGCAGAGACCGATGACCGGAGTTGAGGCGGAATGGACTCCTGACAACGGCAAGTACAAGTTGTATACCCGGTACGGACGGGAACTCTCAGGTGACGACATAGGATACTGGTTCTCTTTCGACACTGCCGAAGGCGAGCAGATCGAGCTCCAGATGGGTGTCTCTTTTGTGAGCATTGAGAATGCAAGGGAGAACCTTGATGCAGAGCAGGGCGGAGTATTCGATTTTGACAAGGTGAGAGAGGCTGCGGAAGCCAAATGGGCTGAAGACCTGTCGAAGATAAAGGTGCAGGGAGGGACAGAGGAGCAGAAGACTGTTTTCTATACGGCTCTTTATCACGCTCTTGTCCATCCGAATATCCTGAATGACGTGAACGGGGAATATCCGTTGATGGAAAGCGACGGAGTGGGCAAGGTGGAGAACGGGCATACGAGATATACGGTCTTCTCTCTCTGGGATACCTACCGCAATCTCCACCAGCTGATGACACTGCTTTATCCGGAACGTCAGACAGATATGATCCGTTCCATGATAGACATATACCGCGAATGGGGCTGGATGCCGAAATGGGAACTGTACGGGCGAGAGACTTTCACTATGGAGGGTGACCCGGCTATCCCTGTCATCACGGATACATGGCTCAAGGGACTCCGGGATTTCGATGTCGAGACGGCTTACGAGGCCTTTGTCAAGTCTGCCACCACTCCCGGGGCTGACAACAGGATGCGTCCTGACATTGACCCGTATATCAAGGACGGGTATATCCCGCTCGGAGTGTATGCTGCTGATCTTTCCGGTGACAATGCAGTCTCCCATGCCCTTGAATATTATATTGCCGACCATGCCCTGTCAGTACTTGCGGACTCTCTCGGTCACAAGGATGATGCGGCACGTTTCAGAAAGGCATCTCTCGGATACAGACATTACTATTGCCCGGAGTTCGGGACTCTCCGTCCTCTTATGCAGGACGGGACATTCTATTCTCCTTTCAATCCTCGGCAGGGCGAGAATTTCGAGACAGCACCGGGATTTCATGAAGGAAGTGCGTGGAACTATACATTCTATGTCCCTCATGATGTCAAAGGGCTGGCAAGGCTGATGGGAGGGAAGAAGAAGTTTGTTGAGAAATTGCAGATGGTCTTCGATGAAGGTCTGTATGACCCTGCCAACGAGCCGGATATTGCCTATCCGTATCTGTTCTCCTATTTCCCGGGAGAGGAGTGGCGGACACAGAAGACGGTGCGGATGCTGCTGGACAGGTATTACCGCGCCGCACCTGACGGCATCCCTGGAAATGATGACACCGGGACAATGTCGGCATGGGCGGTGTTCTCCATGATGGGCTTCTACCCTGACTGTCCTGGAGAGCCGTATTATACATTGACGGCCCCGGTATTCGACAGGGTGGAGATAGAACTTGACCCTGAATATTCCGGAGGAAGGACAAGTCTTGTGATAGAGAATATGACAGACGGAGGATATGCGGGAGGTGTCCGTACAGGTGTGTCGGAAGACGGCACTGGCGGCAGGCCGCTCAAGGGGTTCCGTATCGCCCACAAGGATCTCGTATCATCAGACAGGATAGTATTTGAAAAATAAAATGCAGACAGAATAATGACAGACAGATTGTTACTGGCAATGGCGGCCGGAGCGGCCATGCTCCTTGGCTGTACTCCTGACACAGGAGAGAATCTCACACAGTATGTCGACACCTCCATCGGTACAGGAGGGCACGGACATGTTTTTGTCGGGGCAAATGTGCCGTTCGGAATGGTACAGGTGGGACCGACAAGCATCCCTGAGGAATGGGACTGGACATCGGGCTACCATGAGAGTGATTCGACAGTTATAGGCTTCTCGCACACACATCTCAGCGGTACGGGCATCGGGGATCTTTTCGATGTCACTGTGATGCCGGTCATAGGTGATGTGACTTATGCAAGAGGGACGGAGGATGATCCAAGTTCCGGGCTCTGGTCGTATGCGGACAGGTCTCGCGAGGTAAGCAGGCCGGGCTACTACAGGGTCCCGCTGACCCGTTACGGGATTGATGCGGAGATGACGGCTACGGCGCGCGTGGGACTGCACCGCTATACTTTCCCGGCATCTGATGATGCTGCAATCGTATTTGACCTTGAGAACGGCGGATGCTGGGATGAGGCCGTAAGGACAGAAATGAAAGCGGCGGGCAATACCCGTATCGAGGGATGCCGCTGGTCGACAGGCTGGGCCAAGGACCAGAGGGTATATTTCGTTGCCGAATTCTCAAGACCTTTTGACAGCCTGACCTTGCACGGCAAGGACAATATGTACGGACGTGCCTCGTTCTCAGTCAAGGACGGCGAGCAGATTCTCATGAAAGTGGCTCTTTCTCCCGTAAGTGTCGATGGGGCATATAAGAACATGGAGGCTGAACTTCCGGGATGGAATTTCGATGCCGTTGCAGATGCGGCAGACAAGGCTTGGAACGGGGAACTGTCCAAGATCCTGATAGAGACATCAGATGAACCGTCCCGCAGGATATTCTACACCGCACTGTATCATACAATGATTGCCCCTTCGCTTTTCTGTGATGTGGACGGTGCTTATTACGGTGCAGACTATCAGACGCACGAGTCTGAGGGATTCACGAACTATACCACTTTCTCCCTTTGGGACACCTACCGTGCGGCAATGCCTCTGGCGACCGTCATACACCAGGAGAAGATGCCGGATCTCATCAATACGATGCTGAACATCTACAGGCAGCAGGGCAAGCTTCCGGTATGGCATCTCATGGGATGCGAGACTGACTGTATGGTCGGGAACCCGGGCATAATACCTGTGGCCGATGCTGTCATCAAGGGATTCGGAGGCTTTGACTATGAACTGGCCTTCGAAGCAATGAAGGAGTCTGCTATGCGTGCGGACAGGGGGCAGGACCTCAGGATGAGGTATGGCTATATCCCTTGTGACAAGATGCTGGAATCAGTCGCATACGACATGGAATATGCCATTGCAGATGCCTCTGTGGCCGCTGCTGCGAAAGTCCTCGGCAAGCAGGAGGATTATGGATATTTCCTTGACAGAAGCCGTTCCTACCGCAATTTCTTCGACAGTGAGACCGGATTCATGAGAGGCAAGGACAGCAAGGGACGTTTCCGTACCCAGTTCAATCCGTTCTCATCGGAGCACAGGGCGGATGACTACTGTGAGGGCAATGCATGGCAGTACACATGGCTTGTGCCGCATGATTTTGACGGACTTGAGGCCTGCTTCGGTTCAAGACAGGCTCTCTTGGACAAACTTGACGGGCTCTTCACGGCAGAGTCCCAGATTGACGGTACTGTAGCCTCTCCGGACATCTCCGGGCTTATCGGACAGTATGCGCACGGTAATGAACCTAGCCATCATGTCCTCTATTTCTATACTATGGCCGGACAGCCGTGGAAGACCGCTGAAAAGGTGCGCCAAGTGCTTACCACTTTGTATCACGATGCCCCTGACGGGCTTTCCGGCAATGAGGATGTGGGACAGATGTCGGCGTGGTATATTCTTTCGTCACTCGGTTTCTATCAGGCGGATATGACCGTCCCTCATTTCTGGTTCGGCTCCCCTCTGTTCGACAGGGCTGAGATCAAGGTCCCTGGAGGAGTCTTCATAGTCGAGGCTGCCGGCAACAGCAGCGAGAACATCTACATACAGGGCGTGACGCTTAACGGGAAGCCGTATACGAAGCCTTACATCGCTTTCAGCGACATCAAGGCCGGCAATGTGCTCAGATTTGAGATGGGACCCGAGCCAAGGATATGGTATTGCCCTGACGAGCCGGATGAGTATGAGTCGCAGAGACCTGAGCCGGGCGATAGGCTTTTTGTCTCACAGGCGGTGGAGGACGAGATAGAGAGGGTGACATCCATGCTGACCAATCCCAGACTGGCGTGGATGTTTGCCAATTGTTTCCCTAACACTCTCGATACGACTGTCCATTACGGGGAGGACGAGGACGGCAACCCTGACACCTTTGTCTATACGGGGGACATCCCTGCCATGTGGATGAGGGATTCCGGGGCGCAGGTCTGGCCGTATGTTCAATTTGCCGACAGGGACCCGGAACTCGCCAGGATGATAGCCGGTGTCATCAGACGCCAGATGAAGTTGCTGTGTATTGATCCATACGCCAATGCGTTCAATGTCAGTCCTGTGGGTGCTGCGAACAAGACCGACTGGCCTGAAGCCGACCCTTATGTGTTCGAGCGGAAATGGGAACTCGATTCGCATTGCTACCCGATAAGGCTGGCCTATGCCTATTGGAAGAAGACCGGGGACGTGTCTGTCTTTGACGGGACATGGGAAGAGGCTGTCGCCGGGATGCTGCAGGTGATGCGCGATCAACAGCGCAGGGACGGTTATGGGCATTATCAGTTCCTGAGAGTGACCGACAGGCAGCTGGATACCAAGTGTGTTGTCGGCAACGGCAATCCTGCCCGCTATACCGGGCTTGTGGCCTCGTCTTTCCGTCCGTCTGATGATGCCACTACATTTGAGTTTCTCATACCGTCCAATTTTATGGCTGTCAGTTCATTGCGTAAGGCTGCCGAAATATTGCTCACCGTGTGCGGGAATGAGGCTCTTGCAGGAGAATGCCTTGACATCGCATCGGACATCGATGCCGGTCTCAAGGAGTATGCCGTGTACAACCACCCTGACTATGGACAGATATACGCTTTCGAGGTTGACGGGTATGGCAACCAGTATCTTATGGATGACGCGAATGTGCCGTCTCTTCTCGCCATGGCGTATCTCGATGAGGACTTGAAAGACGACCCGGTCTATCAGAATACCCGGAGGTTCGTATGGAGCGGGGACAATCCGTATTTTTTCAGCGGCATTGCCGGTGAAGGCATAGGCGGCCCTCATATCGGAGTCGAGGTGATCTGGCCTATGAGCATCATGATGAAGGCTTTCACATCGGATGATGACGCCGAGATACAGGACTGCATCCGCCAGCTGATGATTACCGATGCCGGGACAGGCTTCATGCATGAATCATTCCACAAGGATGACGCATCCAAGTTCACCAGGGAATGGTTTGCATGGCAGAATACCCTTTTCGGAGAACTCATCCTCAAAATCGTCAATGAAGGCAAGGTCAGCCTTCTCAATGACATCCTGTAGATTGCAGACAAGAAATATAAATCAATAAACAAGTTTCCGCTTATGAAAACCGATTCGCATGACACCAGGACTTCCGGTCTTGTCTCCCGGGCAACTTCCTGCCGCAGAAGATGTCTCCGGAGTCCGCTCTATGGAATAATCTTCTTGATGCCGCTGGCCGTCGCCTGCGATACAAGTGTCGAGGAACCGGCAGTCACTCCTGCCGACCATGTCACCACTCTCATGGGCACTCTCTCGGAATACGCCCTCTCCACCGGCAACACTTATCCTGCCACGGCCCTGCCATGGGGAATGAATTTCTGGACACCGCAGACCGGGAAGATGGGGGACGGGTGGACTTACCGCTATGATGCCCACCAGATACGTGGCTTCAAGCAGACTCACCAGCCTTCCCCGTGGATAAATGACTACGGCCAGTTCGCCATAATGCCTGTCAAGGATGCCGCTCTGGTTGATGAGGACAGCAGGGCAAGCTGGTTTTCTCATAAGTCGGAGACGGCAAAGCCATATTATTACCAGGTCTATCTTGCCGACCATGACATCAATGCCGAACTTGCTCCGGCAGACAGGGCTGCCAAATTCCGTTTCACCTATCCGGAAAGCGATGCTTCAGGTCTGGTTATAGATGCATACGACAAAGGCTCGTACATCAAGGTCATTCCCGAGACAGGTACAGTCATAGGCTACACTACAAGGAACAGCGGAGGTGTGCCTGACAATTTCCGCAACTGGTTTGTAGTCAAGATGGACAAGCCTTTTGCCGGATATGACCTGTATGACGGGAAAGTGATGAGAAAATCCGTCGGGAATGACGGCAAGGCCCTTGCCACGGCCGAACTGGAGGCAGATCATGCCATAGCGGTCATAAGGTTCGCCACCTCCAAAGGAGAGACCGTCAATTTAGAGGCGGCTTCCTCATTCATATCGGAGGCCCAGGCCAGCACCAATCTCAAGGAAGTGTCAGGAAAGCCGTTCGAGACAGTGAAGAATGATGCCAAGGCGCGTTGGAACGACGTCCTTGGCCGTATCAAGGTGAGCGGCGGGACAGATGACCAGTACCGTACATTCTATTCATGCCTCTATCGCAGCGTCCTCTTCCCGAGGAAGTTCTATGAGGTGGCCGAGAACGGTGATATCCTGCATTACAGCCCGTATAACGGGGAGGTTCGTGAAGGCTATCTTTATACCGATACCGGATTCTGGGATACGTTCAGGGCGCTTTTCCCATTGTTGAACCTTGTCTATCCGTCTGTAAATGAAGAGATACAGCAAGGAATGGTGAATATTGCCGAGGAAAATGAATTCCTGCCTGAATGGGCAAGTCCGGGACACCGGGGATGCATGGTGGGCAACAATTCCGCTTCGGTAGTCGCCGATGCCTATATGAAAGGTCTTGTTCCTGAAGGGATTGATACCCTTTACAGAGCCATTGTATACGGCACTGAGCACGTCCATCCTGAGGTGAATTCCACCGGACGTCTCGGGCATGAGTATTACAATACCATCGGCTATGTACCGTACAATGTCGGCATCAATGAGAATGTGGCCAGGACCCTTGAATATGCGTATAACGACTGGTGCATACTTCAGATTGCCAAGAAGATGAACCGTCCTGAGGAAGAACTTGCGAAATGGTCGGAGCGTGCGATGAACTACAGGAATGTGTTCGACAGCACCTCCAACCTCATGCGCGGTCGTAACGAGGACGGGACATTCCAGGCTCCGTTCAGCCCGTACAAATGGGGAGACGCATTCACCGAAGGCAATTCCTGGCACTATACGTGGTCGGTATTCCATGATGTGCAGGGCCTCATTGACCTGATGGGCGGCGAGGACACATTCTGCTCGATGCTTGATTCTGTCTTTGTCGTGCCTCCTGTATATGATGACTCGTACTATGGCGTCCGCATCCATGAGATTACCGAGATGCAGGTAGCACACATGGGGAACTATGCGCATGGCAACCAGCCTGCACAGCACATGATCTATCTCTACGACTATGCCGGCCAGCCTTGGAAGGCCCAGTATTGGACACGTGAGGTGATGGACAGGCTTTACAGCGCCACACCTGACGGCTATTGCGGAGACGAGGACAATGGCCAGACTTCAGCATGGTATGTGTTCTCCGCCCTCGGCTTCTACCCTGTGTGCCCCGGCTCTGACGAGTATGCTATAGGTTCTCCTCTTTTCAAGAAGGTCGAGATATCCCTTGAGAACGGGAGAAGGCTTGTCATCGACGCACGTGACAATGCTCCTGAGCGCCGCTATGTCAAAGGCATGAAGCTCAACGGACAGGCATGGACCCGCAACTATTTGAGATACGAGGATTTGACGAGTGGGGCGCATATCAGTTTCGCCATGTCGCAGGCTCCGGATCATGTCCGTGGCACGACAGATGCCGACAAGCCGTACTCATTCAGTTCGGAGAAATAGATTGTAAAAAATATATCAGTATTTAAGCGAGTTTCCCTATCTTTGCAGACAGTAAAAATTCGATTTATGGATAATTTGCAGGACAACACCAATATGGAGGCCGGCACACTGACTGCTGACGGGAATGCGCTTGAGTACAATACGCAGAGGGAGAAGCTGAGGATGCCCGAGTACGGGCGCAATGTGCAGAAGATGGTGGACTATGTGAAGTCCATCCCGAACAGGGCCAAGCGTGACGAGCAGGCTGAGGCTGTGGTCAAGGTGATGGAGATACTCAATGCGCAGGTCCACAACCAGGAGAACTATGAGCAGAAACTCTGGGATCATCTGTACATCATCTCGGGCTTTGACCTTGATGTGGATTCCCCGTATCCTATGCCTACGCAGGAGGAACTGTCGGCTCCTCCTGCCATGATACCTGTCAGACGCAAACCGATCAAGGCGACGCATTACGGACGGAATATTGAGAGCATCATCGACCTGATTGCCGGGATGGAAGACGGCGATGCCAAGACAGCGATGATAAGGTCTCTTGCCGTCTATATGAGGCAGCAGTATCTGATATGGAACAAGGATTCGGTGGCTGACGAGACTATTTTCCAGGACATTGAGAAATTGTCCGATTACAGGATAAAAGTGCCGGAGGGAATGAGACTTTCGAGGGTATCCTCTGATATGTCATATTCCCGTCCGGGGCTCAATCCTGTCAAGTCAAGGAACAACCAGCGTCAGAAAAACTCCCGACAGAAAAACCAGAGGAAATAGCATCAGATGCCGACAAAAAAGAGCAAAGAGTCACGGAGACAGGAGAAAGGGCCCGGGATAATATCCCGTATGGTCTCGGCTTTCTCTGTCGATGAAGAGAAAAGGAAGAAGATAGTAAAGGTCACAGGGCTTCTGGTGGCCGCATTTGCCGTATTCACTTTCATCGCATCATTGTCATACCTGTTTACATGGAAGGCCGACCAGAGCCTTCTTTATGAACAGGACATGATGTCAGAAGATGCCGTAGTCCACAATTCGGCAGGCAAACTGGGATACAGATGGGGGCATTTTCTTGTGGCAAGATGTTTCGGTCTGGGCAGTTTCGCTTTCGTTCTGCTGCTGTGTGTGATAGCGGCGAGACTCCTGTTCGGAAAGCGCAGGACCGGGATTCTCAAGGCATTCCTTGTCACTGTCACCGGGGCTGTGGCCGTTTCTGTGCTGCTTTCTTTTGTCTCAGGCCTGTTCGGGCCGGATACAGCATTCGGAGGAGGCTTGGGTGGCGGATGCGGGGCAGCGATAGTGGCATGGTCATCCAATCTTGTCGGCAAACCTGTCACATTTATTCTGATACTGATTCTGATAGTCGCATGGCTGCTTTATTCGAGCAGCAGGTTTTCCGGCTGGCTTCTTTCCAGGTTTGACCGGCGTCCTTCTGAAGCGTCTGCAACGGCTGTATCCTGCGGACAGCAGTTGGAGAGTGGCGAGACCGAAAATGAGGTCCGGGATGCTGATGTGAGCGAAGGTGCGGATGACACAGATCCTTTCTATGTCCCTGATGAGGCGGAGCCTGTCCCTGATGCGGACGATGATGACTTCGTGCCGGAACCTGTCCCGGATGACAGTACGGATGCAGGAGAGCCTGTCCCCGACACCGGATTGGAGGTCATAAAGGAGGAGCTCGCTTCGGAAGTGAAGAAGGAACTGCCGCGTATCGACATACGCGAGGAACTCCAGAATTACAGATTCCCGACACTTGATTTCCTGAACGATTATCCTGAAGGCAGGCATGACGTCTCCGATGAGGAGCTTGAACGCAACAACAACAAGATACGTGCGACTCTGATGAGTTATAAGATCCAGGTCGAGAAAGTCTCTGCCTGTGTCGGGCCGACAGTCACACTGTACAAGATAGTGCCTGCGCAGGGAGTCAAGATTTCCTCGATAAGGAATCTTGAAGAGGATATAGCCCTGTCTCTCGGGGCTAAGGGAGTCCGCGTGGTCACTCTGGAGGATGCAGTCGGCATAGAAGTGCCGAATGACAAGCCGTCCATCGTGCCGCTGAAGTATATGCTGAATGATGATACTTTCAGGAACAACAGATACGAGCTGCCGATAGCCATAGGTGCGACCATCACCAACAAGGTGAAGGTCTTTGACCTTGCGGACTCTCCGCATCTGCTGATAGCAGGTGCCACCAAGCAGGGAAAGTCTGTGGGACTGAACGTGATTATCACATCTCTGCTTTATTCCAAACATCCTTCGGAACTGAAATTCGTGTTCATTGACCCCAAGATGGTCGAATTCACCCTTTACTCAAAACTCATCAGGCATTATCTGGCGGTGCTCCCGAGTGCTGTGAGTGAAGAGGAGGAGATGGATAACGCCATAGTCAAGAAACCTAAGCATGCAGAGGAGATACTCCGCTCGCTCTGTCTTGAGATGGATGAGCGTTACCATCTTATCAGCAGGGCAGAGGTGAGGAATGTGAAGGAGTACAACAACAAGTTCAGGGACCGTCATCTGCTCCCTACCGAAGGACACAGGTATCTGCCTTATATTGTGGTGGTGATAGATGAATATGCCGACCTGATAATGACAGGCGGGACTACCGGAGGCGAGAGCAAGGCCATTGCAAGGAGTGTGACCACCTCGATTGTGCGACTTGCGCAGAAAGGTCGGGCAGCCGGGATTCATGTGATCATAGCCACCCAGCGACCGTCTGTAGATGTCATCACTGGTCTTATCAAGACCAATTTCCCTACCCGTATCGCATTCAGGGTGGTGACGAGGACTGATTCAGGGACCATCCTTGATTCTCCGGGTGCAGAGAAACTCATTGGTAGGGGAGACATGCTCTATTATGCCGGAGTAGAGATGGAGAGGATACAATGCGCTTTCGTAGACAAGGAGATCAAGCAGATAACAGAGTTCATCGGAAGCCAGACCGGTTACAAGGAGGCCTATTCTACCCCTTACTATCTGCCTGTCCCGCAATCGGCGGAAGATGAGGCCACAGGAGGAGGGGAGATGGTGGACATGCACAAGTTGGATGCCCTCTTCGAGGACGCCGCAAGGCTTGTCGTACTCATGCAGATAGGTTCCACCTCCACTCTTCAGAGAAAACTCGGGATGGGCTATGCTCGTGCCGGACGGGTCATGGACCAGTTGGAGGCCGCAGGTATCGTAGGTCCTCAGGAGGGATCCAAGCCGAGACAGGTCCTCGTGCCGGACTTTGATACTCTTGACCCTATCCTGAAGGCATTCCTGAAATCAGAATGACTTATGTTCAGATCACCAGTAAATATTTTGGCTTCTGCGTGCCTGATGCTGACGGCATCTGTATCGTATGCGGCAGAAGGGGTACTTGAGACTTTCACAGAGGCGTTCTCGTCCGCATGTCTGGCATTTGATTATACCTACGGATATGAGGCCTCAGGCGTGAAGTTCACAGGTAACGGCAACATCATACTCAAGGGCGATTCTTTCATAATGAAGGGAGACGGCCTTGAAATCTATTGTGACGGTACTGTCAAATGGACTGTCGACCGCAGTGCCTCTGAGGCCGTAGTCGAGACTTTCGACGGTGAGAACATTGATTATCTGGCCAATCCTGCATTGCTTCTCGGCAATGTCTCACAGGCATTTTCCGTCACATCGGAGAAACGGGTGCAGTACTGCGGCAGGAATGCGACAGAAGTCCGCCTGCAGCCTCTCACCGGTATAGGCGGGATAGAGTCAGCCTCTATATTCTTTTCAGATGACCTGCTGAAAGGCGCGGACGGCAGTGCCGCGATGCCTGTAGGAGCGGAACTGGATATGGATGACGGCACTGTCATCGGGCTGTCATTGAGTTCATTTTCTGTTTTGTCAGAAGAAGATGTCCCCGTATTTTCTTTTGACGGGGAAAGCCTTGGTGACGGTTATATAGTTACGGATCTCAGATGACTTGCCGGGTAGGGACTCTGCTACCATGAGCCTGAGGCTCCGCCTCCGCCGAAACTTCCTCCCCCGAATCCCCCGAATCCTCCGAATCCGCCACCGTCGAACCCTCCATGGCTTCCGCCGAATCCACCTCTGCTGTGTCCTGAGTTGCCGAGCAGGCTGCCTATGATGACGGCATCCATCAGGTCGGGACCTCCGCTGTTTCCTCCGTTATTCCCTCCTCCGTTGTTCCGTCTTCCGGCAATAGCCGAAAAGAAGAAGATTGCAAATAAGGTCAGAAAGATGACAGCTGCAATTGCCAATGAGCCGTCTTTCTGCTCCCTCGGCTCTGAAATCTCCCCGGATGCAAGTTTCATCAGTACGGAGCACCCCGCTGCAACCCCTCCGAAATAGTCCCCGTCTGCAAAATGAGGAATCATCTCGTTGTCTATGATGCGTTTTGCGTATGCGTCAGGGATTGCCCCTTCCAGACCGTAGCCTACGCTGATGTTGACCTGCCCTCCTGAGTCCGCAGTCTTGGGCTTCACCACTATCACAATGCCGTTGTCGTATTCCGAGGCGCCTACACCCCATTCGATACCTATCATGGTGGCATATTCGGCTGCGGTATGACCTTCCAGATTGTTAGTCGTGACCACTGTGATCTGGTTTGATGTCGAGTCATCGAAAACCGTCAGGACATATTCCAGTCTCGCTGTCTCTTCAGGAGAGAAGAGACGGGCATAGTCATTAACAAGTCTCTGCGGTTCAGGTCTTTGAGGTATTGCCTGGCACAGCACCGGCAACAGCAGCATTGCTGCAGCCATACAATATCCGGCCAATCTGCTATGCGTCATTGTCATTCTGGTTGTTTCTTCCCGAACGAGATCTCATCCGGAAGTTCGTTTATGTCACCCTCCTGGTACGGGAAATATTCTTTCAGTTTCTCTCCTGCCATCCTGACGGCTTCTTCAAGCCCTTCTGTAAAGCGTCCTGAGGAGAACTCCCTGCCCATCATCTCCGTGACATCGTTCCAGAAGCCTTCCGGAACAGCCTCGTTGATGCCGCTGTCACCCACTATGGCGAAGACCCTGGACTTGCAGGCCACATATATCAGCACCCCGTTGTGCATGGCGGTCTTGTCCATCTCCAGAAGCCTGAACACGGACTTCGCCTTCTGCATAGGATCAGTCTTGCAGATGTCATCTATATGGATGCGGATTTCTCCCGAAGTGCCGAGTTCAGCCTCTTTGATTGCATCTGTCACAGCCCGCTTCCCGGCGGCTGACAGGAATTCTTCAGCTTTCATGTCAGGTGTCAGAACTGCACTTCAGGTGCGGTCTCCGCCCCTTCAACGGCTTGGAAATATCCTTTCGCATCGAAATTGAACATGGATGCTATGATATTCTTCGGGAAAGTCCTGACCATAGTATTATAGGTCCGTGAAGCCTCATTGAACTTCATCCTTTCCGTCGCAATCCTGTTTTCCGTACCTTCAAGCTGGGCCTGGAGATCCCTGAAGTTCTGGTTGGCCTTGAGGTCCGGATAGTTTTCAGTGATCATGAGCAGTCTTCCCAATGCCTGGCTCAATTCTCCCTGGGCGGCCTGGTATTCTTCGATGGATGCCGCATCCAGGTCAGTGACCGACATCTGAGTGGCCTTTGCCCTTGCTGCCACCACACTTTCAAGAGTGGCCGACTCATGTTCCGCATATCCTTTCACGGTGGCCACGAGGTTCGGAATGAGGTCGGCTCTGCGCTGGTAGACATTCTCCACCTGCGCCCATGCCGCGCTTACCTGCTCATCAGCCTTGACAAGGCTGTTGTACGAGTTCTTGACCCAGAAGAACAATATCACAACGACTGCTGCAACAACAATCGCTGTCAAAGTACCTTTTTTCATATTCAGTTGATGTTGTTTTTGTTGAACTTTCAATCAGCCTCCGGTAATGTCATTTGTCTCTTACGCATCTTACCGGCAGGGCGAAACTTACCTTGTCGACATAGTTGAGCCTCAGATCCGGATTCTCGTCCCACAGATAGACATAATATGCTGAGGGCGAGCCGGCTTCTCCATATTCTGTGCCTGTCCAGAATCCTGCATATTCCGCAAGCCCGTCAAAGGAGAGTATGTTGCTTCTGCTGTTGTCCACTACAGTGGCGAAGCCGACAGGTATTATAGAGAAACCGCTCTCATTGGTTATCTTCACCTCTGGCCAGTATTCCCACATCCTGTCATGGTTGAAATACACATTCGTCATCAGTTTCCCTGTGACCCCTTTCCATAAGGCAGGGTATCCGTCCGCTTCTGCAGTCTCTTCCCCGTCAGCCCCCGTCTCTTCTGTGAAGAAACCGGCGAGGGCATCCCAGTCCTCTACTGTAGGCAGCCTCCATCCCGTGCCGAGTCCGCTGCAGGCATCCTGGGCCTCTTCCCATGTGTAGAATCTTCCGAATATGTCAGAAACTGCCTCCGACTTCTCAAGAGCCGTTCCCGCAGGCTCATCTGCCGTCCCGGCATAGTGCAGGTTCTCGGCGAGCCATTCAAGCCCGTCGACAGTGACTGTGGCATATTCATCTCCCGGGGTGTCGCTTCCTGCAGTCCTCGGGTCTGTCACTGTCCCTGTCACAACGTCCCCGTTGATGGCCGAGTCTCCCTCGTATGTCAGGGAATTCTCGTTTACTGTGGTCACGACAGCCGAATAGCTCGTGCCGTAGTATCCGGTGGCACTCGTGGTGCATGACAGGGTGAAGTTGCAGAGAGTGTCCTTCTCCACTGCACCTTCAAATGTATATACGAGACTTTTCCCGTCAGACTCCTCGGATGGCTGGCTGCTGAATACCTCATCGCCGCCCCTTGTCACGCTCCAACTGTATGTTATCTCTGCGCCGGTAGGGTTGGTCACGTCCTGTGGCGTCACTTTCACTTTTGTCCCCGGCGTGACATATCTGTCCACCTCAAATCTCGGTGACCCTGTAAGATACGGCAGGGTCTCGGAATCATCCTCGTCATCCTTGCAGGATACAAGAACTGTTGCTGCGGCCATTGTGAATGCCGCAGCAAGGCATAATTTTCTCCAACAACTCATTTCCACAAATCTTTATTCACAAATTCAATCTTACAAAGATGTATAAAATTTACGTAAAATCCTTTATTTTTGCGGAAATACTTTTGGCTATCCGCCAAAATACCTGTGCAATATTTCCGGGGGTAATAATGCGGATATGCATTAAAGACTTTTAGTGAAAATATGAAAACATCCTTTGCCGGACATCTTCTGTCAGTATTTTCTGCATTTGCAGTCATCATATCTGCAATATCATGTACTTCCGGGACATCTTTCGTGGACATTACCGGCTATGCCCAGGGCGGGACGTATCTGGTGCGGCTTGACCTGTCAGGTGTTGAGGCGGGGCCGGAGCAGGTCAAGTCCCGGGTTGACTCCATTCTCGTGGCATTTGACAATTCCCTTTCAGGATACAACCCTGCTTCGCTGCTCACGAGGTTCAACGCCGGGGAAGATATAGTGCCGGACGCCGTCTTCCTGGAGATGTACAGGCTCTCAAGAGACTACTATGATACTACAGGAGGGGCAGTGGATGTGTCTGCGGGAGAACTTTTCGATATGTGGGGCTTCGGTTTCACGGCAGATTCCCTTCCTTCCGTCGCCAGGGTCTCCTCTGTCATGAGATATATAGGTATGGACAGGCTTGTCCCGGATCTCGCTGATATCATCGGTGAGGACGGGACCCTGAACGGGGCAGATGCCGTCATCGACGGTACAGGCAGCCATCTGCCGCATCTGAACTACAATGCTGTTGCACAGGGATATTCCTGTGACCTTGTCTCATCTTATCTTGACTCTCTCGGAGCCGGAAGCTACCTTGTTGACATAGGGGGCGAGATTGTATGCAAGGGGCTGAATCCTTCCGGCAAGCCATGGACCATCGGGGTGGACAGACCTGAGGATGGGAACAATGTCTCAGGGGCGGAACTGAAAGGCGTTCTTGAGGCCGGCCCGGAGAAATGCGGGGTGGTGACATCTGGTAACTACAGGAAGTTCTATGTCAGAGACGGAAAGAAATATGCGCATACTATAGACCCGAGGACAGGCTGTCCTGCCGAGCATTCCCTCCTCAGCGCAACGATTGTCGCAGCCGAAGCTGCGACGGCAGATGCCATGGCCACATACTGTATGGTCATAGGCCATGACGAGGCAGCAGAGTTTATCGAAGGCCGTCCAGACCTGGAGGGGTACCTCATATATGATGACAACGGGACTATGCGGACCTGGAAATCTTCCGGATTCCGTCTTATACATGACTGACGCGCCTGTCCGATGTGGCGGATGGTGTGACTCAAATCAAACATGACGCAGAAAGCGCACTTTTGAGCCGGTCTCATGGCAGGGAGCAGATTGTCGTGAGTATGTGATTCAGCAGCCTGGTTGAATGCCAGTTGGCCAGAATCAGCCATTCGGGGCATATGCCGATGCTCCAAAGCACGATAATGCCGGAGGCTGTGAGCATTATGAATGTCGACAGAGGTACTGCCAGGAGGTTCGTGATGATGAAATATTCGGGAAATGTGCCGAAGTGCAGCCAAGCCGCAGGCGCTGTGAATATCTGGCACGATATGGTCAGGGCTGCGGCATCCCATATCCTTTTCATAGGCCATCTCCTGCCGCCCGGCGATGCCGGGAACCATGCTTTCATGCGCGGATAGAGAATGTATATACCTGCCATCGCAAGGTATGACAGCTGGAACCCTGCCGAACTGATGTTCTCCGGAGCAAATGCCAGCTGTACTGTCAGGGCGGCCAGGAACACGTTCATCGGTCTTGTCTCCCTGCCGAGTATTTTTGCCGTCTCGTTCAGCATTATGAAGAGCAGTGCCCTTACGAGGGAGGCCGCCGCGCCTGTCATGATTGTGTAATAGGCGGAGACGGTCATTATTGTCACTGATTTCCATTTCTTTGCGGCTGGCGAGTTGCCTGAGACGGCGGTTATCTTCAGCAGGACTCCGTAGAGGACGCCGAGGTGCATCCCGGAAAGGGCCAGGATATGAGATGCCCCGCTGTCCCTGAATGCCCGGCTGATTTCAGGCGGGACATCCGTCTTGTCACCGGTGATGAAAGCCTTGATCAGCCCGTTGCAGTCCTTTTCAGGATAAGGTATCGAGTCTATCATCTCCTTGAATGACTCGGAATGCGAACTGATTATGCCGGAGACTGTGCCGGCGGCGGGAAAGAGGCTGTCATTTCCGCATAGTCCTCCGAGGTGTGATGCGGCATGGCAGGAGATGCCGGCCAGAAGATATGTCAGGAATATGCGTAGGGAGGCTGATTTGCTGCTCCTGTCAGAAAGCATACAGGCCGGGATGAGTATCGCGACAAGGGCTGATGACGTCCCTGCTGCCAGGTAGCCCCATCCTGAAATCATTGGAATGTGACGGAAAAGCATCTCGCCGACGGCGATGCCGGATGTAAAAAACAGGGCGATCCCCGCAATATCTCTCTCCGCTCTCATTTCGTTCCTATTTTTTGCTAAAGTAGTTATTATTTTCTAACTTTGAATGATTTTTGATTAGAATTTATAGATTTTGACAAACTAATAAATACAATTTTATGATTATTCTTGTTTTGAATTGCGGAAGTTCGTCACTGAAGTACCAGCTGCTGGATATGAAGGGCGACAATGTCTATTATCTGCTTGCCAAAGGGCTCGTGGAGAGAATCGGGATGGAGACAGGATGCATCAAGCACAGGGGCTCTATCGATGAGCAGTATGTGAAAGAGATGCCTATCGCAGACCATACCGTTGCCATAAAGGCCGTCATCGAGGCTCTTCTTGACAAGAAATACGGAGTGCTCGAGAAACTTGAGGACATAGAGGCTGTAGGACACCGTGTGGTACACGGAGGCGAGGAGTTCGTAAGCAGTTGCCTCATCAATGACGCTGTCATCGCCAAGATCGAGTCATGCTGCGACATCGCTCCTCTTCACAATCCTGCCAACCTCCTCGGTATCAGGGCAGTCAGCCATGTCCTTCCGTCTGTGCCGCAGGTTGCCGTGTTTGACACCGCATTTCATCAGACAATGCCGGCATACGCCTATATGTACTCTATACCTTATGAGTATTACGAGAAATACCGTATCCGCAGGTATGGCTTCCACGGGACGAGTCACAGGTACGTCTCCGAGAAAGGTGCGAACTTCGTCGGACTGGAGCCGGACAACTGCAAGGTGATTACCTGCCATCTCGGCAACGGAAGTTCGATTGCCGCTGTAGTGAACGGGCATTCGATAGATACGTCGATGGGATTCACTCCTCTCGAGGGGGTGACTATGGGAACAAGATGCGGCAATCTTGACCCGGATGTAGTGACCTATCTCCAGGAGAAGGAAGGTCTTTCTCCGGAGGAGATGAGCAGGGTGCTCAACAAGAAGAGCGGTTTCCTCGGAGTCTCATGCATCTCATCCGATGCCAGGGATCTTGATGCCGCCGCCAATGCCGGTGACCCGAAGGCCAAGCTCGCCCTCAAGAAACTCACTTATGAGGTGACCAAGTATATCGGAGCCTATGCTGCGGCCATGAACGGTGTGGATCTGATAGTGTTCACGGGTGGCATAGGTGAGAACAACAGCCGTCTCCGCCGCAGGGTGTGCGAGAACCTTACGTATATGGGAGTGAAGTTTGACTATGAGGCCAATGTGACCACAGGAAAGGACACTCTCATCTCACTTCCGGACTCAAAGGTGAAGGTTGCGGTCATCACGACAGATGAGGAACTGGTGATAGCCCAGGATACAATGCATATCGTCAAGGATAATCAGGACAAATAATCATAACCAATCATAATCATGTTTACGAAATTTGCAGATATTTTCGCCGAACTTGCAGGCAGAGGTGCCAGGAAAAGAATGATAGCCGCATGGGCGGTGGACGGACATACGATTGCTGCGGCGAGCAGGGCCGTGGATCTCGGTATAGTGGATGCTACTCTTGTCGGAGACGAGGAGATGATCCGCGAGGAGTGTGAGAAGGAGGGTATTGACATCAACAAATTCACTGTCATCCACAATCCGTCTGAACTTCCTGCCGTCACTCAGGCAGTGACAATGGTCAACCAGGGCATGGGAGATATCCTCATGAAGGGGCTTTGCAGCACTGACAAGTTCATGAGGGCCATACTGAACAAGGAGACAGGGCTGCTTCCTCCAAAGGCTGTTCTCAGCCATGTGGCCGTCCTTGAAAATCCAAACTATCACAAACTGCTGCTTGTCAGCGATATGGCAGTGATTCCTCTTCCTGATCTCAAACAGAAGGTCGCGATAATGGGGTATCTTGTGCATACTGCCAAGGCTCTTGGCAACCCTATGCCTAAAGTGGCCCTTATCGCTGCTACCGAGCAGATGTTGGAGGGTATGCCTGCCTGTGTGGAGGCTGCAATCCTCGCGAAGAAGGTGGACAGGGGACAGATAAAGGGCTGCATCGCAGACGGTCCTCTCGCGCTTGATGTCGCTGTGGACAAGGAGTCTGTGGAGATAAAGAAACTTGTCAGCCCTGTTGCAGGTGATGCGGACTGTCTGCTGTTCCCTAACATCGAATCGGCAAACGTGTTCTACAAGACCAACTCCAAACTTGCTGCTGATGTCAAGCAGGCAGGTATGGTCGTAGGCGCGAAAGTCCCTTGCGTGCTTTCAAGCCGTGCAGACAGCATCGACACCAAACTCAATTCAATCGCGATAGCGGCAATGTCGGCAAAATGATATGAAAGGAAGGGTATTGGCAATCAACACAGGTTCGACCTCGACTAAAATAGGCTTTTTCGTTGACGGTGACATGGCTTTCTGCCAGAACCTTGTTCACAGCGTATCCGATCTTTCAAAATATGAATCCGTGATGGACCAGGATCTGATGAGACGGGATGCCATCACGGATTTTCTTGCTGAAAAAGGAGTCGCGCTGGAGGATATTGATATTGTAATGGCAAGGGCAGGTCTCATAACACCGGTAGAGACGGGTGTGTACGAGGTCAATGACGCGATGCGCAAGGCATTGGTATTAGGCCTGAACGGAGTCCATGCCTGCAATCTCAGCGGTCTTATTGCTGATGATATTGCCTTGGAAATCAATGAGGCAAGGGATGCCAAGGGCATTCCGTCCAGATGCCATGCCTATATTGCGGATGCAGCGATGGCTGATGAGATGCTGCCTGAGGCAAAGGTTGGAGGCCTGCCCGAGTTCCCTCGCAGGGCATTGTGCCATGCCCTCAATTCAAGGGCGATGGTGAGGCTCTATGCCAGGGACAAGGGCGTCGCCTATAAGGATCTCACGGTGATTGTCGCCCACATGGGCGGAGGCACATCCGTCACACTCCACAAGGACGGGAGGATAATAGATACCAATGACGCCCATGGCGGGGACGGCCCTATCAGTGCCGAAAGAGCGGGATCGGTGCCGGGGTTCCCGTTGGTGGAGATGTGTTTCAGCGGAAAATATACCAAGGACGAGGTGAAGAAGCGGCTTGTAGGGAAGGGCGGAGCGGTAGCATGGCTCGGGACCAATGATTTCCGGGAGATTGCGCGCCGTGCCGATGACGGGGACGCACAATGCCGTCTGTTCATCGAGGGCTATTGCCTGAGCGTGGCGAAATACATTGCCGGGCTGTCGACGGATGTCTGCGGCAAGGTGGATGCCATCATACTTACAGGAGGGATTGCAAACAACAGGGCAATGATGTCCAGGATAACGGAGAGGGTGTCATTCATCGCTCCGGTGGCTGTCTATCCCGGTGAGAATGAACTGGAATCCCTTGCGGATAACGGTTACCGGATATTGTCCGGGGAGTTTGAGGTCAAGACGTACTCAGGCATCCCGGAGAACTGAACATCAGGTATGAGTTCTATACGGAACCTGTTCTCCGGCACGAGAGAGAACAGATCCCTCTCAGGAAGCAGGGAGCCATAGCGCTCCCTGCATTTTTTGAACAGGTATCCGGAATACCTTGCAAGCCCCGGTCCTCTCCAGGTGCTTGTGTTTGCTATCATTATCCAGCATTCCCCGTCAGGGAAATATTTGACGAGGGCGCTTGTTCCGGAGAATGTACCTGTCCTTGTCCATTCCCCGTCCGGTCTGGTGTCATTCCATCCGAGCGAATATGTCTCGGGATTGAAATATTCTGTCATCTCGGCCACGCTTTCCCTGCTGATGATGTCCGGAATCTGCGGTCTGCCGTCAATCGAGGCCACAAAACGGCACAGTTCGGCAGGGGAGCCGCACCATGCACCTGCTCCGGAGAGGCTTCGGATGTCGTTCCCCCCATAGCATTTGTCCACCAGATCCCCGCTCATGTCGTAGACCGGGCAAGGCTCTGACCCTTGGTGCATATAGTATCTTACCTCATTGGGGTAGCGTTCCTCGTAATAGTTGTATGCGATATGCATGTCATGGCAGCCTGCCGGTTCGAGAATGTTTTCCTTGATGTATCTTTCATACGGCATCCCGGACACTTTCTCTATTATCATTGACAGCAGCAGGTATCCGAAGTTGGAGTATCTCTGCCAGGACCCGGGAGCGAAGCCGAGAGGCCTTTTGAGGACGCATCTCGTCAATGTCTCCTGGTCTGGGGCCTCGTCGAGACGGAACTGTCTCATTATGTCCCTTGTGGAGAACATCGGATCCCCGTATGCGCAGGTGAAGCCTCCCTTGTGCCGCAGCAGATCTTCGACAGTTATCTGCAAGTAGTTTTTCTTGCGTCCGATGGATGCGGTGTAGGCCGAGTCGTTCAGAATGCCTTCAGGTCCGAATACTGTGTCTGACAAGGACAGGCGCCCGTCTTCCTTGAGTTTCATTATGCCGGTGGCAGTGATGAGTTTTGACACTGAAGCCATCCTGAGGATGTTTCCTGGAGTCATCTCTTCCCCGGTCTCCTTGTCTGCCCATCCGTATCCCTTGGCATATACCAGGGAGTCGTTCCGCATCACGGCGAGCGATATGCCTTTCAGATCCCATCTCTTCCTGAAATTCTCCATCTCCCTGTCCAGCCCTTCAAGTCCCTCCACATCTGACATGGCATTGGTGAGAGTGTCATTGAGCCATGTATGGCGGACTTGTGCAGAGCCGTGTGTCAGATGGCTGCTCCTGTCGGAAGAGGCGGTGGCGAAGATGAATGCGCCTGCAGCCGCAAGCACACACAGAGCTGTCAGTATGGTCTTCCTGCCTGTCATTTAAGGTATCCTGCCCTTTTTGCGAAATCGATGATGTATTCGGCTGTACCGTCAATGTCGAGGATGGTAGAGTCTATGCACAGGTCGTAGTTCGAGGCTACTCCCCAGTTGCCGAATGTGAAGTAATTGTAGTATGTCTCCCTTTTCCTGTCGGTCTTGGCAATGAGTTCCTCTGCCTTGTCGAGGGAGATTCCGAGCCTTTCCGAGACTCTCTTCTTGCGGGATTCGAGCGGGGCGCAGATGAAGACGTCCAAGGTGCAGCCTCGGTCTCTCAGTATGTAGTCTGCACATCTGCCTATGATGACTGCGGATTCCTTCTCCGCGATGTCATTTATGACGCTGCTCTGGATCTTGAAGAGCCTGTTCTCATTGACGTAGTTCTCCGGCTGGCCGAATCCCTGGGAACTGAAGAAGGATGAGAAGGAGAACAAACTCCTCCTCTCGTCTTTGGCTTTGAACAGATCCTTGCTGAATCCGCTGCTCTCGGCAGCCTTTGAGATGAGCTCGTTGTCGTATACATTTATGCCAAGTATCTTGCCGAGCCGGAGAGCGACCTGCTTGCCTCCGCTCCCGAACTGCCTGCCCACGTTTATTATCAATTTGTCCATAGTGCCGATTGGTTATAGTTTGCTGCCCAGTATTGACGGGTCATCCCCGTCCTTCAGCCGGGCGAATTTCCTGAGAAGTCCGCACAAGAGTATTGCGGAAATCACGAATGCTGCAAAGTCCGCTATCGGGAAACTTACCCATACCCCGATATTGCCGAAAAAGAGCGGAAGCACATATATGCAAGGTATCAGGAACAGCATCTGCCTTGACATCGAGAGCAATATGGCCTTGTTGACCATTCCGAGGCACTGGAAGAAGTTGGATGCCACCATCTGGAATCCGACCAGAGGGTAGGCGAGGGTCAGCATCCTCAGCCCTTTGGCCGAAAGGTCTATCAGTTCCTTGTCGGAAGTGAATATGGATGCCGCCTGGTGAGGGACGAGCATCGCTATCAGGAAACCTGTGCAGGTGACCACTGTCGCATATTTGACAGTCGTCCACATCACGGATTTCACCCTTGTGTAGTTCCTCGTCCCGAAATTGTAGCCTGCGATAGGCTGCATACCCTGGTTCAGTCCCAATGTGACCATGATGAAAAGGAAACTTATCCTGTTGACGATACCGTATGCCCCGATGGCAAGGTCTCCGCCGTACTTTTTCAGCTGCTGGTTGATGAAAAGGGTCACGATGCAGGCCGCGGCATTCATCAGGAACGGAGCAAGCCCGATGGCCAGGGAGTCCTTTGCAATACGCAGGTCCGGCCTGAACATTTTGCGGCTGAAATGGAGAAGGCGTTCCTTCTTGCTGAAATAGCCCAGGATGATTGCAAGGGCCACCACCTGCGCAAGCACTGTGGCTATCGCCGCCCCCCTGATGCCCATATCCAGCCAGAATATGAGTACCGGAGCGACTGCAGTATTGATTATCACCGACAGGATTGTCAGCATCATTGCGAATTTCGGGTTCCCTGACGCCCTCAGGACGCTGTTCAGTCCGAGATACAGATGGGTGACGGCATTGCCCGCAAGGATTATCTGCATGTATTCCCTTGCATACGCGATTGTGTTCTCGCTGGCCCCGAAGAAATAGAGGATGGGGTCAAGGAACGCGAGTGACACCGTCATGAACAGCAGTCCGATTAGGATGTTCAGTATTACCACGTTACCGAGCACCTTGTTGGCCACTTCGTAGTTCTTCTGCCCCAGCAGGACGGATATCATTGTAGTCGCTCCCACTCCCACAAGGGTGCCGAATGCGGCAGACAGGTTCATCAACGGGAATGTGACGGCCAGCCCCGCGATAGCGAGCGGCCCTACTCCGTGACCGATGAATATGCTGTCAATTATATTATAAAGTGATGATGCCGTCATGGCAATGATGGCCGGGACTGCATAGTTCTTCAGCAGTTTTCCGATCGGCTCGGTGCCGAGTTCGACAGGGATTGCTTCCTTTGCGGCCATCGTCATTCCTCCGGATTCTCTGTGAATTCGATTTCGAATATCAGAGGTGCGTATGCCGGAATCATGTCACCGCTGCCGGAATAGCTGTATCCGAGTTCGGAATAGAACAGTGCGGCTGCCTTCTTCACTCCCTCCACCTGGCTCATTCTCCACAAGGTCTTCGCGAAACCTGTTATCACGCTGTTCCCGTCGAGTTCCAGTTCGCTGTAGTTCTCTCCCCATGAGACAGGCATAGGTTCGTAGGTCTTGCCGGACGAATAGATGCCGTTGTCCTTTGCGGTGATCTCGTCAGTGGTGTCGAATGCCTGCCCGTCCAGCCTTCTGCCGGTATAGTTGATATAGACGGTCGTGTCCTGCGGGAAAAGGGACTCGTGCTCTTCGTCCTCGGAGATGCTTTCCAGATACTCAGGAGTGTCGACTGTCTCGCCGTTCTCATCCTGTATGATGCCCTCGTAATAGAATCCGTACTCTGTCGAGTCCGAAGGAGTTATCTGCCTGAACATCCCGAACTTGTCTTCCCCGACGAATATGGACATGGAGTCGATCTGCCATTTGATGATGTCATCCGTCTGCCCGGTGACCTTTATGTCGTATATGGCGTTTGAACCCCCGGTCACATTTGCAAGGTAGGCCTCTTCGCTGTCGTATCTGTCATAGCCCATGAACCACCCGGGTATTACCACGCTTCTGAAGTCCCCGATGTCCATACCCTCGATGGCATAATATATCCCCGACATCATATTTGGCCTGTACCAGACGGCAGGACCGTAGTAGTTCTGTCTCTGGAACTGGTTCAGCTGCTTGGCTACAAGACTGTCTGTCGTCTCGGAAATGTTGCCGGAGAGATCCTTCTGGGTGTATGTGACGAATACATAGTCCTTGCTGAGCGCCTCAGGTGACGTTGAGGATGTCTTCTCCTCATCTATGATGTATACCCAATGTTCTGTCGGAGTGACATCAGGATGGTGTATCTCCATCCAGGCGTCGAAATACCTTTTCTCAGCCTCATTGGCGGGTGTCTCCGCCTGTTTTGCACAACCTGCCGCTGCCACAATGGCTACAAATGCCGCAGCCGCTGCTGATTTTCCTCTCATTTTCATCTCTCTTATATCTTCTCAACCTGCAAATATAATACATTCCGTTCTATTCGGAAACGCTTTCCACCCATATCTGGAAAGCCAGGGCGGAGTTTGCAGGAATCGTGCCGATGTGCTTTTTCCCGAAACCGTATTTGCCTGAGAAAATTATCAGGCAGGTGTCTCGCGCCCGTACACCTTCAAGTCCATAGTACAGCCCTTCCAGCAGTTCATCCTTTGAGAGCCTCACGGTCTTGATGCTGTAGTCCGGGTCAGTCACGGTCCAGCTGTTCTCTTCCGCGAAATCCCGATTGTTGGTGGCAAAGAGATTGTTCGCGCTGATGTTGCTGCTGAACGTGTATCCGGCGAAATAGAAGGATACGGTACCTCCTTCGGCCAATGCCGGTCCCGGCTCTTCCGTGCTCCTGCCCATGGTTATCCTGTTGGAGCCGTTGTTGTGCACCACTGTATAGTCGGGATTCTCTTTTGTCAGCGAGGAGATGTAGCTGTCTATCTTGTCCTCCTGATTGGAGTATGTGGTCTCAAGACTCTGCTTGGTGCAGCCTGACAGCATGATGAGTGCGCAGGCTGTCGTTATGATCATTCTTTTATCCATTGTCCCTGTTCATGAAAATGTGTGTGACTTTTTCGATGTATGCCGGGGCCTCTTCCGGTCCTGCGATGTCATCCGGAATGTACAGCCTGCCTCCCGCGGCCAGTTCATGACCTCCTCCGTGGAAAAATTCCCTTGCGCAGGCGTTGGCCGATATCCCTCTTTTTGACCTCAGTGACACTCGCATGAAGCCGTCGTCCTCCTTTATCAGACAGCTCATCCTTACTTTCTTGATTTCGAGCGGCTTGTTGACGAAGCCTTCGGTGTCTCCCTCCTGTATGTCGAATTCCTTGAGGGTGTCCTTGCCGATGATGATATATGCGACGCCGTCCCCGGTGATTTTCATATCCTTGTACAGCAGTCTCCCGAGCAGTCTCAGACGGTTTTCCCCGTATTCATTGTAAAGATGGTACAGTATCGAGTCCCTGTCAGTCCCTGTCTCCAGTATGAGGGACGCCATCCTCAGTGTGGTCGGGAATACGGAGTTGCCGAAATTGTTGGTGTCCGTCGTCATGCCTGCAAGCAGCGCCGACAGGGCGGCCTCCGGCAGTGCGGAAGGTCTCCCGTCTGTCTGCGGCATGGACATCAGTATCCAGAAGAGCAGTTCGCAGGTGGAGGAGACCCCGGTCTCGGAAAAGGCCAATGCATAGAGGCTTGTGTCGGGAGACAGATGATGGTCTATCAGTATCCTTTGCGAGGCCGGCAATGCCTTCAGCGGCTCGGAGAGGAGGCCGCATCTGCTCTCGGTGAAGTTGTTGAAATCAAGGCAGAAGACAAGGTCGGCTCCGGCAATCAGCCTTTCTGCAGAATCCTTGTCATCTTTGGCGGATATGATGAGACTCCCGTCCTCCCTGCCCACTATGAAAGAGAGGCTTTCCGGGTAGCGGTCAGGCAGTACGATGCAGGCATCCTTACCCAGTCCTTGCAGGAATTTCAAGAGCGCGTATGTGCTGCCGATGGCATCCCCGTCCGGATGCAGGTGCGCGGTTATGGCTATCTTCTCGGCATTGTCTGACAATGAGCACAATCTGCCGATGTCTTTCTTGCTGATGTCTTTCATTGCATCGGGTAAAAAATCGGTCTGCAAAATTACAAATTATATTGCATATCATAAATCAAATTTTTAACTTTGTCCGGGATTTGGAAAAAACAAAAATCAAGCATACAATGAAAATAGTTAAGAATCTTCTCATCTATCTCGTCTTTCCTGTTATCATTATAGGAATGACTTATGCCATTGTCCAGAGCGTCATGGAGCCTGTGAATTTCAACAATGACAAGGAGGCCAGGGAGGCTGTGGGCATCCAGAGACTCAAGGATATCCGTGACCTGCAGGTGGCTTTCAAGAGCCAGTACGGGAGATTCTCCCCGACATTGGATTCTCTGAAAGACTTCTACAACAACGGCAAGATCAAGCTTGTCATGCAGATAGGTTCCCAGGATGACTCTGTGGCAGTAGAGCACACCAAACTCATCAAGAGAAGAAATCCGAGAATCACCCCTCAGCAGATGTACGAGATGTATGCCAAAGGAGACAGGCAGCTCGTGTTCCAGATTGAGCGCGATACGCTTGTGAGACAGGTCCTCTTCCTTGACCGTCCTGACTTTAACATCGATTCGCTTGCATTTGTACCGTTCAGCGGTGGGGATTCCATCTATGTCGCCTCTGCGGTCAAGACAGTATCTGGTGTGAAGGTTCCTCTTTTCGAGGCCAGCATGACATACAAGTCTCTTCTCAGAGGACTCGACAGGCAGTTGATCATCAATCTTGATGCGGAAAGGGAAGATACGGGCCGTTTCCCTGGCCTGAAGGTCGGAAGCATCGATGCACCTAACAATAACGCAGGTAACTGGGAGTAGTCCAGTCCCTGTCAACGGTGTACATGACATATAATAGAGGTAGAATATCCATTCAAGTCTGCTTGGGTGGATATTCTTTTAAGATAGAGACTCAAGACGGACGGAGGTCTTCCGGATGGCTCAGTCCCGACCACATCTTCACGGCCCCGGAATTCCAGTCCAGATACGATGAAGTGGAAGTCTCGCTGTTCACTCCCAAGTGTACCCTTGTGCCCGGGCATTTCTTTGATGCTTCAGTCGCCCGCAGCCTGCTGTCGGAAGTGGTGCCGCTTGATGAGAATGATGCAGTGGAGCACGTCACGATTCCAGGATCCGAGGATGTGCTGATATTTTCCAGGACAATAGGGGAGACATTGTCAAAAGTCATAGCCGATACCGTGCTGATGGCCGACGGCAACAGGGCGAGGGTGCTTCCGGAGCTTTATTTCATACTCCGCACACTGCCGTCTGTCCCTGAATATAACAGGATTGTGGCGTCTTATGCTGACGGGTATCTCCATCTGGCAGTGTCACAGGGCAAGACACTGCAGTTGTGCAATGTGTTTGAGGCTGCCGACTTCACCACGGCGGAGTATTTCATATTTCTTGTGATGAAACGGCTCCAGCTCAATCCTGAAATATCGACGATATATTTCAGGACACCTCTTGATGATACGCAGGAGATGTCTCTCTATCGCTATTTCAAAGATGTTGTACAGATCTGAACGGAATGAGAATCATAGGAGGCAGACTGAAAGGGAAGGCGGTCAATCCGCCGTCAGACTATAAGGCGAGGCCCACGACGGACTTTGCGAGGGAGGGGCTTTTCAACATCCTTGACAATGAATACGAACTCGGCAATGTCTCTGTCCTCGATCTTTTCGGCGGGACAGGGTCGATATCATTCGAATTCGCATCCAGAGGGGCAGTGGAGGTGTATTGCGTGGAGATGGCTCCTGCCAATGCCTCATTCATCAGAGCCCAGGCTGCCAGGCTGGGACTGTCCAATGTGACTGTGGTACGGCACAATGTGTTCGATTTCATACCGATATGCAGGAAGAAGTTCGACATAGTGTTTGCCGATCCTCCGTATGCGATGGAAGGTCTGGATACATTGCCGGACAAGGTGCTGGGGGCGGACATATTGTCAGATGAAGGGTATTTCATACTTGAGCATCCGGCAGACTATTCATTTGCCGTACACCCTTGCTTTGTCAAGGAGAAAAAATACGGGAATGTTCATTTTTCATTTTTTGAAAACACCAAGGCAGATGGAGACAGATAAGACCATTATTACAGGACAGAGGGAGAAAAGGATAGAGAAGGTCACTTTGCAGGGGGCGGTCGTCAACCTGCTCCTCTCGGCAGGCAAGATTGCAGCCGGGATATGGGGGAGGAGTGCGGCAATGCTCGCTGACGGGGTGCATTCGTTCTCGGATCTGGTGAGTGATTTCGTGGTCCTGGTCTTTGTGCGGATATCGTCAAAGAAGATGGACCGCGACCATGAGTACGGGCATGGCAAGTTCGAGACTCTGGCAACATTGATTGTGAGCCTTCTGCTGCTTGTCGTGGGCGCCCTCTTCCTTGCCGACGGGATAGGCAGCATAGTCTCTGTCATTTCAGGCGAATCCATCCCTGAGCCCGGATATGTCGCCCTTGTCGCGGCAGTGGTCTCAATAGTCGTCAAGGAATGGCTTTACAGATATACGGCACGGGTGGGCAAGGAGGTTGACAGCCCTGTCATGGTGGCCAATGCCTGGCATCACAGGTCTGACGCCTTGTCTTCGATAGCATCCCTTGTCGGCATCGGCGGTGCTATCCTGCTCGGGGACAAATGGACCCTGCTCGACCCGCTCGCGTCTTGTGGCATAAGTATCGCGATTGTCATTGTGGCCGTGAAGATGGCCGGTCCTGCCCTCAATGAACTCTTGGAGGGCTCTTTGCCGGATGATGTGGAGAAGGATATTGTCGCGACGGCAGGTGCTGTGGAAGGTGTCAAGGACGTGCACAACCTGAAGACAAGGAGAAACGGCACTTCAATGATTATTGAGGCCCATATCGTCGTTGACCCGATGATTTCCGTCCAGGAGGCGCACAATATAGTGACTTCGGCAGAGAAGGCGCTGATCGCGAAGTACGGTCCGGAGACGCAGATCTCCTTTCATGTGGAGCCGTGCGTGAATGCCGAATGATTTTCAGATACCGCTTGATTAAGAAATCAGATATTATGCGAACAGGAACAGTCACATACCTTGCCGTTGCCGCAGTGCTCATCTGCGTCGCGTCGCAGAGCCTTAAGGCGCAGACTGCAGCGAGCCTTTTTCTCAAATCCGACGGAAAGCAGGTCACGGAGATTTTCTCCAGGTCCGGGAATGAATATAAGACGGTCGGGCATCACGGCCCGGCAGTGGAGAATACCCACATGGCATTGAGAATCTATTTCAATGACAGCGGGGCTGTAGATGTCTACTCAAAATCCGGCCGCGGTATGGAACTGGAGAAATACAGGTGGTATCCCGATGCCGAGTCCCGGGAGAAATACGGACTCGGATGCGACGAATATCTTGTCGGCAAGACTGTAGGCCTCGGGGGAATTGCATTGTGGGACGGGGATGAAGAGGTCCGGCTGAAGGCTACCAAAGGCCGCCGTGCCCGTGTCGGCGACACCAGAAAAGGCAAATTTGCGGAGATGATTTCATACGGTGTCCCTTATTGCGGGGATACGGTGGATATAAAGGTCCGTATCGAAGTCTCGACGAAGAGCCGCAATGCCGTGGTGACGGCTGAAGAACTTTCCGGGAAGAAAGTACGGTTCCTCACAGGAGTCAACTATCCCGAAGGGGCGTATGTAAGTTATGGGGATGGCTATATCTGTGTCTGGGGCGTACATCCGGCAGACGTCTCCGACAGCCCGTGTCCTGTCGGAGGGGGAATGCTGTTCCGGTCCAAGGATTTCAGTGCACCTGAAAAGACGGGGGATATGGTGAGGATAATATCACAGCCGTCGTCAGAGATCCGTACCGAGATTGTGTCTGCATCGACCAAGGAGGCTGAACTCAATACGGCGAAACGTTTTGAGGCCTATGTCACAAGATAGGAAGTGTATTCATCAGGAGGCGATATGTCAAAGACAGGAAAGACAGAGAAGACCAATGCGGCGAGGCTTCTGGACAAGGCTGCCGTCAGTTATGAACTGATACCGTATGAAGTGGACGAGAACGACCTTGCTGCAGGTCATATAGCCTCCCAGTTGGGTGAGCCGCTTGACCAGGTCTTCAAGACGCTCGTGCTCTCAGGTGACAGGACCGGATATTTCGTATGTGTCGTCCCTGGGGACTCTGAAGTCGATCTGAAAGCCGCCGCAAAGGTCTCCGGCAACAAGAAATGCGATCTCATACACATGAAAGACCTGCTTCAGGTCACAGGGTATATCAGGGGCGGCTGTTCTCCGGTGGGGATGAAGAAGCCTTTCCCGACATTCTTTGATTCATCTGCGATGGATTTCCCGTACATCTATGTCAGTGCCGGAGTGCGCGGACTCCAGTTCAAGGTGGCTCCTGCCGATATCATAGGCTATGTCAAAGCCTCGCTCGCCCCGATTGCAAGGAAATCAGGGCAGGAGGACTGATTAGGGGTGGGTGATTGCAGTAGACGGGCTTTATATGCTGAAATGGTGATAATGCGGCCCGAATCTTTCGAAAGCGGCCCTGTCGAGCATCTCCCTGTGGTCCGGATGAGCCACGCTGATGACCAGTTTCGCCCTTTCCTGCATCGATTTCCCGTAGAGGTCCACGGCTCCGTATTCTGTGACGAACCAGTGTATATGGGCGCGGGATGTGACCACTCCTGCCCCCTGCAGCAGGGTCGGGGATATCTTGCTTTCCCCTTTCTTTGTGCATGACGGCATTGCGATGATTGCCTTGCCTCCCTGGGAAAGCGATGCCCCGTATATGAAGTCCATCTGCCCGCCTGTACCGGAATAGAACCTGGTCCCGAGCGAGTCAGCGCAGACCTGTCCTGTGATATCCACCTGCAGGGCGGAATTGATGGCTGTGGTCTTAGGGTTTCTTGCAATCATGTACGGGTCGTTGGTGTACCCGACATCCATCATCGCCACCATCGGATTGTCGTCAATGAAGTCGTAGCACTGCTGTGAGCCCATCAGGAATGTCGATACCAGTTTCCCCTTGTCGATTCCCTTGTTGGAGCCGTTTATCACGCCTTTTTCGACGAGATGCAGCACCCCGTCAGCGAACATTTCCGTATGGATGCCAAGATTCCTGTGGCCGCCGAGCTGGGCCAGCACGGCATTCGGTATGGCTCCGATGCCCATCTGCAGACAGGCTCCGTCTTCGATAAGTTCTGCGCAATGCCTGCCGATGGCTGTCTCCACTTCGTCCGGTTCGCTGAAATGCGCCTCCTTCAGAGGTGTGTCATCTTCCACGAAGATGTCAATCATGCTCATAGGTATCATTGCCTGCCCCCATGCACGTGGCACGTGGGGGTTGACCACTGCGATGACAGTGCTGGCGCATTCGATGGCGGCGAGAGTCGCGTCTACGGATGTCCCGAGGGACACGAATCCGTGTTTGTCCGGAGGAGACACCTGTATCATGGCCACATCGCATGGCAGCGCCCCGCATCTGTACAGTTTCTGGGTCTCGCTCAGAAGCACCGGTATGTAGTCTGAGTATCCGCTCTGTACGCTCTTGCGGACATTCGATCCTACGAAGAATGCCTGATGGAAGAAAATCCCGTCGAATTTCGGGTCAGTATAAGGGGCGTCCCCCTCCGTATGCAGATGATGGATTCTCACATTCTTCAGCTCGCCTCTTTCCCCGCGTCTGCACAATGCCTCAATCAATATCCCCGGTGCACTTGCCACGCTGCTGAGATGGATGTGGTCTCCTGATTTGACAATACTTACTGCCTCATCTGCCGAAACATAACGGATGCTCTCTTTCATTCTTTGTTTCAATTATGCGGTTATTTTCTGTCAATACTTGAATTTCCTCGCCAAATATAGTATTTAAAGTTTAGATTCCGAACTTTTTGTCCATTTTTGATTATCTTTTTAAAATATGTACCCGCGTTGTTGACCCCCGGAATATTGCAGGTCGTGAAATTTCAGACGGCGTGATAAAAGGGTATTTTTGCGATAATAAATCAATATTACGGCTGAAAGTTGTACATTTGCAGCCGTAAAATCTGATGAGATGAAATCGAGAGAAGAAAAACTGGCCGCTTTCGGAAGGATCCTTGACATCCTTGATGAATTGAGGGTCAAATGCCCATGGGACAGGGAGCAGACTACGGAGTCTCTCAGGCCCCAGACTATAGAGGAGGTCTATGAACTCAGCGATGCCATCCTGAAAAAGGACGGCAGGAACATCTCCAAGGAACTCGGGGATGTGCTTCTCCACGTCCTGTTCTATGCCAAGATAGGGGAGGAGCAGGGGACATACGATATAGTCGATGTCATCAACTTCCTGTGCGACAAACTTATATACAGGCATCCGCATGTGTTCTCGTCTGCCAAGGTGGCTGATTCAGCGGAAGTCATGCGCAATTGGGAGATGCTCAAGACAAAGGAGAAGGACGGCAACAAGACTGTGCTCTCCGGAGTGCCTGATGCCCTGCCGCCGCTTCTGAAGGCGTACAGGATGCAGGACAAGGCGAGGGGAGTCGGCTTTGACTGGGAGGAGAAGTCGCAGGTCTGGGACAAGGTAAAGGAGGAGCTCGGCGAATACCGTGCGGAACTTGATGCTATGGAACAGGCCTCGGATGAGGAGGCAAGGAAGGCTGCATACGACAGGGCTGAGGGCGAGCTCGGGGACTATCTTTTCGCGGTGGTCAATGCCGCCCGCCTGTACGGACTGAACCCGGATACAGCACTGGAGCGCACCTGCGCCAAGTTCAGACGCAGGTTCACATATCTTGAAGAACATACCATCCGGCAGGGCAGAAACCTGAAAGACATGTCACTGGCAGAGATGGATGCCCTCTGGGACGAGGCCAAGGAGAAAGGACTGTAGCAGGCATGGAGATGGCAGAGGACTGGAAAGAAAGGACAAGGATGCTGACCGGCGATGACGGGCTCCGGAGGCTGGAGAATGCCTGCGTTGCCGTAATAGGAGTCGGCGGGGTCGGCGGATATGCGGCGGAGATGATTGCCAGGGCCGGGGTCGGTCACATGATCATACTGGACAGCGATGTCGTGTCGGTCACGAACAAGAACAGGCAGATTCTTGCTCTGGACTCAACCATAGGCCGTCCGAAATGCCGTGTGCTCGCGGAAAGGCTCATGGACATCAATCCGGACCTGGATCTGACGGTGCTTGAGACATACCTCGATGTGGATGACCCGGCGGCAGTGCTTGGAGGGTATCATATTGACTATCTTGTGGACGCCATCGATACTCTCTCCCCCAAGATGTCTCTCATCAGATACTGCATGGACAACGGCATACCGCATGTCTCGTCAATGGGCGCAGGGGCAAAGACTGATGCGACAAAGGTGAGGATTGCAGATATCTCCAAATCATACAACTGCCCCCTTGCGTTCGTCGTGCGCAAACGTCTGCGGCGTATGGGGATAAAGCGCGGATTCAAGGTGGTCTTCTCCGAGGAACTGCCGGACCGGGATGCCATCGTGGAATGCGATGACAGGAACAAGAAGTCCCAGGTCGGGACTATCTCATATATGCCGGCCGTATTCGGATGTATCTGTGCCCAGGCAGCATTGACATATCTTTTGTCATCGGATTTGTCTGCCAATTGAAAGGATTTTCTTATTTTTGCAGACTATGTGCGGACAGACATGTCCCAGAATGTGCCCGTTGAATTAAATTATATTGCAAATGGCTGATTACAGGATAGTTGAGGTCAAGACAAAAAGAGATCTCCGTAAATTCATATCTTTTCCTGACAAGTTGTACAAGGATTGCCCCCAATATGTGCCGGCTCTTCATTCCGACCAGGTGAAGTCCCTGACCAAGGTGGCATCCCTGAAATACTGTACCCGTGTGATGTGGCTTGCAATGGACGGCAAAAAGGTGGTCGGCCGTATCTGCGGTATGATAAATCCGAGATACAACGAGAGATACAATAAGAGGCGGGCGCGTTTCGGCTGGTTCGACACCATCAATGACATAGAGGTGGCCAGACTGTTGCTCGGCACGGCGGAGGCTTGGGCGAAGTCCATGGGCATGAACGAGATACACGGCCCTCTGTATTACAATACCCTGGGCAAGCAGGGGATGCTTGTCGAGGGATTCGAGAACCTGGCCCCGTTCAACTGCATATACAACTATCCGTATTACAATGACCTGGTGACGGCTCTTGGCTATGTCAAGGAATGCGACTGGCTCCAGTATAAGATGAAGGCCAACCAGGGAGTCCCGGACAAGCTTGCCAATATAGCCGGTCGTCTGAAGGAGAGATACAAGTTGCGGGAGGGCGACATCGATTCACTGAAGCATGACAAGGCTCTTGTCAGGGAATTCTTCAGGATCTACAATGAGAGCTTTGCCGAGAACGTGTACAATTTCGTGCCTTTTACGGAGGAAGAGATGGAAGAGGAGGCTGCCCAGACCATAGGTCTCCTTGACAAGAGGCTCTGCTGTTTCCTTCTCGACGGGGACAATGAGATAGCGGCATTCGGGATATCTTTCCCGAGCATCTCCAAGGCTCTCCAGAAGGCTAAAGGCTCTATGTTCCCGTTCGGCTGGATACATTTCCTCAGGGCATTGAGGAAATTCGATACGATAGACCTGATGCTCAACGGGGCATCACCGAAGTGGCAGAATACGGGCGTCTCGTCCGTATATCATTGCATTATGGCGCGCAAGTATCAGGAGTGTGATGTGCAGTGGGCCATTGCCAACCCGCAGATCGAGACCAACCTGGCCGTAAATGTATGGGACAGGTATGAGCATGAACTCTATATGAGACGCAGGTGCTACATCAAATCCATCTGAGGCACCGTGTCCCGAACCGATAACAGAAGTAGTTTAAAGTGATATATGGCGGAAAACAACACATTATTGGACAAGATCCTCGGATTGCAGGACAAATATGAGTCACTTCAGACCCAGTTGTCTGATCCCGAGGTGATTGCTGACATGAAGAAATATGTGCAGCTCAACAAGGAGTACAAGGAGCTTGCTCCTATCATCAGAGCCGGTCAGGAATATAAGAAGATGATGGACGAGTATGAGTCTGCAAAGGATATAATAGCCAATGAGAAAGATGAGGAGTTGAGAGAGATGGCAAAGGAGGAGATTGCGGAGATAGAGCCGAAGATTCCGGAGATGGAGCAGAATATCAAACTGCTGCTCATACCGGCCGATCCTCAGGACAGCAAGAATGCCATCATCGAGATCAGAGGCGGTACAGGCGGTGACGAGGCGGCAATCTTTGCCGGGGACCTTTTCAGGATGTATTCAAAATATGTCGAGAGGAGGGGATGGAAACTTGAGGTCACCAACCAGTCGGAGGGTGCTGCAGGCGGATTCAAGGAGATTGTCTTCAAAGTGACCGGAGACGGCGTGTACGGAGTGATGAAATACGAGTCCGGTGTGCATCGCGTGCAGAGAGTGCCTCAGACCGAGACCCAAGGCAGGGTACACACCTCAGCGGCTTCGGTGGCTGTGCTCCCTGAGGCTGACGAGTTTGATATCGAACTGAACATGAACGACATCCGTAAGGATACATTCTGTTCGTCAGGTCCTGGAGGGCAGTCTGTCAACACCACTTATTCCGCCATACGTCTTACCCATATCCCTTCCGGTATAGTCGTGCAGTGCCAGGATGAGAAGTCACAGCTCAAGAATTTCGACAAGGCCCTTGCAGAACTCCGTACAAGGCTCTACAATATGGAGTATGAGAAATATCTGAACGAGATTTCTGCCAAGAGGAAGACGATGGTGTCAACGGGAGACAGGTCGGCGAAGATCCGTACATACAATTATCCGCAGTCAAGGGTGACTGACCACAGGATAAATTATACTATGTACAATCTGCCTGTCTTCATGGACGGGGACATTCAGGAAGTCCTGGACCAGTTGCAGATAGCAGAGAACGCAGAGCGTCTCAAGGCAGCGGAATAGGCTCCTGCCCAGTGTGCTTGGTAACCACTTAAAAAACAAGAAATGCAGAAAGACCAGTTGCAGGGCCGTACCGGCCCGGGGCAGCGCGTGATGCTGTCCGTACCTTTTGTGCTGATGGCCATAGTATTCAATGTGTGCCTGATTGCATCCAATCTTTTCGAGACTAAAGTATTTTCGGCAGGACCTCTTTCATTGACAGGTGGAGTCCTCATCTTCCCGGTATCCTATATCATAAATGACTGCATAGTCGAAGTGTGGGGATACCGCAAGGCTCGCCTTGTCATCTGGACGGGCTTTGCCATGAATTTTTTTGTAGTGGCTATGGCTCAGATAGTCAGACTCCTGCCTGCTGCGGCATTCTGGGACGGAGGGGAGCATTTTGACTATATCTTCGCCCTTGCCCCGCGTGTGACATTGGCGTCACTGCTTGCCTTTCTCGCAGGCTCTACAGTGAACGCTTTCGTCATGAGCAAGATGAAAGTGGCCTCAAACGGCCGCAGATTCTCCGTGAGGGCAGTCGTGTCCTCGATATTCGGTGAGACTGTGGACTCGCTCATATTCTTCCCGATAGCATTCTGGGGGATAGGCCTGAAGAATATGCTGGGACTGATGCTTCTGCAGATAGTGCTGAAGACAGCCTACGAGGTGGTCATCCTGCCTGTGACCAATATCGTGGTCAGGGCTGTGAAGCGTTATGAAGGCACGGATACCTTTGACAGCGGCATTTCATACAATCCGTTCAGGATTACGGACATCTGATTATCAAATGTGACAATTGAACAAATCATCATGTTGGACAAGGAAAAAGCATTGGTAGTGTTCAGCGGAGGGCAGGATTCGACCACCTGTCTGTTCTGGGCACTCAGGAATTTCAAGGAGGTGCATACCCTTACATTCTCATACGGGCAGAGGCACAGTCTTGAGACGGAGATTGCTCGTCGGCTTGCGGAAAGGGCAGGAGTGGATTTCCGTCTCATGGATATTTCTTCCATAGCAGGATTGGGGACCAGTTCCCTGACAGATGATTCCATCAGGATGGATGAGGAGAAGCCTTCCGGGACATTTCCCAATACATTCGTCCCGGGGCGCAATCTGTTCTTCCTGAGTGTTGCCGCAGTCTATGCAAGGGAGCACGGCATCATGAATATCGTGACAGGAGTATCCCAGACAGACTACAGCGGCTATCCTGACTGCCGGGATTCATTCATCAGATCCTTGAATGTGACGCTCAATCTCGCCATGGATGAGCAGTTCGTCATCCACACCCCTCTGATGTGGCTTGACAAGGCGCAGACATGGGCTTTGGCAGACAGCCTCGGTGTGTTCGACATCATCAGGAACGAGACCCTGACGTGCTATAACGGGGTTCCAGGGGACGGCTGCGGACATTGCCCTGCCTGCAGGCTGAGGCAGGCTGGACTGGAAGAATATCTGAAGAACGGCAAACAAGGGAGATAGGATATGGAAAACAGAGAGAATGATGTGCTTAAATCATTGGGGCACAAGACTGTATACAGGAGTGACTATGCCCCCGAGGTCTTGGAGACATTTGAGAACAGGCATAGGGAGAATGACTATTGGGTGAGGTTCAACTGCCCTGAGTTCACGAGCCTTTGTCCCATAACAGGACAGCCGGACTTTGCGGAGATCCGTATAAGTTATATTCCTGATGTCAGGATGGTGGAGAGCAAGAGCCTGAAGCTCTATCTGTTCAGTTTCCGCAATCACGGGGACTTCCACGAGGACTGCGTAAACACGATAATGAAGGATCTCATCAGGCTCATGGACCCCAAGTACATAGAGGTGACAGGTCTTTTCACCCCACGCGGGGGAATCTCGATATTCCCTTATGCCAACTATGGACGTCCTGGGACAAAATATGAGAGACTTGCCGAAAAGAGAATGGAAAGACATGAATAAGTGAATGGATATGAAAAAGATAATGAATCCGTGGCTGGATCTGGTGAAAGACGGCTATAATTGTTTCGGGTGTGCCCCGACTAATGAATACGGACTGAAAATGGAGTTCTATGAGGACGGGGACGAGATTGTGTCAATATGGAATCCTTCGGACGACTATCAGGGCTGGCTTCATACCCTGCATGGCGGGATACAGGCCACTCTGATGGACGAGATAGCAGCCTGGGTAGTGGCAAGGAGGCTCCAGTGTGCAGGAATGACGACCAACCTCAATATCAGATACAGGAAGCCTGTCCCGACAGGACAGGATGTCAGAATCGAAGTCAGGGCACGCATTTCCGGGATGAGGCGCAATTTCGCCATTATCGAAGCAAGGATATTGTACGACGGGAATGTATGTTCCGAAGCGGAGATGACATACTATTGCTTCAGCAAGGAGAAATCGGAGTCGGACTTTTATTTCAGCGGCTGCCGTACAGAGGAATGATTCCGCCGTATGCGGTCTGAATGCGAAGAGGGGATGTGCAATGCGATGCACACCCCCTCTTCCCGTTCAGGGTAATGTCGTCCTATTCGTTTTCTTTCTTGTCCACAAGTGCAAAAGAAAGATTACCCTTGCAGCAGAGTTTGCCGTTCACTTTGAGCGATGCCTCGGTGAAGAAGAGCATCCCTCTACGGTCTGTCAGTCTCGCTGTGATTTCACATACGTCCCCCGGGCGGACAATGTTCTTGAAACGGACATTGTCTATGCCGCTGTACAGGGTTGTACGACCTTTCAGTTCATCTTTTACAAGAAGGGCGCAACTTTGTGCCATTATCTCACACTGGATCACCCCAGGGACAATCGGGTTGCCCGGGAAATGCCCCCTGCAGAAGAATTCATCTTCTCTGATCCGGTATTTCGCGTGGGCGACCCCGTCTGCATCGATTTCTATCTCATCGACGAGGAGCATCGGCTCACGGTGAGGCAGGTATTCTTTCAGTTCTTCTCTGTTCATTTGATTGATATTTTAGGATCAGGTTTCAGTAATCAGTCTATTCGGCTTTTCTGAATGCGACGCATCCGTTGTGTCCGCCGAATCCGAGCGAATCGGAAATCGCGATGGTGATATCGGCTTTCTCCGCCTTGTTCGGGGTGTAGTTCAGGTCACATTCAGGATCCGGTGCATCGAGATGGATGGTCGGAGGCACTATGCCTTTCGTGAGGGCAAGAACGGCGGCGATAGCCTCGACTGCTCCTGTGGCGCCGAGCATGTGTCCTGTCATTGATTTGGTTGAGCAGATATGGGCCTTGTACGCATCCTCTCCAAGAGCCATCTTGAAAGACTTGGTCTCAAGTGAGTCGTTGAGGCTTGTACCTGTGCCGTGTGCATTGATGTGAAGTACATCGGACGAGTTGTATCCGGCCTCTTCAAGAGCCATCTTTATGGCTGCGGACTGGGTCTTGCAGTCAGTCCTCGGGGCAGTCATGTGGTATGCGTCGCATGTGTTGCCGTATCCGCATACTTCCGCGATGATTTCTGCCCCTCTTGCCTTCGCGTGCTCATATTCCTCAAGCACGAGCATTGCGGCTCCTTCCGCCATCACGAAACCGCCTCTGTTGGCATTGAACGGGAGAGATGCATAATTCGGGTCTTCTGACCTTGAGAGAGCCTTGGCATTCGCGAACCCGGCTATTCCGAGAGGAATCGTGGCGGCTTCGGAGCCTCCGGCTATGATGGCATCGGCATATCCGTGCTTGATGGCCCTGTATGCCTCACCTACAGTGTGCGTTGATGTGGCGCAGGCTGTCACCACAGGGATGCACGGCCCGCAGAGATTGTTGCGGATGGCGATGTTGCCGGCAGCCATATTGGCAATCATTGTCGGGATGAAGAGAGGGGAGATCCATTTGGCCCCGTCCTTGATCATCTTCTCGCTTTCCTTGTACTGGGTGTTGAATCCTCCGATTCCGGAACCGACATATACGCCGAAACGCATAGGGTCGATGTTGCCGCCCTCTGATGTGTCGAGGCCTGACTGTCTGATGGCTTCACTGGCAGCCGCAACTGCGAACACGGAGAATTTGTCCTGCTTTCTTGCGAATGCAGGCTCGATGCCGAAATCGGCAGGGTTGAAATTCTTGACTTCTCCTGCGACTTTTGCCGGGAGGTCGTCTGTCGGGAATTCAGTGATGAGCCCGATGCCGCATACTCCGTCGACAATATTCTTCCAGAACTCGGCGACACTGTTGCCGACCGGGGTTATGGCTCCCATTCCGGTTATAACTACTCTTTTGTCCATATCTTCTAATTTGGTGATTTTGGTTATGTGTGTTGTTCAGTCGATTATAGCGATTACTTTTCCAGCCTGTCGGAGGCGGTCCTCAGCAGTTTCTCCGCACCTGACATGAGGTCTTCAACGATGTCCCGGGCAGGTTCTGTCTTCTTTACCATACCGGCACATTCCCCGGCCATATAACTGCCGTTAGGGTCACCTTCCTTTACCGCCTTGCGGAGAGCGCCAGTCCCGAATGCGAGGATTTCCTCAGGTGTCACGGACGGGTCTGACTCCATCTTGGCGAAAGTTGTTGAGAACGGGGTCTTGAGAGAGCGTACCGGGTGGCCGAGTGTCTTTCCGGTGATCATGGTGGAGTTGTCTGAGGCCTTGATGATTCTCTCCTTGTAGTTCGGATGCACGGTGCATTCCTCTGCTGAGAGGAACCTTGTGCCTACCTGGACTCCGTCGGCTCCGAGCATAAGCGCGGCTGCCACGCCCCTTCCGTCGCAGATGCCTCCGGCGGCGATGACAGGTATGTCCACTGCATCAGCCACCTGTGGGATGAGCGACATGGTGTGCAGCTCCCCGACATGTCCTCCGGATTCGGCGCCTTCTGCGACTATGGCAGTCGCGCCTATTGCCTGCATCTTGAGTGCGAGGGCTACCGATGCCACCACAGGTATCACCTTTATCCCGGCTGCCTTCCATGCCTCCATATACTGGGCAGGAGAGCCTGCCCCGGTGGTGAGTATCTTCACTCCTTCCTCAATCACCATGGCGGCGATTTCCCCTGCATTCGGGGCCTGGAGCATGATATTCACTCCGAAAGGCTTGTCTGTAAGTTCTTTGCATTTCCTTATCTCATTTCTCACAGCCTCTGTTCCGGCATTGATTGATGAAATGAGTCCGAGACCCCCGGCATTGGATACAGCGGAAGCCAGTGATGCATCGGCTGCCCATGCCATACCTCCCTGGAACAGGGGGTAACGGATGTCGAGAATCCCGCAGATTTTACTCTTGATCATATTGTAGGATTTAAGTTCTGTACGTCTGTCACTGATTTGCCGGAACTACCATTCCATTATCACGGCCCCGGAAATGAATCCTGCACCGAATGCGCTCAGTGCAAGGGTCTCGCCGCGTTTGAGAATCCCGTTCCTGTTGCATTCGTCAAGCAGTATAGGGCAGCTTGCGGATGAGGAGTTTCCGTGGGTCTCCACATTCGTCGGGAATTTCTCCTCAGGCTGTCCGAGGAATTCCTCGATTGACCGTATGATGCGGATGTTGGCCTGATGCAGCAGATAGTGGTCTACGTCAGACGCGCTCATGCCGAGCTTGTCGAGCAGGTAGCGGATGTCTCCTGTAGAAGCCTTCACAGCGAACTTGAACACATCCTGTCCTTTCATCTGGAGGGAGATGTCCTGTTCCTCTTTTGTTATATATGGAGTAGGCTCCAGCGTCCTGATCTGGTAGAGCTTGTCTGTCGCGCTGGCTGCGGACAGTTTTATGCCCTTGATGTTGTCTCCCTCTGTCAGTACAGCGGCTCCTGCCCCGTCCCCGAAGAGGACGCAGACGTTCCTGTCCTTCCAGCTGGTCATCCTTGTAGGCTCCTCTGCACATACGATGAGCACATTCTTCACGCGTCCTGCCTTGTAGTGCGACTCGGCTATGTCGAGCGCATACATGAATCCTGCGCAGGCGCAGTTGATGTCCAGACATGGGCAGGTTGCGCCTATTGCACCCTGTATTATGCAACTGAGAGAAGGTGTCACATATTCGTTGACAACGTTTGAGCAGATGATGAAATCCAGTTCTTCGGCTTTCATGCCGGCATTCTCAAGTGCCTTGACGGCTGCTTCCGCTGCCAGATCTTCAAGTCTCTCGTCAGAAATGACGTGTCTGTGCTTGATTCCTGTCCTTGGATATATCCAGGCGTCGCTGGTGTCCAGGAATTCTGAGAGCATGTCATTTGTCACGATTTTTTTGGGAATTGCACTTCCCGTTCCGATGATTTTCATTGTATGACCTGATTTGAATGGAACTTAATATCTGTTGTCTTGTCTTCAAAACCAAGCAAAATTACTCCCTATATTCGGTTTGACGAAATTATTGTGGTGATTTCTGTCTGCATGTGGCGGTATATAGGTGCAAATATCCATATTTGTGGCGAAATTTTTATATTTGTGGTAAAATTTGATAACTTTGTCCCCGAAATGCAGTATCGACAATGAATCGCAAATGGCCGAAATATCTTCTGGAGAAGCATCAGCTCACCGGCACATTGACTTTTGCCGTGCTGTTCTCGGTGATTTTCCTCAATCTGTACATCCCGTTTTCGGATACAGCATGGTTCAGGCTCGGCAATTCCCTGCTGTTCCTCTTCACGGCCGGGTTCATAGCGATTTCCATCCTGTTCCTGATTGTGAGCAAGGTCATCATGTACAAGACCCGGAACCTTTTTGACATGACGTATCTCCAGTACATCCTGTGGTGTATAGGGGAGGTGGTAGTGATATGTCTGTTCTATACATTTGTCACCGTCGATGTCGTCAGGCCTGAGAGCGCCTCAGTGATAAGGGTGTTCCTGAAGGCTTTTCTCTACGGGTCGATTGCCCTGCTTGTGCCTTACGGGCTTTCGGCGATGTATTTCATGATAGGGGAGAGGGACAGGACCATCAGATTCATGGACTGCAAGGATATCCAGTCCGGGACTCCCGATGGGGCAGGTCAGGACACGGCACAGCCCGGCAAGGAGGAGAGCCGTATCTCATTTTTTGACAACAGCGGCTCACTCAAGCTTTGTGTCAGGTCGTCCGACCTGTATTATATCGAGTCCGATGACAATTATATCAAGGTGTGGTATGACGACAGCGGCAAGTCTCTCCGGATGTATATGCTCAGATGCCGTCTGAGAACGATTGAAGAGAGTTTCAGGGGGACTTCACTGGTCCGTTGCAACAGGAAGTACATCGTGAATCTGGACAGGGTCAAATCCCTCAGAAAGGAGACTGACGGGTATTTTCTGGAGATGGACAACAGCGGAATCGCTCCGATTGCAGTCACAAAGACGTATGCGGAGGACATACTTTCCAGATTCTCCGGTATTGGCAGCCGCCAGGAGTCCTGAGATTACTTCCGTCTGCTGCCGCGCAGCCTGTATGCCGCCTGCACCATGGCCTCGTCAAGTGCTATATTCCTTACTGCCATGAAGTTCAGTATCGCTGCAATCAGCGGGAATATCGCGGTGAATGAGAATACAAACTCCTTGTCCTCATGCATCCGTATCATGTCCACCCCTATCCAGACCTGGAATGCTATCATCACCAGGGCTTCTATGACGGCGAGCCTCATCTGCACCGGACGGGCCTTGTAGGTGAACAGGGTGAATCCGTTGCCGGATATGATGGAGATTATGAATATCAGGTAGACCAGGTTGTTGTAGTATTTTATCACACTTTCTGATCCGTCTGGGCCGACGGTGACCGCTACATTGCACATCAGGAGGGATGCGATCAGAAGAGTCGATATCGCCAGATAGAGTGTCTGTATTCTCTGCCACATATAATATTCGTTTTGGATGCTGCAAAAATAGGAAAATTTGCCATAAAAAACTATATTTGGAGAATTGATTCAAAACAGTCTCAATATGGGAACAGCAGATTTCAATGAGAAACCGATAGCAGGTTCGGAACTTATCATCAATGACGACGGTTCGATATTCCATATCCATCTTAGGCCGGAGGAACTTGCCGACAATGTGATACTCGTAGGCGACCCGGGCAGGGTGGACATGGTGTCCGAATATCTCCAGGACAGGGAATTCAGACATCAGTCGAGGGAATTCGTCTCAGTGACCGGAAGATATAACGGTGTCAGGATGACAGTGCTGTCGACAGGCATAGGCACAGACAATATAGATATAGTCATGAACGAATTGGATGCCCTTGCCAATATTGACTTCAATACAAGGAAAATCAAGAGCGTCAAACGCTCCCTCAACATCCTCAGGATAGGGACTTCAGGGGCGATACAGCCCGAGATACCTCTCGGTTCGTTCGTCTTTTCCGACATATCCATCGGCTGTGACGGTCTCCTTAACTGGTATGCCGACAGGGATGCCATCGCCCTGGGCGATTTTGAAGAGGCTTTCAAGGCTCATACCGGCTGGGACAGGCATCTTCCGGATCCGTATTTTGTCAGGGCGGGGAAGCGTATGACAGATCTCTTCGCTGACTGCGCGCTACACGGGATGACCGTGTCTGCGTCAGGTTTCTACGGTCCTCAGGGACGTGTGCTGCGTATGCCGCTTGCAATGCCTGATATGCTCAGCCGCTTCGAGAGCTTCTCTTTCGGAGGGTACAAGGTCACCAACTTCGAAATGGAAGGTTCGGCGATAGCAGGGATTGCCGCACATCTCGGACATAATGCGGGGACTGTCTGTGCCATCATTGCGCACAGGTATCTCAAGAGCAGCAATCCGGACTACAAGCCGGTGGTCAGGAACCTTGTGAAGCTGTGTCTGGACAGGATGTCTGCCCTCTGACCTATTCTCCCCCGTACAGTTCCTTCCGTGACTGGCTGACCCCTTCCCCTGAAGGGATGGCCGGGTCGTCGATGAGTGCATCAACCGTCCTTCCTGTCCTTTCCATGACATTCTCCTGAAGGAAGCACAGCTGGTAACGGAGAGTCTCATACATGCTTCCTGCCACCTCATGTCCATGATCCATGAAACGGATGATATTGTACTCATATCCTTTCGCGGCAAATCTTTCCGCGATCTTGGAGGAGCCGTAGAAGCCTATGTTGAAGAACTTGATCTGCTTGTAGGTGACCAGATTGTCCTCTGTGCCGTGCAGCAGCAGGACAGGTGACGGCTCCATGTCGAAGTCGAGATTCCACTCCCTTGACAGGATTGCCCCTGAGAAAGATATTATCCCGGCGTATCTGAATCCTTCGGGAAGGACTTCAGTGCATGGCGTGCTGTTGCACAGCTCGTATTCCGCCTGCAGCACAGATATCGCCCCTGCGGAGGAGCCGCTTATCACGATGTTGTCAGGATTGATTCCGAGGGTCTCGGCATTGTCAATCAGGAATACTGTCGCGCTGAACAGGTCTTCGACGGCGATATGGATGGCCTTGTCAAGCAGGTTGACCTGGGCGATGCCTACCTTTTTCGCTCCTTTCAGCCCGAGACGGTAGTCTATGCTCACGACCCTGTACCCGTTCTTTGTCATGGCCTCGAACCATTTCCTGTAATATGGGGTGTCCCTCTCCCCGCTGATGAACCCTCCTCCGAACATGAAGATGATTGTAGGCTTCTCATGCCCTTTCCACGTCGTGCTGCTGCCTGCAGCAGGCTCATATATGTCGAGGAAGAGTTCGCAGGTGTCCCTCTGTGCGAACTGGAATGTCCCGTCAGGGCCGAATTCCCTGCCGTATGTGTCGATGCCGGATATTGCTGCAAAAGCCAGCAATGCAGCCAGTGAAAGTGATTTCAGGTTCATTTTTCTTGTCCGTTGCCTATGAGTTTGCTGATGAATTTGACGTGTCCGAAGAATCTTGCCGCTATCACCCTTATCACGGTGTAGCAAGGGATGGCGACGAGCATGCCGAGTATGCCTCCGATATGTCCGGCCATCATGAGCACGATGAATATCTCAAGTACATTGGCCTTGATGCTGCTTGAATAGACTATCGGCTGGAATATATAGTTGTCAAGGAGCTGGGCGGCCATGAATATTGCCACGAGTATGATGAGGAAAATCCAGAAATTGACGTCCAGGCCTGCGCCTCCCATGCAGAAGTAGCGCATCGTGACGGCAAGGAGTGTCCCTATCGCCCCTCCGAGCCATGGTCCCACATACGGTATTATGTTCATGACTCCGCAGAGTACGGCGATGCCTATAGAGGCATTGAACCCGAGCCTTGCAATGAACATGAGACCTATGAAGTCGACAATCGCGACCCCGGCCATCTCTACTATCAGTCCTATGAAATATCTCGACAGGAGGTGCTCTATGTCCCTGTATGCCTCTCTCGCATTCTGTTCGTGCCTGTCAGGAACCAGTGCCCCGATTATGTCAGGGAAGAGGTTCTCATTCTTCAGGAAGAAGAAGGAGATGAAGACGACCGCGAACAGCCCGACACCGAAACTTGCGATGAATGATGCCGCGGAACTGAAGAATGTCGAGAATGCCGAGACATCTGCAAAGTCCTTGAACCCGTTGAGGACCGCCGTCTCGATTCTGAAGTCCGCTCCCAAAGACGGGAATGTGCTGACAAGGAACGCATTGAGGTCTTTCAGTGCGGTCACGACAGATTTTGCGGCACTTTCTATGTTGGCCATCGATATGTCCTTTGCCACGCCTGTGATGATAGGGACGAGCATTGTCACCAGGGCCAGGAACAATCCCAGTATGATGATGATAGTGATGAATGCATAGACCCACGGAGGCAGATTCTTCCCCTTGATGCTAAGCGAGTTGAAGAAATTCATCAGCGGGCGTCCTATCAGGGACAGCACGCCGGCGGCGAGCATATAGATGATGACGTCCCGGAAGAACCAGCAAATGGCGCATATCACTGCTGCGCAGGCAGTGTAAAGGACGTATCTTGCAAGTTTGTCCACGCTTCTTTCCTTTTCCATATCGGTCAGGTATTAATTGTCAGTCTTCATTCCTGCGGCATCTGTTCATAGACCGGCATTGCCTTCTGTGAGCAGTGCGGCTATCTCCATGGGTCTTTCTGCTATTCTCCACGGGTTGCATCTTTCCAGTTCCGCCCTTGTCCTGAATCCCCATGTGACGCCGACAGTCCTTACTCCTGCATTGCCGCCTGTCATCATATCCACATCGGAGTCTCCTACGTACACCGTATTGCCCTTGTCGCTGATGTCGGCAGCCGACATGATCTCGAACACAATCTCCGGGTCCGGTTTTATCGGGCATCCGTCCCTCTGTCCGAGAATCTTTGCGAACCTGTATCGGCCGAAGAACCGCTCTACGAGTTTTTCTGTCCCGTCCTGGTATTTGTTCGATGCTATCCCCATGCGGATTCCGGCCTCGCTGACAGAGTCGAGCAGATCCTCAATGCCTTCGTATGGTCTTGTCTTGTCGCATTTGTGCTCGTCGTAGTACGGTATGAAGAAATCGCGCATCCTCATGACCGTTTCTTCCGTTCTACGGTCTTCCGGCAGCGCGCCTCTGAACAGGTTATATATGCCGCGCCCTACGAGCATATTATATTCTTCCATCCTCCTTTCCGGACATCCGCACATCCTCAGGGCGTGGTTACAGGCGGTCCCAAGGTCTTCGATGGTGTTCAGCAGGGTGCCGTCAAGGTCAAATATCACCAATTCTGTCATATGTTTTCAAAAATCATTTCATTGTACAGTAGTTTGGCACATGGCGAATCTACCTTTGCAATACAAACATAGGAAATCAAATATTCAAAGCCATGAAAAATACAGACTACAGCATCGAATCCCTCAGTTCGCTTATTTCATCAGAGTCCTCATACCTGTTCCTTGTCGACATGATCAAGGATATGGACCTCGAACTTCTCAATGTCTCCCATGCCTGAGCCCGGGCCTGAGAGGGTGGCGACAGTTCCCTGCCTGTCAGGTGAGACGCCGATACGGATGATCTCGTTGCCGGTGCCGCATGCTCCGATGGCCCTCTCTGATATGATGAGTTCCGATACGGGATCCTCGATATATCTCTGTATGGCGCGCCTGAGCGGCCTTGCTCCGAATTTGATGTCGTATCCGGCTTCTGTCACTATCCGTCTGGCTGCAGGGGTGACATTGAGCCTGTAGCCCTCAAGACGGACTCTCTGCCTGAGCTCGCGGAGTTCGATGTCGATGATTCTGCCGATGTCATCCTTTGTCAGTGAATTGAAATATACAAGTTCATCCACCCTGTTCAGGAACTCAGGAGGGAAGACCCTCCTCACAGCCTTGTCAAGTATGGTCTTGCGCTCCTCTCCGATATTGCGTCTGGAAGTGGCGAAGCCGAGTCCGCTCCCGTATTCGTCAATCTCCCTGCTGCCGACATTGGATGTCATTATTATAATGGTGTTGCGGAAGCTTACTGTCCTTCCCATGCTGTCCGTGAGCCTTCCCTCGTCGAGTATCTGGAGCAGCAGGTTGAAGATGTCCGGATGTGCCTTTTCAATCTCATCGAGCAGGACCACGCTATAAGGCTTCCTGCGGACCTTTTCGCTGAGTTGCCCTCCTTCTTCGTGTCCGACATAGCCTGGAGGCGCGCCTATGAGCCTCGATGCGGAGAATTTCTCCATGTATTCGCTCATGTCAATCCTGATGATGCTGTCAGCCGACCCGAAAAGGTTTTCCGCCAAGGATTTCGCGAGCTGGGTCTTGCCGACCCCGGTAGGCCCGAAGAACAGGAATGTGCCGACAGGCTTGCCCGGGTCCTTTATCCCGGCACGGTTGCGCTGTATCGCCCTGACCACTGTGTCAATCGCATCGTCCTGGCCTATGATTCTTTCCTTGAGCCGTCTGCCCATCTTCAGGAGCCTGCTGCCCTCGCTTTCGGCGACCTTGTTGACAGGAATCCCCGTCATTCCGGATATCACCGTGGCGATGTCGTCCGCCGTCACCCTTACCGTGCCCGCTGATGCTCCGCCTCGTCTGTCCGCTTTCAGTCTTGCCATCGAGCCTGCCTCATCCATGGCGTCAATCGCCTTGTCAGGAAGGCACCGTTCGGGAATATATCTTTCTGAAAGTCCGGCGCAGGCCTTTATTGCCTCTTCGGTGTATTCCACATTGTGGTGATTCTCGTAGTTGTCCTTGATTTTGTTCAGGATTCTTACGGTCTCGTCAATGCCGACAGGTTCTATCATCACTTTCTGGAATCTGCGGTCAAGAGCGCCGTCCTTCTCGACTATTTTTGTGAATTCGTCAAGAGTGGTGGCACCGATGCATCTGATGTCCCCCCTTGCCAGTGCAGGTTTCAGCATATTGGCTGCATCCAGACTCCCCGAAGCCCCTCCGGCTCCGACGATTGTGTGGAATTCGTCAATGAAGATGATGATGTCAGGGTTGCCGGAGAGTTCCTTCAGTATGGATTTGAGCCGTTTCTCGAAGTCGCCCCTGTATTTTGTCCCGGCAACGACAGATGCTATGTCAAGCGAGATGATTCTTTTTCCTCTTAGGGAAGTAGGCACATCCCCTCCGGCAATCCTTTCCGCTATGCCTTCAACGATGGCTGATTTCCCCACTCCCGGTTCCCCGACCAGCATGGGGTTGTTCTTCTTCCTCCGGCCGAGGATGCGTATGATCCGCGTCATCTCCTCCTCCCTGCCTTCCACAGGGTCGAGCCTGCCCTCGGAAGCCGCCTTGGTGAGGTCTGTGCCGAACATCTCCAGCACGGAGCCTGTCTTTTCAGTCTTTGGCCCGGCACTCTCCCCGGCTGCCTGCGGTTCGTCGTCAGTGTCCTTCCTCCCGAGCATGTCATTCTTTTCCATGAACGATATGACCCTCCCGTAGTCTATGCCTGTGTCGCGCAGGTATCCTTGCCCGTAACTGCCTGTGTTGCGGCACAATGCCAGCAGAAGATGTTGGGATGATGCCTCGGTGCAGTTGAGTCTGGTGGCCTCCAGGATGGTGATGCTCAATATGTTCTGTGCCCCTCTCGAGAAAGTGATATGGTCTATTTCAGAAAAGGGGATCTGCTCATTGGTGAAGATGTGCCTGTCGATATATTGCTTGAATTCATCAGTGTCTGTGTCGAGACTCCTCAGGATCTCGTAGGCGGCATTGTTGCCGTGGCGGAGGATGCCGAGGAAAAGGTGGTCCGGCGATATGCCGTAACTGCCTGTCCTCATTGCCTCTTCCCTTGCGAAATTTATTATCGCGTTCAGTTCGTCTGAAATCTTTATTTCCATACTTGCAACTAATATCTCGCTAATTTAATATTTTTTTTTAACTTTGCAGACTATGCTAATGTAATATAACGGTAAAATTCTAATATGGAGAATGAGGTAAAAACAGGAAGAATAGAGACGGTGAACATAGACCAGCAGATGCGCAGCGCGTATATTGACTATTCTATGTCTGTCATTGTCTCCAGAGCGCTTCCTGATGTGAGGGACGGTATGAAGCCTGTACAGAGAAGAGTCCTTTTCGGAATGGACGGACTCGGGCTCTCATATTCGGGGCAGACCAAGAAATCCGCGAGGATTGTCGGTGAGGTCCTCGGTAAATTCCACCCTCATGGGGATTCCAGTGTGTACGATGCCATGGTCAGAATGGCGCAGGACTGGAATATGAGGTATCCGCTTGTGTACGGCCAGGGAAACTTCGGCTCTATGGACGGTGACCCTGTGGCTGCGATGCGATATACCGAAGCCAAACTCGAAAAGATTACGGAAGAGGTACTTGCTGATATCGACAAGGATACGGTAGATTTCCAGAACAACTTCGACGACTCTCTGCAGGAGCCGACGGTGCTTCCTACCAAGGCGCCTCTGCTGCTGCTCAACGGCTCTGCCGGTATTGCGGTAGGTATGGCCACCAATATGGCTCCGCACAATCTCGGGGAATGCTGTGACGCCATCTGTGCATATATCGACAATCCTGACATCACCACTGATGAGTTGATGCATTACATCAAGGGACCGGATTTCCCTACCGGAGGCATCATACAGGGGCGTCAGGGCATCAGGGATGCCTTCGAGACAGGAAGAGGCCGTATCGTCATCCGCTCCAAGACGGAAATCGAAGTCAGCGACTCCGGCCGCGAGACGATAGTGGTGACGGAGATCCCTTACATGGTGAACAAGAGGGAGATGATAGAGAAGATTGCCGAGCTCGTGGAGTCCAAGAAGATAGAAGGCATAGCCTATGTCAACGACGAGACATCGCGCGAGGGAGTGAGGGTGGTCATCAAACTGAAGAAGGACGCCAATTCCAACGTCGTCCTCAATATGCTCTTCAAGTATACTCCGCTGCAGTCGAGTTTCTCTGTCAATAACGTGGCTCTCGTGAACGGACGTCCGCGTACCCTCAATCTCAAGGAACTCATCAAGTATTTCGTGAGACACAGGCATGATGTCATCGTGAGGAGGACGAAGTTCGATCTGGAGAAGGCGAAGAAGCGTGCGCACATCCTTGAGGGGCTTCTGAAGGCGCTTGACATCATAGACGAGATCATCAATACCATAAAGGCTTCTTCGACAATCGAGGACGCCAAGAACGAGCTCATGTCGAGGTTCGGCTTCACAGAACCTCAGGCCGCGGCGATTGTCGCTATGAGGCTCGGACAGTTGGCAGGACTGGAGAGGGAGAAACTCCAGAATGAGTATGACGAGCTCATGAAGTTCATCACTTTCTGCGAGGAGGTGCTTGCAAGCTACGACAAGCAGATGGAGATAGTCAAGCAGGAGACGATGGAGCTGAAGGAGAAATTCGGGGACGCGAGACGTACCGAGATTGCATTGTCCGCAGAGGAGTTCAATCCTGAGGATTTCTACCCTGACGATGATGTGGTCATAACCATCTCGCACCTCGGATATATCAAGCGTACCCCGCTTACCGAGTACCGTACCCAGAACAGGGGCGGTGTCGGCATCAAGGGCAGCACCACCAGGGACGAGGACTTCATAGAGCATATCTATGTGGCCAATATGCACAGCACCATGCTTCTCTTCACAAGGAACGGAAGGTGCTACTGGTTGAAGGTCTACGAGATTCCTGAGGGCTCAAGGGCTTCAAAGGGCCGTGCCCTGCAGAATGTCATAAACATCGAGCCGGGAGACCAGGTGAAGGCATATATCAATGTCAAGGATCTGAAGGACGCTGATTATATCAACAATACGTTCATCGTACTCGCCACGAAGAGGGGAGTCATCAAGAAGACATCTCTTGAGGCATATTCACGTCCGAGAACCAACGGTGTGAATGCAATCACTGTAAGGGAAGGGGATGAACTGCTGGAGGCTGCCATGACCAACGGCAGGTGCCAGATATTCCTTGCCGGGCATGACGGGCGTTGCGTGCGTTTCGAGGAGACAGATGCAAGACCTCTCGGGAGGACCGCATCAGGAGTGAGGGGCATAAATATCGAGGATGCCGATGAGGTGATAGGCATGGTATGCTATGACCCTCTGGCCGATGATGCCGCTGCCCACACTATCCTCGTGGTGAGCGAGCATGGATTCGGCAAGCGTACAGATTTCGATGAATACAGGCTTACAAGCCGAGGAGGGAAGGGTGTCAAGACCCTCAATATCACTGAGAAGACGGGTAAGCTTGTAGCCATAAAGAATGTCACTGACGAGGATGATCTCATGATCATCAACAAGTCAGGACTCACGATAAGGATGGCCGTGTCAGACATAAGGGTGGCCGGCCGTGCGACACAGGGAGTCAAACTCATCAACATCAAGGACGGCGATGCCATTGCGGCAGTGTCGGCTGTGAGCAAGAGCGATGAGGAAGCCAAGGATGTTGACGACAATGCCGGAAGCCGTGCAGAAGATGCGGGGGCAGACATGGCGGCAGAAGAGTAAGACAATACGAATATTAACTGATAAACTTTATTGAGACAATGAAAAGAATTTTTATCGCATTGGCTGTCCTCTGTTCATTGCAGGTTGCCGGTGCACAGGACATGACCACAGGTTATGCTACAGTCATGTCTCCTGAAGAGGCCAAAAAAGCTGTCGAGGCTGCCGAGGCTGCCGCGCAGAACCCTAAGAAGGCTGTCAAGACGGCTACATGGCTGAGACTTGCAAAGGCCTATATCAATGCCTATGATGCGCCTGCAGGCAACGCCATGACAGGTACGAGCCGTCAGGAACTGGCTCTGTTCATGGCAGGTGAGAAACCTCTCTCTTCAGAGAATGTGACTCTCAGCGGTGAGCCGTTCATAAAGGATACATACGCTGACAAGAATTTCTACTTCAATGCAAGCGACAGGCTTGCTTTCATTGAGGTGACCAAGCCGGTCTTCGCAGATGCTCTCGACAGGGCTTACGACGCCTATCTCAAGGCATACGAGACAGATGCCGAGAAGAGGAAGAAGACAAAGGATATTGTTGCAGGCATCAAGGACATCTCTCTCAAGTATCTTAACGAAGGAGGGATGGCATATACATTCAATGATATGGCCAAGGCCGGTGAACTGTTTGCCAAGGCAGCGCAGATAGTTGCCGACGAGCCTGTCAACGAGATTGATACGCTGGCCACATACAATGCCGGATTCATCGCATGGATGAACAAGGACTACAAGAATGCCGAGGCATATCTTGAGGATTGTATCGAGGCTTCATATCTTGCAGATGGCGAGGTATATGCCAAGCTTGCAGACTGCCAGTTCAACCTTGCCGACACTACTGCAGCCGTTTCGACTCTTGAGAAAGGCTTTGCTGAGTTCCCTGAGAACCAGAGCGTGCTGATCGGGCTGATTAATTTCTATCTTGAGAGCGGGGATGACACTGACCGTCTTTTCGAACTCCTCGATCTGGCAAAGCAGAACGAACCTTCAAATGCATCTCTTTACTATGTTGAGGGAAATATCCACAAGGAACTCGGTGAGATTGATGCTGCCGTGGCTGCATATCTCAAATCAAATGAGATCAATCCTGAGTATGAGTTCGGTCTTATCGGTATAGGACAGATGTATTACGACCAGGCGATAGAATTCCAGGAAGAGGCTCAGAATGAATTTGACGATACGAAGTACCAGGCTCTTGTGGCACAGTTCGAGACTGCCTTGAAAAATGCAATCGAACCGTTCGAGAAGGCCTATGCAGTGACCAAGGACAAGGATATCAAGGTCGGTATCGCAGAATATCTCAAGAACATCTATTACCGCTTCCGTGACCAGGGTCAGGAATATGCTGACAATTATGCCAAGTATGACAAGATAGTTGCCACCAGGAACGTGGAATAACTGTCAGGACTATACGATGAGGAGGGCGGGTCAAAAGTCAGACTCGCCCTCTTTTTATTCGTACTCCTATGGAGTCCGGTTCCAAATATTCAATTCTCAAAGAGGAATAATTCCTTCTGGTTCATCCTCTTTTTTATTGTCTGCCTTCTTCCGGAGCGTGGCGTCCTTCTTTCTGCTGTCTTTCCGCCGCCTTGTCGAATGCTTTGACAATCTTGCTCACAAGGGGATGCCTTACGATGTCGTTGCTGCTGAAAAATATCGCGCCTACGCCCTTTATCTTTTCTGTCAGTTCTATCCCTCTCATCAGCCCCGAGTCCTCCTTGTGCGGCAGGTCTATCTGGGTGACGTCCCCGGTCACTATGAATTTCGCATCCCGTCCCATACGGGTAAGGAACATCTTCAGCTGTCCGAGATTGGTGTTCTGAGCCTCGTCAAGAATGACACATGCCCTGTCAAGGGTGCGACCCCTCATATATGCCAGCGGGGCTATCTGGATGGTGCCGTCAGCAATGAATTCCTGTAGTTTCCTGGCGGGGATCATGTCCCCCAGTGCATCATAGAGCGGCTGAAGATACGGGTCCAGCTTGTCTTTCAGGTCTCCCGGGAGGAAGCCAAGCCTTTCCCCTGCCTCTACGGCAGGTCTGGTGAGTATGATTCTCCTTACCTCACGGTTCTTGAGGGCGCGGACAGCCAGGGCGATTGCCACATAGGTCTTGCCAGTCCCGGCAGGTCCCACCGCGAAGACAAGATCATTGTCGAAATATGCCTTCACCATTTCCTGCTGGGTCTTGTTCCTTGCCTTTATCGGTTTTCCGTCATTCCCGTGGACGATGGTCGAGTCCCCGCTGAGCCTGAACCTTTCAGGGCTTGATTCCCCGTCGAATATGTCCTCCACGTCGTAAGGCGTCAGGTTCATCTTGTGGAGACGCCGTTCTATCAGCATATTGAGTTTCTCCTCGAATTCGGAGACCTCGGCATCCTTCCCTTCAAGCAGGATTTCCGTGCCTCTTGCAGCCACTTTCAACTGTGGGAAATAACTGCACAATGCCTCCAGTATCTTGTTTCCGGCCCCGTAGATTTCAAGCGGGTCGATTGCTTCAAGTCGTATTGTCTTTTTCATTCCTGTCTCTGTGTCAATGTCATTCCATGTCTTCTATCCCAGTCTCTCTTCTGACCCGAAAATATGTCTTTTTCATTTTCAGCCATTCGTATGAGGATTGCCAGGCATCCTGCCTGCCGATATAGTCTCTGACGAACACCGTCTTGTGGCTGTCTGTCAGCCTGCCTGGCAGGGAGCACCATGTGAACCGGTATTCCGGTCTGAGAATCTCCGTGGCCCCGTCAGGATGTATCGCCACTCTGACGGTCAGCATCAGCCCCAGCTGGGTGTCCGGGGCACTCATGTTGGAGATGATGTTCCCGAGCGAATATATCACCGGAACTTTTCTGCCTCCTGCAGTCACAATCGTGTCGCAGTCCTGTACGACATGCGGATGTGAGCCGATGATGATGTCCGCGCCGTTCTCTGCAAGCCACTCGGCCGTCTCCTCCTGGCTTTTGGAGTGTCTCAGAGTGTATTCGTTCCCCCAGTGTGGAAGTGCGATGATCAGGTCCGCCTTTCCGGCCTTCGCCTGCCCCATGGCATGCTCCATATCAGAGATGCTCGTCATGTATGCCTTGTATCTCTTCCCTGCCGGGACATTGGTCCCGTAAGTGAAATTCAATATCGCTATCTTTATGCCTCTGGCCCTCACATACAGGATGCCGGTGGAGCCGGGGCATTCCGTGTCATGGCTTCCGGCAGTCTTTATCCCGTGGCTCTTTTCCATCTCCCTGTATTTCCTAAGGGTCCTTCCGAACCCTTTCTGCCCTTTGTCACATATATGGTTGTTCGCCGTCAGGAACACGTCCACCCCGCATTCAGCCATGTATCTCGCATAGGAGTCGGGTGCGGAGAACGACGGGTAGCCGGTGAAAGGCGGTCCTCCGAGAGTGAACTCCATGTTGGCGACGGTCACGTCTGCAGCCATTATGCTGTCGCGGATGTCTTCAAGATACGGGCTGAAGTCGTATGCCTCATGATCCGAAGCAGGAGCCGAGCCTCCTTTCCTCAGGTATCTTTCATGCGAGTTCTCCATCTGTCTCGTATGTAGCATCACGTCCCCTATGAACACGAGTACAGCCGTGTCCGCAGTCTGCAATGGCCGGGGAGGATTCCTCTTCCATTCCTCCATAAACCTTTGCTCCGGCTGTCCGTGGCGGGACGGCGGGACTTCCCTCAATTGCCCTGATGCCTGCATGACCGCCATGGCCATGAAAAAGAGCACGCAAATGATGCGCGGTGTCATGGTTGGAATATTTCCGGTCATCTTCTGCATCTGGTACCCTTTATTGCAAGTGCGGCAGGACAGATTTATCTTTGCAAATTTATAATTTTTATTTTGTAGCGGATTATTAATTGGTTAAATTTGCGAGGATACGCAAATGAATGGGATTATGAAAAAGACAGTCTTGACAGTCCTGTTGTCTGCCACCCTGCTGTTTTCCGGATGCGATATGTTCAGGAAACTGGCGGGACGTCCTGGTGCCGAGGAGCTTGACAAGATGCGGATGGAGATGATGAGGGCAAAGGAGGCCGAACATCAGGCCAGGATCGACTCATTGAGGATGGTAGAGAAGATGCTGTCCGATTCCGTGGCAGTACTTGACTCATTGAGGCAGATGAATGGCACTATCCTCAATCCGTCAGAGATGGGAGGGCTGTTCACGACAAGGCTGGAAGCCAGATACTATATCATCGTAGGCTCGTTCAGGAACCGTTCAAATGCCGAGTCTCTCCTGAACGGCGTGGCGGAGAAAGGGTATGCCCCTGTGCTGGTGAATTTCCGGAACGGGTTCAATGCGGTGGCAGTGGAGCCGTCTGACAACCTTCAGCAGGTATTCTCATCTCTCAAGAAAGTCAAGGCCGAGAGTTTCTGTCCCCCTGATGTGTGGATTCTTATAAATGAATGATTATGGCCCGTGTGCATTTTATATTCCTTGCCGTCATCCTTCTGCTTCTGCCGCAGACATCCTTTTCCCAATATCGTGGCGGCGGATATTCTGAATTGTATGACAGTGAGACTGTCACGGCATTCAAGGAACATGTCTCCCATCTTGCCTCCGCTTCGATGGAGGGCCGTAAGGCAGGTTCCGAGGGAGAGAAGGAGGCTGCGTCGTATGTCTATGACAAACTGAAGGAGTACGGCGTGGAGATGCTCTGCCTTCCCGGCGGAGATGAATTCGGCATCTCGCGTGACGGGAGCGACACTCTCGTCTCCAGGAACGTGACAGGTTTCGTGCAGGGATATGACAAGGATCTGAGGTCCAGGTATATTGTCGTAGGTGCAAGGCTGGACAATCTCGGGACCAACACCATGACCGTGGACGGCAGGCAGGTGGAGCAGATATATTACGGGGCAAACGGCAATGCCTCCGGGCTGGCAATGATGATGGAGCTCGCGAAGAAAGTCGCCACCAACTCCATCCTTTTCAGGCGGTCTGTCATTTTCATAGCGTTCGGGGCTTCGTCAGAGACCTATGCCGGGGCATGGTATTTTCTGAACAGGGCATTTTCTGATGCCGGTTCCATCGATGCGATGATAAATCTGGATATGCTCGGCACCGGAAGCCTGGGATTCTACGCGTATACCGCATCCAACCAGGACATGAATACAATCCTCGCCTCCATTTCGGACGACCTGCAGCCTGTGCTTCCGGAGGTGGTGACAAATGAGATATATCCGTCCGACAACAGGGCTTTCTACGCTAAGGAGATAGCATCTGTGCACTTCACTACCGGCAGGTATCCGGAGCACAACACGCCTAAGGACACATGGACCATCCTTGATTTCGACATGATGGAGATGGAACTCGAATATATCTACAATTTTACAGAGGCATTGGCCAACACCGGGCTGCAACTGTCATTCCGGCCTTCGCAGGTGCCTGCGAGAGGCCCTGCTTATGATGACGTGGTCCCGTATTATGACTGTGACCAGAGACCTATGTTCCTGAACAGCACGGATCCGAGGCAGTTCCTTGAGAGATGGGTGTACCAGTATCTCAAATATCCTCAGAAGGCTGTGGAAGAGGGGATACAGGGTCGGGTGATGGTTGATTTCATCATTGACAAGGAAGGGAATGTCACGGATGTCAAGGTGGTGCGCAGTGTTGACCCTCTGCTCGATGACGAGGCTGTCAGAGTCGTGAGCGCATCTCCGAAATGGAGACCGGGACGGGTCAACGGCGCGAAGGTCAGGACATCAATGACCATCCCGGTCGAATTCATCCTGGAGAAGAAGTCCGGCGGCAGCCGTTTCGGCATCAACGGACGGCCTTTGAGACGGAATAATTAGACAGAACGAATAATCATATCTGAAATGGAATACAATTTCAAAGAGATTGAAAGAAAATGGCAGGCCTACTGGGCTGCCAACCATACATTCAAGGCAGAGGAAGACAGTTCCAGACCTAAATATTATGTCCTTGACATGTTCCCGTACCCGTCAGGTGCAGGACTTCATGTGGGACATCCGCTGGGATACATTGCGAGTGACATATACAGCAGGTACAAGAGATTGTGCGGATTCAATGTGCTTCATCCGATGGGATATGATGCATTCGGGCTTCCTGCTGAGCAGTACGCCATCCAGACGGGCCAGCACCCTGCGGTGACTACGTCCAGAAACATCGCGAGATACAGGGAGCAGCTCGACAGGATAGGCTTCTCGTTTGACTGGTCAAGGGAGATCCGCACCTGCGATCCGTCATATTACAAATGGACACAGTGGGCATTCCTGAAGATGTTCGGCAACTATTATGACAATGCCGAGGGCAAGGCGTGTCCGATTGAGCGTCTGGAGAAGGCCTTTGCGGAGAGGGGTACTGAAGGGCTGGATGCAGCCTGCAGCGAGGAACTGCATTTTACTGCAGATGAGTGGAATGCCATGACCGTGAAACAGAAATCCGATGTCCTGATGAACTATAGGATAGCATATCAGGGAGAGACATCCGTCAACTGGTGTCCGGAGCTCGGGACTGTGCTTGCAAACGATGAGGTGAAGGAGGGATTCTCCGTGCGCGGAGGCTATCCTGTCGAGCAGAAGAAGATGACACAGTGGCAGTTGAGGGTATCCGCATACGCTGAGCGGCTGCTTGACGATCTCGAGGCCCTTGACTGGACTGATTCCCTGAAAGATATGCAAAGGAACTGGATCGGACGCTCAGAGGGCGCGGAGATGGTCTTCAAGGCATATAACGGTGACAGGGAATACGACATGACCATTTTCACCACGAGGGCTGACACGGTATTCGGGGTGACATTCATGGTGCTTGCCCCTGAAAGCGAGTGGGTGGACAGGCTTGTCACACCTGAGCAGAAGAGTGCAGTGGAGGAGTATCTCGCAGCGGCAAAGAAGAAGACCGAGAGGGAGAGACTTGCCGAGACCAGGAAGGTGACAGGCGTATTCTCCGGCTCTTATGCGGAGAACCCGCTTACGGGGAAGAGGGTGCCGATATGGATTTCCGAATATGTGATAGCCGGATACGGCACCGGGGCGATAATGGCTGTCCCTGCCCATGACAGCAGGGACTATGCATTCGCAAGGCATTTCAATCTTCCGATCGTCCCTCTCATCGAAGGATGTGATGTCAGCGAGTCCTCATTTGACGCCAAGGACGGCATCATGTGCAACTCCGGTTTCCTCGACGGGATGACCGTCAAGGAAGCGATACCGGCAGCAATAGACTATGTGGAGAAGCACGGGATAGGGCACAGGAAGGTCAATTACCGTCTTCGTGATGCCATATTCTCGCGCCAGAGATATTGGGGAGAGCCGTTCCCGATATATTTCAAGGACGGTGTGGCCACACCTATGCCGTTTGACAGGCTTCCTCTCGAACTTCCGGAAGTGGACAAGTATCTGCCGACAGAGACCGGGGAGCCACCACTCGGACGTGCGGAGCATTGGGATGTGGACGGATATCCGATAGAGAAGAGCACAATGCCGGGATTTGCCGGCAGCAGCGCATATTATCTGAGATATATGGATCCCCACAACGACAATGCCCTTGTCGGGAAGGAGGCAGATGAATACTGGAGAAATGTCGATCTCTATGTCGGCGGGACAGAGCATGCCACAGGTCATCTCATCTATTCAAGGTTCTGGAACAAGTTCCTGTATGACCTCGGGTATGTGTGCGAGAAAGAGCCGTTCCGGAAACTCGTCAACCAGGGCATGATACAGGGACGTTCCAACTTCGTCTACAGGATCATCAATACCAATACATTCGTGTCATACGGCCTGAAAGACAGATATGAGACCACAGAGATTCATGTCGATGTGAACATAGTCCATAACGACAGGCTTGATATGGATGCTTTCAGGAAATGGATGCCGGACTTCGCCGATGCGGAATTCATACTTGAAGACGGCGAATATATCTGCGGGTACGCCATCGAGAAGATGAGCAAGTCCATGTACAATGTAGTCAATCCTGATATGGTGTGCGACACTTACGGGGCCGATACCCTTCGGCTTTATGAGATGTTCCTCGGCCCTGTGGAACAGTCCAAGCCATGGGATACAAAGGGAATAGACGGGGTGCACAGGTTCCTCAAGAGGGTCTGGAGACTCTTCTATGACAGGGACGGTTTTGTGGTGACAGATGCCGAGCCGTCATCTGACGAACTGAAAGTGCTTCATAAGCTGATACTGAAGGTGCGTACCGATATAGAGAACTTCTCATACAATACGGCAGTGAGCGCCTTCATGATAGCGGTGAATGACCTTTACGAGCACAAGTGCAGCAAGAGGGCTGTCCTTGAGCCTCTGCTCATCTTGCTTTCCCCGTTTGCCCCTCATATCGCGGAGGAACTGTGGGAGGCTCTCGGCCATAAGGAGAGCATTACCTATGCGTCATTCCCCGAGTATGTGGAGGCATATACTGTTGAGAACAACTGTACCTACGCTGTCTCGTTCAACGGCAAGACCAGATTCACGGTAGAACTCCCCAAGTCCATGCCGAACGATGAGGTGGACAGGCACGTGAGGGCATTGGAACAGACATCCAGATACCTTGCAGGCGGCAATATCGTCAAAGTCATCGTTGTCCCGGGCAAGATAGTCAACATAGTAGTAAAATGATGCTGCCATGAAAAATTTTCTTTCTGTATTCAGGGATTACCTGCTTCTCACCTTCGGTACGGTAGTCTATGTCCTGGCATGGACGTCGTTCATGATTCCGAACGGGATAGCGAGCGGAGGAGGTACCGGATTGTGTACAATCATCTATTTCGCCACAAACGGCGCCATACCGGTCTCCACTTCTTTCTTCGTCCTGAACGCCATCCTGCTCATCGTGGGATTCCTTGTGCTGGGGAAGGCATTCGGGTTCAAGACCATATATGTCATCATCCTGTCCACCGTCCTGTTTGACATATTCCCTAAATTTGACTGGACAGTCACTTTTGACGAGAAATTCCTTGTCGCGGTGGTCGGAGGTATCATGGAGGCAGTGGGCATCGGCCTCGTGCTGCTGAAGGGCGGAAGTACAGGAGGGACAGACATAGCAGCCATGATTGTCAACAAATACTGGCCTGTCTCCCCGGGCAAGGTCTACCTTTATTCGGATATCTTCATCATTGCATCGATTCTGTTCATCCCGGGCAAGACCTTCGAGGACATGATCTACGGCTATGTTGTCATGATTACATTCTCGTTCATGGTCGACTTCGTCCTTCTCGGGCAGAAATCATCCGTACAGATACTGATATTCTCGTCCAAATACAATGAGATAGCTGACAAGATATCCTTGGAAATGAGCCGTGGCGTGACGGCTATCAAGTCAATCGGATGGTATTCAAAGGCTGACCGCAATGTGCTGCTCGTGATTGTACGCCGCAATGAGCTTCATGATGTCGTGTCAATCATCAAAAGTGTGGACCACTCTGCGTTTGTCTCCGTCTCCTCTGCGAGCGGGGTGTACGGGGAAGGGTTTGACGAGATGAAGACTGGGCCGGCTCTCAAGAAAAAACTGAACCAGAAGCAGCCTGAACAGCCGTCAGATAAATGAACATTGTAAATATCTAACCTATGGCAGTTCTGAAAAATTCGGTGTGGACTGTTGCAAAGGAATACCTTTGCATATCTCTCGGTCTTGTGGCCTATGTGTTGGGCTGGGCTGTTTTCCTCATCCCGAATAATCTTGTCGGAGGTGGTGTCTCAGGTCTCAGTGCAATCATATATTATGCGACAGGGATACAGATGGGCTATTCCTATCTGGTCATAAATGTCATCCTGCTTCTTGTGGGGTTCAAGATTCTCGGGACCGGCTTCGGAGGGAAGACGATATTTGCAATAGTATTTGCATCAGTGATGCTCAATCTCCTTCCGCCTCTCATACCTGAGTACATATCCCAGGAACTGGCCGTGTCCAACGGCAAGATGCTTTGCACGATAATAGGCGGTGTCCTTTCCGGCGTCGGCATCGGCATCTCGATTTCAAACGGGGGAAGTACCGGAGGTACTGACATCATTGCGCTTATTGTCGGGAAATACCGTAACATCTCTCCCGGCAAACTGATACTTTCTATGGATGTCGTGATAATACTCTCATCCATGCTCTTCCCCTCATATACTGCCGCAGGGGAACTTGTCCCGTTCCCTGAGAAACTTGCCACCGCTGTGTACGGCCTGATTCTCATCACCGTATCCGGCTATGCCGTCGATCTGTATCTTTCAGGTTCAAAGCAGTCCGTCCAGGTGTTCATATTCTCCAAGAAGTATGCTGAGATAGCCGATGCAATAACCGGAGACATGAAGAGGGGTGTGACACTGATTCATGCCGAAGGCTGGTATACGAAGTCGGAGAGCCAGGTGATAATGGTCATGACACGCAAGACGGATCTCAACCTGCTGCTCAGGTATGTGAAAAGTATTGATTCTGACGCATTCCTGTCTGTCTCCAATGTGATGGGGGTGTTCGGCAAGGGATTCGACACTATCAAAGTCAAGTCATCCAAGGTTTTCAAAAAAGAGAAATAATCGATAAAAAGAGAAAAATGTGTATAAATGGCCTTTCCTTATGCAATGCGGGAAAGGCTTTTTCCTTATTTTTGCATCCGGAACTAATAACTGAAACTTATGAAGTGCATCATCAATAGTGAAACGGGGGCTTATTGCGTGGGGGCGGCAGTATCTATTGTGTATATTTTTATGATATTCGATTCCTTGTCGGGAAAGAGGTCAGGCAAAACCTCGGCCGGTCGTCCGACAGCCAGACTGGCATTGTGCTGTTCTCTGAGCGCGATACTCCTGCTCGTATCAGGGATACTCTCATACAGGGCATTCTGCTCCTCAATGATTTTCGAACTTGCATTCCCGGCGGCATTCCTGGCGATGTTCAGCAGCCGTAGAGACTGTTGTAAGATTCTTCCTCCTGATGCCGCAGGCGTATTGCTCCTGGCATTTACGATTGTCTTTCTGTCCGTTTCATACCTGCTCTCCGGAGCCTTTCGCCATGAATTGTCCTCTTATGTGCCTGCAACAGTCGCGCTTCTCTCCGTCATAAGTCTTGCTGTCCCGGTGAGAGCCCTTGTCTCTTCTCCTGACGGGTTCATAAAAGGCATGTCAGCGAAGACCTGTATCTCAGACTATGTCAATCTTGCAGTTTATATCTTGTTCCTGTCGTTTCTTATGATTGCCATGACCACTTTCAGGCTTTCTGGTGTAGCACACAGTGTTGCTGCCGGGCTGTGCGTGATTGTCCTGCTGTTTTTCCATCTGCTCTTTTATCTCAGGGCCAGCCGGGACAGGCTTTTCGTGCTGTTCCCTGCTGTCGAGCGGAGCATTGTGTCCGGCCTCAGGGTGTCCCTGTTCTCTGTAGAGGAGGAGAAAAGCCGGACAGAGGCAGGTTATGAACAAATATATGCCAGGCTGGAGACATATTTTGCAGAGAAGAAGCCTTTCCTGGAAAGTGACCTGACCATAGGAGATATAGCAAGGGAACTGTATACCAATAAACTGTATATCTCGAAGGTGGTCAGACTGTATACCGGCAGGAATTTCTGCCAGTACGTGAATTATCACAGGGTGCATTATTCAATGGGACTCTTCAAGTCCGATCCTCATCTGAAAGTAAGCCAGTTGTCCTCCATGTCAGGATTCCATACGGTGGCTTCGTACAATATGGCATTCCGCCTGTTCATGAACGAGTCCCCGAGCGAGTGGTGCAGGAGGAACAGGATGATACCTGAGTAGCAGGTAGCGGTGATTGCGCCCCGATGCGTTTTGGCTAATTGGGAAACTAAGATTATATTTGCCCGAAAATCAGTTTTATGGCAGACGAGAAAATAATATTTTCGATGAATGGGGTGGGAAAGATCCTGCCTCATAACAATAAGGTTATACTCAAAGACATATATCTGTCTTTCTTTTATGGCGCCAAGATAGGCATCATCGGTCTGAACGGTTCCGGAAAGTCCACCCTGATGAAGATCATCGCAGGTGTGGAGAAGTCTTATCAGGGGGAAGTCGTATGGGCTCCCGGCTATTCCGTGGGATATCTGGAGCAGGAGCCTCAGATGGATCCGGACAAGACCGTCATTGAGGTTGTCCAGGAGGGCGTACAGGAGGTGATGGACCTGCTCAGGGAATATGAGGAGGTAAACATGAAGTTCGCCGAGCCTATGTCTGATGATGAGATGAATGCCCTTATCGAGAGGCAGGGTGAACTGACGGAGAAGATAGAGCATTGCGGGGGATGGGAGATTGACTCCAAACTGGAAAGGGCAATGGATGCCCTGCAGTGCCCTCCTTCTGATGCGAAGATTGCCACTCTGAGCGGAGGCGAGCGCAGACGTGTGGCTTTGTGCCGTCTGCTCCTGCGGCAGCCGGACGTGCTTCTGCTTGACGAGCCTACCAACCATCTCGACACAGAGAGTATACAATGGCTTGAGGAGCACCTCAGGCAGTATAAGGGGACTGTCATCGCAGTGACCCATGACCGTTATTTCCTTGATAACGTGGCAGGCTGGATACTGGAGCTCGACAGAGGAGAGGGCATCCCGTGGAAAGGCAACTATTCCTCATGGCTGGAGCAGAAGACCAGGCGCCTTGAGATGGAGGAGAAACAGGAGAGCAAGAGACGGAAGACTCTCGAAAGGGAGCTTGAATGGGTGCGGATGGCTCCGAAGGCAAGGCACGCCAAGTCCAAGGCCCGTCTCGGCGCATACGAGAAACTTGCCGGAGAGGATGCGAAGGAGAAGGAGTCCAGTCTTGAGATATTCATCCCGAACGGCCCGAGACTCGGCAACAAGGTCATCGAGTTCAATGATGTCTCCAAGGCATACGGGGACAAGCTCCTGTTCGAGCATCTCAGTTTTGTCCTGCCTCCTGCCGGCATAGTAGGCGTCATAGGTCCTAACGGGGCCGGGAAGACCACATTGTTCCGTCTGATAATGGGGCTTGAAAAGCCTGACACAGGCAGCATTACGGTAGGGGAGACGGTGAAGCTCGCCTATGTGGACCAGCAGCATAAGAGTATAGATCCGGACAAGACAGTGTATGAGACCGTATCCGGCGGTCTTGATTTCATAAAGCTCGGCAAGCGCGATGTGAATGCCAGGGCGTATGTGTCCAGGTTCAATTTCTCCGGAGCAGACCAGGAGAAACTGTGCGGGGTGCTCTCAGGAGGAGAGAGAAACAGGCTGCATCTTGCCCTTACATTGAAGGATGAAGGCAATGTGCTGCTTCTGGACGAGCCTACCAATGATGTGGATGTTAACACTATCCGGGCTCTTGAGGAGGGTCTGGAGAGTTTCGCGGGCTGTGCCGTGGTCATTTCACACGACAGATGGTTCCTTGACAGGATTGCTACGCATATCCTTGCATTCGAGGGCGATTCGCAGGTATATTTCTTTGAAGGCTCATACTCGGAATATGAGGAAAACAGGAAGCGCAGACTCGGGAATGAGGAGCCGAAGAGGTTCAAGTACAAGAAACTCATGGAGTAGATGGCAGTCAGGACGATATTTCCGCTCCTGTCGTGCCTTGCCGCGCTTCTGTCATGTACAGGACACGGTACAGAAGCCTGTCCTGACGTCATTGCGGTTGAGGACAGGGGCGGATATGAATGCCGTCTCATAGAGTATCGTGCGTCTTCTGCTCCGGATGCCGGGATTGTCAGGGCATATCTTCTTGTTCCGGACAGCATTTCCGTGAAGAAATGCCCTGCAGTGCTCATGCTTCATGATCACGGGGCCAGGTTCGACATAGGCAAGGAGAAGCTTGTCTCTCCTGTGCCAGGGCTTCCCTCCAGAGTCATACGTTCGTCACGCCAATGGGTCGGAAGGTATTTTGACGGGGCCTATATGGCGGATACACTCGCCTCAATGGGGTATGTCGTCCTTGTCCCGGATGCCCTGTATTGGGGAGACAGATGCCCGGAAGATGCCAGGAGATGGTCGGAACTCTCGTTCGGAGATACCGGTGATGCTCAAGACAGGCGTATGAAAGATTCTGTCAAAGTCTTGAAAAAACGTGTTTTCGACGGTCAGGGACAGGTCTATGACAGCCTTATGTCACGGGGGACAGTGTGGGCGGAGAAGATTCTTCAGGAGGATAAGTCTGCCGCGTCATTGCTTGCATCCCTGCCGTATGTTGACAAAGAGAGGATAGGGGTCTTCGGCTTCTCGATGGGTGCCCACAGGTGCTGGTTGCTGTCTGTATTTTCCACGGATGTCAAATGCGGTGCTGCTGTATGCTGGATGATGTGCAAGAAGGATTATGACGATTCGAGCGTCTCGGATCTGTCAATGCGCATACCTGCATTGAGAGACCGGTATGATTTCCCTGAGGTGGCATCCATGGCCTGTCCGAAACCTATGCTGTTCATTAATGGAGAGGATGACAGCCTGTTCCCTGAGCATTCCGCAGCGCAGGCCTTCGACATGATAGACAGTGTCTATGCCAGGCATGGGAGCGAAGCCTTTGTGAAGACTATGTTCGTGCCGGGCGGGCATCATTGTGGAGCACAGGTACAGGACGAGGTGTACCGCTTTTTTGAGGAACATCTTTAATTGAATATTGTCACGGCCTGCATTGGCAAGGGTGTTTCGTGGATAGCCAACTGATTAATAAATGGAGACCCGAAAGGCGAACTTTCATGCGTTACGCAGAAAGTGGCCTTTTGGGTCTCCATTCGGATTCAGCCCTGGCACCGAGTCAGTCCATGTCAGAAATTGAAGTACCTTGCCGCGTTGTTGTATGAAATGTCTTTCACCATCTGATGGATGAACTGCATCTCGCTGCGCGGAAGTCTTCCCTTCTCGATATCTTCACCTATTACGCTGCACAGTATGCGGCGGAAATATTCGTGGCGCGGATATGAGAGGAAACTGCGGGAGTCTGTGAGCATCCCTACAAAGCGGCTGAACAGACCCAGTGCTGAAAGTGCGTTCATCTGCTTCCTCATGCCGTCCTCCTGGTCCAGGAACCACCAGCCGGAGCCGAGCTGCATCTTGCCGGGAACAGTCCCGTCATTGAATGTGTAGGCCATTGTGGCAAGAACCTCGTTGTCCTTAGGGTTGAGATTGTAGAGTATGGTCTTTGTGAGCTTGTCCTCCATGGCCAGCCGGTTGAGGAACTTGTGTCCTGCTGCTGCGCAGGATACGTCATGGATGGCATCGTATCCTGTATCCGGACCGAGTATGTCATACATCCTTGTGTTGTTGTCCCTGATGGCTCCGATGTGGAACTGCTGCACCCAGCCTTTCTCCCAGTCCATCCTGGCGAAGTCGAGGAGAATCGCGCTCCTGAATTTGAGCACCTCGGTTTCTGTAAGTGTCTCTCCTTTCAGACCTTTCCTGAATATCGCATCAATTTCCTCTGCCTCGAAATCCTCGGCATAGAAATTCTCGAGCCCGTGGTCGGAAAGTCTGCATCCCATTGACCCGAAGAAGTCATGGCGTTTCCTCAGTGCATCCAGAAGATCCTGGTAGCCTGTTATCTGTACGCCTGAGACCTCGGCAAGTCTTCCGATGTATTCCGCGTATCCCGGTTTCTCTATCGCCATGGACTTGTCAGGTCTCCATGCCGGAAGCACCCTCACTCCGAACGGATGCTCTTCGATATATTTGTGGTATTCCAGTGAGTCGACAGGGTCGTCAGTCGTGCATACTACCTTGACATTGAATCTTTTCATCAGAGCCTGCCCCCTGTATTCTTCTGTCTGCAGCTTGTCGGTGCATTCGTCGTAGATGGCACGTGCGGTCTGCGGATTGAGCAGGTCATATATGCCGAACACCCTCGCGAGTTCAAGATGCGTCCAGTGGTACAGAGGATTCCTCATAGTGTACGGCACCGTCTCCGCCCATTTCTCGAATTTCTCATAGCTGCTCCTCTTGCCTGTTATGAACTCCTCAGGCACGCCGTTGCCGCGCATTGCCCTCCATTTGTAGTGGTCTCCACCGAGCCATACCTCGGTAAGGTCCTTGAATCTGTGGTTCTCGGCAATCATCTTCGGCACAAGGTGGCAGTGATAGTCGATGATAGGCATCTTCTCTGCGCTCTCATGGTAGAGTTCGCGCGCATAGTCATTGGTGAGCATGAAATCATCATTGATGAATTTCCTGTCCCTGATCACATCGATGTTTTCTTTGACTTTAGATAAAATGTCCATGGTATCTTGTTGTTAATTGTTGCAAATATCGGTACGTGAGCCCTGTCAGTATATGAATTTTGTACAAAAATCATTGAAAAATCGTCAATTGACCGTAAATATATAAAAAATCCGTGAACGAACACGGAAATTTTGTACATTTGTTTCTGCACGTGACTCGGAATCATATTAATTTAATATATAGGAATATGGAAAGACTTGACAGAAAAACGGCGGATGCCAGGAGATACCCCGACAAGGTGATCCAATTCGGGGAGGGTAACTTCCTCAGGGCATTTGTCGACTGGATTATCTGGAATCTGGACAGGAAGACGGATTTCAACGGTGGAGTGGTTGTCGTCCAGCCGATAGAAAAAGGTATGGTCGACATGCTCAATGAGCAGGACGGGCTTTATCATCTCAATCTTCAGGGGATAGACAAGGGTAAGGCAGTGGATTCGATAGATATGATCGATGTCATCAACAGAGGCATCAATCCGTACCGCGAATTCGATGAATATCTTAAACTTGCCGAGAACCCTGACATCCGTTTCGTGATTTCCAACACCACTGAGGCTGGTATAGCGTTTGATCCGTCATGCAGGCTGGAGGACCGTCCGGCCTCTTCGTATCCCGGGAAACTGACCCAGTTGCTTTATCACAGATATGAATATTTCAAAGGGGATATGACAAAGGGGTTCATTATTTTCCCTTGCGAACTCATATTCCTGAACGGCAAGGAACTGAAGAAGTGCATAGAACAGTATATCGACCTGTGGAACCTCGGGGACGGTTTCAGGGAATGGTTCAGGAAAGCCTGCGGAGTATATTGCACACTCGTGGACAGGATAGTCCCGGGTTATCCGAAAGACACCATAGACCAGATATATGAGAGAATCGGCTATGATGACAGACTTGTCGTCAAGGCGGAGATTTTCCACCTCTGGGTGATAGAGGCACCGAAAGAGATAGAGAAGGAGTTCCCTGCGGACAAGGCGGGGCTGAATGTCCTTTTCGTGCCGAGCGAGGCCCCATATCATGCGCGCAAGGTCACCCTTCTTAACGGACCTCATACCGTGCTTTCTCCTGTGGGATATCTCTCAGGGCTGGATACTGTGAAAGAGTGCGTGGAGGACCCTCTCATCGGGAGGTTCGTCCGCAAGGTGATGTATGAGGAACTTCTGGAGACCCTGGACCTGCCTAAGCCTGAACTTGAGAAATTTGCCGGGGATGTGCTTGAAAGATTCGTCAATCCTTACGTGAAGCATTTCGTCACGAGCATAATGCTCAATTCATTCCCTAAATACAAGACTCGCGATCTCCCTGGGCTGAAGACATATCTTACCCGTAAAGGGTCGCTTCCTGAGGGACTTGTACTCGGGCTTGCAGGCATCATCACATATTATAAGGGCGGCAGACGCGGCGATGTGGAGATAGTGCCTGCCGATGACGCGTCCACGATAGCCCTTCTGAAAGGCCTGTGGTCTACGGGTGATGTCAGGAAGGTCGCTGAGGGTGTGCTCGGCGCTGGGCAGATATGGGACGAGGACCTGAATGCCGTGCCGGGACTCACGGACATGCTCACTGAAAAACTCGCAATCATTCAGGAGAAAGGAATGCGTGCGGCAGTAGAAACTGTTGTCGGATAAGCGGTCATGTCAAGGTTCATCAGAATAAACAGCAATGACAATGTCGCCGTTGCCGTCACAGATGTGGCGGAAGGCGACGTCTGTATAATTGACGGCATTGAAATCAAGGCTGCCGGACCGGTTCCTGCCGGCCACAAGATGGCATTGAGGGATATGTCGGAAGGCGAAGATGTCATCAAGTACGGTTTCCCTATAGGGCATCTGACGCGAAATGTGTCAAAAGGTTCTCTTATTGACCATAATTCGTTGAAAACCAATCTTGACGGCATACTTGAATATACCTATGATCCGAAACCTGTCAGACTGCCTGACCCTGGGGTGAAGGCGACATTCAAGGGATTCAGAAGGAAAGACGGGGGAGTAGGCATAAGAAACGAGATATGGATCATCCCGACTGTCGGGTGCGTCAACGGCATTGTCCGCGAACTCCAGGAGCGTTTTTCAAAGGAACTTCCTGCCTGGCCGTCCATTGACAGGGCGGTGGCGTTCCCGCACAATTACGGCTGTTCCCAATTGGGTGAGGATCATGAGAATACCAGGAAGATTCTTGCCGACATGGTTCACCATCCCAATGCTGCCGGTGTCCTTGTTGTCGGACTGGGATGCGAGAACAACCAGCTCGGGGCATTCCGTGAACTTGTCGGTCCTGCCGATGAGTCAAGAGTTAAGTTCATGGAGTCGCAGAAGGTCCAGGGAGATGAGATAGAGTATGGGATGGCATTGCTGAGGGACATTGCGGCTGCCGCCGCTGAGGACAAGAGGGAGGAAGTCCCTGTCGATGAGCTCAGGATAGGACTCAAGTGCGGCGGTTCTGATGGCTTCTCCGGCATCACCGCCAACCCGATGCTCGGGCGTTTTTCGGACTGGCTTGTGGCCAGAGGCGGTACTGCCGTCCTGACAGAAGTGCCTGAGATGTTCGGCGCGGAGACAATCCTGATGTCCAGATGCAAGGACCGGGCGACATTCGACAAGACAGTGCATCTCATCAATGATTTCAAGGAATATTTCATGAGGAACGGCCAGCCCGTATACGAGAACCCTTCCCCGGGCAACAAGGCCGGAGGCATCTCCACTCTTGAGGAGAAATCCCTCGGATGTACGCAGAAGTCTGGGAAGTCAGAAGTGACAGATGTCCTGAAATATGGGGAGAGGCTTAAGACAAGGGGGCTGAATCTGTTGAGCGCACCGGGCAATGACCTTGTCGCGGCTACCGCACTGGCTGCTTCCGGCTGTCAGATGGTGCTCTTCACGACAGGCAGAGGTACTCCGTTCGGCACTTTCGTCCCTACGGTGAAGATTTCCACCAACAGCCGCATCGCTGCAGCCAAGCCGAAGTGGATAGATTTCAATGCCGGTGTCATCACGGACGGCAAGTCTGTCGCACAGACTGATGACGAATTCATTGATATGGTGCTGTCCGTGGCCTCCGGGACCTATGTCAATAACGAGACCTCCGGTTATTCTGAAATAGCCATTTTCAAGACAGGAGTGACCTTGTAGCCGCATGGGACAGATTTGAATGGAAATCCTTGCAATCAAGTATTTTTATGATTACTTTTGCCTGCCGTGTTCCGTTCCCGTTCACGGAAATGACGGGACAACGGCAGGCAGTCATTTTTTTAACGGATTTATAGTATGAGAACCAACAGTGACGTCAGATATGCCGCGCATCCTGATGATGTCAGGCATTATGACACAAGACAGCTCAGGGAGCACTATCTTATTGAGAAAGTTTTCGCTGCAGACGAGGTCAATATCGTGTATACCATGCATGACAGGATGATAGCCGGAGGGGCGATGCCTGTCAGGGAATCTCTTGAACTTGTGCCGGCCGATATCCTGAGGTCGGAGTATTTTCTCTCAAGGAGGGAGATGGGCATCTTCAATGTCGGCGGCAAGGGTGTCGTCAAGGCAGGGGACAAAGCCTACCGGATGGAATACAAGGAGGCCCTGTATCTCGGAAGAGGAGACCGGAAGATATTTTTTGAAAGTCTTGATCCGGCCGATCCTGCCAAGTTCTATTTCTGCAGTTCCCCGGCTCATGCGGAGTATCCGGATCATCTGACTACCCGTGCCGAGGCTGTCCACATGGAGCTCGGTACGCTTGAGGAGAGCAACCACCGTGTCATCAACAGGATGCTTGTCAAGGAAGTCGTCCCTACCTGCCAGTTGCAGATGGGCATGACGGAACTGAAGCCGGGAAGCACCTGGAATACCATGCCGGCACATACGCATAACCGCAGGATGGAGGTATATTTCTACTTTGAGATTCCTGAGGACCAGGCGGTATGCCATTTCATGGGCCGTCCCGACGAGACGAGACACATCTGGATGAAGGGGGAGCAGGCCGTGATTTCCCCTGAGTGGAGCATCCATTCCGCTTGTGCCACAAGAAACTATACATTTATCTGGGCCATGTGCGGGGAGAACTTGGACTACGGGGACATGGACGGATGCGCTACTACCGATCTGAGGTAGGCGCCAGGGACAGGATACAGACAAACTTAAACTTTATATCTCTATGGTAAGTTTTTCATTGGAAGGGAAAGTGGCCCTTGTGACCGGGGCATCCTACGGAATCGGTTTCGCATTGGCAACAGCCTTTGCCGAGGCCGGGGCGAAGATTGCATTCAACGACATCAGGCAAGAACTTGTGGACAAGGGACTGGCATCATACAGGGAGAAAGGGATTGACGCCAGGGGATATGTCTGCGATGTCACCAAGGAGGACCAGGTACAGGCTCTCGTGGCGGATATCGAGAGGGATCTCGGCCCGATAAATATCCTTGTGAACAATGCCGGTATCATCAAGCGTATCCCTATGACTGAGATGACTGCCGATGAGTTCAGGCAGGTGATAGACGTGGACCTGAATGCACCGTTCATTGTGTCCAAGGCTGTCATCCCGTCAATGATAAGGAACGGCGGAGGCAAGATCATCAACATCTGCTCGATGATGTCAGAACTCGGACGCGAGACCGTATCCGCCTATGCTGCGGCGAAGGGCGGGCTGAAGATGCTGACCCGGAATATCGCCTCCGAATATGGAGAATACAATATCCAGTGCAACGGTATCGGTCCGGGCTACATCGCCACTCCTCAGACTGCACCTCTCCGCGAGCGTCAGCCTGACGGATCACGCCATCCTTTCGATTCGTTCATCGTGGCCAAGACTCCTGCCGCGAGATGGGGGACGACAGAGGATCTCATGGGACCTGCAGTCTTCCTGGCATCATCGGCATCGGATTTCGTGAACGGACATATCCTCTACGTAGACGGCGGTATTCTCGCCTATATCGGCAAGCAGCCAAAATAGGAAGCGATATGAGAAGATTCTTTGTATTTGCGGCAGCCGCAGTATCCGCTGTGTGCCTGCTTTCCTGCTCATCACGTCAGGCAGTGACAGTGGTGGTGGAGAATGATTCTGAACTTCCTCGTACCTGCGAGACTGTGGAACTCGATTTCAAGACCCTTGCCTCTGAGGTGGAGGAATTGACGGAGGACAATGCGGTGGTGCTGGATGCCGAAGGCGTCCAGTTGCCGGTGCAGGTCTATACTGAGAGACATGGCAGGGAACTGCTCATATTCCAGGCTACAGTGCCTGCAGGGGGGACAATGGAATATACTGTCACGGCCGGTGTGCGTGAACCGTATGATACCCTTGCCTACAGCAGATATGTCCCTGAAAGGGCGGATGACTATGCCTACGAGAACAACCTTGTAGCAGGCCGCATCTATGGTCCGGCACTTGCTGACCCGAGGACTTTCGGGCCTGATATCTGGCTCAAGAGCACTGACAGGCTCATCATAGACGAGTGGTATGCGAAGAACGACTACCACCACAACTATGGAGAAGGGATGGATTGCTACAAGGTCGCCAATACTCTCGGAGGAGGGGCTCTTGCTCCTTATGTAGGGGACAGGATCATCATAGGGGACAATTATGCCGAGCAGGAGCGTATCTGTAACGGGCCTGTGCGCACAAAAGCCGTCCTGAAGTATGATGAGATCAATGTCGACGGCAATCTTGTGACGACTGTCAAGGAAATTTCCCTTGATGCCAATTCAAGGTTCCTGAAGACATCCACCTGGTTTGATGCCGTCAGCATCCAGGAGATTCCGGTTGTACTCGGTGCGGTCATGCACGATGTCGTGGCAAGGACTGACGGGGACCATTATATCGCCTTTACGGAAAAGGCTTCCGACAGTTCCGATCCGGAGCGGGACGGGAATATTTCTGTCGGTCTCGTTGTGGATGCTGCCGAGCAGGGTGTGGAGGCCGCCACGATGGACGGACATGCCGTGCTCAAGGCTGTCGCCACGTCAGGCAAGAGATTTGATGTCTGGACAGGATCCGGCTGGAGCCAGGGTGGCATAGAGTCACCTGAGGCCTGGGCAGACGCGGTGAAGGACTTTGCCTATGCGCAGGCTCATCCATTGAAAGTGACTGTGAAATAAATAGGACCTATTTAGGAGCCGGTCTTTCGAAGAAAGACGAAAGAGGGTGACCCGAAACTGTCGGTTCACCCTCTTTCTTTTCGTGATCTTGTCAGAACGGGAGGTAGCCGTCTGTCTCGGATACCAGACGCTCCCGCATATCGGCGACTTTCTCCGGGTATTCCTCTGCGAGATTATTGTCCTCGTGTATGTCATCGGTCTGGTTGTACAGGGTCCATTCGTCCGAATTACCTGTCTCGGTGTTGGTCTGGTTGACTTTCTTCCCCTTGTACGGAGGTATCAGATGCCAGGCTCCGAGCCTGTAGGAAAGTCTTCCGTTTGAGCCGAGTATGAGGGATTCGCGACCTGTATCGCTCTGGCCGAGGAATGCCTCCAGTGTGTTGCGGCTGTCAAGGCCTTCAGGCATCTCCTGATCGAGAAGGGCTGCGAGGGATGCGTATATGTCCATCTGGCACACAAGCGCGTCAGAGACCGAGCCAGGCTTGATGTGACCTTTCCATCTGACGAAGAGCGGGATATGTGTGCCGCCGTCATACAGGCTGTATTTGCCTCCCCTGTACGGCAGGGCAGGTGTCACCCCGTGTTCCCCCCATTTTTCTGCAGCCTCATCCACATAGCCGTCATCAAGGACCGGCCCGTTGTCGCTGGAGAATATCACTATGGTATTTTCCGACAGTCCTGTCTCGTCCAGGTAGTCAAGCAGTTCCCCTACACACCAGTCCGCTTCGAGCACGACGTCACCTCTCGGACCCATTCCGCTCTTTCCTGCAAAGTCAGGATGCGGTGTGCGAGGGACATGAGGCTCATGAAGCCCGTAATACAGGAAGAACGGCCTGTCCTTGTTGTCATTGATGAATCCCTTGACCTTCTCAAGGAACACTTCCGCCATATTTTCGTCATTCCAGTAGGCCGCCTTGCCTCCCTTCTGGTATCCTATCCTCGGTATGCCGTTGACAATAGAGCAGTTGTGTCCGTGCGACCATTTCATCTTTACGAGTTCAGGATTTGTGAGGGCGGTCGGCTCTCCCGGGAAGTTGTTTTTGTAGTCCACATAGAGCGGATCGGCAGGGTCAAGCCCGGGTACGGTACCGTTTTCGACATATACTGTCGGGACACGGTCAACTGTCGCTGCGATGATGTATGAGTAATCAAAACCTATGTCGTTCGGATTGGGCGAGATCTCCTTGTTCCAGTCGATGTCCCCCTCTCCGAGCCCGAGATGCCATTTCCCTATTGCGGCTGTCTCATACCCTGCGTCCTGCATCATTTTCGCCAGAGTGGGCTGGCCTCTCCTTATGAGCAGGTTGGCATCTCCTGCAAGCACCTCAGCCTTGCGGTTCCTCCATGGATATTGCCCGGTCATCAGCGAGTATCTGCTCGGAGTGGATGTCGGGGCAGTGGAGTGTGCATCGGTCAGGTTCAGACCCTCGCGGCACATCCTGTCGAGATTCGGGGTATTGAGAACAGAAGAACCCAATGCGCTGACATCGCCGCATCCGAGGTCGTCTGCAAGCACGATGATGACATTGGGTCTTTCCATATCTGCATTGCTGCATGCCGCAGCGGCCGCAATGAACGGCAGTAGACAGTATTTCTTCATGATTATGCGGTTGTAATTGGTCAATCTTTACAAAGTTGCAAATTAATTTCCGCATTTACAACCACATGGCAATCCGCGGTTTTCAATATGAATCCGCCAGGGTGATATATTTCAGGTCATTCTCGGATAAGGATGCGTCCGTCCTGACCGTGACTGTCCTGGACTCTCCTGGCAGCAGGTCGAAGAAATTGTCTGAGAAATGCAGGTCACACACGTCTGAATACAGATAGACCCCTCTTGCAAACTTATCAGAGGAGACTGTGACCGCATATCCGTCCTCTGTCCTGACCATGTCCAGTCCGATATGACATTCGGGATAGGCGATTTCCTTCTGCTTGAGAAGGAAACAAATGTTGTCATATCTCCTGTCCCTGCCGCCGGCATCGAAACTCAATGTTATGACCACGTCTCCCGCCGATTCCCCGTGCAGCAGTTCATCCAACGGTATCGTCATCACTTTTTGGCTCGAATTGCCGTCAATCCTGCCGTCCGTGCTGAAAGCCGAGACACTCTCCCCTGTGAGCAGGACCGCCTTTACCTCTGTCTTTCCGTTGACCGGTGCCGTCCTGTCCGATATCACATACACTTCCAGCGAATCTTCTGTCCGGACTGCCGAGACCAGGACATCGTCAAAGGCCTTTCTTGCGAAATAATGCAGGGCCTTCCATGTCCCGTACCAGTCACGGCTCGACCATGACGCTGCAGGCCAGCAGTCATTGTGCTGCCAGTACAGGCTGCCCCAGCAATATCCCTTGTCCCTTCTGTGCGCCTCTATGGCGGTCTTGATGGCATCTCCCTGCAATATCTGAGATGTGTACAGGAAGGAAGCGAAATCCTCAGGCTTGTGGTACTCGTTCAGGAGATAGGTCTCGATCAGATGGTTGGCGTGCTCTCCTCCTCTCTGGTGCGACATCATCACCTCGGACGAGATGTCCATGTCGCGTTCCTCTGTCGCAAACTTGCGGACAGAGCCTATGCAAGGGAACGACTGGAATCCGTATTCACTGAAAAAGCGGCTTCTCTGGTTGTTGTATTCCGAGATGGGCTTCTTCCCGTGCCATACCTCCCAATAATGCCTGTCCCCCTCATGGTCATTGCTCGGCACCCCGTAGTCTGCAAACGGGGAAGTCGGCTGATAGCCTATGCCTGAGCCGTATTCTCTGACCACATCGGCCAGTGTCCTGTAATACTGCTGCTCGTATTCCTTCCATATCACTTCTGAATATTTCGGGTCAACCTTGTTGACATCATAGATCCATCCTCCCAGCCATGAGTCCTGGTTCTCATTGTTGCCGCACCAATAGACGATGCACGGGTGGTTACGTAGCCTCCTGACATTGCAGATGGCCTCCTGCCTGATGTTTTCGAGGAATTCCCCTTTTGCCGGGTAGACCGCACAGGCGAACATGAAGTCCTGCCATACCATGATGCCCAGACTGTCGCAACAGTTATAGAACCTGTCATCCTCATAGATGCCTCCTCCCCATACGCGGAGCATGTTCATGTTCACGTCTGCGGCATCCTTTACAGTCCTCAGATATGTCTCATCCGTTATCCTTGGCAGGAAGTTGTCGCACGGGATATAGTTCGCCCCCTTGCAGAATACAGGCTCGCCGTTGAGGATGAGACGCAGCGACCTGCCGTACCCGTCCATGACCTTTTCCATCACCACCGACCTGATGCCTGTCTTTTCCGTATGACTGTCGATTGTCTTGCCGTCAACCGATATGTCCGTCGTGAGAGTGTACATCTCAGGCCTGCCCATGCCGTTGCACCACCATAGTCTCGGATTGCGGATGCGGAAGTCAATCTCCACCCTGTTCAGCCCTTTCTCCAGGCTGCATGCGACACTTCCGAGCCGTGTCCCGCTTTCCCTGTCCGATACTGTTATCACCGCATTGTCCGTCTGCCTGTCGCTCGTTATCTCCACGAAAGTCCTGACATCAGCGGATTTGCTGGATACATTCTCCGGAATGAACTGTACATTTTCTATCATGGCGGTGTCCCATGCTTCAATCTCCACCTTTCTCCAGATTCCGGATGTGACAAGCCTCGGTCCCCAGTCCCAACCGTAGTGATAGCCAGCCTTCCTGGTGAACGGACTGAGTTTCTTGTCTATCAGACCTCCGTTGGCAGCCTGGTCATTCCATGCCTCATAGTGGTAAGGAAGGGCGTCATACATCGGCATGGCCACCTTTATCGGGGAATGGAAATATATTTCGATGGAGTTCCCCGTCTTTTCCAGTATGTCCTTGACATCGGCAGTCCACTCCCTGAACATATTGTCTGCCGAGAGCACGAGGCTGCCGTTGATTCTCACGTCCGCATAGGTGTCAAGTCCGAAGAAATGAATCCGGATGTTGTCTTTGGAAAAAATTTCCTCAGGCACATCGAATGTCGTGCGGTAGATCCAGTCTTCCTTGTCCACCCATTGCACTCCGCGCTCATTGAGCCTTATGTACGGGTCTTCAATGATGCCGTTGTCCATCAGGTCGGTATGCACTGTCCCGGGGACAGTCGCCGGATACCAGTTGGAAAGCCGGGCCTGCCGGAACTCCCATCCGCTGTGGACGGTCATTCTTGCAGGTCCGGCTATTGAATCAGGTATCAGGCACATTAATGATAATATCGCTGTTATCAGATGTGCTGCCTTCATTGCTGTCAGTCTTCTTTAGTGAGGGTGACTTTCATGGTCTCGGTATTGACATTGATGGTGTAGGTGCCGGCTGTATATCCGAATCTCCCAGGGTAGAATGCCGGGTCATAGTTATTGGCCTCAACACTGGCATCTACGGTTGCCTGGTCCGGAATGCTTGTGATTTTGCCGAATTCCGTCTCATCTTCAACATATACCTGTCCGTAATATGGCCACCACTGGTCTCCGCCTTTATAATAATTCGGGTAGAATTTCAGATTTGAACTTTCGTCAACATCAGTAAATTCCACTCCTGTGATTTCCCATTCATGGTCGTTGATCTGCGGAACGGATATCATTTCCCAGTTTGTAAGAGTTCCGGACATGCCGATCGGAACATTCTCTTCAGCCGTCAACGTCATAGTGCTGTTGTTGAAGTCCATTTTGATGTCATATATGCCGCCTTCATAGCCGATTGTTCCCGGACGGAAACGGTCCTCGCCTGTAGCCGCCAGGGCAATGACGATATTCCCGTTTGTTGACGTGGCCGCCATTCCGAGCATAGGATTGTCGGCTTCGTAGCCTGTGAATACATTGAATCCCATTGTCCCGTCACCGCCGAAGTCCAGTCTGATGCCCTTGGCCTCATACACTTTGTCAGCAGTCTTCTTGAGAGCGTTTTCTTTGGATACAGGCCAGTCCCATTTGATGTCGGCAAGGGCGTCACCTCGCATATAGAGTTCCTCCGGAAGTTCCAGATCGGATACATTGACGTCTGCTGTACGGGTCAGAGTCAGTGTGCCGGCAGTCAGATTGACCTCGACAGTATATGCCCCGAAAGCGAAATCCGTTATCCTTGACACGTAAATATCACCTCCCTCAGGTGCTTTTACGTATTCCACCTCGACAGTCATGTCCTTGTAGTCTTCAGAGGTCTTGGCCACTACGCACCATTCCGAAGTCTCGTCATCCGGATAGAATTTGAGGGCTGCATCGTTAGATGTCCAGATTTTCACGTTTTCAGCCTTGTATACACCTTCTCCTGTCTTGCTGATAGTGACACCTTTGCTGCGGTCATTGGAGCCTATGGCAGAGCCTGCGGCTACCAGGGCTTCCGGGAATACCACCGGCTCGACATACGAAGTCACATTCAGTGCGACCTTGTTGGACTGCACCGCTTCAAGTTCCTCATCTGCAGGAGTGGCATAGACCATGACCTGGATGTCGGTCGCCTTGCCTGCCTCCGCCCCGAGTTCGTCGACGAGAATGGCATTAAGTTCCGCATTGGTGAAGGATGCGCTCAGTCCCGAGCCAAGATCTTTGGTGTAAGGGGTGGTGAATATGTCCTTCGAAGAAAGGTTGATGTAAAGTGCGTATGTGGCCTCTGCATCGGTCTCCCCGGCTTTGGCTGCGGTCCATTCCAATGTGAGTGCCGTCTGGTCAGCGGCATCTGCGGTGAGAGTGACGGTCTCCTTGTCTGCACTCAGTGCCGGTGCTGTCAGTTCTGTTGAGGTCCCGTCCTGTCCCGGTGTCCCGGCAGGCTCTTCCTCCTTGGTGCATGAAAGTGCGGCCAGCATGGCGAGAGCCGTTGCTCCGCATGTCAGGAATAATGTTTTTGTTCTCATTGTGTTATTAATTTAAGTTGATAAGGTATCCGGTTTTCCGCAAAGGTATCATTTTGTGCGGCTCTTGTCCCATGCTGATATAAATGAGAAAAAGAATGATTAAAAAGTATCATCTGTCCCGTCTGATGGCGTTTTGTATTATAGAATCTTATGATGATACTATTTTATCATAATGATTGCATACAGGTGCCCCGTATTGTCAAAATACGTACTTTTATCGCTGTAAACCACATTTTGTACTCATTCTTGATGATAATTTCTCATTTTGCCATGAATAAAATAATATCAGAATTGAAGAAAAGTCATGAGGCTCTACTTGCCAGGAAGAATGCTGTCTCCTGCTCCAACGGTGTATGGGACAGATACCGTTATCCTGTCCTGACGGCAGAGCATACCCCGCTTTTCTGGAGATATGACCTCAATCCGGAGTCGGACTCGCATCCCGAGGAGATTTTCGGCATCAACGGGACTTTCAATTCAGGCGCAATCAGATTTGACGGGAGATACATTCTTGCAGTCAGGGTCGAAGGTGCTGACAGGAAGTCGTTCTTCGCTATCGCCGAAAGCCCTAACGGGATTGACAATTTCAGGTTCTGGCCATATCCCGTGCAGATGGGATATTTCCCTGGGGAGACAAATGTCTATGACATGAGGCTGACCTTGCATGAGGACGGATGGATCTACGGCCTTTTCTGTTCCGAGAGCAAGGATCCGGCTGCTGCAGATGGGGACATGTCATCCGCGGTTGCAGCCTGCGGCATAGTCAGGACGCATGACCTGAAGACCTGGGAGCGGCTTCCGAACCTTGAGAGCCGTACACAGCAGAGGAATGTGGTGCTTCATCCGGAGTTTGTGGACGGAAGATACGCATTGTACACCAGGCCTCAGGATGACTTCATCAATGCCGGGCTTGGGGGAGGTATAGGCTGGGCCTTGACAGACGACATGGCTGCTGCAAGGATCAGCGATGAGAGAATCATCAATACCAGGGCCTACCATACGGTCAAAGAACTGAAGAACGGGGAGGGACCGTCCCCTATACGTACAAGAGAGGGATGGTTGCATCTCGCCCACGGGGTCAGGGGTTGTGCTGCCGGGCTCAGGTATGTGCTCTATCTGTATCTGACATCACTTGAGAGACCGTGGGAGGTCATCGCAGAACCGGCAGGGTATTTCCTGGCACCCATTGGGGAGGAGCGTGTGGGTGATGTCTCCAACGTCCTTTTCTCCAACGGATGGATTGCCGATGATGACGGCACCGTCTACATTTATTATGCGTCAAGTGACACGCGTATGCATGTCGCCACATCTACGATAGAAAGGCTGCTTTATTATTGTCATAATGCCGGCAGTGACGGACTGACTTGGAAGTCATCTGTGGACAGGCTTGACGGCATCATTGACAGGAATATGGCATATTTCCGCAAATGAATATGAAACTGTACGAGAAAATAGGCTATGGTCTTGGTGATACGGCATCTTCTATATTCTGGAAGCTGTTCGGGGTATATCTGCTGTATTTCTATACTGATGTCGTGGGCCTTGACGTGGCCGTCACCGGGACCATGTTCCTTGTTACGCGTATCTGGGACTCGTGCTTCGACCCTGTCGTGGGGGTGATTGCCGACAGGACCGATACCAGATGGGGAAAGTTCAGGCCTTATCTGCTGTGGATGGCAGTCCCGTTCGGGATAATGGGGGTGCTGACATTCTCGTCGCCTGAGTTCTCCCTGACATGGAAGACAGGCTTTGCCTACCTGACCTATTCCTTGATGATGATGGTCTATTCTCTCATAAACGTGCCTTATGCCACGCTGCTTGGCGTCCTGTCTGACGATCCTCGGGAACGCGTCTCGCTGTCGTCATACAAGATGGCCTTTGCAGCCTTGGGAAGCATTCTGGCATTGGCTCTTATAGAGCCTCTTGTCAACCTGTTCGGAGGAGACATGGCTGGGACCGGGAGCTGGACCAAGGCGGTTGCAGTGCTTGCGGCTGTAGCCGTAGTGCTGTTCTTCTGCACATTCTCCCTTACGAAAGAGAGAGTGGTCCCGGTCTCCGACAAAAGCCATTCGCTCAAGTCCGATCTGTGCGACCTGCTGAGGAACATCCCGTGGTGGATGCTTCTTGGGGGGGGATTTCTGTATTGCTGTTCAATTCGATAAGGGAAGGCGGGGCCGTCTATTATTTCAAATATTATGCTCTTGAGCATTGGTCATTGCCGTGGGGGCTGTCTGCCGTGACTCTCTATCTGGTGCTCGGACAGGCATTCAACATAGCAGGAATCATTCTCATCCCTTATGTGTCTTCCCGTGTCGGCAAGAAGAATGCCTTCATATTGATGATGGGGATTGTCGCTGTCCTCAGCGGGCTTTTCTGGTTCCTCGGACCGGATGACTTTGTCCTGATGATGGTGGCGCAGTCTCTGATAAGTCTTGCCGCAGGCGGTATCATGCCTCTGTTGTGGTCAATGTATGCCGATGTGGCCGACTGGTCCGAATGGAAGACGGGCAGGAGGGCTACAGGGCTTATATTCTCATCATCATCGATGTCGCAGAAACTGGGATGGTCGCTTGGCGGGGCTGTCACCGGATGGCTTCTCTATCTTTTCGGCTTTGAGGCCAATGTTGTCCAGACAGAGTCGGCTGTCATTGGCATACGTCTCATGCAGAGTGTGCTGCCTGCCTGCGGTGCCCTACTTTCTGTAGTTTTCATGCTGTTCTATACCCTTGACGACAAGATGATGTCAACTGTCGGGGACTCGCTGCGGCTCCGCAGGGAGGCAAATCATGGAGGAAGATAGTCATGGAGAAGTTCAACGTATTGTCGGAGATACCTCCGATAGCCCCAGAGGATAGTTTTGTCCTTTTTGAGCGGCACAAGATGGATTTCACTTTCCCGATACATATCCATAACGAATACGAACTGAATTATGTCAGCGGGGCGAAGGGGGCAATCAGGGTCGTAGGGGACAATATCGAGGAAATAGGGGACAGGGACCTGGTGCTCATCACCGGGGACAGGCTGGAGCATGCATGGTACAACGGCCACAAGCCACAGGATGCCGAGATTACGGAGATTACAATCCAGTTCCATCCTGACTTGTTCTCAAGCGGGTTCATAGAGAAGAACCAGTTCTACCGGATCCGGAAACTGCTGGAGGCTGCCAGAAAAGGTGTCGCTTTCTCTGACGAGACCATCGGCAAGGCCTATGCGGTGATCTCGCAATTGATTGAAAGCAAGGGATTCAAGTCTATACTCCTCTTTCTTGAACTGCTTGATGTCATAGCCTGTGATTCGGAATACAGGGTGCTGTCACAATATTCGATGTCTGCTGATATGCCCGCACAGTATGACAGCCGCAGGGTCGCAAGAATCATGAAATATCTGAATGCGAATTACAGCAGGGACATAACGTTGGAGGAGGTGGCATCGGTTGTCAACATGAGCATCCCGACATTCAGCCGTTTCATACGGCAGAGGACCGGGAAGAGTTTTGTCAACTGTCTCAACGACATCAGGATCTCTGTGGTGTCCAAGCGGCTCATAGAAGAGCCTACGAGGACAATCTCGGAGATTGCTTTTGAGTCCGGGTTCAGCAACCTCTCCAATTTTAACAGGGTATTCAAGAAAAAGAAAGGCATGACCCCGCAGGAGTTCCGTATGTTTTTCTTCAAAAGATACATGATAATCTGATCACATAATTAAAATTTTTTGCAATGAAACGATTTATTCTTTTTTCGGTGATGACGGCCTTTATCTCATGTACGGCTTGTTCGGAAGAGACGACAGTCACCCCGCGAGAGCCTCAGTCTGACAGGCCTCGCGCATTGATTGACCCTGATGCGACTCCACAGACCGCGGCCTTGTATCAGAATCTGTTCACAATCACAGAGAAAGGTACCATGTTCGGGGCACAGATCCCTACATTGTACGGTCTGGATGAGCCTTATGTCAAGGAGACAGGCAGTACTGATGACCGCTGGTATGACGACGGGTCGGTATCGCACTCGGACACCAAGTTCATCACAGGCAGCCATCCTGCAGTCTGCGGATGGGAACTCAGCCAGATAGAGCTTGACAGCGAGATAAATATTGACGGGGAGGACTTTGATGACATCCGCAAGCACATCATTGCCGCATACGACAGAGGGGCTGTCAATACTATATCATGGCATTGTGCCAATCCTGTCAGCGGCGGCAATTCCTGGGATCCGACCAGGGCGGTCTACAGCATCATCCCTGGCGGGGAGAACCATGAGAAATTCAAAGGATGGCTGGACAAGGTGGCAGATTTCATGCTCACGCTGAAAGGTTCGGACGGAGTGCAGATACCGTTGATTTTCAGACCTTGGCATGAACATACGGGAGCCGGCTTCTGGTGGGGCAAGGGAAATGCCTCCCAGAGCGAGTTCGTGGCATTGTGGCAGTTCACTGTGGAATATCTGAGGGATGAGAGAGGCCTGCACAATCTGATATGGGCCTATTCTCCGGATATGATTCATCTTTCGTCCCGCGATGACTATCTGGAATACTGGCCGGGAGATGACTGGGTGGATATGCTCGGTCTGGATGCCTACGACAGGGCGGAGGCGGACTACGGACATAGGGGACTGCAGCTCGTGAGGATGTCGAGTGTCATAGCGGCAGAGAAGAACAAACCTTTTGCCATCACTGAGACCGGACTGGAGAATAACGACCCTGCCTATTCCGACTACTATAATGAGAAATGGTGGACTCAGATGCTCTATAAGGCCATAGACGGTCAGCCTGTCGCCTTTGCCCTGGTATGGCGAAACGGGGATCTTCCGACCAACGGCGGACATTTCTTCAATGCTTTCAGAGGCTGCTATACCGAGGATGATTTCCGTGAATTCGCGGCCAAGGACAATGTCCTTCTTGAAGACGATCTTCCTGATATGTACAGATAATCTGCTCCCGCCATGAAAATACAATATCTGACAGCAGCGGTGCTTGCCTTGGCCGCCTGCGTTTCCTGCAAGACCCGGGAAGATACATCTGCAATCAGGGCTTTCATCTCTGAATCATGGGATTCCACGATTCATTACAATCCTGCCGATACAGGCACCCTGATAGGGCTGCCGTATCCGTACACTGTGCCGGGAGTCGGGGACACATTCCCTGAGATGTATTATTGGGACACGTTCTTCACCAATGAAGGGCTGGTGCTTGACGGCAGGCTGGAGCAGGCGAAGAACAATACTGATGACATGCTCTACCTGGTCGGGAGATTCGGGATGATGCCTAACGGCAACAGGACGTGGTATCTTGACCGCTCCCAGCCGCCGTATCTTTCGATGATGGTGTCAAGGGTATACGAGTATACTGAGGACAGGGAGTGGCTTGCCCATGCCTACGATGTGCTGAAGAAGGAGTACGGGTTCTGGATGACAGAACGTATCACTCCTGTCGGACTGAACAGGTATTCTTCTTCTGCAGGCGATGCTCTTGTCCAGGAGTTCGTGGATACCGGAGGGCGCAGGCTCGGGACGGATTTCAGGAAACAGGGCCTGACCGATGCGGAGATCTATACCCTGGGCCGGAATTTCGTCGCAGAGGCCGAGTCCGGCTGGGACATGAACCCTCGCTTTGACAGGAGATGTGAGGATTTCTGCCCCGTGGACCTTAATTCCAATCTCTATCTGTATGAGAAGAATTTCGAGCGGTTTGCAGACATCCTGGGGCTTCCTGACGAGGCTGAGGAATGGAGGGAAGCCGCCGAAGGCAGGAAAGAAAGGATAATGAAGTACTGCTACGACCCTGACAAAGGGCAGTTCTATGACTATGACTACGTGAATGACAGACGTTCGGATGTCGTCTCGGCAGCGATATTCTCCCTCCTCTATGCCGGTGTCCCCGACAAGGAATATGCGGACTGCGTGGTCAGGGGACTTGACAGGCTGGAATACGACTATGGGGTGGCTGTATGTGAGGACAAGCCTTATGACTATGCCTACCAGTGGTCTTTCCCTAACTCTTGGCCACCTGCCACGTATATCACCATCGCAGGTCTGCGCAACTATGGCTATATGCGTGATGCCAGGCGTATCGCCCGCAAATATGTGGCCATGGTCACGAAGTCTTTCGGGCTTACGGGCCATCTGTGGGAAAAGTACAATGTCATGGACGGGACCACGAATGTGAGCAATGAATATGAGATGCCTACGATGCTCGGATGGAGTGCCGGGACATTCATATATGTGGATGAATTTCTGAAAGGGAACAAATAACCATATAATTATGAACACTATTTTTAGAGAAAAGAGCAGATGGCTCATAACTGTGCTGATGCTGCTGTTTCTGCAGACGGCATTCGGCCAGACAAAGCATGTCACCGGACAGGTTTGTGACAATGAGGGCATTCCTGTCGTAGGGGCAAGTGTGATTATCGAGGGCACCCTTACCGGTGCCATAACGGATGAGAACGGGGATTTCTCGCTGGAAGCCCCTGACGGGAGTACTCTGGTGGTGGAATTTCTCGGATTCAAGGAGCAGAAAGTGACTGTGACATCCGCCAGGTCAAGGTTTGACATTACTCTCGAACCGGAATATGAGTATCTGGACGATGTGGTGGTCGTCGGCTATGGGGCAGTCAAGAAAAGCGACCTTACCGGTTCCGTGGCATCTGTCAAGATGCAGAGCATCAATGACATCCCGGCAAGTTCTGTCGACGGGCTCCTCCAGGGTCGTGCGGCAGGACTCCAGGTCATGAACAACTCCCAGGACCCGGGTGCGAGTTCGATAATCAGGATCAGGGGAAATTCTTCAATCAACGGCTCCAATACTCCTCTGGTTGTGGTCAACGGCTTCCCTATGGGAGATGCCGGAAACCTGTCCCAGATCAATCTCACGGATATCGAGTCCGTAGAAGTGCTGAAAGATGCCTCCGCATCTGCCATCTATGGTTCCAGAGGTGCGAACGGTGTGATTCTCATCACTACTAAGGAGGCGGAAGAGGGTATTACCACTGTGACCGCAAAGCATCAGACAGTGATAAGCCAGCTCTCGGATCCTATAGACGTATGGTACGACCCTATGCTCATGGCACAGGTGGCCAATGAGGAGCAGGTAAATGCAGGGTACACCCCTCCTTATATCGGAGCGGTTACCGGAGGTATCTATTATCCTTCACTCATGGAGATCCAGAACGGAGAATGGTCCAATACCGACTGGGTGGACCTCTGTCTCAGGACCCCTATCATAAACAGTACCACGCTTTCTGTGAACAGCGCGGGCAAGAAGGCCTCCATCAACGCCAATGTCAACTATTATGACGACCAGGGTATCTACAAGAATGACGGATACTCCCGACTGAACGGCAACGTCCGTTTCAGATACAACCTGTTCGACAATTTCACCATTTCTTCCTATAATGTGGTGTCCATCAGCAACAGGAACACATGCAACGAACTCGAATACGGGCGTAACATCCTATGGCCGGTCTATGACGAGAACGGCAACTATTATACTGCAGGACCGACGGACTTCTCTCATCCGCTGAACATCATGGAGAACGTGAAGAACAAGAGCACCGAAAGGGACTACATCAACTCCATAGCCATAGACTGGGAGATAATCGACGGGCTCAGGCTCCACTCGCAGCTCGACTACCGCTATCATACCACCATAGGAGATGTGTACCGTGCAAGCAACACGTCCCAGGATGCACATGACAACGGCGGTATCGCCCAGGTCAACACCACATTCTACCAGGATGTCCTCACTGAGACCTATCTCACATACAGCAAGGTATTCAACAAGATACATGATTTCTCCGTGATGGCGGGACATTCCTACAACTGGCAGAACAACCGTGGGCTTTACACGACATCGAGGGGATTCGTGAATGACGTGCTCGGAAACGAGGACATGAGCTCAGGTGATCCGGAATTGAGACAGATCTCCAATGACGGCTACTATATCAGCAAACTGCTCTCGTTCTATGGCCGTGTCAACTACACTCTCATGGACAGGTATCTGTTCACATTCACGATGAGAGCCGACGGTTCCACCAAGTTCGGAAAGAACAACAAGTGGGGATATTTCCCGTCAGGTGCAATCAGCTGGAAGATGCACAATGAACCGTGGCTGGAGAATGTGTCATGGCTGAGCGAACTGAAGCTCAGGGCAAGTTACGGCATATCCGGAAACCAGGGTATCGACAGTTACCAGACTCTTGACAGGTACGGCATGGAGAAATTCTGGAACAACGGGGCATGGCAGACAGTCATCGGCCCGGGCTATGAGGTAGGCAGGACGGGTGCGGACAACCGTTATATGGTATGGGGAGGCATAGCCAATCCGGATCTCAAATGGGAGACCACTGCGCAGGCCGACATAGGTATCGATGCCGCTTTCTTCAACAGCCGTCTCCGTCTTACAGCCGACGTTTATCATAAATATACATCCGACCTGCTTCGAGAGAAATACCTTCCGCTCTCATCAAGTTACGACAAGATATGGGTCAACGACGGAGAGGTGGTCAACAAGGGATTCGAGATAAGCATCGAGGGTGATATCATCTCCACCAGGGACTGGAACTTGTCAGCGACATTCATCTACTCCATGAACCGCAACGAAGTGAAGAGCCTGGGTGACGCCATCTCAAGCGGCCTCTCGCAGGACTACCTCACAGGCATGTACTATGAAGTGACTGGTCCTGCCGTCTCGATGTTCAACCAGAACGCAAGCATCTATGCCGTCGGCCAGCCGATGAACGTGTTCTATGGCTATATGGTTGACGGTATCATCCAGGAAGGGGAGGATCCCGGCTTTATCGACCCGAGCGGTCTGAGAGACAGGCCCGGAGAGTTCAAGTATGTGGACCTTGACGGGGACTATGCCATCACGGCAAACGACAGGACCATCATAGGCGACCCGAACCCGGACTTCAATGCCAGTCTCAACCTCGCCCTCACATGGAAGAACCTGGATTTCTCCGTCTTCCTCTATGGCGTGTACGGCAACGACATACTGTACAACAACTATACTTTCAGCCCTCGCGTGAAGGCAAAGAGATGGACCCCGGACAACCCTACGAATGATTTCCCTCGTCTGAACAACGGCCGTCAGTATCTGCTTTCGGACTACTTCATACAGGACGGGTCATTCCTCCGCATCCAGAATGTCAATCTCGGCTACACCATCCCGTTCAAGAAAGCATTTATCAAGAACATCAAGATTTCCGCGAATATCGAGAACCTCTACACATTCACGAAATTCGACGGATATGATCCTGAGGTCGGGCTTGACGGCATCTATTGGGGCGGCTATCCGAAATTCAGGAAATATACTGTGGGACTTGAACTGAACTTCTAATATATTGGAATATGAAAATAAGAAATATCATATATTCTGCCGCTGCTGCGGCAATGGTTGCAGGCTGCTCCCTTGATGAGGTTCCATACGGATTCTATTCCCAGGACAATTTCTATCAGACTGAAGCTGATGCTGAATCCGGCCTCATGTATGCCTACAACGCCTTGAATTACCTGGAATACCTGCGCGGGATCTGGTATCTCGGCGACATCCCGTCCGAGGCCATGTATCCCAAGTCCAGCGAACCGGGTGACATCCACATGCTCCAGGACTGGACAGTGACTCCTGAGACCGAACTGACACTGTACTATTTCAAATATTGCTACATAGGCATAAACAGGGCCAATACGGTCATCAAGAGGGTGTCGGAAGGCAACCTGTCCGAAGAGGTGAAAAACAAGGTGACAGGCGAGGCCTATTTCCTCCGTGCCTGGAATTATTTCAACCTGGTCCGCGGCTACGGCAGGGTGCCGATCTACACCGAGCCTATCAGTACCCTTGACATGACTACACCGCAGATGGCGAAAAGCATTGAGGAGATATATGACCGGATTATTGCCGACCTCACTCTTGCGGAGCAGAAACTCGAAGTCAACAAGGTCTTCGGGCGCGTGGACAAGGTGGCTGCACAGGCTCTCCTTGCAAAGGTGTATCTGAACATGGCTTCCGGCAAGAACTACGGGGCTCCGGGCTATAAAGACCTGTCCATAGACGTGGATGCGACATATAAGCTCGCCGCAGACTGGGCCAGGAAGGTCGTTAACGACTATAAGGCATACTACAATTTTGACGATGACCTCCTGCATATCTATGACGTGAACTATCCTGACGGGCCTGAGCACATATTCATCATGGCGACCGACAGGAGCGGTACCGACGAGGGCATGTACACCAAGATTCCTCTGCAGTTCCTTCCGAACAACGGTTCCGTGCCTATCTATATCAAGTTCGGGGACGGCAGTCTCAAGAGAGGCAACGGCAACGGCTGGGGAGTGTTCCTTATTGAAGAGAGTTTCATGAACACATTCGATGCCACTGACAAGAGGAGGACGGAGCTCATGCACCATACCTTCTACGATGAGAACGGGGAGGAAATCATCGTGGCCGAGAACAACGGCTGGTATTCCGCCAAATATGTCGACCCTGACTTCATCGGGGAGAGGACGAGCGCACGCCCTTATCTGATCAGATATTCCGACATCGCTCTTGTGCTCGCAGAGGCTGCCGGACCTGAAGAGGGATATCCGCTTGTGAACTATATCAGGCAGCGTGCTGGTATCGGAGACCTGACTCCGGGGCTGACCGGTGAAGATTTCAGAAAGGCTGTGATTACCGAGAGGGCCAAGGAACTTGCGTTCGAGGGCAACCGTCTGTATGACCTGCGCCGTACTGCCTCTGTGACCTCCACAGTGCAGGAGGCCCAGAAGATAACCGAGGAGGATGCCGCCTTCTATCCTATCCCTCAGAGGGAAATCGATCTCAATCCAAATGTACGATAATATTCAGATTGCCATGAAAAGAATCATCTTCATATCATGTGCGGCGATGGCGATGCTGGCCGTCTCCTGCACAAAGACCATTGACAAGGAAGTCCCGAGCAACGAAGTCTCGCTCCTTGAACTGAAGTTGGAGGGACAGATGGGGACTGCCGTCATTGAACGTGACGGGCAGGATGCCTCGGCCACGATATACATCATGCAGAGGGACGACTATCCGTATTCCGCAGTCACGGTGGAGGGGATTGTAGTATCCCGGTTCGCCACCGCTTCTGTGTCCGCAGGGGAGACTCTCGACTTCAGCAATCCGGAAAGAAAGGCAAGGATCACTGTCACATCCGAGTCAGGCAAGAGCCTGGACTGGTGGATCTACATACAGCCATACGATGCGTTCTATGTAGGGACATGGAAGATTGACGGCATCTTCCTGCATTGCAATCAGAAGATATCCTCATCAGGAGACGGGGAGTGGGATACCGCTATAAGCGGATCCGAGTTCGGGGACAACGGGGTCGCCGAATATGACAATATCATCACTGTCACCCTTGATGAAGAGATGTCCGGAAACGCCTTGACAGGCACAATTACCAATGAGGCAGGTCCTGACGGGGAATATGCCAATTTCTGGGGAGTGATGGCTCCGTATTCCGAGGAGGCTCCGCTTGACATGAATCCGCGTCTGAGGCATCTGCTCCCTGCAGGTACGGCTGACTGGGAACTGGATCTCACTACCAACCAGATGCGCATATCCAAGGACAATGTCACTTCGACAATGACCTTCGAGAATGTCAGCGGCAGCAGATGCCATTTCTGCTTCAATCTTCCGAGTGCCGCAGGCGAGCCTGCCGGGGACAATTTCTACAACAATATGTGGCGGAGTTCAACGCAGTTGCGTTACGAGGTCACCAGGATTGATTAGGCTGTCCAGTACGGCGGCTGGGGTTCAAGACAACCCTGATTGCAAGAAAAATCCCGTCTGCCGGCCGGCAGACGGGATTTTCTTATGATTTGCAAATGGACTACAGACCCACCATGATGGAGGCTATGAGTCCGAGGATTGCGTAAAGTTCCGGGAATGCTGCATATATCATGGTCTGGGTCATGACGTCATGTCCTTGGGAAAGACCTACGATACCGTTGGCGCAGACCTGTCCCTGACGTATGGCTGAAATGAGGCAGGCCAGTCCGACACTGATTCCCACTCCGAAGAGAAGCGGGCCGTTTGCCGCGAAATCCATACCTGAGAGATTCCATACGAGGAAGGCCACGAAGCCGTAAAGACCCTGTGTCGCAGGCATTGCAGACAGGATCATATAACTTGTCGCCTTGTCCGGGTTCTTTTTCAATGCCCCTTCTGCGGCATTACCAGTGATAGTAGTTCCGATACTACTTCCTACCAAGGCGAGGCCGAGCATCAGACCCCAACCGAGATAACCAAGAATTTCGTTCATAATGTTTTGATATTAATTGATTTATATTCATATTGCCTATGCTTCCCCGTTTTTGACAGAGAGCGGGTTGTATGCCTTCCCGCTGCCTTCATATCCGCTGTTCTTGAAGAATTCAACGAAGGTGAGTCGCAGAGGGTGCACGAATGCGCCCAGGCATGAGAGTGCGATGTTAAGCGCGTGTCCGACCAGGAATATCACAGCAAAGAGCAGCCAGTTCAGCACAGGTACGGGGCATGCGTCCATTATCATTCCTCCGAGCATGTTGAACGTGCTTCCGAGCATTCCGCCGGCCAGTCCGAGGGCATACAGACGGATGAAACTCAATGTGTCACCGAGAAGCCCCGTAGCCATATTGTAGGTGTCCCACAGTCCTGCCCCTATGTTGATGAACGGGTTGCGTCCCGGCTTGTTGAAGATGTATATGCCGAGCCCTGATATGATGGCGAGCGCGATGAATATCCATTTCACCGTCTCCATCTGCAGAAGTCCGAGCAGAGCCGTACCTCCGAGAATCACTCCTCCTACCACAAGCAGTGTCCATCCCCATGTGCCGAGAGTCTCTTTCATCCCGAAACGGTGGGTATAGCACAATGCCTTGAACACCATGGCTACGCAGATGTTGAAGATGCCTATGCCGATGGCCAGAACCATCGCTGCAGGGAATCCCGCCACGTCACCGGACAGCATGCAGCGTTTCAGCCATGCCGGAATGAAGCCGACCTCAAGCAGGTTGAACCCGAAGAATGTGCCCATGAATATGCCTATGAAGAATGTCCCGATGCCGAGAGTCATCACCAGCGGTGCAAGTTGTGCCATGCTTCTGACTTTCTTCTTCAGGAATATGCTTATGGCTATGAGGACAAGCCCGTATCCTGCGTCTCCCATACAGAGGGCGAAGAACAGCAGGAAGAACGGTCCCAGTACAGGTGTCGGGTCGAATTCCTTGTATTCCGGCATCCCGTACATCCCGGTCAGGACTTCGAACATCTTTGCGAATCTGTTGTTTTTCAGTTTGATAGGCGGATTGTCCTCTTCCGTGGCCTTTTCGGCGATGTAGAATATGCCCATGGTGTCGAACTCTCTTGCCAGTTCTGCGTCAAGGGTTGACGGTGCGAATCCGATAAACACATTGAGCCTCTTCTCCACAGCTGATTCACCCGCTGCCTGGGCGAGATAAAAGTCAAGGTCCGTGAGAAGTCTCCCGTATTCAGACTGCATCTCCTCCAGATGTCCTTTCAGACTCAGGAGGATGCCTTTCTGCCGTATGATTTCCTCCTGTATCTTACGCGCCTCCTCTTCGGCATCGTTCCATGAGCCTTCAGGTGCACGGCATTCACTTACAGGGAAATCATACGGTGCCGACTCTTCGGTGACAGTCACGAACCATACGTTCTTCCCGTCATCCGACACGACCTGCAGAGGATGTTCTTCTGCCCATTCCGGGCGGAAACTTTTCCTGGCCACCGTATAGAATCTGATTCTGAGTCCTTTTTCTCTGAGAGAGGCGATTGCCTTACTGTCGAATTCCCCCCACGGCATCCTGGCCTTGGCCTCCCGGAGCACGGCGGTCAGCCTGTCCTGAAGACCGGCGAGGGCTGACAGCGCATCGGCAGTGGCGGCACTCAAGTCACCTGCCGGCCCTGCTTCAGCGGCAGCTGCTTCGATTGCCTCACGATCAGGGTCTTCTGTATAGTCCGCCTTTTTCAAGGCGGATATTGCCTTCTTCCATGCTGCAGCCTTTTCCAGAATGGCTGAGGATGCCTCATCTACGGGCTTTTTCGAGCGTGTGATGTCCACCACTCCGAGCCGGAGCAGGTGCTGCATGAATCCTTCGGTCTCCTCTTCAAGCAGGATGAAGGAATATTTGGTCATTTCAGTTACCATATCGCATCTCCTCCTCTTCTTCCGTCTGGTGTCTGTTCTTGACAATCTTGGATGCGGCCTTTGTCAGGTTCTCCTCATCTTCCATGTATCTCTTGATTTTCCGGATTGCCTCCTGATAGCCTGGTATCTGCACCTTTTCGTACAGGTTGACTTTCTGTGTGGTCTTCTTCCTCTGGAAATCCAGTATACGGCTCTTCTCCATATAGACTTCCGACTCTATGCCGAGTCTGGAGAGTTCCTTCAGTATGGCTACTCCGTCAGCATACCACGCCGGCTTCGCAAAGGCGTTGAACTCCCGGATTTCGTAATGTATCTCTTTCAGTTGCGGAGTCTTGACCCCGGCCACTTTGACAGTCTCCAGGTCCACATCAGTGATTGCAATCAGATTAGGCTCAAATTCATTCCACAGGGCTGCAAGATAGTCGTACTTTTCCAGTGCGGCATCAAGATCGTCAATCAGCTTCTCCGAGTGCGCCTTTGCCTTTCTCACCTCAAGCCTCAGGGCAGACTCCTTGTTCTTCAGGGTAGGGAGCGCATTCTGCCTGATCTTGAGCTGTTTGCCAAGAGCGTTCAGGGAAGTCTTGTTGTATTGGAATCTAATAGCCATCTTTTCAGTTTTTCCAGTATTTGTCTATGAGAGACTGTTTGATGCCGGTCTCTGCCTTTGTGAAGTATTTTGCGAAGAGTTCCCATGCCGTGTCAAGCATCTCGTCTATGCTGATGTTGACGTCTATTGCAAGGAGTCTCGTCGCATATTCCTTGGCGAAGTCGAGGCATCTGAGGTCATAGTCGCTCAGGTCGAATCCGTTCTCGAGCTTGGTCTTCGCGTTCTGTGCATCGGCATAGAGCCTCACCCCGGTATTCATCACCTGGTTGTGGTCCTCGCGCGTCTGCTTCCCGATGACGAGCTGCTTGAGACGTGAGAGGGAGCGGAACGGGTCGATGATGACCTTGCCCGAATCGGGGTCTGCCCTCAGGTACAACTGGCCTTCCGTGATATATCCCGTGTTGTCAGGTATGGCGTGAGTGATGTCCCCGTCGTTGAGGGTCGTGACGGCAATAATCGTGATGGAGCCACCGTCAGGCAGCTGCACGGCCTTTTCGTAGATTTTTGCAAGATCTGAATACAGCGAGCCTGGCATCGAGTCCTTGGACGGAATCTGATCCATGCGGTTGCTGACAATACTCAGGGCATCGGCATACAGGGTCATGTCCGTCAGCAGCACGAGTACTTTCTCGTTCTTGTCGACAGCGAAATATTCAGCGGCGGTCAGAGCCATGTCCGGTATCAGAAGCCTTTCTACCGGAGGCTGTTCTGTCGTGTTGACGAAACTGATGATCTTGTCAAGCGCGCCTGCGCGTTCGAATTCATGCCTGAAATAGAGGTAGTCGTCGTTTGACAGTCCCATACCTCCGAGGATGATCTTGTCCACATCTGCCCTCAGTGCCACCTGTGCCATCACATTGTTGTATGGCTGGTCAGGGTCAGCGAAGAACGGGATTTTCTGTCCTGATACAATCGTATTGTTGAGGTCGATGCCTGCTATGCCGGTAGGGATCAGCTGTGACGGCTGCTTCCTTTTGTACGGGTTCACTGACGGGCCTCCGATTTCCCTCTCTTCCCCCTCTATCTCAGGACCTCCGTCGATAGGATCTCCGTATGCATTGAAGAATCTTCCTGCAAGTTCATCGCTGACCTTGAGTGTCGGTGCGCCCCCGAGGAACACCACTTCCGCATTCGTCGGGATGGCTTCGGTACCTCCGAAGATCTGCAAGGTGACAGTGTCTCCCTTTGTCTTTACCACCTGGGCAAGTCTCCCGTCCACAGTGGCCAGTTCATCATTGGATACCCCTTTCGCACGCAGCGAGACAGTGGCTTTGGTGATGCTGTCCAGCTGGGTATATATTTTCTGGAATGCCTTGTTGTTCATAATTCTTTTTTATTTCAATGGTTTAGGTGTCAGCCTCCGGATAAGGAGGTCGAGCTCTGTCCTGTATTTCCAGAAGTTGTCGCTCTTGAACTCGGAGTAGTTCATCTGCTTCATGACATTGATGAGCTCCTTGAAGCCGTCGCGGCATTTCTCGAAGTCCTCGAAAGCAAACTCCAGATCGCAGATTGACAGCACGAGCTTCAGCATATATTTCTGCCTTTCCATCGGTGTGAGGCTGTCTACAGGGTCGAATGCGTCCTGCTGGAGTATGATGAAGTCTATGAGTTCCGATTTCCAGAACAGTTCATGGTAGCTCATCGGCACCCCGTCATCCCCGAGGATGTTGATCTGCTCGTTGGCTTCCTTTCCTCGCCTGATGATATTCTTGGCCTTTTCCACCATATCGACCCATCCGGGAGCCACATTCTCCGACAGGTATTCCTGTATCTCAGGGTATTCAAGATATTTTGAATACGAGTCAATCGGGTTGACTGCAGGATACCTCTTCTTGTCTGCGCGGCTCTGCTCCAGTGCGTAGAAGCATCTTGCAGCCTTTTTCGTGGACTCGGTTACAGGCTCCTTCAGGTTTCCTCCGGCAGGGGACACTGTACCGATGAATGTCACGGAGCCTGTCTGCCCGTTGTTCAGCACCACCATTCCTGCACGTGCATAGAAGCTGGATATGATGGCTGACAGGTCCACAGGGAAAGCATCTGCGCCCGGAAGTTCCTCCATACGGTTACTCATCTCCCTGAGGGCCTGCGCCCAGCGGGAAGTGGAGTCTGCCAGCAGCAGGACTTTCATTCCCATTGCCCTGTAGTATTCGCAGATTGTCATTGCCGTGTAGACCGATGCCTCCCTGGCTGCCACAGGCATGTTGGAGGTGTTGCAGATGATTGTGGTCCTCTCCATGAGGTGCCGTCCGGTGTGCGGGTCTATGAGTTCCGGGAACTCCGTGAAAATCTCAACCACCTCATTGGCTCGTTCCCCGCAGGCCGCCATCACTATCACCTGGGCGTCACCCTGTTTTGCTATCGCGTGCTGGAGTACTGTTTTCCCGCATCCGAAAGGCCCAGGGATGAAGCCTGTACCGCCTTCGGCTATCGGGTCGAGGGTGTCGATGACACGGACTCCTGTCTCCATGATTCTTGCAGGTCTCGGTTTCTCCTTGTATCCTTTGATTGCGACCTTCACCGGCCATTTCTGCGTCATCGTCACGTTCACATCCTCCCCGTTCTCGTCAGTGAGTACGGCGATTGTCTGGTCGATGTTGTATTGCCCTGCCTGAGCGACAGACTTGACAGTGTATTCTCCTTTGAAAGAGAACGGGACCATGATCTTGTGGGGCAGCCAGCCTTCCTGGACTTCTCCGAGCCAGTCGGCGGCTATGACCTTGTCTCCAGGCTTTGCTATCGGGGTGAAATCCCACAGTCTTGTATGGTCGAGAGGTGAGGTATATTCTCCTTTTTTGAGGAATACCCCGGTCATCGTGGTCAGGTCGTTCTGGAGACCGTCGTAGCAGCTCGACAGAAGTCCCGGACCGAGTGTGGCTTCAAGCATCCTGCCCTCGAATTCGACATCATTGCCGTTCTTGAGTCCCCTGGTGCTTTCAAACACCTGTATGGAGGCGGTCTTCCCTGTCACTTTGATGACTTCAGCCATGAGCCGTGTGTCCCCTGAGGTGACATAGCAGAGTTCGTTCTCGGAGACAGGCCCGCTGAATTCAACAGTGACAAGGTTTGAGACTATGCCCGTGACCTTTCCTGTACTTTTCATATTTTATCGTTTTTATTGTTATTGATTTCAAATCCTTTGAATGTGCCGCGCACCTCGTCCACGAGTCTTTTGAACATCTCCCTGCCTGTCTGCTCGTCAAGCATTGCCCAACGTGAGATTATATGCATCTTGCAGATGAACCCGAGAATCGTGTCAATGTCGAAATAACTGAAGACCGTGAGGCTGTCTATCTTGTCCCACATCAGACTGTCGATGCCTCTTTCCCTGGCAAGTATATCCTTCCCCTGCAGAATGGAGTCAAGTCTCTGGGCTTCTTCGAAATCCCCTTTCATCTTCAGGTCTCCGAATGCCCCTGCGGTTGTCACCTCGTCGTCGTCAGGGATGATCACATCCTTGTCTGCAGGCCTTCCGAGAGCCTGGTTCAGGTACCTCGTCTTTGCATTGCGGACATTCAGGTCGAATGAGAAGTATTCCCTGATGAACCGGTTCCTGCAGGACATGGCCTCCTTGTAGAAGTCCCTGTCGAGGCTGTTGTCATCGAATCCCTTTTCAAGCCGTCCGATAAGTTCCCTGTCCCGTGCCGAGCACATCTCCTTGATGTCTGCAATGTAGGAATTGAAATCCCCCTCGGGAAATCTCCATTCCCTGGTCAGGGCCGGCAGTCCGGCTATGATATAGTGGTAATTGTTCATTTCTCAAACAGAATCTTCCTGGTGGCAGGTCTCAGATATTCGGAGATCAGGGCATTGAATGTGTCGTCAGTGAGGCTGATGAAATAACCCCCGTCTTTCGGGCTGACTGTGAATCCTCCTCCGATTTTTTTCGAGTATGTCACCTGCAGCCCGCCTTTTGACATTGCAGCCAGTTCTTTCCTTATGAAAGGCTCGGTCTCCTTCTTGAGGGATTCCGGCAGTGTGACTTCGAGGCTTGTCCCATCATCGGATGCGGCATTGAATGACTTGACCACAGTCGTGAGCATCTCCTTGATGAAATCTGCAGAAGAGAGTGCGGCGGAGACTTCATTTCCTGTCATCCTGGCTGTGACGAGACCTTCGATTGCCTGTCTTGTGGCTGCCAGGCTCTGTCCAGCGGCAAGCCTGATATCCCCTTCAGTCTTTGTCTTCAGGCTCTCCGCCTCCTTTTGGGCCGCTGCAATTATCGAGTCGGCCTCCTTTTTCGCATCCCGGATGATGTCATCGGCCTGCTTCCTGGCATCGGCAAGGATTGCCTCGCCTTCCTGTCTTCCTTTTGACAGACCCTCATTATAGAGTTTGTCTGTCAGTTCCTGCAATTTGTTCTGCATATTTTATGGATTAATTATTTCGTGCAAGTCTAACCAATCTTACAAATTTATAAAATGCACCAAAAAATCGCAATAAATATGCCAGAAAAGCGATAAAATGTTAAAGATTATTTAATCGGTTATCCTCATCATTACCGGTAATATTGAGGAACAGAAGATTCTGGCTGATGATGTGGATGGAAAAAAAAATAACGTCCTGATTCCAGGACGTTATTTTTTGTGACCCCTACAGGATTCAAACCTGTAACCTTTTGATCCGTAGTCAAATGCTCTATTCAGTTGAGCTAAGGGGCCGGTTGCGGCAGTCATGCTGCCTGCATATATCTCTTCTTGTGGAGAAGTGTTTCCTTTAATGCTTGTAGACCTATTCTGCAGCAGCGGCAGATGTGCCTTCCTCTTTCAGGATTGCAAGTTTCTTCTCTTTGATTCTTGCCTTCTTTCCGGAGAGTTTCCTGAGGTAGAAGATTCTTGCCCTGCGTACCTTTCCGACCTTGTTGAGCTCGATTGAGTCAATGAAAGGTGATGCAAAAGGGAAAATCCTCTCGACTCCGATACCGCTTGAAATCTTGCGGACTGTGAAAGTCTTTGTATAAGGAGATGCGCCTCTGATCTGGAGGACTACGCCTCTGAACTTCTGGAGTCTCTCCTTGTCTCCCTCCTTGATCCTGTATGTGACAGTGATTGTGTCACCTGCCTTGAATTTCGGGTAACCGGCAACTTTCTCATTTGCAAATGCCTGGTCAACAACATTAATCAAATCCATATCTCAAAATGTTTTTATGGCAACGTTGCGCTTTTTTCTCCCGACGCAAGAGGTTGCTTTTTGTTTTGGGACTGCAAAGGTACAAATAATTACAATATGTCCAAATATTTTTGCGAAAATATTCAGTCCGCGTCAGAACATGTCCCTCAGCCTGTCAAAGAAACTCTTGTCCTCCTTTGACGGGGAAGGGGAGAATGAGTCGTTGTTCCTCATGCTCTCGAACAGATCTTTCTCTCCTTTCGTGAGTTTCTTCGGTATCCAGACAATGAATTTCACATACATGTCTCCCGTCCCGTAACTGTTGACAGACGGCAGTCCCTTGCCTTTCAGCCTTACGACAGTCCCTGACTGTGTGCCCGGCTCCACTTTCACTTTGTAGTTGCCGTCCAGGCAAGGTATCTCGACAGATGTGCCCAGCATGGCATCCATCACTGATATTATCTTTGTATATGTCAGATTGTTCCCGTCACGCTTCAGATAAGGGTGCTCGACCTCTTCTATCAATACGAGGAGGTCTCCGTTGACACCGTTGTTCTTGGCCGAATGTCCTGCTCCGCGTATGGTGAGCTGCATCCCGTTCTCGACTCCTGCCGGAATGTTCACCTTCACTGTCTCTTTCTTTCTGACAAGCCCGGTGCCGCCGCAGGTGTGGCAAGGGTTTGTGATGATCTTGCCTTCTCCTCCGCACTGCTGGCAGGTCGAATAGCTTATTGTCTGTCCGAATATGCCGTTCACGACACGTTTTACCTGGCCTGTGCCTTTGCAGGCAGGACATGTCTTTATGTCCGCGCTGCTTTTGGCTCCTTTGCCGCTGCAGTCCGGGCATGGGACATTCCTTTCAAGGGAGATTTCCTTCTCGGCCCCTTTGGCGATTTCCTCAAGGGTCATCTTTACCCTGACCCTGATGTCCCTTCCTCTGTACACTCTCTGGCCCTGTCCGGAACTTCTTCCTCCACCGAAGCCTCCGAACCCGCCGAAGCCTCCAAATCCTCCTCCGAACAGGTTGTTCAATATGTCGTTGAGGTCTCCGAACCCTCCGCTGAAGTCCGGCCCCGGCTGCCCGCCGAGCCCTGCATGTCCGAACTGGTCGTATTTGGCCCTTTTGTCAGGATCGCTCAGCACGGAGTAGGCCTCAGCCGCCTCCTTGAATTTCTCCTCAGCAGCCTTGTCACCAGGATTCTTGTCCGGATGATACTGGATGGCCTTTTTCCTGTAGGCCTTTTTTATCTCGTCAAGTGAGGCGCCCTTGTCAACGCCCAGCACTTCATAATAGTCTCTTTTTTCTGCCATGGTCCCAACCTCCTTTCATCAGATGCCGACAACGACTTTGGCGAATCTTATGACCTTGCCGTTAAGGGTATAGCCTGTCTGCACCACATCGAATACCTTGCCTTTCTTCTCCTCCTCATTGACAGGGAATTGCGCCACAGCCTCATGCAGGTCTGTGTCGAATGCCTTGTCTTTTGCTTCTATCACGGCGAGCCCTTTTGACTTGAGGTATCCTGTCAGTTTGTTGAAGATGAGTTCTGTACCCTCCTTGGCCGCATCGCTGTCCGATGATTTTGCGAGCACCTCCATTGCGCGTTCGCAATCATCAAGCACCGGCAGCAGGCCTTTGATAGTCTCCTCCGATGCCACGCTTACAAGGTCAAGTTTCTCCTGTGCTGTACGCCTGCGGTAATTGTCAAATTCGGCCATCAGCCTCAGGTAGTCGTCCTTTTCCTTGGCAAGGCTGGCTTTCGCCTCTTCAAGTTCCTTCTCCAGTCTTTCAACCTTGTCTTTATCCTTGTTCTTTTCCTTCTTCATCTCCTTTGCCTCTTTCGCGGACATTTTTTCCTCGTTCTTCCCGGGTTTCTGCCCGTCTGTCTCACCGGCAGCCGCCTTTCCCGTCTCCTCGACAGTGTTGTCTGTCTGCTCCTCTGTATTGCCGGAGGTCATTTCCTTTTCTTTATTTTCCTGTGCCATATCCTGTTATGTTTTTTTTCAAATTGATGTAAATGACTTTTGACCCGCCCTGATGACACGGGCCATCACGCCACATAGCAAAATATCTGCCAATCCATTATACTGACATTATGACAGTCCGCATAGAATGCATTTGAGGGCAGCCCTGCCAGGCCACCCTCTCTTCAATGGTATTTACGGATTTTACAGGATTATCTGCGTCTGCTGTCATATTTCGATTTTCTTGTATCTCGGGACAAGCGACTTCATTATTGCCCATGCGACAAGATAGGCGACAGCACATAGGCTGAACACGATCATGTATGCCGCAGGCTTGCCGTCAAGTCCGAACATCGTGATAGGAGCGTCAACTATCTGCCCCCCTATTTCCTGTATCTTGTCCAGCATCAGTTGCGTGGTCTCGTTGGTCGTGGCACCTCGCGTAAGTTCTGCTATAGCCGGATTGTTGACGTGCTCGATCGCCTTTGAGATGTTGTCTGCAGAGATGACTGCCGGTTCCTCTGCCCCCGGGTATATGAATGTCCCGGCGAATTTGTCAAAGAGCCTGCCCGCTCCCAGCTGTATGAAGAACGAGCCTATTCCGCCGGCCATCCCGCCGATACCTGTGATTGTGGATATGGCTGACTTAGGGAACATGTCGCCGATGGTGGAGAACAGGTTGGCCGACCATGCCTGATGTCCGGCTCCCGCCAGTCCTATGATGATTGCCGGCCACCATACGGAGATGCTTCCTGCTCCTTGCGCGAACAGTGCAGGCAGAGGCAGGAATGCGAATATCAGCATCGCAAGCATACGCCCGTTGTAAGGATTCATGCCCTTCCTCTCTACGAACAGTTTCGGCAGATAGCCTCCGAAGATTGAGAGGACCGTGACTATGGCGTACAATGTCGTGATGAGGGCTACTCCCATGCCTGAACTTGACGCATATCCGTACTGGTCGGAGAAATAGGCCGGAGCCCAGAACAGGTAGAACCACCATACGCCGTCGGTGAAGAACTTGCCGACGATGAATGACCATGTCTGCTTGTAGGTGAAGCATTTCCACAGAGGGAGAGGCTTGCCTTCGCTTTCAGTCCCGGCGTCCTTTGCCGTGTCGTGCTCTTCCGTATAGTCCTGGTTGATGTATTCGAGTTCGGCCTTGTTGACATGCCTTGACTTCTCCGGCTTGTTGTACATGAACACCCAGAATCCCATCCAGACGTATCCGAGTGCACCGATGATGACGAATGCCATCTCCCATCCTCCTCCGATGCCGCGGTCCTTGAAGAACTGGGCGAGGAGAGGGATTGTCGCCGGTGCGATGAGTGCGCCTATCGAGGCTCCCGAATTGAATATGGACGTGGCGAAAGCCCTGTCCTTCTTAGGGAAATATTCGGCTGTCACCTTGATTGCCGCCGGGAAGTTGCCGGCCTCGCCGAGTGCGAGGATACACCGTGCCGCAAGGAAGAGCCACACGCTTGTGGACGCGATTGCCAGGGCGGCTGTCGTCCCGGCCTGTACCGCTGTCATGGCTGCTGCATTGTCATAGCCCTCGATGTGCACTGTCAGCCATCCGCATATCGCGTGCAGACAGGCGCCGGTAGACCATATCCCGATAGACCAGAGGTAGCCTTTCTTTGTCCCCATCCAGTCCACGAATCTCCCGGCGAAAAGCATACATACGGCGTAGAAAATGGAGAATACAGCCGTTATGAGACCGTAATCGCTGTCTTCCCAGTGGAATTCGGGCGCGATGAAGTCTTTCCATGTCAGGGACAATACCTGCCTGTCAAGATAGTTGACCGTGGTCGCCACGAAAAGCAGGACCACCATCCACCATCTCCAGTTGGTCATCAGTTTCTTTGTAGTGCTTTGTTCCATTTGAAATTTCTTATGTGTCTTAGTCTGATTGGATTATGTGTCAGTTTCTCACTTCTTTGATGATTTCAAGAGCATCGCGGCATAGCCCGGTGATTTTGCTCCAGTCCTTGGCGGCAATCACTTCCTTAGGGAAGAGGTTGCTGCCCATTCCCACACAGGTGACTCCTGCCTTGAACCATCCTTCAAGATTTTCTTTTGTCGGTCTTACCCCTCCTGTGACCATTATCTGGCTCCACGGCATCGGCGCCCTCAGCCCTTTGACGAAAGCAGGCCCGAGCACATCACCCGGAAATACCTTGCAGAGGTCGCAGCCGAGTTCCTGGGCAGCCCCGATTTCCGATACGCTGCCGCATCCCGGGCAATACGGTATGAGTCTCCTGTTACATATCGGTGCGATGGCAGGATTGAAAAGCGGCCCTACCACGAAGTTCGCCCCGAGTTGGATATAGAGGGCTGCTGTACCTGGATCGACTACAGAGCCGACACCGAGAATCATCCCCGGGAGTTCCTTGTCTGCGAACTTGACCAGTTCACCGAATACTTCCTGGGCGAAATCCCCCCTGTTTGTGAATTCGAAAGCTCTAACGCCTCCATCATAGCAGGCTTTGAGCACAGCCTTTGCCGTCTCGATGTCAGAATTATAGAACACCGGGACCATTCCGGTCTCTTTCATGGCGGAAAGGACCTCTATCTTGTTGTATCTTGCCATTTTATCTTAATTTATTATGGGGTATGACTTGCAGTTATCTGGAAACCCTTCCGGAGCCGTCTCCTTTCATGAGATTCTCGACCTCGGCCACAGTCACCTGGTTGAAGTCGCCGAAAATCGTGTGCTTGAGGCAGGATGCTGCCACCGCGAAATTCAGGGCCTTCTGGTCGTCTCCCGTATATGTCAGCAGACCGTAAATGAGTCCTCCCATGAAGGAGTCTCCTCCTCCGACCCTGTCCACAATGTGGGTAATGTCGTAGCGCGGAGACTGGAAAAGCCTGCTGCCGTCATACAGGACGCCTCCCCATGTGTTATGGTTGGCATTGATGGACCCTCTCAGGGTGATGATGACTTTCTTCGCACGAGGGAACCTTGCCATCAGCTGCTTGCAGACGCTTTCGAACTCGACGGCATTGACTTCGCCTTTTGTGGCTGTCACATCGAATCCTTCAGGCTTGATGCCGAATACCTTTTCTGCATCCTCCTCATTGCCGAGTATCACATCGCAACCGGCCACGAGTTCCGGCATCACCTCTGATGACGTCTTGCCGTATTTCCAGAGATTTTTCCTGTAGTTGAGGTCGCATGACACTGTCACGCCGAGTCTGTTGGCTGCCTTGATGGCCTCCAGGCAAACATCAGCCGCACCCTGGCTTATAGCCGGTGTGATTCCTGTCCAGTGGAACCAGTCTGCGCCTTCAAAGACCTTGTCCCAGTCTATCATGCCTTTCTCTATCTCGGAGATGGCAGAGTGCGCCCTGTCATAGACTACTTTGCTTGCACGGGCCACCGCTCCTGTCTCCAGGAAGTAGATGCCGAGCCTGTCCCCTCCGAATATGCAGTGTCTTGTGCCCACACCGTAGCTGTGGAGATCCCTGATGCAGCTCTGCGCTATGTCGTTCTTCGGGAATCTTGTCACGAACTCGGTATCTATGCCGTAGTTGGCAAGTGATACGGCCACATTGGCTTCTCCTCCTCCGAATGTGGCTTCAAATTGTCTGGCCTGGGAAAATCTCAGATAGCCCGGAGTCGACAGCCTGAGCATGATCTCTCCGAATGTGATTACTTTTGGCATTTTGTTATGTTTTTAATCGTTAGATGTCCTGTTTTGGTCGGATTGTGCAAAAGTAATAATATTTTCGGATTGTCGTGCTCGTTCACGGAAAATTTTGTACATTTGTTCCTGTGTATGCCACAGGGCATTCCGCTTCAATAATTTTTATGAGATGAACAAGTCCCGAAACATGACAATCAATGACGTGGCCAAGGCCGCAGGTGTCTCTAAAGGTACGGTTGACAGGGTGTTACACAATAGGGGAGAGGTGTCTGAGCGCAGCCGGGAACGTGTACTGCAGGTCATAAAGGATTTCGGATACAAGCCGAACATCTATGCCTCGCTGCTTGCTTCCAAGAAAGTCCACAAGATAGTATGTATCATTCCGGAGTTCTCAGCAGGGGAGTTCTGGGAATTGACGGACAAAGGAATCGGGAAGGGGAGGGAATATGCCTCCGGATATGGGATTTCTGTCGTGACAGTGCAGTATGACCAGTATGACCTTGAGTCTTTCCAGCGTGCCTGCACAAAGGCCATGGACGAGAACCCTACAGGAGTCATCATAGCCCCCATGTTCAGGATGGAGACTCTCAAGTTCGTGAAGGAACTGTCAGACAGAGGTATTGCCTACATGTATATCGACTCCAAACTGGAAGATGACGGTTATCTTGCATATTTCGGTATGCCGATGTACCAGAGCGGATACCTTTGCGCAGATCTGCTGACTGACGGCCGTGATGTCAGGAAGATACATGTAATAAGGATTGCCAGGGACAAGAAGGGTCATTCTGACCCTACAGTGACGCGCAGGACAGGTTTTCTCGACTATATGAGCGACCATTATCCGGAATGCCGGATAGAGAATGTGTTCATAGATCCGAAAGACAATGCCGACATATACGCCAAGCTGGATGCCTTGTTCAACGGGGACTCCCGGCCGGAATACATGGTCATGTTCAATTCGAGGATTCACCTTGTCGCTGATTATCTCCGTGCCAGGGACATCAGCGGATGCCGGGTAGTGGGCTTCGATGTGCTTGAGAAGAATCTGGCTGCCCTGAGGGACGGCCATGTCCAGCTGCTGATAGCCCAGCATTCTGACAGCCAGGCTGCAGCGGCTATTTCATCCATGACGGAATGGCTTCTCATCGGGAAGCCGCTTGCCCGGAAGGACAACTACACCCAGATGGACATCCTCAACCGCTACAATTGCGACTATTATCTGCAGAAATAACCGTATCCGCATCATAAAAAAGAGACCGGCTCAAAAGTGCGTTTTCTGCGTTAAGCTCGAAATCCCTCCTTTTGAGTCGGCTCCTTTCTGTATGTCTTGTGACTTGTCAGCGTATCTTCTCGTCAAAATATGCCTTGAAGCTGTCCTTGTCTTTACGCAGCTTGATCTTCACATCCTTGTCGATGGCATTGTTCATGGCCTTGCAGAGGTTGTCCTTGCTGAGTTGCATGCAGACATGGTACCTGATGGTGCCGTCAGCCTGTCTGAATGCCTTCTCTTCCACCACTTCAAGCCCTGAGAGTTGGGTCTTTACCACTGTCCTTCCGAGTTCCTGAAGGTCGTTCCCGTCGTAATAGTCGGATCCGTCGGCACTCTGGGAGTCAGCATAGTTGTCTACAAGCATCTCAACGGCAGACTGTACCATTGACGCAATGGTCTGTCTTGCATTCTGCATTGCAATTTTCTTGGCATTCGCCAGGTCCTTGCTGACGCCGAAACCGTTGTCGCGGAAATATTTCTTGTCGGTACGGTATTCCGGCCCGTTGAAGATGAGGTTCAGTTCCTGCTCCCCTTCAGATATTGTGGCAAGTCTTCTGGATGCCCCGCATGATACCAAGGTCAGTGCCATGGCAACAAGCACAGTAAATGATAGAATCTTTTTCATATTGCTCTATTGGTTTAATACTAGTTTATACGGAAGTGTGAATGTTCTTGTCTCGCTGTTCTTTCCCGAGGTGACCTTCATGGTGCCTGTCAGCATCCCGCGTCCCGATGATACGGGGTTTTCGAGACTTTGCCTGAAATGCATGATGTGGCGGCCGCTCCCGATGAATGTCGATGTGTTGTCGCTTTTGAATTCAACTATGCCCGGAAGGGTGAATGTGACATCGGACACCTCGAAATCCTGCTCGGTCCTGGACCTTAGATTGATGGTGACATTCGCGAGCAGCGTGCTGTCCTTGTCCTGTATCACATCTATGACGACTATCCCTGACGGGATGACATTGACATCCTTTTCAGTGACATCGAACCTGAGAGTGAAACTGAGTCTTGTCCCCGGGAATGAGTAGCTGATGAGTATGGCGTTGTCATCGGTAGGGTAGCAGAGGCTGTAGTCGTATGTGAGCACATATCTGTCCCCCTCAGGTCTCAATTCAAGGGAAGTGGCTGTCTCTGATCTGAGCATCGGTGGCTTTGAATAGGTCAGTGTCCGTCCGTCCAGCATGAGACTGTACTCGAATCTGCCGAGCTCCTTGCTCTCCGGCACAAGCGAAATCTTGGAATACGCGCTTCTGTATGTGTCCAGCAGGCTTTCGGCCTCTGATTTGCGGACATCATCGAAGAAATACCTGATGAGGGGCTGCAGTTCCTTGATGCCCTCATCGATTTCGGAGATGTCAGTCAGCGTCTGGTATTCTGACTCAAGTGCAGTCAACTTGCCATACATCTCATTGTCGTATTTCACGAATTCCCTGATGAGACGGTTCCTTTCGGCTTCTGTGAACGGGTATTGCACATGGTAGATGTAATAGAAAGTCCCGTCTGATTTCCTTTTGTATTTCTCCCAGTATGTGCCTGTGGCATTGGAGAGGGAGATATTCGTGAGGAACGGCATCTTGGCTGCCGCAGTCTTCAGTTCCGAATTGTATGAAGAGTATATGTTCTCGTTGCCGTCTGTATTGTGCGACTCGGAGAAACTTCTCTCGACTGATGTGATATTGGATGCTATGGAATTGACGATGTACTGCCTGATGTCGGCAAGGCATTTGTCCTGGGCCTCGTTCAGGTCATCGCTCTGGGCAAATACCGTAAACCAGTCCTGGTCTGCCGTCATTATCCATGACGGCTTTTTCCCCGATTTTTCCGTCACCTTGTCCTTTGCCGGCGCACTTGTCGCCAACTGGAGACATAATAAGCAGAGTAATAATATTTTACAGTATTTCATAACAAATTTCCTATTGGTTGAGCCTTGTCAGGTTATAAGTCACGATTACCATCAGGATGAAGATGGCCCCGTTGATGATGATGCATGCCATAGGACCTGCCTTGAATACCCAGAGCAGGATGCTTGCAATGACCAGTACAATAAGGATGACCGATGTGGCCGTCCTGATGAGGGTAGTCACACGCTCGCTGCCGACAGTCATGCCCATGAGCAGGAGAAGGAGCGGTACAAGCACAACCTCCGTGCTGACCAGGTTGGCGGTATTGAACCCGATTTTCCACATCAGAAGTCCTGCCAGTGCACACACCACGAGAGAGGTGACTGCCATTATCCACTGGACTGATATCTTATTCTTCTGTTCCATTTCCGTCCTCCTTTTCATTTTTGCCGGTGTCTTCTTCCTTATTGTCTTCTGCAGGTGCGGGCTGAGGCTCCGGTTCCCTGCGGGGCTTCACGTTGGAGCATCGTGCTTCAACATTTCTGGCAAGATCGCGTGTCTTGTCCATCGCTTCCTTGTAGGCGTCAAACATCGCCATATCGGCTGCTGATTTGACCAAATCGTCTATATTGTTCATGGCAGGGTGTATTTAGTCAGACTTGTGGCGGTACAGGCGGCATCTGCGGAGGTATAGGCGGAGGCACCATCCCGAATATCTGTACGAGTTCGGGGACATTGCCCGCCATATCCCAGCCTGCCATGCCCTGTTTCCAGACGTATGTCTGTCTTGTGATCTGTCCTGCTGCAGCCATGGCGGACAACTGCTGCATATTGTACGGTCCGGCCTGCTGCCCGTTGATGACGGCGAAGAACTGCGATACAGGAGGTGGCGGAGGCGGTGTCTGGGCGATGTTGTTGGTCATGTTGCCCATCATGTTGGCCATATTCTGTCCTACGGCTCCTCCCATCATCATTCCTGCCATCAGACCGGCCATGTTCATTCCTCCGTCTCCACCCATGGAGGCTCCTCCGCTGCTTCCGAGCTGCCCGAGGCTTTCGGCTGCCTGTCTTGCCACTTCTCCCTGTACATTTATCTGGTGTGCGGCAAGATGCCCTGTCTCAGTCTCAAGTTTTGTGGCACGCTGAGCCTCTTCACGCTGGCGTGCAAGGGAGTCTTCCATGTGGCTGAGGTTTATGTCCTGCATCCTTGCCATATTCTCCCTGGCAAGTTGTGCTGCCGCTATCTCGTTCTCTGCCAGGACCCTGTCGCGTGCGCTGGCTGCCGCATTTGCCATGGCGGAATTGATGGTTCTCGTCTCGTACACCTCGTTGATGGCGTCGTTGTATTCGAGGGAGATGATGTCCAGTCTTTCGAGTGAGATGGCGAATGCCCTGTCAAGGTTTTCCTTCAGGGTGTCGAAGGCAAGATCCCTTACCTTGTCAGTGTATGAATCCAGGAACTTCACGGCCACCTTCAGATCCATTGAAGATCTGTTGATTATGGGCTTGATGTCGGATATGATGTTCTCCTTGACACTGTCCTTGAGCGAGATGGTATCCATGTATTTCAGATTGTGCGTGTGGAAGAACCTCTCGCAATCTGAAATCTTGAACATGACGCGCCCCTTGACATTGATGGTGTATTTGTTTTCAGGGTCGGCATAGTCCTGTATGCCGCATTTCTCGATGAAGAATGAGAACTGGTTCGCAGTAGCGGTATTCACGAAATACACGCTTGCGCTGAAAGGGGTGCCTCCGCCGTATCCTGCGCCGATGATGCTTGACAGTACCGGCAGGTTGGCGGTCTCTATCTTGAAACTGCGCACCGGACCTTTGATGAACTCCATGTTCTGTCCGGAGCCGTTACCCTGATGATAGAAGAATACGGCTGTCTCACCGGGATCCACGTTCAGCATACTGCCGTATCTGATGGCATCGGCCCGGATGCCGTTGCCGTCTTCCCCGTCAGGAGCCCATTTCCATACAAGGTAGTCTTTCTGCGTACATTGGATGACGTCAGCGACAGCACCTTTCTTTATCTTGTTGCTGTTGAACAGTCCCATAATCTCAGTCTTTATAAGTTATCAGTTCGCTAGTCTCTGTGTCGGTCACCGTCTTTTCCGCTCCGGAATCCCTGCTCCCCAGGAGCATTATCCCGGCAACGCTTACAATCAGCGTGGCAGCCATGACTATGCACCATACGACGATGGCATGACGCCGGTTCTTGTTGTGGGAGTAGACTATGTCCTTCAGTTCGGATGTCGTTGATTCGAGTCTCTCACGCACGGCTTTTGATTCGAAATAATCGTTTTTGAGCACACGCATGATGGTCTCTGTCTCGACCATTGCCGCCCTGAATGCGCTTTCGGATTCCTGGTTCTTTTTCCTGTCAATGAACTTCCTTACCAGTGACACTATCATGAGGATGAGGAAGAGCCCGGCAATAAGCAGGAACAGATTGCCTCCTGTCAGGAAAGTGACAATCAGCATCACCACGGTGACAATGCCGTACATCAGGTAGGCGTTGCTGGAGAAATAGGTCCCGAACGATACGGGGGCGATAGTCTTGAGGTTCATCAGACTGACTTCAAGTTCGTTGAGCCAGTCATCCATCTTGTCATCAATGACAAGTCCGCAGCATGGGCATATTTTCGTGGCGGAAGAGAGTTCTTCGCCGCATTTAGGACATTTCATGGTATTGTGATTTTATCCGGTTTATTCCACGAGGTTTCCGAGCAGCCATTTGATCATGCTTCTTCCTTTTTCTTCAATGCTCTGTTCAGGCTGCTGCTCGTCTGCATCTGATACATCTACAGGTATCTTTGAGGCGATTTCCTTTGCCGCATCGATTTTCATCTTCTGCAGCTCGACATTATCCTCATATTCCCTTTGTGCCTGCTCCTTCTCCCGTTCATACTGTTCCATCTCCCTCTGGAGCTCGGCGGCCTTCTCGGCATCAAGCTTTGCCTTGATCTGTGTTACCATCGCATCGGCCTGCGGGAACAGCGAACTGTTCGGGTCTATCTTGATCAGGGTCTTCATGGCCAGGTTGTAGTTCTCCTGCACCATCTGGACCTTGGCTTCTGATATGAGCTTTTTGGCATCCCTGTCTATGCAGTCAGTGTAGATGTCCACCATCAGCTGTGCCACCTGAGGGTATTCGTCAAGGCTCTCAGGAACTGCAGAGAGTACCTTCAATGCCTCCTCATACCTTGTCATCGATGCGAGCGACTCTGCCTTTGCGATGATGGCAGGAAGTCTTCCGGCATAATAGTCAAGGATCTTTGTCCTGACATTGTCCATGAATCTCCTGGTGTCGACGCTTCTGACGTTGATCTGGTTTATGGCACTGATGACCGCCTTCTGCTCGCTCTGTCCGACACCTTTGCAGACATAGACTTTCTGGTCGACAATGACCTTTTCAGGGATGTTGAGCACATATACGGCGACTTCCACATCGCAGACGAACTGCGGAGGGGCTGTCGGAGTCGATGCGGAATTGACAAGGTCAGGGACCGCTGTTATGAGGAAATCCCCGTCCACTGAGGCGAATCCGTTGGCAGTGGTCATGCTGACCAGTTTGCGCTCAAGGGAGTTCGCGGCTGTGGCAGGTATCCCCGCCAGATCATATTCCACCATTGGTGTCAAAGCAATTTTGCTTTCAGGCTGCTGCGCCATCGCAATGAGCGATGACGCAGCAACAGCTGCAAGTAGGGCGGCCAGTCTTTTCATGATATCTTGTGTTTAATCAGGCTACAGGTCCTGTCCGAGTACAATCGTGACCTGACCGAGGCCTTTAGTGTACAATTTGCTTGAGATGTTGTTTTCTTTCAGCATCCTCACAAGCGGTCTTGTCCAGTATCTGGCATCGACCTGCCTGCCTTCAGGCGTTGTGTTCGGCATTCTCACGCCCCTGAATACGAGGATGTTCTCGGATGCGGTGCTCGGGGTCTTCATCCCGCCTGCGGCATTCTCCATCACCCAGTCCTCTATCATGTAGCCGAGGAAGTCGGTACCCATGTCTGTGTCGAGATTGAATCCGGCATTCTCCCACACCCTGATCTCAAGCGTTATCTCCCTTCCGTTCTGGAGAATCTCCTTAAAGTATGACTTGAGCTGTGTCGTGAAGTCGTAGAAATACGATGACACCGCCTCTTCGACGAGGACAGGGATTTCGACCATGTATGTCTTGCCGCTTGTCCCCTGCGCAGATGCCACGTCCTTGAGGGAGTATGAGTCAAGTGCCCTCATCTCGAAGGTCAGTGATTTCTGGGGTCCCATCTGGGTGAGATACCAGTTCACCTCAATCCAGATGTCTGCCTTGGCCACTCTTGACATCTGCTCCCTCGGGGTCTCGGCCATCATGTCTCCCATTGACGAGGTCGTCACGGAATTGAGGGCATTCTCGGTCTCTATGTTCTTGAGAGTGGACTCAAGATCCACAAGACGGAAGCCCTCGCTTGTCATCTTGTTGTTTATCAGCGAGATGACAGTCTTGAGTTCCGGGCTGTTGATGAGCGCCGCCCTGTAATCTGCCACATACGAAGTCACGCCGTTGTTCTCGTATGCGTTGAGGAAGCCGTTCGTCTTGCACCATGCATCGCTCGGAATCACCATGATTGACGGCAGTGCCGCCTGTCCGAAGGACGGCAGGACACTTGCCGCGATGATAAATATTGATAACAGTATTCTTTTCATCTCAGTATGTCATTATGCGGATTCTACTTTGCAAATCCGGAAGTCAGGGACTTCTTTATGCCCTGGTCTACGAGCATCTTGTTCAGGGCGTCGTACTGTACGGTGACGATGACTCCGACCTTGTAGTTCTTCTTGTCGTATTTGAGTATCTCGTCGTTCCCGGCGGACATTGTCTTGGTGGCATATCTCAGATATGCTCCGCCGTTCTCGAAGAACTTGTCGAAGAACTCCTTGTAGGTGGTCTCCGCCATGATGTCATCAACAAGCGGCGGGAGAGGGTTGATCCTTTTCTGCGGGTCTCCCGGGATGCCTCTGAAAAACGCCCCGTGCACGGCATTCTTGGTGGCCTGGTCGCGGGCGGTGATGATATCCGGGCCGTATGACCATACCTTCACGTTGCATGAGCCTCTATAAGGTGCCGAGTATGCCTCAAGTTCGTAGTACCACTCGGCTGTGTTCTTGTCTGCCTTTTTCTTTTTCTGTTTCTGCGGGCTGTCTGATGCCACCATTGAGAACGGGATCATTACAGCCATCAGAATCATGAGTATCTTTTTCATAATTGACGTCTGTTGTTCCTATTTCACGTTCTTGATGGTCTCTTCCCTGATGAGGAGTCCCGGATAGATGCTGTCGGCACCGCTGATGATGGAGAATGTGGTGGCTGTCAGATAGGCATTGCCTTCCTCTGCTGCCTCTTCTGCTCCTGCCACCTCTGCCTCTACCTCAGCCTTGTCGGCCTCCTCCTGGCTTTCTGCAGATGCTGCCTCCTCTTCGGCTGCCTTCTTGTCGGCCTCAAGCATCTCGGCCTCTTCCAGAGCACCGAACCTGTTGTCCCAGATCTTTCCAGGTACAGGCTTGAGCATACCTACTTTCTTGTATTTTGTCACTCCTGTAGACATGTCCGGCATGAGGACCTCGTATCTTGACTTCTCGTTGACACCTTCCTTGAGTCCGATCTTGACATCGACAGTACCGTCCTCATTTACGGCATAGATAGGGACATTGACCTTGAACTCGTCGTATTCCCTCTGGAGTTCCACGATGGCCTTGTCTATGGCCCTGGTGCAGACTTTCATGAACTGCTCCTGAAGCGGTTTCTTTGAGAATGACTTGGAAGAGACGTTCTCAGCAGAGGTTACGGTATGTCCTACGTATGTGAGGGTGAACAGGTCGCTGTTCTCGAAAGCCTCTTTTCTCTTTGCGCGCTCTTCAGGGCTGGTGGTCTCGTCTACCCAATATTCTGAATAGAAGGTGTTCTCCACGTCCTCATTCCAGTTGAGCCTGTAAAGATAAGTGATGATGTTCACCTTGTATCCTGCAATCTCATTGGCTATGGTTCCCACCAGGTTTCCTGCATCGTCCCCAAGTTTCTGGAACGAATTGTCACCAGTGGCAATCGCTGCGAGTCCGCCGAGGATTGAAAGTCCTGCCTTGATGCCTTTGCTGGCCTTCTCCGAGTTCTCCCCATGGTCGATGAACGTGATGTCGTTGGCGGTCATGAATGTCTTCCCGATGAGTTCGAAGCCGGCATCGGCAAGCATTGCCTTGCCTCTTGCATCGCTGTCAGCAGCCTCGATGGACTGGAATGATGCGTCATAGTAGCCTCTGTCGACGATGAGGTCTATATTGAAATTGCCTGTCTCAGGGTCTCTTCCGAACCACTTGGCCACCATCTCCCTTGCAACGGCGTGCTCATCAATAAATGCGCTGAGGTCCTTGATGTTAGGGTCTTTCTCGGTGCCTCTGACATTTTCTTTCACTTTCTTTGCCTTGGCGGCGGAACTCTCGATGGCCTTGACATCGAGGTCATGGTTGTTGAACTTGTCCGGAGTCTCGATAAACATGAATACCGAGTCGATAGTGGACGCATAGTTGGCATTAGGATGCTGTATCAGGATCTGGTACAGTGAACTTCTCCTGTACTCGTCGATTTTCTCGTTCTCGAGCACTTTCACTTTTTTTGCTTCGGGAGTCTCTGCCGACACGGAATCAGGCTGCTGCGCAAAGGCAGGAGCAGTGGCACAAATGAGTGCGATGATAAAAAAATTTTTTTTCATATAGTTAATATTGGTATTCCAAATTGCAGGCAATGCTGTCATGACACCGGCTGTGAGGCCTGATTGTCAGAAGCATTGCCGATTTTGCAAAAGTAGTCAAAAATAATGTAAATCCAACCTTTATCTTGTCGCGTTCTCCAGTTTTTTCATTATCGAGAAAATGAACAGGGCGGAGATCAGGCACAGGACTATGAGGATGGTCCATACTCCCCACAGAGGCAGCTTGTTCCACATGAGTCCAGGTATTGACACAAGATAGTTGCCTATGGCTGTGGCTGCAAACCAGCATCCCATCATCGCCCCTTTGTATTGCGGAGGAGCGACTTTCGACACGAACGATATTCCCATCGGTGAGAGCAGCAGTTCCGCAAATGTCAGCACGAGGTAAGTGGAAATGAGCCAGGACGGTGATACGAGGTCAGGACTCACGTTGCCGTCAAGTTCCTTAGGAGACATCAGTCCCAGCGAGCCGATGGTCAGGATGAGGAATCCGGCTGCGGCCACAATCATTCCGATGCCGATTTTCCTCGGTGCTGACGGTTCCTTGCCTCTCTTTGCAAGTGCTCCGAATATGGCGAGAGATACTGGAGTGAGAGCCACAACGAAGAACGGGTTGAACTGCTGGAAGTCGGACGGCTGTATCCTTACCGACTGGTCCATCTGGCTGTAGGACAGGTAGGCCAGACCCCACAGGGCGAACGTCGCAAGTCCGGATATGAGCCGGCCTTTCCCGCTTTTCGACTGTACTGCCCCGAAGAGGGTGTAGACCGATATCGCTATCAGCACGAGACTGACTATGTTGAATCCGAGCCTGAGTATGCCGTCAACTGTACCCTGTGTATAGTCTCTTGCGAAGATGGTCATCGTCCCTCCGTTCTGGTGGAAGGCCATCCAGAAGAATATCACCACTGCGAACACCAGCATGAGGGCGGTGATCCTGTTCCTTGTCTGCTCAGGAGAGAGGTCAGGCTCATTGGTCTGGGTCTCTTTCGCCTGCTTGGCATTCACGTCAGCGTGCCTGAACCAGGACTTGAACGAGAAGTAGATGAGCACCGATATTATCAGTGAAATGCAGGCCACTGCAAATCCGTAGTTGTATGCTGTCGAGAGCTTTTCTATATAGGTGCTGCAGAATGTGCTGAGGTCCATCCCGCTTGCCCCTGTCATGGTCAGCTGTATGCCTTTGATCTTGTCCACGTTCTCAGGGGTGATGGTCCCGTCGAGGAACTGGTGTGCCAGGGCAGGGATGTTCGCATCATACGAGAGCCCGGACTTGCCGAGGAAATAGTTGGTGACAGCCTTTGCCGCAGACGGGGCGAACATTGCGCCTATGTTTATCGCCATATAGAAAAGACTGAATGCCGAATCTCGCTTCGATGCGTATCTGGGGTCATCATAGAGATTGCCCACCATCACCTGCAGGTTGCCCTTGAACAGGCCGGTGCCTATGGCGATGAGGGCGAGCGCCCCGAACATGAGCACCTTGCCTATGAGATCCGGTCCTGTAGGTATGGACAGGCACAGGTAGCCGAGAAACATGACGGCAAAGCCGATGGTGACACATCTTCCGAACCCGATCTTGTCCGCAAGTATTCCTCCGAAGAGCGGCATGAAGTATACCCCTGCGAGGAATATCGAATAGATCTGGGTGGCTGCGGCGGCCGAGAAGCCGAATTTCGCCTGGATGAAGAGCAGAAAAATCGCCAGCATCGTGTAGTAGCCGAAGCGTTCACCGGTGTTGGCGAGAGCGAGGGCGAAAAGCCCTTTCGGTTGTCCTTTGAACATGGTCTGTCTGTTTTAATTATTGTTTGTTGTCATTAATTGCATCTTATTCATTTGTCAGATCAGTGACCTTGACAAAGGTAATATTATGAATTGAATATTTGAACAAATATGAGACAAAAAAGTGATTATATGACTAAAATCATTATCTTTGAAAGATGTAAAATTATCCGATTATGGGACATCGAATCATAACTGCATTTGCGGGGCTTTTCTGTGCCGTCTTGCCTGCATTTGCCCAGGGACAGGCAGCCGGTGAGGATCCGGCAGGGACACTGACATATTCATTGCCGTCGACGACGATATTGATTGAGGTGGAGGCCGTGCAGGAGAATTTCTTTGCCGGACCCTATGCCGCTTACGCGGACAAATATCTCGGAATCAAGGCCGGACAGCAGGACAGGGTGACCTGCGGCATCTCTGAAGTTCGGATGACTCCTTATATGGAAGCGGACCAGAGCCGGAGATATATCCTCAATCCGAAAGGGAAGGATGCTGTGGCGACGATGCTCCGGCTTACTTCCGAGGGTCTTGTCTCCATGACTGAAGGTGGCCAGGGAAAGGCTTACGAATGGCGTTTTCCTGCTGCAGCCCACGGGGACTTTGCCGGTAAGGGGCTTACCTCCAATCTGACGGCAGAGTCCGCCACTCTGTACAGGAATTCCAAGTCAGGCTCTGCGTTCAGCAAGGTTGCGGTACGGCAGGACATGGTGGTGGAGAAGTCTCTTGAAAAGCGGGCTGCCGAGGCTGCAAGGCTCATATTCGACCTGAGGAAACAGCGGCTGCAGATAATCACCGGTGACACGGATGCCACGTACAGCGGAGAGGCGATGGGAGCCGCCATAGCCGAACTTGCAAGACTAGAAGAGGAGTATATGATGATGTTCACGGGCTATTCTGAGTTCAGGACAATGAGGAAGACATTTGAAATCGTGCCTCAGAAAGACCGGGAAAGCCAGATGTATGTCGCGTTCCGCATCTCTGATACGGACGGACTGCTCCTCCCGGACAATCTTTCCGGGCGTCCGGTGATTCTGGAGATTGCCCCGCAGGAGGTGCCGTCTGTGGCTGTGGACAAGAAGGACGCGAAAGGGACCAAGGCTCCGACGGTGACCTACCGTGTGCCTGCCGCCTGCACTGTCAGGCTTCTTGACGGGCGGGATGTAGTCATGCAGTCGAGGATGCTCGTATATCAGCTGGGTCGTGAAAGCACATGCCCTGTGAATGTGATCGTTGAATAAGAATATCAGAACAACTAATATTTGAAATATGACAATCAAGGATTTGGCTCCATCATTGGTATGGAAGAATTTTTATGCCCTTACACAGATTCCGAGACCTTCGAAAAAAGAGGCGAAGGCAGTGGAGTATCTCTATCAGTTCGGCAAGTCTCTCGGCCTGGAGACGATAAAGGACGGGACGGGCAATATCATAATAAGGAAGCCTGCGACTCCGGGTATGGAGGACAGGAAGGGGGTGATTCTTCAGGGACATATTGACATGGTGCCGCAGAAGAATGCCGACAAGGTGCATGACTTTGAGAAGGACCCTATAACTACGCTCATTGACGGGGAATGGGTGCGAGCAGACGGTACTACTCTCGGTGCCGACAACGGACTGGGGGTGGCAGTGGCCCTTTCCGTGCTCGAGTCGGACAGTCTGAGGCATGGTCCGGTCGAAGTGCTTGTCACAGTGGACGAGGAGACAGGGATGACAGGCGCGAATGCCCTGGAGCCTGGAGTGCTTCAAGGGGACATCCTCATCAATCTGGATTCTGAGACAGAGGGAGAACTGTATGTCGGCTGTGCCGGTGGTCTTGATGCCACTGCCGTGAGGACTTATCGGACAGTTCCCGCCGGTCAGGGATACAAGCCTTTCCGCATCAATGTGAAAGGTCTGAAGGGAGGACATTCCGGGATGGACATCATCTTGTACAGGGCAAATGCCAACAAGGTGCTCGCAAGGGTGCTCGTGCCTCTTCTTGCGGATTACGGAGTGAAACTCGTCTCCATTGAAGGCGGCAACATGAGGAACGCCATCCCGCGCGAGGCCTGTGCTGATGTTCTTGTCCCGGTGCAGAATGCAGCCGCAGTCGAGGGGCTTGTCGCGGCAACGGCTGAAGCCGTCAGAAACGAATATGCCGCCACAGATCCGGACGCGTCCGTATCCATCGTGGCTTTGGGGCAGTCCCCGGCTTCATATATCGAAGACGATGCCGCCTTGGCGATGCTCCGTGCCGTGAATTCCTGCCCGAACGGGGTGTGGCGGATGAGCGATGCCGTGCCCGGACTTGTCGAGACATCCAACAATGTGGCCATAGTGTCCGCTGCTGACGGGAAGTTCCAGGTGAAGACCCTGATGCGCAGTTCTGTGGACAGCGAGAAAGACGCATTGGCCGGGGAGTTCGCATCGGTGTTCGCCCTCGCAGGTGCCGAGACTTCATTTACCGGAGGATATTCAGGATGGGCTCCTGACAGCAATTCGCCGATTCTTCATGTGATGAAGAGGGTCTACAATGACCTTTATGGGGTGGAGCCTGCCGTGATGGCCATCCATGCAGGACTTGAGTGCGGCATCCTCGGCGGCACATATCCGGATTGGGACATGGTGTCTTGCGGTCCTACCATCCTCAGCCCGCATTCTCCGGATGAGAGAGTGAATATCCCGTCTGTCGGGAAATGGTGGGATTTCATCGTAAAAGTCCTCGAGGAGATCCCTTCAAAATGATCTGCCGAAAATATTTTCCGGCAGTGCCAGTGGCAGTTGTTGGAATTTAGATATTTAATTCCTATCTTTGCAGCCCCTTTTGCAGACATCATGTCTTGCTGAGGGGCTTGAATATTTAATAACAGTTAATTACAAACAAAATGATCAAACAGTACGAGACCGTTTTCATTGCAACTCCCGTTTTGTCTGAGGCTCAGATGAAGGAAGCGGTTGCCAAGTACGTCGGCTTCATCAAAGAGAACGGTGGCGAAGTCGTGTACGAAGAGGATTGGGGGCTGAAGCAGCTTGCCTACCCGATCCAGAAGAAGACATCAGGATTCTATTATCTCATCGAGTTCAGGGCTGATACCCAGCTTATCAACCTGCTCGAGACCCAGTACCGCAGGGATGAGAGAATCATCAGATTCCTCACATTTGCCATGGACAAGCACGCCATTGCATACGCAGAGAAGAGAAGAGCAAACAAACAGGCTAAAAAGGAGGAATAATCATGGCACAGAACAATGAAATCCGTTATCTCAACCCTCCTACAGTAGAGGTCAAGAGAAAGAAATACTGCCGTTTCAAGAAGGCAGGCATCAAATACGTTGACTACAAGGATGCTGAGTTCCTGAAGAAGTTCCTGAACGAGCAGGGCAAGATTCTTCCTCGCCGTCTCACCGGCACTTCGCTCAAATTCCAGAGAAAAGTTGCCCAGGCAGTGAAGAGAGCAAGACATCTTGCACTTCTTCCATATGTAACCGATCTTTTGAAATAAGGAGGACAGCCAAATGGAGATTATACTTAAGAAAGACGTTGCCAAACTCGGCAATGCAGATGACATCGTGACTGTAAAGGCTGGTTATGCCATCAACTACCTTATTCCACAGGGTTATGCCATCCTCGCTACAGAGTCAGCAAAGAAGGTGCATGCAGAGAACATCCGCCAGAGGGCTCATAAGGAGGCAAAACTCCGTGCTGATGCAGAGGCTCTCGCAGCAAGACTTGCCGAGACACTCGTAAAGGTTACCGCAAAAGTGAGCGAGACAGGGAAGATCTACGGTTCTGTCACTACGGCGCAGATTGCGGAGGCCCTTGTCGCTGCCGGTCTTGACATTGACAAGAAGGATGTAACAATCCTTTCAGAGTCTGTAAAGGAACTCGGGACATACGAGGCATCAGTGAAGTGCTACAAGGATATCAAAGGCACATTCAAATTTGAAGTCGTTGCGGAATAGTTTCCGGAGACATCTATACAGAAACAGGATGACCGGCCGGTCATCCTGTTTTTTTTGTGCGGTTCAATGATCAATGGGTCACATACCCGTCCCTGTGCTTCCCCTCCATGTGCATTTCCTCGTATATTTCCTGTATCCGTTTCATGTCGGCCTTGGCATCATCAGTGAGCTCGAATCTGTTCCCTCTGCCGACGCGCTTCGCTTTCCAGTCGAAATATCCGAGATATACAGGGCATCCTACCTCTGTAGCTATGGTGTGGAACCCTGTCTTCCATCTTTTGACAGCCTTTCTGGTACCTTCAGGAGCGATGGCCAGGTGCAGTCTCTTGACTTTCTCCATCTCGCGTATGACGCTAAGGACAAGGGCTGTAGGATTCTTTCTGTCGACCGGTATGGCTCCGAGAGCCTTGAGTATCGGCCCGAGCGGCCACCAGAAGAACTCTTTGGCTATCATCACGTATGCCTTGCCTCCGACGGAGGTATAGTACAGATAGGAGATCACGAAGTCCCATCCTGATGTATGAGGTACACCGAGGATGACACATTTGTCCTCAGGAACCGGGGGATCGACGGCCGTCCATCCCATTGATTTGAGCAGAAATCCGCAGAATTTTCTCCAAAGTTTCATTTTTCAGATATTTACGTCTTCAAGTTCTTCTTCCGAACGGAGGTTCTGCCTGATGAAATTCTGCCTGTCTATGGTGTTGTCGCCCATATAGAATTCCATCAGGTCGGAGATGGATTCCTCGTCACTCAGATTCACCAGGTCGAGCCTCATGTCATCTCCGATGAATTCCCTGAACTCGTAGTCGGAGATCTCGCCGAGACCTTTGAACCGAGTGATCTGGACACCTGTCTTGAGTGCCCTGACAGCTGCCTCCTTCTCCTTGTTGTTGTAGCAGTACCTTGTCTCTTTCTTGTTCTTCACCCTGAACAGCGGTGTCTGCAGGATGTGCACATGCCCCCTTCGTATGAGGTCAGGATAATATTTGAGGAAGAATGTCACCACAAGCATCCTGATGTGCATCCCGTCGTCATCCGCATCGGTGGCGATGATGATATTGTTGTACCGGAGATTGTCCATGTCCTCCTCAACTCCCAGAGCCGCAATCAGCAGGTTCAGTTCCTCATTCTCCGCCACGTGCTTGCGGCTTTCCTTGTAGCAGTTGATGGGCTTTCCCCTGAGGCTGAATACCGCCTGCGTGTTGGCGTTCCTCACCTTGGTGATGGTGCCGCTTGCGGAATCACCCTCAGTGATGAAGATGCTGGTCTGCTCGGCCTCCGCCTGCTTGCTGGCGGGGAGTTTGTCGTTATAGTGTATCCTGCAGTCTTTCAGTTTCTTGTTGAAGATGCTGGCTCTTTTTGACCTTTCCTTGGTCTTCTTCTGGATGCCTGATATCTCCTTTCTCTCCTGCTCTGAGGCTACTATCTTCTCCTGCATGACCGCAGCCGTCTCCTTGTGGATATGCAGATAGTTGTCCAGGTTGGTCTTGATGAAGTCATTGACGAAAGACCGGATTGTGGGGCCTCTGTCGGATGTCATTGTCCCGTCAGGGTTCTTGACGGTCTTGTCCCACATATATGTCGAACCGAGCTTGATCTTGGTCTGCGACTCGAAGTGGGGCTCCTGGATCTGTATGCTGATGGCTCCCACGACACCCTGTCTGACATCTTCCGGGGCGTAGTCTTTCTTGAAGAACTCCTTGACGGTCTTTGCTATGGCCTCCCTGAAGGCGGCAAGGTGGGTCCCTCCGTCCCTGGTGTTCTGCCCGTTGACAAATGAGAGGATGTTTTCGCCGTAGCTGTTGCCGTGGGTGAGCACTATCTCGATGTCCTCGCCCTCCAGATGGATCGGCGGGTAAAGCGGCTGCTCGGAAATGTTCTCGTTGATCAGGTCGAGCAGGCCTTTCTTCGAGACGTATGGCGTGCCGTTGAGATTCAGGGTAAGCCCTTTTTTCAGATACGCGTAATTCTTGATCATGGTCACGACATAATCAAGATTGTATGCGAAGCTGCCGAACATCTCTTCGTCCGGAGTGAACCTTACGAGGGTCCCGTTCTTCTCCTTCACCGCCCTCCTGCCGGAGTCTTCGAGTTCCCCCCTGCAGAAGGAGGCATACGAACTTTCCCCGTCACGGAATGACTCCACATAAAATAATGAAGACAGGGCATTGACAGCCTTCGTACCTACCCCGTTCAGCCCGACGGACTTCTTGAAAGCCTCATCGTCGAACTTGCCCCCGGTGTTGAGCTTGCTGGTGACGTCAATCACCGAGTTGAGCGGTATGCCCCTGCCGAAATCCCTGACAGTCACATCCTTGCCGTCAATGGTGATGTTGATGACCTTGCCGAATCCCATGGCGAACTCGTCTATCGAATTGTCAATCACCTCCTTGAGGAGCACGTAGATGCCGTCTCCGGGATTGTCCCCGTTCCCGAGTCTTCCGATGTACATTCCTGCCCTTTTGCGGATGTGCTCGTTCCATTTCAGGGTCTTGATGTTCTCGTCGGTATAATTTGTAATCGTATCAGCCATATCTTCCAATGCGCAAATCCTTGCAAAAATAACAAAAATATAAATGATAATCCACAAAATGTCAATGATAAGATTTAAAGGCGTTATATTGGAATCTTCGATCGAATTACATAACTTTGCATAATTAACGTGTATGAATTTCTTAACCAAAATGAGACGAACAGGATTTTTCCTGGCAATGGCCGCAGTCTTGTTCTCCGCATGTACAGAAGAATCGCTCATGCCGGATGACGGTATGAAAGGGGAAGTGACGATATCCCTGTCTTCTACGGACGAGACAAATGCGCTCCCATGCCTCAAATCAGAAAATCCCGCACCTGAAACCGATGACCTTCCTGATATTGACGGGTTTGAAGTAGAGATCTACAATTCCGCAGGGATAAGACTCTACCGTGATACCTATGCCAATACTGTCGGGAAATTGATACCTCTGAATGCGGGGGAATACAGGCTCCTTGCGCAGACGGGGGATTCTACAGGCATCGGATTTGATGCGGTATGGTATGCTGCTGATGAGCAGTTTACGGTGCATGGACAGACAGTGGAGGAGATTTCCGCCACGGCGAGGATGTCCAAGGTGAAGGTGGCTGTACGATACGGCCCCGGGTTGCAGGCTGAATATGCCCAGTACCATTCCAGGGTGAGGCTTGACGGCTCTGCATCAAAGTATCTTAAATTTGAGAAGGACGAGACCCGCGCCGCCTATTTCCCGGCAGGTAATCTTTCTTATGAGTTCTATGCCATCGTGGACGGGGAGTGGAAATATTTCCCGGCCGATCCGGTGGAATGCAGTCCGAATGATTTCATAACTTTCAAGGTAGAACTGGACACTGGGGCAGGCTCCCTTAATGTGGTGACCGTGCATCTCGATGAGCAGATGAATGTCACGGAGCAGAAGCAGGTGATTCCTGCAGCAGCCGCGCCCAAGGATCCTCCTGTGATTGTACTCAGCGGATTCGACGAGGGCAAGTCCTACTCTTTCGTGGAGGCTGACGGTGAGCCTCTTGCCCAGGCAGACATAGTGGCCGAGGGCGGCATAAAGAGTTGTGTGCTCGGAATCAGTTCGGAATATCTGGCCGGACGCGGAGTGCCGGAAAGCATCGACCTGGCCTCGGCCGGTCTCGATGCAGGGATTGTGGAGACCCTCCGTGCAGCCGGCATCAGATGGCCTCGGGAGATGTCCGGGGCACGTCTTGCCAACATCGATTTCACACGGTCTGCCGAAGTCCTGAAATATGACAAGGATGCAGTGCCGTTTTCAGGCACGTTCACGCTTACTGTGACAGACGGTCTTGACCGGACTGTGACTGAGACATTCTCCGTGACCAACAGGGAACCTGGCGTCCTGTCGTTCTCTCCGGTTGAGGGCAATGCCTTTGCCAGGAGATTCAGAGGCCTGACTGCAGGCATCTCCGACGGCAACCCTGAGGCCTTGGCATTGCAATACAGGACGGGAGGTGACGCGTGGACGACTGTCTGTCCCCAGTCGGTGTCCGAAGGGACGGCAGTGTACGGTGACATCACCGGCCTTGTCCCGTCAACAGAATATCAGGTAAGGGTCATTTACAACGGCAATGAGGACTTTGCCACCGAACCTGTGACACTTGTCACGGAAGCAGCAGCGCAGGTCGCCAATGCCGGGTTCGAAGACTGGACCACATCCAAGTTTACTGTCAGTCTCTGGTTCTGGCAGTCTGTGGACATTGACTGGTACCATCCGTGGAAAGATGCCGATGACGCATGGTGGGATGTAAACAGCCGTGCGTCTATCCCGTCATCATCATCTGTAAATGACGTCATGACCTTGAAGGCATTCCCGACAGTGACATACTCTACGGACAACAAGTTTGACGGCAGCTGTTCCGCACAGATAGCAACAATAAATGTCGGACAGACCAATACTTCCGTAGGCATAACCGGGGATTCCCATCCCGGGGAACTGTTTATCGGGAAGGCGGATGATACCGGCGGTCATGACTCCGAAGGACATGAATTCAACAGCCGTCCGTCGGAGTTCGTATTCCGGTACCAGTACAGCCCGTACGGGTCGGAAAAGTTCTATGCCGAGATTACGATAAAGGATGCTGACGGCAATGTCATCGCTTCGTCAGTGAAGACTGACGGGGCCGGAACCTCATCAGGAAAATGGGAGGAGTGCAGGCTTCCTTTGACTTACCGGGATATCCCGAGAAAAGCGGCTTCAATTTATATCTCATTCAAATCAGTGTACGGCCAGGATTACGGCGTGAACAAATGGGTGGATCTTGAAGTCGGCGGAACAGTCCAGAAAGTCCACTGCGGCAGTGTCTTGCGTGTAGACGAACTCGAACTTGTGTACGAATAGGAACATATAATCGAAACAAACAGAAAATAACATATCATGAAAAAGATATTTTTTGCCATAATGGCTGCTGTTGCGGTGCTGGCAGGATGCAGCAAGGAAATAGTGACAGGCGGCGGGACAGGGAAACTGGAGTTCTCAGTCGCATCTGTGGATGACACATGGAATGACAGGCAGGAGGGGATGGCGGATGGCGCCAAGGCAGCCACAAAGGCTTATGACAAGGATGAGGCCCTGTCCTCATTGCTTGTGACAATCTCCAACCATGACGGTGTGGGAGAGCCGAGACAGTGGGTCTATTCGGAGATGCCTGCGGTATTGGAACTCACAGAGGGCAGGTACACTATCTCCGCCTCGTCTCCCGAGAGCAGGATAGCGGCTTGGGACCTGCCTGTGTTCGGCGGCTCGGAGGAATTCTCCATAACTGCCGGGCGCACATCCACTGTGGAACTGGTATGCTCCCTTACCAATGTCAAGGTTACAGTCAATTGTTCGGAGGCCTTCAAAAGCGAGTTCTCTTCATATTCGATAACAGTTACCAGTGCGGCCGCCACTGCAGAAGAGGGATTCCTCATCTGGGGGGCTGATGAGGTGGAAGCAGGCAAGGAAGGCTATTTCGCCGCAGCCGACCTGACTGTGACGGTACAGGCTTACAGGTGGTCAGATGCCACAGGACAGAAAGATCCGGTATCTGCGGCCCTTCCTGTCACCGGTGTGGAGGCAAAAGACCATATTATCCTGAATATTGATGCCAAGGCTACCGGGGCTGTATCGACTGACGGGGCTCAGGTTGAAGACGATCCGTTCATTGTCATAGATGACGGGACCAACAACAGGACAGAGGATATTTTCATCGGAGGTCTTGAGGAGATCCCGGTGCCTGGTGACGGCAATGAGCCGGTAGAGAAACCGGATGCCCCGACCCTTGAATGGGCAGCCAATCCGGAATTTGCCCCTACTGTCATAGAGGAGGGCATGGATGTCAATCTCGTGGTCAAGGCTCCCGGGAGAATCAAGGATTTCGTGGTGTCTGTAGAGTCAGACTTTCTTGCACAGATGCTTCCGTCTATGACATCGGACCAGTCCATGAACATGGATCTGATCAATGATCAGAAACTCATAAGCACATTGGAAACACTGGCTCCTGGCCTGCCTACAGGCGATGCCTTGGACGGCAAGGACAATGTCAATTTCTCCCTGTCTTCGCTTGTGCCTCTCATCCAGCTCGGCGGTACTCCGGGCTCGGAGCATGTTTTCACATTGAATGTCACGGATGAATATGGACAGGAACTGAGCCAGTCTCTTGTTTTTGTGATGCCTGGCTCTGCTGAGTGATGTCGACAATTCGGATGAGAAATGGAAAGAGTTTCTATATATATTGTCCTCCTCTGTAACATGCTTGTTGCTGCGGTGGCCTGTACCCGGGACTCCCTGTCGGAAGACGGATACGGGTATCTCAGGGCAAGTGTGCTGCAGGATGACAATATCAGGGATGTCATCATCCCGCAATTGAAGAGCGGGGAGGACGGTACGCCTGTATTCAGGCTTGACATCTATGACATGTTCGGCGACCTTGTGGAGAGTATGGATGACTGCGGCTCTGTCGCAGATGAGCCGCTCATGCTTCATGCAGGTTCGTATAAGGCCGTCGTCTCCTCGTCCCGATCAGGTGCGGCAGCCTTTGACACTCCGTTCTATAGCGGCAGCAGCGAGTTCGACATCGAGACAGGCAAGGAGGCAAATGTGGAGATAACGGCGACGATAGCCGATACGAAGGTTACAGTTGAATATTCCGAAGAAGTCATTGAGAACTTTGACAGTTACGTGTTCACTGTCTCAAACGGTGCGGGAGAACTCATATTCAGTTCCGATGACGGGACTTCAGGTAAAGAGGGATATTTCAGTGTGACCGGGACCCTTGACTGGAGCCTGTCACTCGTGAATAAGGACGGGACAAGGTACGAGGACCTGACCGGAACCCTTGAGAATGTGGCCGGAGGTCAGCACTATAAGTTTGTATGGACCCTGGCCGAGGAACCGGAATACGGAGGCGGGGCAGTGACCGTGATCCTGGATGACGGCACCAATGACAAGGAGTACACTCTGGTCCTTGACCCTGATGACTCAACTGTGCCGGTGCTTTCTGCCGGATTTGACGATGCAGGTGCCGTCACTGTCGAAATCGGTACAGTGCCGGAGAATCTCGTAGTGACCGTGACTTCAGAAGACGGCTTCAGGAATATGATACTGACATATCCTGACCCGTCCGCTCTGGGGACTGTAAGGACAGAACTCGCCGGGGCGTCCCAGGAGACTGTCTCGGCCCTTGCAGACCTGGGCATAAAGACAGCCGCTGTCGGAACGGATGACAGGGAATGCGTCATCGACCTGAATTCATTTGTCCCGTCATTGCCGATAGGTACATACGAGATAGGGTTCTTTGCCGTTGACAGCGGCAACAGCTATCTTGACAGGACGCTTACATTTGAAGTGATAACCGATAAGGATGCGGAGATGGTATCCGTCGTGCCTTGGGCTCTCTTTGCCGATGTCAATGCGAAATGGTTTGCGCAGACTCCTCCTGACGGACTCGGATTCCAGTACAGGAAGACTTCCGAGGATGTCTGGACCGATTTCTCCGGGGAAGTGCAGCAAGATGCCGCATCGAGGACATTCTCTGCCCGATTGACGGATCTTGATCCTGAGACCGGGTATCTTGTCAGGGCGGTTTCGGCAGACGACAAGGAGACCGGAGAACTCTCATTTGTGACAGGACCGGTACAGTACCTTGATAATCTGGACTTCGACTCATGGTCGGACGACAGGACTCCGGGAGGCCCGTGGGATTCTGCCAATAAAGGTTCTTCCATGGCAAGCATCTATCCTACCGTGAAAGAACAGTCCCATCTTGCAGTCGGGGGAGAAGGCAAGGCAGCCGTCAAGATGGAGAGTATGTACAAGTCCATTCTCGGGATGAACATTTTCGCTGCCGGAAATCTGTATACAGGCGCGTTTGTCGAGGCTGTCATTTCTCCGATGGGGGCTAAACTCGACTGGGGCACACCGTTCACCGCCAAGCCGGTAGCTCTGAAGGGGTATTATCATTACCTGCCGAAGACTGTCAACAGGGGCACTCACAACGACATGAACGGGAAGATGGACATCGGCCAGGTGCAGATAATGCTGACAGACTGGGATGCCCCGTTCCGTGTCAACACCAGCGCGAGCCAGTTCGTCGACCCTCAGACTGATCCGGGCATCATAGCATACGGCACGATGGATTTCAATGAGACGGAAGGATATGAACCGTTCACTTTGAGGCTTGAGTACAGGGATCTCACCCGTACACCGAAATATATCGTGATTGTGGCTGCCGCCAGCAAATACGGGGACTATTTCACCGGAGGTGAAGGGAGTGTATTGTATGTCGATGAATTTTCCCTGATATATGACCCTGCCTTGCTGGAAGACGGGACAGGCCTGTGATATTTAATTTGAAAAATAAGATTTATGAAAAGATTTCTGGTCGTTATATCATTTCTTGCGATGTTCGCCTCTATGCAGGTGACTGCCAAGGAGAAAGAGCCTGTGGAGCCTTTTGACCGCGGTATAGACAGGGGCAAGTCTGTCTTCATCCCGAAAGGGACCATCGGGGCAGGAGTGTCATTCTCTTACAACAACTACAGTCTCGGCAATGCCACGGATGATGCGGGGTATCAGATGCTGTTCTCCCTGCTGCAGGACATCCACGGGAATATGCTATCTTTCGGTATTGCCCCCTACGCATCCTATTTCTTTGCCGACAACCTTGCTGTCGGAGTGAGGTTCGACTATGACAGGTCATCTCTCGGACTGGGCAATGCCAATGTCTCTCTGGGTGATGCATTGTCATTGTCTCTCAACAATTTCAACTACATGAAACAGTCCTATACCGCTTCTGTCACCCTGCGTAACTATATGCCTATCGCAGCGAGCAAGCGGTTCGCCCTGTTCACGGAATTGAGGGCTACCGGCGGATATGCACAGTCACAGACGTACAAATGGCTTGAGACAGGCGACAAGTCCGGGACTTACCAGGATATCTACCAGTTTGAACTTGGTCTCGTTCCGGGGCTTACAGTATTCATAACCAATGAGGTGGCTGTGGAGCTGTCAGTAGGGCTTCTCGGTCTGAACTATCAGAAGGTGGAGCAGATCACCAACCAGGTCGAGAGAAGCGAGATGGAGAACAGCGGTATCAATTTCAAGATCAACCTCTTCTCTCTCGGACTCGGTATGTCGTTCTACATACCGACCGGGGACCACAGGATGAAAAAGACTGACAGATAAACTGCGAGACTATGAAAACGACTGTATATAATATAGCCATTGCTGTCTTGGCGGCTGCCATGCTGACGGCCTGTGTCTTCGAGAATGACATGTCATATCCGAGGATATATGCCGGCATCACGTCATTTGCCGTTGAGGGACAGAAATCCTCCACGATAGACGGAGATACGAGGACCGTGCAGATCGTCCTCGGGGAGACGGCGGACCGTACCGCACTGAAGGTGACAGAGGCTGCGATCTCCCAGGAGGCCAGATGTCCTGATTTCCCGTCGGCGGGAGATGTCATTGACCTGAGCGGGTCTGTAACTTATGTGTTGAGCACATATCAGGACTATGAATGGACAGTATCCGCGACACAGCCGATCGAGAGATATGTCAATTGTGAGAACTCCGCCTCAGCTCCTATCATTGATTCGGATATGAAGATGGCTCATGTATATGTCCTGGTGAGCCAGAGCCTGCAGGACATCACCATCACCGGGATGAAACTCGAGAAGGAAGGCTCGGAGATATATCTTGTGACAAGGGAGAACGGGGAGGAGACCGTGGCATCGGAGCCTTGCACATTCCCGATGGAGAATGTGGACGCCCTCACGGGTCTTGAATTTGAAGTGAGATATGATGATACGGCAGTACGGTGGAGAATCACATTTGAACAGGAGATTATTCCTGTAGAGATAACTTCTGCCGATCCTTGGTGCTATCATGTGGACGTTGAGGCCACATACGGACAGGACGGGACTCCGTATATACAGTACCGCAAGGCTGACTCGGATGAATGGCTCCGCTTCGATGATGTCGAGACTGACGGCATCAACATATCCGCTTCCATACCTGGCGGAGATACCTCTCAGGAGGATGCGGAAAGGCTCGAACCAGGTACGGCATACGAATTCAAGGTGTGTGCAGGTACTTCTGAAAGCGATGTCGTGACTGTGACGACAGGCACTCCGGACCAGATATACAATATGGGTTTTGACGACTGGTATTCGACAAAATCAGGAGCTTATGATATCTGGCACCCGAATCTGAACGACACGTATAAGATTTGGGGTACGGCCAATCCCGGCTCGGGCAATTTTGTGGGTTCTCTGACGACTCCGACGGACAAGGTGGCGGTACAGGGGGACGGGAAGATGGCCGCCCGTCTTGAAAGCAAGAATGCCGTCATTGCATTTGCTGCCGGGAATATATTTACCGGGCAGTTCGGGAAAATCAACGGTCTCGGGGCGATTCTTGACTGGGGTACTCCGTTTACGGCAAGACCGCGGGCTTTGAAAGGTTATTATGCCTATGAGCCGGCCCCTGTCAACACTGCCAAGCCTCCGTATGAGGATCTGAAGAACACGATGGACAAGTGCCAGATACTTGTGATGCTGACTGACTGGACAGGACCTTTCACGGTAAATACCACTGAAGGGATATTCGTGGACCAGTCTCAGTCCAATTCATCCATAATCGCCTATGGCAAGATAGAGAGTGACAAGAATACATTCGAGGATCCGTCGGCTGATGCCAACGGCTACATCCCGTTTGAACTGGAACTCGACTATTGGAGGTCCGATGCCATACCTTCGTATGCGGTGGTCATTGCCTGTGCAAGCTACAAGGGCGATTTCTTCACAGGAGGCGTAGGAAGCGTAATGTATGTGGACGAGTTTGAATTTGTCTACGACTGATTACATCAGGAACATGGTGCCGAATCCGGCAATCAATGCGATGATACAGTTCAGGAGTTTCGCTACGGCGAAACTCTTTTTGTCTTCTGCCAGCAGCGGAAGGGACGAGTGCCCGTCCTGAGATATGCAGCTTGCCAGCAGCACGGGCAGCGGGACAATGCCTCCCGCATATAGAGTCACGAATATCATGTGAGGCCCTGACTCCGGGATGATGCCGATGGCTGCGGCAAGCAGAATCATCAGCGGGGTGTTCTGGCTGATCCAGCCGCTGATGTCGATATATGAGAGCAATATGCCGATTATTGCCAGCACGCCTGTCGTCCACAAGAAAATGGACGGCAGATGCCTCCTGATGACATGATTCCAAAGATGTTCTTCAATCAGGGAGTCCTGGCCCTTGATGAGCACGATGACAAGAATGATACAGAGAACGGAGAACAGGACATACATCCATGTCTCGTCCAGCAGGTTCATTCCTGCAAGTGTGCCGGTACAGGCATCTTCTCCGGTATGGTGTTCATGGTCAAGCACCCCCGACAGGAGGGCGGCAATGAAACACATTGTCCCGGCAATCATGGCGATACGTTTCCATCCGAAGTGCCGTCCGTCATGCCCCTCATGTCCGTGTGTGCGGCATCCACACCGTATGTCCGGCTTCCTGTCAGGTCCGTCGCTCCTTCTGAACAGCCTGAACCTGTTCCCGAGCAGGTCTATGATGATACCGCAGGTGATGGCTATCACGAGCAGGAACAGGAATATCCATAACGCCTTGCCCGGCACCATGGCCAGGAGCATGAAGGCCTCGTCTCCGCACGATGCTATCATCATCGCGACAAGTGCCCCGAAACTCAGCAGCCTCCGGGAATAAAGCGATACCGCCGCAAAGCCCCCGATACATCCGGGAACCAGTCCGAGCAGGGCGGCTACAGTCACCTGTCCGGCGCGGGTCTTTCTCAATCCTTCAAAAAAGCGTCCTTTGGATTCGAGGTCGACAGACTCGATGAGCATCATCATGATGGTCACAAGCCCGGTCACGAGTATTGAATTGCGCAGTATGTCTGCAATCAGATGAGACAGCATTTCCGGACGGTTATTCAATCCAGCCTGTGATGAACAGGTTGACAATAGGTCTTGAAGGGGAATTAGTGGTAAGGGTGACAATCACGAGTGTCTCGCCTGACGGCATTCCTGAAGTGTCAAGCGATACGCTGAAACTGCCCTCGTATCCGCATTTCACTGTAGGGACATCAGTATGTGTCGCGCCCTCCGTATCGATATCCACTTTGTATGCCATGAAGTCGGCTTTCCCGATGTTCCTGAACTTGAACTCGGCAGTTACAGGCGTCCCTGCCTTGATTTTCCCGAAGGAACTTGTGCTTGAGGTGAATATAGGCCGGGAGCCGGCATCTCTTTCCTCTTTGGTCAGTGAACTGAAATTCTCCTTTGTAAAGGAGTTCACAGTAATCCTGTCGGCTGCCGGCTTCCCGTTCTCCGAGGCCTTGTATCTCTTTCCGTTGATTACAGGTACGGCATAGTGCCTGTTTTTTCCCCAGTGCTCCCTGTCGGAGGTAATCGTGTACCGCAGCGTGGCAGTAGAGTTGGCAGGGACGGGATTTGGCGATACGCTGACGGACAGCCCGGCAGAGACGTCAGCGAATGTCACATTGACAGGCTCTCCGGAGAGGTTCGCCACAGTCACTTCATCGCTTTTCTTCATTCCCTGCTCAAGATTGCCGCATTTCAGTTCCGTCTCCTTCATGCCCAGGCTTCCGAAATGTATCGGGAAGAGTTCTTCAGGTGAGAGCCTTCTGTCATGGCTGATGCCCCGGACGCGGAGTATGACGGGATTCCCGATACCGGAGATATAGGCGGTCAGCCCCTTGTCGAACGGATAAGGACCCTCATCATTGGAATATGTCGTGGAGATTGTGGCGGTCTGCCCCGGCCTGACAGGCTCTTTGGTCCATTGCACGTCTGTGCATCCGCATGAGGTGACCACATTGTAGATGACGACAGGCTTGTCGCTGATGTTCTTCATTGTGAATGTACAGTGCAGAGGCCCGTCCGACAGCATCACGTCTCCGAAATCATGGACCATCCTGTCAAATTCCACTATTCCGCCGACTCTTTCCTGTGCTGTCACCCCCGTGCATAATGCCGATGCCATGAAGGCCGCTGCTATGATTTTTGCGAGAATCTTCATCATTGTCAGAAATTTGGAATATCCATCCTTTGTCTATGTCGGGTACAAATGTAATTATTTTTGATGAAATTTGATTATTCGGACATAAACACATAAATTTGCGTCTTATAATGTAATTGCAATCAAGGGATGAACCGGATAGGGAAGGTGTCCTTTCCGTCGGTTTGATTAACAATTTAAAGGATTAAAAAATGGCTTACAAAATTTCAGAAGATTGCGTGGCTTGCGGCACTTGCATCAACGAATGCCCTGCAGGAGCAATTTCAGAGGGTGACATCTACAAGATCGATCCTAACGTTTGTGTTGACTGCGGCACTTGTGCAGATGCCTGCCCTATGGGCGCAATCTCTCCTGCAGAATAATTCTGCGGACTCAGTCTTTCCCTGCAGGTCATCCTGCCGGGTCAACTGTCCGGTCTGATTCTTTCAGCCGGACTTTTTTATATGAATATCCTCATTATTACGCCTGAACATTTGCGGCTTGCATAAACATATCATCGTGGGCACGAATAAAAAGAGGGCGAGTCTGACTTTTGACCCGCCCTCTTTTTATATGTGATGTCGCAAAGTGCTATTCCGCACTTTCAGGAGACATCATCACTTCTATGAAATTGCCTGAACCGAGAATGCTGTTGAGGATATCCATGATCTTCCCGGCGCTTATTTCAGAGATGGCTGCCTCATACTCTGCGTCATAGTCCGCTCCGGAATGACGGTAGTAATATTTGAGGGCATTCATCCAGTAACTGTTGCTGATACGCGACTCAGGAAGAGTCTTCTTGAAGTTCTCGACTGTCCGTGTCAGCTGTTCTGCATCAGGACCGTTTTCCGCCAGTTCCGTGAGTTCCTCTACGGCCGCTTTTCTGAGTTTGTCGGCAGCATCCGGATTGGTGTCGAAAAATACCTGGATACCGGCTCTCTCGACAGGCTCGTTCTGCATGCCGACTGCCACGCCTGCACCGTATGTCCCGCCTTCCTCCTCGCGGAGTGTCGCAGTATATATCATGTCTATCACGTACTTGGCGGCATCAAGCATCACGGCATTCTCTACAGAATAAGAAACCTCTGCTGTATAGGCCTGGAAAACGGTGGTCTTAGGAGTCTCCATAGGTATGGTGAAATGGTTCTCGACCATACCGGACACCATATATTCATGCCTGTCTGTCCATTCAGACCCTTTCTTGCTGCCTGTAATGGAGCCTGCGTATTTCTCGACAAGAGGTTTTACCGTCTCGGGATCCACGTTCCCCGCAATGTACAGCACGGCTCCGCCTGTATTGTCGAAAAGTGCCCTGTACACTCTCTCGATGGTCGCGAGGTCAGCCTTTTCGAGAGTCTCCTCGCTGATCATCGTCTTCCTCGGATTGTCTCCGTAGAGAGTCTTTACCATTTCGCTCTGGAATTTGAAGTCAGGCTGGCCCACGATATTAGGAAGCATTGCCTTGAGCATCTGGATGCCGGTCTGGAACTCGTCCTCATCGAATCTCGGCTCCATGAAGTAGAGATACATGAGCTGGAGGGCTGTCTCGAAGTCAGCAGGTGAGGCAGAGCCTTGGATTCCATGTCTGAGCGGGCTGATGTACGGAGATACTGAGACATTCTTGCCGGCGAGCATCTTGCTCAGGTCAGATGACGGGAATCCTGCGATACCGCTGTTTCTGAGGAACAGTCCGAATATGTTGTCATCGAATGACGGCAGGTCTTCTGTCTCTATGAGCGATCTTCCCCCGTCTTTCTGGAGGTCAAAGATGACCTCGTCCTTCTTGTATTCGGTCGGAAGCACGACAACTTTCAGCCCGTTCTTGAGTGTCCACTCTGTCGCTCCGTAGATTACTTCCCTGGTCTTTTTGACAGGTGAGCCTGCAAGAGCATCTGCATCAAGGAGCGGCACATTGAAGTCCCGTGTCTCGTTTGGCTGTATGTCGGAAGCCTCGACCTCGGCAAGGGCCTGGATGAGGTCTTCCTCAGCCGGATGTCCCACTCCTTCCTTGTCCGGACCGTAGTATATGATCACCATATTGGTGTCGGTAATCATCTGGGCTGCCACCTGGCTCAGAATCTGCGCATTTATCTGGCTGCATATTCCCTGTGCCAGTTCATATTCAGCCTGGGGTTCCATGTATGCGTAGTTGTCGAAGAAGTTGCTTATATAGGACTGGATGAACTGGTCATTTGTCCTGCTGTCAGCACCTTTTGCCGCGGACTCGTACATCGCGAGCAGATTCTCCCTGGCCCTGCCGACTTCGTCATCGGTGAATCCGAACCTCCTCATCTTCTCGATTTCTGTCATCAACGCCTTGAATGCGCTGACGCCTTCGTTGTTACGGCATTTAGCCCTGCCCATCACAACTTCGCATGTCTCACAGATCTGCCCTATGGCGAGGCTTGCACTTGTGAACGGTGCATCAGGCTTCGAGGTGATGTCGTTGAACCTCTCCGACATGATGAGGTTGATGTAGGACTTGATGATGTCAGTCGACATCCCCAGCGGAGTGCTGTTCAGTGCCTCCGGTGCGGCATCGCTCTTCCACATGACCTCGACGGATGTCGATGTCGCCTCAGGGTCTGTGACTATCGCCACTATCGGCTCGGTGTTGCCCGGGACAGTGATGACATCTTTCTGTCTTGGATTTGTTGCGGCAGGGATGTCCGCAAAAGTCTCCCTGATTTTTGCCTCAGTCTTGTCCACGTCCACATCCCCGACCACGATGACGGCCTGCATGTCAGGACGGTACCATGTGTGGTAGAAATTGGTGAGGCTTTCCGGTTTGAAAGTCTTGAGGTTCTCCTCGCTGCCTATGATGGAGCATTCTGCATATTTGGAACCGTTGTAGTATGCCTTCTTTGCCTGCTCATACATTCTCCAGTCGGCATTTCTTCTCGTCCTCCTCTCCTCAAGGATCACACCTCTCTCATTGTCGATTTCCACGGGGTCGCAGGTGACGAAATGTGAGTAGTCATGCAGTATCAGCAGGCAGGTGTCTATGACAGTCTCCCTTACGAGAGGGATGTTGTTCAGCATATATACCGTCTGTTCCACGCCTGTGGAGGCATTTATGTTCCTTCCGAATTCAGCCCCGATTCCCTGAAGGTATTCGAGAATCATCTTGTCCGGGAAGTTCTTTGTCCCGTTGAAGCACATGTGCTCCAGGAAGTGAGCCAGCCCGTCCTGGTCCGGAGTCTCCTGTATGGCGCCGACATTGGTCGCAAGATAGAATTCCGCCCTGTCCGCCGGCTTGTCATTGTGCCTGATATAATATGTAAGCCCGTTTTCGAGCTTGCCTTTCCTGACCTCAGGGTCATTCGGCAGTTGCGGGAGCTGAGACAGGTCCTGTCCTGACACAGCCATCGCGGCAAAGACAGCCGCGAAGAATAGAATGATACGTTTCATTAGTGCAATAGAATTTGTACAAACAACCGCACCCTGTGCGGACGCGGCCTACAAAGATAGAACTTTTTTTTGACCTCTTGCAGATTTTTATAAATTTGCACTGATGTTCGGAGATTTCAGACTGCAGGTGTTCATGACATTGTCCCGTACGGGGAATTTCACCCGTGCGGCGGCCGAACTTGGCATCAGCCAGCCTGCAGTAAGCCAGAATATATCCGAACTCGAGAAAGACTTGGGGACAAGGCTTTTCAGTCGCAGCAGGGGAGAGGTGTCCCTTACTCCCCAGGGCCGGTCCTTCCTGGAATATGCAAGGCGCATCCTGTACTGGTATGACTCCGCCAGATTCTCATTCGGGCCGGCATCAGACGCCTGCCCGTCCCCGATGACATTGGAAGTCACTCCAGACCTTGCATCATCGGTGCTCTCAAGACTTCTCGCATCGCTCAGGATGCATTTCCATGATGTCTTATGCCAATCCGCAACCATCCCTGCCATGTATCCGATGTCGCCGTTATCCGGAAGGGAAAATGTCGTAAGGCTGTTCTCGACTCTTGATGGGAGCATGGGAGAGGACTATGCCGCGATTTCCCCCGTCTGCGCCTTTGCATCGTCCGCGAGCAGTTCCATATTCTCGGAAATCAGTGAAGATGACGGAGACTACAGGCAATTTGCAGTCTTTGACTGCTGGCCGGACGGAGGCATTGACGCTCTGACCGGAGCGGTCTTCGGACATCGCGAGTTCCTGAGGACGGATTCCGCTGAGTCCATAAAGAAACTGCTGCTGTCAGACCCACGCCTTATTGGCATTCTTCCGAGACATTGCGTCATAGACGAATTGAGGGACGGGACACTTGTACAGGTCCCCGCCCCTCATATCAATTTGTCATGCAGGCTGTATTGCGACGTGTCTGATGATATACCCTCTTCAACGGCCGCATTTGTCATAAGACGCCTGCAGGAACTTCTCTCTTATGGAGTGTGATTTATTTCCCTGCCTTTTCGTGGACTGCATCCAGCCAACGTCCGAGTGAGGCCTCGAATTCGCTGCGGGCATAACTGAGGTTGTCAGAGTCGCTGTATCTGAGGGATGTGAATCCCCATCCGTGTCCTCCGGTAGGGTAGATGTGCATCTCGGTGGCTACTCCGCATCCTATAAGTGCCCTGTAATATCTGATGCTGTTTTCTGCAGGGACAGCCTTGTCATCCGAGCACAGGGCGATGAATGTCTCAGGGGTGTCTGCGCTCACCTGCCTTTCCAATGAATATCTGTCCAGAAGCCATTTGAAGTCCATCCTGTCGGAATCCCATGTTTCCCAGTCTTTGCCTTTCCTGTCCTCCCATACAGAGTCCTTCCCCAGAAGCTGCTGCCTTGTGCCTCCATGTGTGATGCCTTTTTCCATGGTGATTACAGGATAGATGAGCACGGAGAAATCCGGTCTGGTCGCTGCATCAGTGTACATGGTGGATACAGTTGCGGCAAGATGCCCTCCAGCCGAGAATCCCATGACCCCGATCTGGTCCACGCCCCACTCCGAAGCGTGCTCTCTGCAATACCTGAATGTGTTCTGTATGTCTGTCAGCGGCACATTCCAGTGTCCTGCAGGCATCCTGTATTTGACGACGGCGACAGTGACCCCTCTCTCGGTCATCCATTCTGCCACATAGACGCCCTCATTGTATGAGGAGGCAAAACTGTATCCGCCCCCCGGGCAGACTATTACCATCTGACCGTTCGGTTTCTCAGGGAAATACAGGTCAAATCTCGCATTGGCGTTTATGTTTCCTATGTTTCCTGACTTGTTTATGGTCTCAGGTCCTGTCAGCCCGTTGTCTTCCTTCATCTCGAATCCTGCCGCAGACACATCCTTTGCAGTCACAGGGTCGGAATTGTCTGTCAGCCTGTCCGCATACAGTAGGACCGTCTTGTCAGGTCTCAGTGCGCTGTTTGGCTGTGCATCGGCAGGTCCCGCGAATGAAAATGCCGCGGCTGCCGCCATGGCGAGTGCCGCAATTATTTTTCTTGTTGTCATGTCTCTGTTATTAGTATAGTCTTTCTATATTAGAGGGTGACCCAAAATGTTTTTCGGATCACCCTCTTCTCACGTCTTATACTCTGCCGTCTGATGATACCCCGGTCATGCTGCCATCATGACAGCGTCCGGTTCCGGCAGAAGTACCGGCTATTCCTTGCCTGCAAGCTTCTTGTAGGTGTTGAGCCTGATTTTCGCGAATTCCTCGGTCTTCTGGAGGAGTTCTGCAGCCTGGTCAGGGAACATCTTGTAGAGGGATGCGAAGCGCACCTCGCCTTTCAGGAAGTCCTGGAACTTGCTCCAGTCAGGCTCCTTGCTGTCGAGGGAGAACGGATTCTTACCTTCCTCCTCAAGAGCAGGGTTGTACCTGTAGAGATGCCAGTATCCGCATTCTACTGCGAGTTTCTCTTCCTTCTGGCTCAGACCCATGCCTGCTTTCAGACCATGGTTGATACATGGTGAGTAAGCGATGATGAGTGACGGCCCGTCGTATGCCTCCGCTTCTTTGATGGCATTGAAGTACTGTGCAGGGTTGGAGCCCATTGCCACCTGTGCCACATATACATAGCCATAACTCATTGCCATCATTCCGAGGTCTTTCTTGCGGACCCTCTTGCCTGATGCGGCGAATTTGGCGATTGCACCTGCCGGAGTTGACTTGGATGACTGTCCGCCGGTGTTGGAATATACTTCAGTATCGAGCACGAGCACGTTCACATTCTGTCCGGATGCCAGCACATGGTCAAGTCCGCCGTATCCGATGTCGTATCCCCAGCCGTCACCGCCGAATATCCACTGTGAGCGGGCAGGGATGAAGTGCCTGTAGACCAGAAGCGCCTTGCAGGTGTCGCAGTTGCATTCCTCCATCATAGGGATGAGGGCATCGGCAACTTCGCGGGTGACTTTCGCGTCGTTCTTGTTCTCAAGCCATCTGGTGAAGAGAGCCTTCATCTCGTCTGTGCAGCATGAGCATGCAAGCCCTTCTTCCATCAGTTTTGCCACTGTCATACGTGCCCTGTCGGAACCGAGTTTCATTCCGAGACCGAACTCCGCATTGTCTTCGAAGAGGGAGTTGGCCCAAGCCGGTCCATGCCCGTGTACATCTGTACAGTAAGGTGATGCAGGGAATGAGGCGCCGTAGATTGAAGAACATCCTGTGGCGTTGGCAATCATCATGTGGTCGCCGTAGAGCTGGGTGATGGTCTTGATGTAAGGCGTCTCACCGCAGCCTGCACAGGCTCCTGAGAATTCGAACAGAGGCTGTGCGAACTGTGCGTTCTTCACGTTCTGGAACTTGTTCTGAACGTTGTCCTTGTAGCCTATGTGAGAGTGCATGTAGTCGAAGTTGGCCTGTTCGTGTTCCTGGGTCTCTGCGAGCACCATGACGAGAGCCTTCTCCTTTGCAGGACATACATCGGCGCAGTTGCCGCAGCCTGTACAGTCGGCAGGGGATACCTGCATTGTGAATGTGTAGTCCTTGAATACTGCCTTGCCCTGGGCTTTTTTGATGCCTGCAGGTGCGGCTGCTGCCTCTTCGGCAGTCATCAGATACGGACGGATTGCTGCGTGAGGGCAGACAAATGCACAGGTGTTGCACTGGATACAGTTGTCAGGATTCCACTCAGGCACCTTGACAGCGATACCTCTCTTCTCGAATGCTGCCGTTCCGTCAGGGATGGTGCCGTCTGCACTGTCCTTGAATGCGCTTACAGGCAGGGTGTCTCCACACTGGGCGTTCACCACGTCTGCAATCTGCTTTACGAATTCAGGGGCGAGCCTGTCCTTGTTAGGGTTCTGGAACTTGGCTGTGATGTCCTTCCAGTCTGCAGGAATCTCGACTTTGGTGTATTCGCCGCCTCTGTCGACTGCAGCATAGTTCATCTTCACGACATTCTCGCCTTTCTTTCCGTAGCTCTTGTCAATTGCCTTCTTCATGTATGTCACTGCATCCTCGTAAGGGATGATGCCTGTGATCTTGAAGAATGCCGACTGGAGGATGGTGTTGGTCCTTCCGCCGAGGCCGATTTCTGCGGCAATCTTGGTCGCGTTGATGATGTAGAGCGAGATGTTCTTCTTCCCGATTACGGCCTTCACGTGGTCAGGGATTCTCTTGAGGGTCTCTTCCTCGTCCCAGAGGCTGTTCAGAAGGAGTGTGCCGTTCTGCTTGATGCCTTTCAGCACATCATATTTGTGGAGATATGAAGGCACGTGGCAGGCCACGAAGTCAGGAGTGGAGACAAGGTATGGAGCCTTGATAGGAGAGTCTCCGAATCTGAGGTGAGAGCAGGTGTATCCGCCTGACTTCTTCGAGTCATAGTCGAAGTAGCCCTGGCAGTATTTCTGCGTGTGGTCACCGATGATCTTGATGGTGTTCTTGTTGGCGCCGACTGTGCCGTCAGAGCCGAGACCGTAGAACTTGCACTCTGTCGTACCCGGCTTCACGATGCTGATCTCCTCCTTTACAGGGAGAGACTTGAAGGTGACATCGTCCACGATGCCGATTGTGAACCCGTCCTTAGGCTCCGCGAGTTCGAGATTTTCGTAGACTGCGACAATCTGTGCAGGTGAAGTGTCCTTTGAAGACAGTCCGTAGCGGCCTCCTATTACCATAGGTGCGTTTGCCTTGCCCTGGAAAAGTGCCTTGATGTCGAGGAACAGAGGCTCTCCGAGTGCTCCAGGCTCTTTTGTCCTGTCGAGGACGGCAATCCTCTTGACTGATGCAGGCAGGACCTTCATGAAATATTTTGCTGAGAACGGCCTGTAGAGACGTACTATCATGAGACCGTATTTCTTCCCCTGGGATGCAAGGTAGTCGATTGTCTCCTTGATGGTCTCAGTCACTGAGCCCATTGCTACGATGACATTCTCCGCGTCAGGTGCACCGTAATAGTCGAAAGGACGGTATTCCCTGCCGGTAGCCTCGCTGATTTCTCCCATATATCTGGCCACTACGTCCGGAACGGCGTCGTAATACTGGTTGCAGGCCTCACGAGCCTGGAAATAAACGTCTCCGTTCTGTGCGGTACCGCGAGTGACAGGTGTGTCAGGATTGAGTGCCCTTTCCCTGAATCTTGCGAGAGACTTCGTGCTGATCATTGACTTGAGCACTTCCTCGTCGATAAGTTCGATTTTCTGGATTTCGTGGGATGTCCTGAATCCGTCGAAGAAATGGAGGAATGGTACACTTGACTTGATTGCCGAGAGGTGTGCGACGGCTGCCATGTCGAGGGCTTCCTGGACAGATGCGGACGCCAGCATGGCGAATCCTGTCTGGCGGCATGCCATTACATCCTGATGGTCTCCGAAGATTGAGAGGGCATGAGATGCGAGGGCGCGGGCTGAGACATGGAATACTGTCGGGAGCAGTTCGCCTGCAATCTTGTACATGTTAGGGATCATCAGGAGAAGTCCCTGTGATGCAGTGAATGTGGTTGTAAGCGCACCTGCCTGGAGTGAACCGTGTACTGCACCGGCCGCACCTCCTTCACTTTGCATTTCGGTAACTTTCACTACCTCGCCGAAGAGGTTCTTCTTCCCCTGGGCTGCCCATTCATCGACATATTCAGCCATTGTCGAAGACGGTGTGATAGGGTAGATGGCAGCATGCTCACTGAAAAGATAAGCCATGTGCGCAGCTGCGTAGTTACCGTCACAAGTGATGAATTTTTTTTCGTTTGCCATAATCGTTAATGTTTATGTTGTTTCTAATTTTCCTTTAATGAAAATCATTATGGTTTTCTAAATTACGGATTGTCAGAATTTTTGATTCCCGTGTCCGTTCCCGGGAACCGTCAACACGCAAATTTAGTTAAATTTTTGTAAAACAGACCTTTGTTTTTGAAATATTTTAAACAGAAAGACAGACCGTCCTGAAAAGTCTGAAGACTTCATCAGCCAGCCTGTCTTGAAATCAGCGTGGAGCCTTTCCTGCTCCGTGGTCTGTCGCTCTATAGGGTAGTGATGCCCTCGATTGTCACATCTGCTCCGGCGATTTTCTTTACGAGTCCCTGGAGCACTGTCCCCGGACCTATCTCCATGAAGTATCCTGCCCCGTCGGCCACCATGTTCTTCACCGTCTGGGTCCATCTGACAGGGGAAGTCAGCTGTGCAAGCAGATTCTTCTTGATGGTGTCAGGGTCTGTGGACGGCATTGCAGTCACATTCTGATATACAGGGCAGACAGGAGTCTTGAATGATGTGGTCTCGATGGCCTTTGCGAGTTCTTCGCGTGCAGGCTCCATGAGAGGTGAGTGGAATGCTCCGCTTACCTGCAGCACGAGTGCCCTCTTGGCTCCGGCAGCCTTCATCTTCTCGCAGGCTTCATTGATGGCCTCGACTTCTCCGGAGATGACGATCTGTCCGTCGCAGTTGTAGTTTGCAGGGACGACTATGCCGCTTGTGCACTCCTTGCAGAGGCTCTCGACTGTCTCTGTCGGCAGGGCGATGATGGCCGCCATAGTCGACGGCTTGATCTCGCAGGCCTTCTGCATTGCCATGGCCCTGATGGATACGAGTCTGAGTGCGTCTTCAAAGTCCATTGCCCCTGCTGCTGCCAAGGCTGAGAACTCTCCGAGAGAGTGTCCTGCCACCATGTCGGGTCTGAACCCGTCATAGCATTTGGCGAGGACGGTGGAGTGCAGGAATACTGCCGGCTGGGTCACCTTAGTGGCCTTGAGTTCTTCCGGAGTCCCGTTGAACATTATGTCAGTGATTCTGAATCCGAGGATTT